>NZ_AFHG01000001.1 GCF_000214035.2 Methyloversatilis universalis FAM5 | reverse complement strand
GAAATGGCAAAGGGAAAGTTTGAGCGCACCAAGCCGCACGTGAACGTGGGCACGATTGGTCACGTTGACCATGGCAAGACGACGCTGACGGCGGCGATCACGACGATTCTGTCGTCGAAGTTCGGCGGTGAGGCGAAGGCCTACGACCAGATTGATGCGGCGCCGGAAGAGAAGGCTCGCGGCATCACGATCAACACTGCGCACGTCGAGTACGAAACGGCCACCCGCCACTACGCGCACGTTGATTGCCCGGGTCACGCCGATTACGTGAAGAACATGATTACCGGTGCGGCGCAGATGGACGGCGCGATTCTGGTGTGCTCGGCCGCTGACGGCCCGATGCCGCAGACCCGCGAGCACATCCTGCTGGCCCGTCAGGTCGGTGTGCCGTACATCGTGGTGTTCCTGAACAAGTGCGACATGGTCGACGACGCCGAACTGCTCGAGCTGGTCGAGATGGAAGTGCGCGAACTGCTGTCGAAGTACGACTTCCCGGGTGATGACATCCCCATCGTCAAGGGTTCGGCACTGAAGGCGCTGGAAGGCGACAAGAGCGATCTGGGCGAAGGCGCGATCCTGGCGCTGGCCGATGCGCTGGACAGCTACATTCCGACGCCGGAACGCGCGGTGGATGGCACCTTCCTGATGCCGATCGAAGACGTGTTCTCGATCTCGGGTCGCGGCACCGTGGTGACCGGCCGTATCGAGCGTGGCGTGGTCAAGGTCGGTGAAGAAATCGAAATCGTCGGTATCAAGCCGACCGTGAAGACCACCTGCACCGGCGTGGAAATGTTCCGCAAGCTGCTGGATCAGGGTCAGGCAGGTGACAACGTGGGCGTGCTGCTGCGCGGCACCAAGCGTGAAGAAGTCGAGCGTGGCCAGGTGCTGGCCAAGCCGGGTTCGATCAAGCCGCACACCCACTTCACGGCCGAGATCTACGTGCTGTCGAAGGATGAAGGTGGTCGTCACACCCCGTTCTTCAACGGCTATCGCCCGCAGTTCTACTTCCGTACGACGGACGTGACCGGTGCGATCGATCTGCCGGAAGGCACCGAGATGGTGATGCCGGGTGACAACGTTTCGATCACGGTGAAGCTGATCGCCCCGATCGCGATGGAAGAAGGTCTGCGCTTCGCGATCCGCGAAGGCGGCCGCACCGTCGGCGCCGGCGTGGTTG
>NZ_AFHG01000002.1 GCF_000214035.2 Methyloversatilis universalis FAM5 | reverse complement strand
CCCTCCTCATATAAAAAGTATTCGTTCACTTCCGATAAGCGTCGTAATTTTCTATCTTTCATCATATTCTAGAGGAGTCCCAAAGAATGGATCAAACACTTATGGCTATCCAGACTAAATTCACTATCGCCACTTTTATTGGCGATGAAAAGATGTTTCGTGAAGCCGTCGACGAAACGGCTCACTTTTACCTTCACGCCGTCGGTGACGGACTGAACCTCCACGCTGACCGGATTGCCACTTCCGTCAACCAGGCTTATCAGCGCGGTACCGCCAGAATGCGGCGGGCCGTTTTCACGGTCATACCGGGGGTTTCTGCCAGTACGCGTGCCTGTTCTTCGCGTCCGTGAGCCTCCTCACAGTTGAGGATCCGGCTGATTTGTCAAACGCCTGCCCCTGCATCAGGACGTAGCCAGACGGAACGATATCTGATGGCCACGGGATCGGCGCACCTGCCGGAAAGGCCGAATT
>NZ_AFHG01000003.1 GCF_000214035.2 Methyloversatilis universalis FAM5 | reverse complement strand
CACCAACGCGCGCATACAGCTCGACAGCGGCACGCTCTTCCTCGGTGGCAGCTTCAACACCGCATCGTTCAATACCCTGGTCCGACCGGCCGATGCCGACCGCGGCGCGCTCAACCTCGTCGGCACGCTGAACAACGCCAACGCAACCCTCAACCTCAACGGTGCAACCGGCACGCTCAATTCCGGCGGCACCCTCGCAGGTGGCACGCTGGCCATCGACAACGCCTCCGGTGGCGCCTTCAACACCGGTTACGCCGGCATTTCCGGTTCGTCCTTCGGCGGCACGAATG
>NZ_AFHG01000004.1 GCF_000214035.2 Methyloversatilis universalis FAM5 | reverse complement strand
TGTCCCATTGAACTTTTTATTGTTACATTTTAGAATCGCAAAACCAGCCGGGGCACAATAATGTATGGGAATTGGCTCAAAGGATATCTTTGGGCAGGCCTGTGTAATGACTGAGGTATTACAACTTATCAACCTATAGCTAGTATTATCATTATCTATTGGTACTACATCAAGTTTATAAAACAATGCATATTCTTTCTTTATCTTATCTCTTATGTTTGTGGTGATGTTGAAAGAGCAATTCTTTATTTCTCCTATCATTTCCACGTTACTACTATTCTTGGTATTGGTACCATTGGTATTGGTACCATTATAATCATTGCAATTTAAAGTAACACAGAGTGGGGTTAATTTTACACATGGCTTTAGACTTTGATCCCATAAACTAATTATATCCTCATGCATCTGTTCTACCATGTCATTTCTCCACATGTTAAAGTTTTCTGTCACATTTCCCAATACTACTTCTTGTGGGTTGGGGTCTGTGGGCACACAGGCATGTGTGGCCCAAACATTATGTACCTCTGTATCATATGCTTTAGTATCTGATGCACAAAATAGAGTGGTAGTTGCTTCTTTCCACACAGGTACCCCATAATAGACTGTGACCCACAATTTTTCTGTAGCATTACAGATCATTAACATCCCG
>NZ_AFHG01000006.1 GCF_000214035.2 Methyloversatilis universalis FAM5 | reverse complement strand
CCAACAGTGAATCCGAACCAGCCGGTTCGGGTGATCGGCGCGCTGCTCACCCACATCCCGAACGGCTTGGCTCGGGCGAAATAGGTCCGTCCCGCGCCCAGACCTTCCAGGTCGAAGCTCACTCGACCGCCTGCATCCGAGACGTGCTTCGCCTTCCATGCCTCGCTTCCATCGGCCATCCGCTCATAGGCATGGATCTCAACGTTGGCAATCCCCGCCCCCGTCACGTCGTCCAGCAACTG
>NZ_AFHG01000008.1 GCF_000214035.2 Methyloversatilis universalis FAM5 | reverse complement strand
TGGAAAAGCCCGCAATGTCGATGCCGGCGAACACCCGGTCCAGCGAGGACAGCTCGGTCCGGTTGTACAGCCGCCGCAGCACGCAGTCGTTGAACATGCCGGCCAGCGGCTGGCCCGGCTTGTCCTTCATGAAGTCGCGGAAATCGCGCTCGGTGGTCGCCGCGAAAGGCGTGCGCCTGACCAGCACCAGCTCCTCGCCGGGCGCCACGTCGCAGTAGAAATCGACCTTGTCGCGTT
>NZ_AFHG01000009.1 GCF_000214035.2 Methyloversatilis universalis FAM5 | reverse complement strand
CCGGCGGTGATCGCCGTCGTCGGCTACGAGAACCCGACCATTTTCGAAGTCATGCTGCGCATGGGCGCGACCGGTGTGCTGAGCGCGCCGCTGCGCTCGACCGGCGTACTCGCCTCACTGGTGCTCACCGTCGGCCTGACGCAGGAAATGCGCGGCTACAAGAAAAGGGTGCAGCGGCTGGAGCAGAAGCTGCTCAGCGTGAACCAGATCAACGACGCCAAGGCCATCCT
>NZ_AFHG01000010.1 GCF_000214035.2 Methyloversatilis universalis FAM5 | reverse complement strand
CAGGCTGGTGAGAAACCCTTGAATCCTTCCGGATCATGTCCTTCCGCTCGTTTTTTCCGGCACCGGAAGTGCGCCGTGGCGTGTGATTCGGGGTTCTCTCACCCTCGTATTCGGCTGCTCGCCAGGCAGCGGACGCATCTATCCCTCTACGCGGCAGCCGTTCGCATCAGGCTCAGCATTCGAGTCAGGTTGTACGCCGCGAACGCAAACAGCGCCTGACCGGAGAGCCTCTCCAGCCCCTTGTGCCGCGTCTTGCGCAGACCACCCACCGTCTTGATCCAGCCGAAGGCCTCTTCGATCATCTTTCGCCTGCGCAGACTCATCGCGTAGCCCTTGCCACGCGCGGTGCGTCCATCGACGGCGCTGCCGCTGACCTTGCGCGCCACGTGCGCCCTGATACCGCGCCGTTCGAGCGCAGCCACGAATTCCGCCGTGTCATAGCCCTTGTCCGCACCCACCGTCGCGCCCGGCTTGCGCACACTGCGGTCGATCATCCGGATCGCCGCTTCCCACTCCGCGCGACCCGTGGCCTGCGTGCTCTCGACATCGACGACGAGCCCGTTGCGGTTCTCCGACAGCGCGTGCGCCATGTAGCGCAGCTTCGCCTCAGTGAATTCGCCCTTCTTGTACAGCCGCGCCTGCGGGTCGGTCGTGCTCTGGTGGGTCGCGTTGCTGCGCTTGTTGCCTTTGAAGTCAGTTTCCGGATTGCGCCCGGCAGGCTTGTCCGGACCACTGCCGTCCTTGGGCACAAAGCTCTTGTGGCTGGCCCAGGCCTCGATCATCGTGCCGTCGACGCTGAAGTGCTCGTCGGACACGAAACCCTGCCATTCGGCCAGATGCAGCACGCGGCGGAAGAACTGGCGTGCGATGTCGGTACCGAGCAGACGGTCGCGATTGATGCTGAACACGGTGCGGTCCCACACCGCATCGTCCATGCCCAGGCCAACGAACCAGCGGAACAGCAGGTTGTAGTCGAGCTGTTCGACCAGCTGGCGTTCGCTGCGGATCGTGAAGAGGATCTGCACGAGCAGCGCACGCAGCAACTGCTCAGGCGGAATCGACGGACGGCCGGTATGCGAGTAACGCTCATCGAACAGCGCACTCATGTTGGCGAGAATGCCGTCGACCAGCGCGCGCAGGGAGCGCAGCGGGTGGTCCTTCGGCACGCGTTGTTCCAGGCTCACGTAGCTGAACATCAACGCCTGGGGATTCTCTTGGCCGCGCATGGACAGTCGGGAAAAGTAGGAAGACGATTCGGGGCGGGAGTCTGCCTTAAAACCCGCGCCACGAGCAGCGAGCGGGGTTTCTCACC
>NZ_AFHG01000011.1 GCF_000214035.2 Methyloversatilis universalis FAM5 | reverse complement strand
ACGGGATGGCAACGACGTGCTGTCGGGCGGTGCGGGCAACGACCTGCTGGACGGTGGCACGGGCATAGACAGCATGTCGGGCGGCGAAGGGGACGACACCTACGTTGTGGACAACGTGCGCGACGTGGTGAGCGAAGGGCTGAACGCGGGCACCGACACCGTGCGCTCGTCGATCAACTACGCGCTGGGCGCCAACGTCGAGAACCTCGAACTGACCGGCACGGCACTCAACGGCACGGGTAACGCGCTGGCCAACCGGATCACCGGCAACGCACTGAACAACCTGCTGGACGGTGGGCTGGGTGCGGACACGCTGATCGGAGGAGACGGCGACGACAGCTACGTGGTCGACCACCTGGGCGACGTGATCACCGAAGCGGCAGACGAAGGCACGGACAGCGTGCGCTTCACGCTGTCGAACAGCGCGCTCAGCGCGCTGGAACTGGACCTGGGTGCGGACTACGCCAACGTGGAGAACGCCACGCTGGCCGGTGTGGGCCGCATCAACCTCGCCGGCAGCGAGGCGG
>NZ_AFHG01000012.1 GCF_000214035.2 Methyloversatilis universalis FAM5 | reverse complement strand
CGCGGTGGCGTCCGAGCCGCCCGGCTGCTTGGCCGCGTAGGCCCAGGCGGCGAGGTAGTTCCAGCGCGCGCCGCCCGAGGTCTTGGGGTTGGGGGTGATGACCTCGACGCCGGGCCGGACCAGATCGTTCCAGTCCTTCAGGCCCTTGGGGTTGCCCTTGCGCACCAGGAACACGATGGTGGAGGTGTAGGGCGAGGCGTTGTGGGGCAGGCGCTTCTGCCAGTCGGCGGGGATGAGCTTGCCGTTGTCGTGCAGGGCATCGACGTCGTAGGCCAGGGCGAGGGTGACCACGTCGGCTTCGAGGCCGTCGATGACCGAGCGGGCCTGCTTGCCGGAGCCGCCGTGGGACTGCTTGATGGTGACGTTGTCGCCGGATTTCGCCTTCC
>NZ_AFHG01000013.1 GCF_000214035.2 Methyloversatilis universalis FAM5 | reverse complement strand
CGGTGATCGCCGTCGTCGGCTACGAGAACCCGACCATTTTCGAAGTCATGCTGCGCATGGGCGCGACCGGTGTGCTGAGCGCGCCGCTGCGCTCGACCGGCGTACTCGCCTCACTGGTGCTCACCGTCGGCCTGACGCAGGAAATGCGCGGCTACAAGAAAAGGGTGCAGCGGCTGGAGCAGAAGCTGCTCAGCGTGAACCAGATCAACGACGC
>NZ_AFHG01000014.1 GCF_000214035.2 Methyloversatilis universalis FAM5 | reverse complement strand
GTGACCGGCGCGATGCCGTCGTCGTGGCTCGTTCGCGAGCTTACCTAATTTGCGTAGCCGTGGTGCCCGAGCTTTTCGATGTTGTGCACCAGGCAGTACAGCTTCCATTGCCCATCCACCTTTGTGCGCCCACGCAGCGTGAAGCGGGCGAGCCGCTTGTTGTGCCGCAGGTTGCCGAACACCGGTTCTACCGTGGCGAAGCGGGCGGCGATCATCCGTTTGCCTTCCGTGGAATCGATGCGCCGCTTCATCCGCTCGGTGTGTGATTCGGCGTCGCCTCGCTTGCCGCGGAAGAAGGCGACCTGCCGCACTTTCGTTGTGTCCGGCGTACGCAGGCAGCGGCTGCGCTGATCGCACGGCACGCAGTCGCGTGCGGCGCCGGTGTATTTGGTGGCCGCGTAGCCGTTGATCGTGCATTCGCCGCCGTTGCGATACAGCCGCTTGCCCGCCGGGCAGAGGCAGTGGCTGCGGTCTTCCGCTTCGGTGAAGTCGGTGTTGGCGTAGCGCATGTTTTTGCGAGCAGTGCGCGCGTCCTTTGCCTTCTCGCTCTTGTCCCACAGCGCGTCAGGTTTCGCTTTGTGCCTGGCCTGCTCGGCGTATCTCGGGTCGCGCTGCCGGTAGCCGTTGTCGCACACCCAGGCGGGAACGTTCCGGCGCTCCAGTCCGGCGAGGTTCTTCTCGGAGTGATAGCCCGCATCCGCGCAGATCGCGGTGTCGGGCCTGCGCTGTGCGCTGCTGGCGTCGATCACCGGCAGCAGCAGTTCCTGTTCCGACCCGGTGCCGTGCGCCTGCGCATCGACCACGATCTGGTGGGCGGCATCGACCGTGGCCACCCCGGTATAGCCCTGGACCACGCCCTTGGCGGTGGCCATCTTGGCCGAGTCGTTGTCGGTGCGATTCGACAGGCGCACCGCGCCCCTGGCGCCCTGCCTGTCCTGCGGGTTACGCGCCAGCCAGTCGCGGATCTTCGCCGCCTCGCGGCTCAGACGTTCGCGGGTGCGCTGTGCGCGGGC
>NZ_AFHG01000015.1 GCF_000214035.2 Methyloversatilis universalis FAM5 | reverse complement strand
CCTGGGCCGCATCGCGACGGGGCGTCGCGCCCACCGGGTGCGGCACATGTTTGCGCACTTGGGTCGGGACTGTGGCCTGCCGGCGTTCATGCGAACCAGGCGGATCGCGCGCTCTGCAGCCTTGCCCGGATTGTGGGAGCGGCGCCCCCGCCGCGATGCGGCGGTGGATCGGGCATCGGCGTGTGACCTGGGCCGCATCGCGACGGGGCGTCGCGCCCACCGGGTGCGGCACATGTTTGCGCACTTGGGTCGGGACTGTGGCCTGCCGGCGCTCATGCGAACCAGGCGG
>NZ_AFHG01000016.1 GCF_000214035.2 Methyloversatilis universalis FAM5 | reverse complement strand
CAGTGACCGTCCGCCGCGTGCGGCTGGCGAGAAACGGGAGTGGACGCCCCGCCCCGACCGCGAAGGCCGTCCGCCGCGCGCCGAAGGTGGCGAGCGCAAGCCGTGGGAGAACCGCGAGCGCCCGATCCGCAGCGAATCGGGTGGCAGCTTCGGCGAGCGTCCGCCGCGCAAGGAGTTCGGTGACCGTCCGCCGCGCAAGGAGTTCGGTGACCGTCCGCCGCG
>NZ_AFHG01000017.1 GCF_000214035.2 Methyloversatilis universalis FAM5 | reverse complement strand
GGTGCAGCCTTCTTCGCGGCCGGCTTCGCAGCAGCCTTCGCCGGTGCGGCCTTCTTCGCCGCCGGCTTCGCAGCAGCCTTCGCCGGCGCAGCCTTCTTCGCGGCCGGCTTCGCAGCAGCCTTCGCCGGTGCGGCCTTCTTCGCTGCCGGCTTCGCAGCAGCCTTGGCCGGTGCGGCCTTCTTCGCTGCCGGCTTCGCGGCGGCCTTCGCCGGTGCAGCCTTCTTCGCTGCCGGCTTCGCAGCGGCCTTCGCCGGTGCAGCCTTCTTCGCCGCCGGCTTCGCAGCGGCCTTCGCCGGTGC
>NZ_AFHG01000018.1 GCF_000214035.2 Methyloversatilis universalis FAM5 | reverse complement strand
GGACTTCGTGCGGCGCTGGGCGCCCGGTGTGTTTGAAGATTTCCTGCGCGCCGGCCTGCACACGCTGCCCGACGGCAGCGTCACGCTGGCCATTCCGCGCGAAACCGAGCGCGACGTATACGCCACCATCGCCCACCGCGAAGCGCTGCGTGCGGTGCGGCGGCTGCGCGCGCGCGGCGTGCCGGTGGGCTTCATTGCCGGTCGCGATTCGGAAGAACTGAGGCTGGCCGGCCGCGAACAGAACCGCCGCTTCTGGGGCCGCGACTGGGTCGAACTGCCGACCGGCCATCTGGTGCCGATGGAGGCGCCGGAGGCCTGCGCG
>NZ_AFHG01000019.1 GCF_000214035.2 Methyloversatilis universalis FAM5 | reverse complement strand
TACACACCCCGCCTGCTGCTGATTGACGCCGAGCGACCGGCCGAACGCGTGTGGGCCTTGCGCCAGGCGCTGGAATCCGGGGCCTGTACCGGACTGGCCGGCTGGCTGGACAAGGCGGACACCGCCATGCTGCGCCGCCTCCAGCTGGCCGCACGCGCCACTCCCCTGCCCGTGCTGCTGTTCCGGCCTGCCCATGACAGACAGCGGCCTTCGCCGGCAGGCCTGCGTCTGCAGCTGTC
>NZ_AFHG01000020.1 GCF_000214035.2 Methyloversatilis universalis FAM5 | reverse complement strand
GTGGGAGATTCTATGTTCCAACGCAAGCGTTTTCGTGTTGTTTAGGAACGTAGTTGGAAGCGTTCTTCATCAACGAGAAGGCGACCCGTGCGAGCTTTCTTGCCAGAGCGACCAGCGCCTGGGTGCGGCTGAATCCGCGCTGGAGCAAGCGCTGGTAGAACGGTTGCCAGGTGCTGGAGCGGCTGGCCGCCATGGCGGCGTTATAGAGCAGACGGCGCATCTCGGCATCCCCCTTCTTGCTGAGCGCGCCGCGTCCGCGCTGGGTGCCCGATTGGCGCACGGTCACATCCAGGCCCAGGAAGGCGATGAAGGCATCGCCGCCGCTGAAGCGGGCGCGGTGGAAGGTGGCGCACAGGCCTGCGGCGGTGAGTGCGCCGATGCCTTCGACCTTCAGGATGCGCCGGTACGGGTCACTCCAGCCGCTGGCGCCGATCAGCGCGGCGATGCGCTGTTCCAGCCGTTTGATCAGCGCCTGGATCCGCTCGGTAACAGCCCGCACCTCGCGGGCGAAGCCGGGGAGTTCCTCCATGGACTGACGGATACGTCCGAGGCTGCGCACAAGGGTGGCACGACGGCGCAGCAGGGCGCGCAGTTCGGTCACCGCGCGGGGCGGCAGCGAGAAGGCGCGCAGACGCGCCCCTTCGTGGGCGAGATAGCGGGCGATCAGGCCCGCGTCATGCCGGTCGGTCTTGGCGCGCTGGCCCAGCGTGTCGCGGTATCTGGACAGCGAGTAGCCGTCGATCAGATACACCTGATGGCCGGCGCCGATGAGCAACCGGACGAGCAGACGGTGGTAGGTGCCAGTCGACTCGCAGGCGAAGCGCACAGCGCCCGGGGGCAAGGTGCGCAGCCAGCCGCGGATGGCCGCGGCGGTGTTGTCAATGCGCAGTACCGGCGAGCGGCCGTGCTCGGCGATGTCCAGCCAGCGCTTGGAGACGTCGATGCCAAAGCAAGTGGATTCGGTCTGACTTGTCACGATGAGCACCTCCGGACTAAGGTTGAAGGGCTTGTCGGGATCACCGGGGCACAGGCTTGCAGGATATGGTCGGTACCGTGACGGACGCGGTCCGAAGGATTCCTCATCGGTGCTTGGGGTGAAGGCGGGACATCTCTCCCACTGTCTGTACGTGCTTGCCGTCAGATGCGGCGCTCGTCCCTCCGCCCGACAAGCGTCCACTACTACGCTTGCCGAAGGTGAACATACAAGCGGCGCCCCGCCGCGATACGGCGATCAAACAACCGATATCGCCTGACCACCGCCCGGATCGCGGCGAGGCGCCGCTCCCACGGCACACGCTTCAATCCTGCGCCTCAGCATCAGGACAAGGCTCCGTCTCAGGGGCGCTGCGCCCCCTGCCGCGCGCACCGCGAAGAGCGCGCCGGTCTCCGGTGGGAGCGGCGCCCCCGCCGCGATACGGCCGTAGATCGACCGACATCGCCTGACCACCGCCCTGATCGCGGCGAGGCGCCGCTCCCACGGCACACGCTTCAATCCTGCGCGTCAGCGTAAGACCGGAGCCCGCTTCAGTGAGTGCGGCGCCCCCTG
>NZ_AFHG01000021.1 GCF_000214035.2 Methyloversatilis universalis FAM5 | reverse complement strand
TCGACTGGATCGCGTACTCGACCGAGGTGTTATCGACCAGGTACTGCGCGTAATCCCAGGCCTCCTGCTCGGTTTCGCGCACGATGATCTGCAGCCGGGTGCCGAATTCCAGCGTGCGGCCCAGCTTGGCCGCCTCGGCGCCGACGCGGCGGAACTTGTCTCCCAGGCGCTGCGGCGTGTCGGCGAAGCTCAGGTAGAGGTCGAGCAGCTTGACCGAATGCGCCACGCCGGCCGGCGAAGTGCCGGCGCCCCAGA
>NZ_AFHG01000022.1 GCF_000214035.2 Methyloversatilis universalis FAM5 | reverse complement strand
CGGCGCAGCGCCCACAGCGTGAGCGCGCCGGCCATCACGCCGCACAGCGCGGCCATCCACGCGGTCATGGTCTGCCAGTCCGGCTGCGCCATGCCGAGGCGCGACAGCAGTTCGCGCTGGCGCTGCTGGTCGTAGGACAGCACCCACTGGTTCCACGCGTTGTTGGCCGCTTCCCAGCGGTGGCGCAGATCGCGCAGCCAGCCGAGGTCGGCACGCGCGACGAAGGGCACCGGCTCGCCGGCGGCCAGATCGGCCAGCCCG
>NZ_AFHG01000023.1 GCF_000214035.2 Methyloversatilis universalis FAM5 | reverse complement strand
TTCTTCGCTGCCGGCTTCGCAGCGGCCTTCGCCGGTGCAGCCTTCTTCGCTGCCGGCTTCGCAGCGGCCTTCGCCGGTGCAGCCTTCTTCGCTGCCGGCTTCGCAGCGGCCTTCGCCGGTGCAGCCTTCTTCGCCGCCGGCTTCGCGGCAGCCTTCGCCGGTGCAGCCTTCTTCGCTGCCGGCTTCGCGGCAGCCTTCGCCGGTGCAGCCTTC
>NZ_AFHG01000024.1 GCF_000214035.2 Methyloversatilis universalis FAM5 | reverse complement strand
GCTCGGCGTCGATGCGGACAGCGTGATGCGCGCCGCACACGCCGCTGCTCAGGGCCTGGGCATCGAACCCGTGCGGCTCGATCTGCGCGACTGCATGTGCTGGGGCGATGTCGCCGCCGCATTGAGCGAAGCGCTGCCCGCCGCAGCGCCGTCCGACCGACTGCGCGCCCGCGCCAGTCTGTCTAGGGCGTCGCTGGCGCC
>NZ_AFHG01000025.1 GCF_000214035.2 Methyloversatilis universalis FAM5 | reverse complement strand
TCGCGGCGGGCATGCTCTTCCTCGCGCTTTTTCACCCGTTCGTCGATGGCGGCCGCCTTTTTCCGCTGGTCGGCGGCGCGCTGGGCGGCCCGGGCGTCTTCCTGCTTGCGGCGTGCTGCCAGTTCGGCATCTTTGCGGGCCTGTTCGCGCGCCTGTGCCTCGGCCTGACCCGCCAGTTCGGCGTCCTTGGCCGCGCGCGCC
>NZ_AFHG01000026.1 GCF_000214035.2 Methyloversatilis universalis FAM5 | reverse complement strand
CGGTTTCGCGGATGGCGTTGATCACGACGCCGTCGAAGCGCGCCAGCGCCGCCTCGGCATCGGCTTCGGCCTGCACCACGCGGGCGCGGGCACCGCTGTCCGGAATCGACCAGCTGATCAGCGGCCCCAGCCCCCAGCGCGTGGTACGCCCCTGCCCCAGATGATCGAGCAGACCGGTGAAGCCGACCGAAGCGCCGATCGAAATGTCCGGGTAGAGCGCGGCGGTGGCGACGCCGATCTTCGCGCTGGCAAAGGCGA
>NZ_AFHG01000027.1 GCF_000214035.2 Methyloversatilis universalis FAM5 | reverse complement strand
GAGGCTGCCAGCATGCTGTTGCGCGCCGCGTTGTGTGTTGGGCGTGATTTTGGTGTTTTAGAAACACGAACGCCCGATCACTGGGTTGTGATCGGGCGTTGTGTTGAAGGGTAGCCTGGCGCTGACCTACTTTCGCGAGCGGATTGCTCACTATCATTGGCGCGGCTGCGTTTCACGGTCCTGTTCGGGATGGGAAGGGGTGGTTCCACAGCGCTATGGGCACCAGGCTGAAGCTTGTCATGCAGGCTCGAGGTGCATCGTGCCTGCATGTGGAAGAAGTAAAGGATATGGGGTGATTGTGTGCGCGAGGCACTTTTGATCACCGGTGCAGATTCAACGTTTTGTTGAGCACACGGTTATAGGGTCAAGCCGCACGGGCAATTAGTACTGGTTAGCTTAATGCATTACTGCACTTCCACACCCAGCCTATCAACGTGGTGGTCTTCCACGACCCTTCAGGGGGATCGAGTCCCCGGGAAGTCTCATCTTGAGGCGAGTTTCGCGCTTAGATGCTTTCAGCGCTTATCTCTTCCATACTTAGCTACCCGGCGATGCCACTGGCGTGACAACCGGTACACCAGAGGTATGTCCACTCCGGTCCTCTCGTACTAGGAGCAGGCCCCCTCAAACTTCCAGCGCCCACGGCAGATAGGGACCAAACTGTCTCACGACGTTTTAAACCCAGCTCACGTACCACTTTAAATGGCGAACAGCCATACCCTTGGGACCGGCTACAGCCCCAGGATGTGATGAGCCGACATCGAGGTGCCAAACTCCGCCGTCGATGTGAACTCTTGGGCGGAATCAGCCTGTTATCCCCAGAGTACCTTTTGTCCGTTGAGCGATGGCCCTTCCATACAGAACCACCGGATCACTATGTCCTGCTTTCGCACCTGCTCGACGTGTCAGTCTCGCAGTCAAGCTCGCTTTTGCCATTGCACTTTAGGTACGATGTCCGACCGTACCAAGCGAACCTTCGAACTCCTCCGTTACCTTTTAGGAGGAGACCGCCCCAGTCAAACTGCCTGCCATGCACGGTCCCCGACCCGGATTCACGGGCCTAGGTTAGAACCTCAACGACACCAGGGTGGTATTTCAAGGATGGCTCCTCGTGATCTGGCGACCACGTCTCACAGCCTCCCACCTATCCTACACAAGTCCCGTCAAAGTCCAATGCAAAGCTACAGTAAAGGTTCATGGGGTCTTTCCGTCTAGCCGCGGGGAGATTGCATCTTCACAAACATTTCAACTTCGCTGAGTCCCAGGAGGAGACAGTGTGGCCATCGTTACGCCATTCGTGCAGGTCGGAACTTACCCGACAAGGAATTTCGCTACCTTAGGACCGTTATAGTTACGGCCGCCGTTTACCGGGGCTTCGATCAAGAGCTTGCACCCCATCACTTAACCTTCCGGCACCGGGCAGGCGTCACACCCTATACGTCCACTTTCGTGTTTGCAGAGTGCTGTGTTTTTATTAAACAGTCGCAGCCACCGATTCTCTGCGACCCCGTTTGGCTCCATCCGCGAGGGACTTTACCTACTAGGGGCATACCTTCTCCCGAAGTTACGGTATCAATTTGCCGAGTTCCTTCTCCTGGGTTCTCTCAAGCGCCTGAGAATTTTCATCCTGCCCACCTGTGTCGGTTTGCGGTACGGTCAATCCATGACTGAAGCTTAGAGGCTTTTCCTGGAAGCGTGGTATCTAGCACTTCAGAGCACGTGGCTCCTCGTCATCACATCTCGGCTAAGCCGCGCGGATTTGCCTACGCAGCACGCCTACCTGCTTAAACCGGGACGTCCAACACCCGGCTGCTATAACCTTCTCCGTCCCCCCATCGCATCATGGACTGGTACAGGAATATTGACCTGTTTCCCATCGACTACGCCTTTCGGCCTCGCCTTAGGAGCCGACTCACCCTACGCCGATGAACGTTGCGTAGGAAACCTTGGGCTTTCGGCGAGCGGGCCTTTCACCCGCTTTATCGCTACTCATGTCAGCATTCGCACTTCTGATATCTCCAGCATCCGTTACCAGACACCTTCGCAGACTTACAGAACGCTCCCCTACCATATGTCTTACGACATATCCGCAGCTTCGGCTCGTGGCTTGAGCCCCGTTACATCTTCCGCGCAGGACGACTCGACCAGTGAGCTATTACGCTTTCTTTAAAGGATGGCTGCTTCTAAGCCAACCTCCTGGCTGTCTATGCCTTCCCACCTCGTTTTCCACTTAGCCACGCATTGGGGGCCTTAGCTGGCGGTCTGGGTTGTTTCCCTCTTGACGATGGACGTTAGCACCCACCGTCTGTCTCCCATGCTCGCACTTCTCGGTATTCGGAGTTTGCTATGGCGGGGTAGATCGCAATGACCCCCCCAACCATTACAGTGCTCTACCCCCGAGAGTGATACATGAGGCACTACCTAAATAGTTTTCGGGGAGAACCAGCTATTTCCAAGTTTGTTTAGCCTTTCACCCCTATCCACAGCTCATCCCCTAATTTTTCAACATTAGTGGGTTCGGACCTCCAGTACCTGTTACGGCACCTTCATCCTGGCCATGGATAGATCACTTGGTTTCGGGTCTACGCCCAGCAACTGAATCGCCCTATTCAGACTCGCTTTCGCTACGCCTCCCCTATTCGGTTAAGCTCGCTACTGAACGTAAGTCGCTGACCCATTATACAAAAGGTACGCAGTCACCCCTTTCGAGGCTCCCACTGTTTGTATGCATGCGGTTTCAGGATCTATTTCACTCCCCTCCCGGGGTTCTTTTCGCCTTTCCCTCACGGTACTGGTTCACTATCGGTCGATCACGAGTATTTAGCCTTGGAGGATGGTCCCCCCATCTTCAAACAGGATTTCACGTGTCCCGCCCTACTTGTCGCACGCTCAGACCCGCCATCTACTTTTCGCATACGGGACTATCACCCTGTATCGTCGGACTTTCCAGACCGTTTTGCTAAGTAAATGGTTTAGTCGTGCAGGCTACTCCCAGTTCGCTCGCCACTACTTTGGGAATCTCGGTTGATTTCTGTTCCTCGAGCTACTTAGATGTTTCAGTTCGCTCGGTTCGCTTCCTCTGGCCTATGTATTCAGCCAGGGATGACCCTTACGGGCCGGGTTTCCCCATTCGGACATCTGCGGATCAAAGCTTCATTGCCAGCTCCCCGCAGCTTTTCGCAGGCTTGCACGTCCTTCATCGCCTGTGATCGCCAAGGCATCCACCACATGCACTTATTCACTTGACCCTATAACGCTGTGCTCGACTTGCGTCTCACACCGCACTACAGGATAGTTCTCAAGCGCTCGCGCTATCTATCCCACCGCTGGTTCAAAGTGGTGGGACGATGCAATCACTACCCATGAGATGCCAGCGCGGTTGAAACGCCGACATCCCTTTACTTCTTCCAAATTTTTAAAGATCAGAACTTCGCACCCTTGCGGGTGAGGTCTGGGCAGCATTTCTGCACCCCACGCCTCACACTCAAAGCTACGGCAACAAGTACAACAGACATCCCGGCCAGATCCAGACAGTGGTGGAGGATGACGGGATCGAACCGACGACCCCCTGCTTGCAAAGCAGGTGCTCTCCCAGCTGAGCTAATCCCCCTATGCCCTCATCAGGCAATCTGGTGGGTCTGGTTGGGTTCGAACCAACGACCCCCGCCTTATCAAGACGGTGCTCTAACCAGCTGAGCTACAGACCCGGTCCTTCCAGGGTCGGGTGCTCACTGCGGGACCAGCATCTCTGCCAAACCCGAGCTCCTTGCCCTTGTTGCTTCTATAACAGCCGATAGGTTGTGGACACGTCGCAGTCGTGACTCTAGAAAGGAGGTGATCCAGCCGCACCTTCCGATACGGCTACCTTGTTACGACTTCACCCCAGTCATGAATCTCACCGTGGCGACCGCCCCCCTTACGGTTAGGCTAGCCTCTTCTGGTGAAACCCACTCCCATGGTGTGACGGGCGGTGTGTACAAGACCCGGGAACGTATTCACCGCGGCATGCTGATCCGCGATTACTAGCGATTCCGACTTCACGCAGTCGAGTTGCAGACTGCGATCCGGACTACGATCGGCTTTCTGGGATTGGCTCCACCTCGCGGCTTGGCAACCCTCTGTACCGACCATTGTATGACGTGTGAAGCCCTACCCATAAGGGCCATGAGGACTTGACGTCATCCCCACCTTCCTCCGGTTTGTCACCGGCAGTCTCATTAGAGTGCTCTTGCGTAGCAACTAATGACAAGGGTTGCGCTCGTTGCGGGACTTAACCCAACATCTCACGACACGAGCTGACGACAGCCATGCAGCACCTGTGTTACGGCTCTCTTTCGAGCACCCCCACCTCTCAGCAGGGTTCCGTACATGTCAAGGGTAGGTAAGGTTTTTCGCGTTGCATCGAATTAATCCACATCATCCACCGCTTGTGCGGGTCCCCGTCAATTCCTTTGAGTTTTAATCTTGCGACCGTACTCCCCAGGCGGTCGACTTCACGCGTTAGCTGCGGTACTCAATGAGTCTCCTCACCGAACACCTAGTCGACATCGTTTAGGGCGTGGACTACCAGGGTATCTAATCCTGTTTGCTCCCCACGCTTTCGTGCATGAGCGTCAGTATTGGCCCAGGGGGCTGCCTTCGCCATCGGTGTTCCTCCACATCTCTACGCATTTCACTGCTACACGTGGAATTCCACCCCCCTCTGCCATACTCTAGCTGTGCAGTCACAAGCGCAGTTCCCAGGTTAAGCCCGGGGATTTCACACCTGTCTTACACAACCGCCTGCGCACGCTTTACGCCCAGTAATTCCGATTAACGCTCGCACCCTACGTATTACCGCGGCTGCTGGCACGTAGTTAGCCGGTGCTTCTTCTTCAGGTACCGTCATTAGCAAGCTATGTTAGAGCTCACCGTTTCGTTCCTGCCGAAAGAGCTTTACAACCCGAAGGCCTTCTTCACTCACGCGGAATGGCTGGATCAGGGTTGCCCCCATTGTCCAAAATTCCCCACTGCTGCCTCCCGTAGGAGTCTGGGCCGTGTCTCAGTCCCAGTGTGGCTGATCATCCTCTCAGACCAGCTACAGATCGTTGCCTTGGTAGGCCTTTACCCCACCAACTAGCTAATCTGACATCGGCCACTCCAATCGCGCGAGGTCTTGCGATCCCCCGCTTTCTCCCTCAGGACGTATGCGGTATTAGCACTTCTTTCGAAGTGTTATCCCCCACGACTGGGCATGTTCCGATGTATTACTCACCCGTTCGCCGCTCGCCACCAGGGTTACCCCCGTGCTGCCGCTCGACTTGCATGTGTAAAGCATTCCGCCAGCGTTCAATCTGAGCCAGGATCAAACTCTTCAGTTTAATTCCCAAAACTCGTCAGAATTCACAGGTATAAGCTTTCGCTTAAAACCTTTGATTCGTATGAGCACTTCAATTTAGTTGTCATGCGATCAACCACCGCCCCAAGTTACCCTGAAACGACAGCTGCTCGCCATCTCAACTACAACGTGCCCACACCTATCGGCTGTTTGTTTTGTTAAAG
>NZ_AFHG01000028.1 GCF_000214035.2 Methyloversatilis universalis FAM5 | reverse complement strand
AGCCTTCGCCGGTGCAGCCTTCTTCGCCGCCGGCTTCGCAGCGGCCTTCGCCGGTGCAGCCTTCTTCGCCGCCGGCTTCGCAGCGGCCTTCGCCGGTGCAGCAGCCTTCTTCGCGGCCGGCTTCGCAGCGGCCTTCGCCGGTGCAGCAGCCTTCTTCGCGGCCGGCTTCGCAGCAGCCTTCGCCGGTGCAGCAGCCTTCTTCGCGGCCGGTTTTGCCGGGGCACTCGCCTTCTTCGCCCCCTTCTTCGCTTCAGCTTCAGCCATGACTTCTCTCCTCACGGATAACAGGATTGGACAGCACCTCAGCCCCTCCGGTGGCGGAAGGTCTGTTCGAGACGACGCACGACGTGCGCCCGGTCAGGAACACCTCACGACGCGAGGGCCTGACCTGCAGCCACTCGCGCCTCCGGGTCGACGACCCGAACGGCACACGGACAGCACTCGCTGCCCGGATGCCGGATCCATACGCGCGAACCATCGGTGGATGGTTACGACACACAACCGAACTAATGAAGACTCACCCGCGCCACGCCGTGACATCCGTCTCTGAGGAACACACGTCGACCACAGGACGCATGCAGCGTCGGTCGAGCGTGCGGGTGCGGGAAAGGCAGACACATCGCCGCGCGGGAAAGGGCCGCAGGCGATGCGAGAGATTCGACAAGGGTGATGCCTGAACGCGTATCGACCGTCGCCATGTCGGATGCGCGAGCGCGCAGCAGGCGATGCGGGAGCGTTTTTTCAGGGGAAAGAATTTCCGAGGCGCCGTGAAAACCGGCTGCAGATGTGCGGCTTGAAGAGGACGTCGCAACGGACTGATTCATGGGCCGAAAGTATTGCACAACCATGAGCCGTTAAAGCAACAAACCACACAAAAGTCCAGATTTATTTCGCGTCCGCGCGCGCTCCGCATCATTCGTCGCGAATGAAAATTTCCACGCACGGTTTTACACGTGCCTCGCAAATCCTTTCGGGCAAAGGCTTTGCGGGGCACGCCCGAAAAATCGTGCGAAGCAGAAGGAAGCTCGGACAGATCGGTCGCGGTGTTGCGGAGACGCACACAACGACGCAGCGAAACCTCACCCGTAGTGTGTGACAGGCCTGTCGGCTACTAGATGCAGTGTGTGCTGCAGCGCACCGCGTGCGACCGCTAACCCCACATCGCGCGCATCTTCGCAGCGATGTCGATGCGCGCTTCGGAGACCGACATCGGCTTCACGCCTTCGGGGTCCGCGCGCGGCCAGCTGCGCTGTTCGAACCGGGGCAGCAGACGGTTGGGAATGAAGCGGGTGCGACCGGCATACACGTGACGATCACCGACCGCCGACTGTCCGGTGAGGTGGAAGCGCTGCGGCACCAGCAGTTCGAGCTGATCCTTCGCACGGGTCATCGCGACGTACAGCAGGCGACGTTCCTCATCGATCTCCGCCTGGCTGCCGGTCGACATTTCGGACGGTATGCCGCCGTCGACCACGTTGAGCACCGACACCGCGGGCCACTCGCGCCCCTTGGCCGAATGAATGGTGGACAGGATGAGATAGTCCTCGTCGAGCAGTGGCTTGCCCGGCGCGTCGCTGGTCACTTCCGGCGGATCCAGCGTCAGTTCGCTGAGGAAGCGTTCGCGGCTCGGATAGGTGGCGGCCAGCAGCGCGAGCTGGCGCACGTCGGCCGCGCGCACCAGCGCATCCTCGTACAGCCTGTCCATCTGCGTTTCGTACCAGTGCATCAGCGCTTCACCGCTGCCTGGCCAGGCAGCGCCCGACGCACCCGCGGCCTCGATCAGCGAGGCGAACTCCATCCACGCCGCACGCACGCCTTCGGTCACCGGCTGTTCGGCCAGCAGTGCCGCGCCCGGCGGCGCGGCGTCGAGGTTGTCGAGAATGCGCGCCGCACCCTTGGGACCGATGCCGGCCAGCAGCTGGATGGCGCGGAAACCGGATACGCGGTCGCGCAGGTTCTGCGCCCAGCGCAGCAGCGACAGCACGTCCTTCACGTGCGCCGCTTCCAGGAATTTCAGGCCACCGTATTTCACGAACGGAATGTTCCGCCGGGTCAGTTCCACTTCCAGCCGGATGCTGTGGCTCGCAGTGCGGAACAGCACCGCCTGACTCTTGAGCTTCAGCCCGGACTCGCGGCGCGCGAGGATCTGCTCGACCACGAAAGCCGCCTGATCGGCCTCGTCGCGCACGCTCACCAGCAGCGGCTTCTGACCACCGGTCCGCGCACTCCACAGCCGCTTGTCGAAACCCTCGCCCGCTTCCGCGATCACCGCGTTGGCGGCGTCGAGCAGCGGCGGAATCGAACGGTAGTTCTGTTCCAGCGTAATGCGCCGCGCCGGTGGATCGAACTGCATCGGAAAGTCGAGGATGTTGCGCACCGTGGCGCCGCGGAAGCTGTAGATCGACTGTGCGTCGTCGCCGACCACGGTGAGGCCGCGGCCGTCCGGCTTGATCGCCCGCAGGATGGACGCCTGCAGCCGGTTGGTGTCCTGGTACTCGTCGACCAGCACGTGACGGAAGCGCGCCGACAGCTCGCCGGCGATCAGCGGCTCGCTCACCATCTGCGACCAGTACAGCAGCAGGTCGTCGTAATCGAGCACCTGCTGCGCCTGCTTGGCCTCGACATAGCCGCGGAACAGCGCCTTCAGTTCGGTCTCCCACTCGGCGCACCAGGGAAAGGTGGTGCGCAGCACTTCGTCCAGCGGACTGCAGGTATTCACCACCGCCGAATAGATGGACAGACAGGTGCCCTTCAGCGGAAAGCGTTTCGCCTTCGTCGACAGGCCCTGTTCGTGCCGCACCAGATTCAGCAGGTCGGCCGAATCCTCGCGGTCGTGAATGGTGAAGGCCGGATCCAGACCGATGCTGCCGGCGTAGTCGCGCAGCAGCCGGGCACCGACGCCGTGGAAGGTGCCGGACCACGGTATGCCGGCAGCCGCGATCGGCGCCAGCCGCGGGGAGGCCGCGGCGACGATGCGCTGCACCCGGCGCGTCATCTCTTCGGCCGCGCGGCGCGAGAAGGTGAGCAGCAGCAGCGCATCCGGCGCCACGCCCTGCATCAGCAGATGCGCCACCCGGTGCGCCAGCGTGCTGGTCTTGCCGGTACCGGCGCCGGCGATCACCAGCAGCGGGCCGTCGCTGTCGCCGGGTGCGGTACCGGCCAGCACGGCCGCGCGCTGCGCATCATTCAGGGAAGACAGATAGTCGGGCAGATCGGCAGGACTGGGCACGGCGGACAACTTTCGCGGATGAACTGTATGGCCATACAGTACCTCAGCACAGTGGCCCGCGCGACCCATAGACGACCCATAGACGACCCTGAGACGCCCCCCCCCAGGCGACCCACACGCGACCGATGCCGGCGCACGCTGTCGGCGGATGCGTACAGACGGCCTGCACGCCGGCCGACAGGACAGGCCACCGGAATCACCGACACTGGAACGGTCACCGAACAGAGGTCGCATGGAGATCCCGTCATGAAGAAAACACTCGTCACCCTGACTGTCGCAGCCTTCGTCGCCACCGGCTGCGCCAACATGAGCGAAACGCAGCAGCGCACCGCCATCGGTACCGGCGCAGGTGCGGTGGCCGGTGCCGCGCTGGGCAGCGCGGTCGGCAAGAGCGGCGGCGCCACCCGCGGCGGCGCGCTGCTGGGTGCGGCCGTGGGCGGCATCGGCACCTACATCTGGTCGCAGCGCATGGAAGAGCAGAAGCGCGCGATGGAACAGGCCACCGCCGGCACCGGCGTCGGCGTGGTGAAGACCGCGGACAACCAGCTCAAGCTGGACATTCCGAGCGACGTGTCCTTCGATGTCGGCCGCGCCGACATCCGCCCGGAACTGCGTCCTGTGCTCGACCGCTTCGCACAGACGCTGAACGCCAACCCGGCCACTTCGGTGCGCATCATCGGCCATACCGACAACACCGGCAGCGATGCGGTGAACGATCCGCTGTCGGTCAATCGCGCCGCCAGCACCCGGGCCTATCTGGTGAATCGCGGGGTGCAGGCGAACCGCATCGCGATCGACGGTCGTGGTGCACACGAACCGGTGGCCAGCAACGCCAGCGAAAGCGGCCGCGCGCAGAACCGCCGGGTCGAGATCTACGTGGCCGAACCGGGCGCGAACGGCTGACGCGCCGCGCTGTCCATCCCGGTGCCATGACGCCCTCCCTCGCACGTCGCCGTCTCGTCCGGCTGCTCGCCGGCGCACCGCTGCTGCTGGCCGGCTGCGCCGGCCTGCGGCGGAGCGATCCGGTACAGGTACGGGTGGCCGGGCTGGAACCGCTGCCGGGCGAAGGGCTGGAAATGCGCTTTCTGCTGAAGCTGCGGGTGCAGAACCCGAACGATTTCGCGCTTGATTACGACGGCCTCGCGCTGCAGATCGACCTGAAGGACAGGGATTTCGCCAGCGGCGTGAGCGATATGCGTGGCAGCGTGCCACCCTTCAGCGAAACGGTGATCAGCCTGCCGATCAGCGTGTCGCCGCTGTCAGCGGTCCGCCAGCTGCTGGAACTGGATGGCGCCGATCTCGAGCGCCTGCCCTACAGCCTGCGCGGCAAGCTGGGCGGCGGCCCGCTCGGCACGCAACGCTTCAGCGCCCACGGCACGCTGTCGCTGCCGGTGACCCGCGCGGGGTGGTAGGCGGCTCAATCCTTATCGCTACGCTGGTGAAAGGTGATCAGATTGCCGTCGCCATCGAGCACCGCGAATTCGCGCGTGCCCCAGGCGGTGTCGTGCAGCGGCGCATTCGGGTGGACGATGCCCGCCGCCTGACAGCGCAGGTACAGCGTGTCGATGCCCTCTACCGCCACCCGGCAGCCGGTGGCTTCGGCGATGCGACGGTCGGCGCAGGCCCAGAAATGCAGGTGGATGTCGCCCAGCGCGACGATGCCGTACACGCCCTGCTCGGCGTGCACCGCCACCGCGCCTAGCCGCTCCACATAGAAGGCGATCGTGCGGCCGATGTCGAGCGACGCCAGCACCGGCGTCGCCGCGATGAAACGGACCGCGTCGGTCCGCTCTGCCCGGTCGGTCATCGTATCCCTCCTCAGCGTTCCAGCACGTAGGCGCCGGGCGCCGGTGCCAGCTCGGGAAAGTCCGCCGTGGCCGCCGGACGCGCTTTCACCAGGCTGCCGGCACGCGGCTTGAGCCAGTCCATCCAGTCGGTCCACCAGCTGCCGGGCGTCGCGGCGTGGGCGGCGTGCCAGTGCGCAGCCTGATCGCCCGCCTCCACCGGCGCCGCGCGGAAACTGCGCTTGGGCGGATCGACCGGCGGATTGACGATGCCGAGGATGTGACCGGAACTGCTGAGCACGAAGCGGCGTTCGCCGGACACGTGGCGGTGGATGCGGAAGGCCTCGCGCCAGGGTGCGATGTGATCGTCCTCGGCCGCCACCGCATACAGCGGCTGCACGATGCGACGCAGGTCCAGCGGCTCGCCGGCCACGGTCAGCGCATCCGGCTGCACCAGCCGGTTGTGCAGGTAGAGCTCGCGCAGATACCAGCCGTGCATGGCCTGCGGCATGCGGGTCGAATCCATGTTCCAGTACAGCACGTCGAAGGGCGGCGGCGTCTCGCCGTACAGCCAGCCATTGACGACATAGTTCCAGATCAGGCTGTTGGCACGCAGCAGCCGGAACGAAGCGGCCATTTCCTTGCCATCCAGATAGCCTTTCTGCGCCATCGCCGCGCACAGCGAGCGCACGCTCGCCTCGTCGATGAACACCTCGATCTCGCCCGGCGAGCGGAAGTCGGTCAGCGTGGTGAGCAGGGTCCAGTCGGCGACCGGCACCTCGTCCGGGGCGAAGCGGCGATTGGCCCAGGCCATGTACATCGCCAGCGCGGTGCCGCCGATGCAGTAGCCGACCGCATGCACCTTGTCCGCACCGGTCAGCGCGCGGGCGGTCTCGACCGCGGCATGCACGCCTTCGAGCAGGTAGTCGTCGAAGGTGACGTCACGCAGGTCGGCATCCGGGTTCTTCCAGCTGGTGATGAACACGTCCAGTCCCTGATCGAGCAGGTAGCGGATCATGCTTTTCTTCGGCGCCAGATCCAGCACGTAGAACTTGTTGATCCAGGGCGTCACGATCACCACGGGCTGCGCATGCACCTTTGCCTGCGTCGGCGCGTAGTGGATCAGTTCGAGCAGCCGGTTGCGCATCACCACCGCCCCGGGCGTGGTGGCCAGGTTCTCGCCCACCCGGAAATCCTCCGGGTCGGTCATGCGCACGTCGCCGGCCTTCAGGTCGTCGAGGAAATTGCGGAAGCCGCGCATCAGGCTCTCGCCGCGCGTTTCCATGGCCTTGCGCAGCGCGACCGGATTGGTGAACAGCCAGTTGGTGGGCGCCACCGCGTTGAGCCAGTTGCGCCACCAGAAGGCCGCGCGTTCGCGGTCCCTGTCCGACATGCCCGGCGTGTCGTACAGCATGTCCTGGGTATGGCGGGTGAAGGCGAGATACCACTCCTTCATCAGATCGAAGGTGGGCAGTTCGGTCCAGGCCGGATCGCTGAAGCGGCTGTCGCCCTCCGCCGGAGGAATCGGATCCGGGTCAGGCAGGCCCAGCATTCTGTGCAGCGAATGCCACTGCAGACGGGCGAGATCCGACGACAGCTGCGACATGCGGCTGGCCAGCTCCGCCGGATGCGCGGTCCAGGCGATCTGCGCATGCAGGATGGGCGCGCTGACACCGAACGGGTCGCTCGCCCGCGACAGGCCCTCCATCCATTGCATGAAAACGTCGTGCGACGCCGCGGCCTCGGTGCCGTGTCCGTCGTTCCGGTTCGGGTGTCCGCCATTCATGTCAGCTCCTTTCATTCACCGGATGGATGCCGGCGTTCACGACTCCGCGACGGTGACGAAGCGGTAGCCGATGCCGGTTTCGGTCAGCAGATGCTGCGGCCGCGCCGGATCGGATTCAAGCTTGCGGCGCAGATGCCCCATATATATACGCAGATAGTGTGCGTGCTCCACGCTGTTCGGCCCCCACACCGCCAGCAGCAGCTGACGCTGCGTGAGCACCTGACCCGGATGTGCGGCCAGCGCCGCCAGCAGCCGGTATTCCACCGGCGTCAGATGCACCGGCTCGCCGGCCCGCAGCAGGCGGCGTGCCGCCAGATCGAGCGAACACGCACCGAACTCGAGGACGGACACGCTGTTACCGCCGGCGGTTCGGCGACGCAGCGCGGCACGGACCCGCGCCATCAGTTCGCCGACCGAAAACGGCTTCACCAGATAATCGTCGGCGCCGGCATCGAGGGCGGCGATCTTGTCGTCGTCGCCGACGCGCGCCGACAGCACGATGACCGGCAGCGCACTCCAGCCTCTCAGATCGCGGATGAAGTCGATGCCATCGCCATCCGGCAGGCCGAGGTCCAGCACCAGCAGATCCGGCTTGCGGCTGGCGGCCTCGATCAGTCCCCGCCGCAGCCCCTCGGCCTCGCTCACCTGGTAACCGGCGTCCTCCAGCGCCTGACGGACGAAACGGCGTATCGCCGCGTCGTCCTCGACGACCAGTACACGGGTGACGGGTTGCGGCGGCAGGTTCATGGTGCACAGTCTGCCGCATGGGACGCTGGCGCGTCCGCAGGCAGATCAAGGTGCGGCAGCGTCCACCGGAATACCGCTCCGTGCGCCGGCGCTGGCCGGCTGGAGGCCTCGATCTCGCCGCCGTGGGCGCGCACGATGGCGCGGCAGATGGCCAGCCCGAGACCGACGCCGGGCGTGCTCGACTCCGCATCGCCGCGGGTAAAGGTGCGGAACAGCCGCTCCGGGTCGCCCGGCGGCAGGCCCGGCCCGTCGTCACTGACCTCGATCGCGATCCGCTCGCCTTCGCGTTCGGCACTGACCCGCAGGTGGCTGCCCTCCGGCGTGTACTTGGCGGCGTTCTCCAGCAGATTCACCAGCACCCGCTCCAGCAGCACCGCGTCGCCATGAATGAGCGGCAGGTCGGGCGGCAGCCGCAGTTCGACCACATGGCGGTCCAGGGCCGGTCCGAGCGAACGGATGGCGCTGCCGGCCAGCTCTTCCAGCGACTGCCAGTCGCGGCGCAGCGCCACCGACCCGGCCTGCAGCCGCGCCATGTCCAGCAGGTTGTTCACCAGCTGCGCGGTACGCCGGGCCTGGTCGGCGATGGCGGTCGCGTCCGCGCCGCGCGGCGAGCCATCGCGCGCCAGCGCGGCCGACAGGTTTTCCGACAGGCCGATCAGCGCGGTCAGCGGCGTGCGCAGATCATGCGACAGCGCCGCCAGCAGCGAATTGCGCAGCCGTTCGGATTCGATCGACAGCAGCGTGTCCTGCGCGACCGCGACGAAATGCACCCGCTCGATCGCGATCGCCACCAGCGCGGCATAGGTGTCGAGCAGCTGCCGCTGTTCCGGAATCATCAGCAGGCGCGGGCCGGACGGCTTCACCGCGATCACGCCGCGGGTGCGCATCGGTGCCTGCAGCGGCAGGTAGAGCACCGGCGCGCCGGGCAGCGTGCCGGTGCCGGCCCCGGCCGCTTCGGCATGATCGAAGGCCCATTGCGCCAGCCCGGCGTCCGGCACGAAGCGATCGTTGTCCGGCGACACCGCCGCCAGCCGTCCGTCACTGTCCGCCAGCATCATCGCGGTCTGGCAGCGGAAGGCACGGGCCACCGCGCGTTCGCCGATCTCGGCCACCTGTTCCTGGGTCAGCGCGCGGCCGAGATCGCGCGCCATTTCGAACAGTCCGCGCGCGCGCTGTTCGCGGTAACCGGCCACCCGTGCCTGATAGCGCAGCGAAGCGGTGAGCTGGCCGATCACCAGACCGACCGCCATCATGACCGCGAAGGTGAGCAGGTACTGCGCGTCGCTGACCGAAAAGGTGAAGCGCGGCGATACGAAGAAGAAATCGAAGGCCAGCACGTTGAGCACCGCCGCCGCCAGCGCGGCACGCCGGCCGTGACGCACCGCGACCGCCACCACCGCCAGCAGAAAGAGCATGACGATGTTGGCGAGGTCGAAATAGCGCAGCAGCGGCGTGGCCACCACGGTCACCGCGGCGCTGGACGCCAGCGCCCAGACATAGCCGCGGGCGCGGCGCGCGAGCCGGTCGGCATCCTCCGCCGCCGCACCGTCGGGCACCGGCGGGCCGGTGTCCGCGCCCGGCTGGCGGGCGATCACCATGAACTCGATTTCCGGCGCCTGCACCGCGACGCGCTCGCCGAAGCTGCGGTGACCGCGCAGACGGCGCCACAGCGCGGTCGCGGCGCCGGGCAGTGCGTAGCCGGTGACCACCGTGCCCAGATTGTGCTCGCGCGCATACGCCACCACCGCGTCGGCCGCGTCCTCCGCGGTCAGCGTGGCGGTCACCGCGCCCAGCGATTCGGCCAGCCGGAGCGTGGCCAGTATCGCGCGGCGGCGCGCTTCAGGCAGACGCTGCAGCGCCGGTGTTTCGACATAGACCGCATGCCAGGGCGCGCCGCCCTGGGCCGCGCGCCGTGCCGCGGCGCGCACCAGCCGCTCGGCACCCGAATCCGGTCCCACGCAGGCCAGCAGCGCATCGCTCACCTGCCACACCGCGCGCCTGTCCTGCGCCACGTGTTCGAGGCGATAGCTGCGCACATCGTCCTCGACCCGCTCGGCCGTCCGGCGCAGCGCCAGTTCGCGCAGCGCCATCAGATTGCCCTTGCGGAAGAAGTGGCGCACCGCGCGCTCGGCCTGCTCCGGCAGATAGATCTTGCCCTCGCTCAGCCGGCGCAGCAGATCGTCGGTCGGCAGGTCGACCAGTTCCACCTCGGACGCCGCATCGAATACGTGGTCGGGCACCGTCTCGCGTACCCGTATGCCGGTGATGCCGCCCACCACGTCATTCAGGCTTTCGATGTGCTGCACGTTCACCGTGGTCCACACGTCGATGCCGGCGTCGAGCAGCTCCTCGATGTCCTGCCAGCGCTTGGGATGACGCGACCCGGGCGCGTTGCTGTGCGCCAGTTCGTCCACCAGCAGCAGCGCCGGCCGGCGCGCCAGCGCGGCATCGAGATCGAATTCGGGAAGCGAGCGGCCGTGCAGCGTCACCGTGCGCGGTGGCAGGCATTCCAGCCCCTGCAGCAGCGCCGCGGTTTCGCTGCGGCCGTGGGTTTCCGCCACGCCGACCACCAGATCGACGTTACCGGCACGCAGCCGCTGCGCGTCGTCCAGCATGGCCCAGGTCTTGCCGACGCCGGCCGAGGCACCGAAGTAGATCTTGAGCCGGCCGCGCTCCGCGCGCGCGTCAGCGGCCCGGGCCGCTGCCAGCAGCGCGTCCGGGTCGGGGCGGAGGGGTTCTTCGCTCATGCCTTCAGTCTAACCCTGGCCGCGCGTGCGGACGCGGCCGGCAGCGGGCGGCCGGGCATGTCAGCGCACACCGTCCAGCGCGCGGTTCAGCAGCACCACGTTCACCCGCGGTTCGCCGATGAAGCCCAGCCAGGGCAGCCGGGCGTGCGCGTCGATCAGTGCGTCGACCGCCCGCCTGTCCATGCCCCGGACGCGGGCGATGCGCCCGGCCTGGTAGTGCGCCGCGGCCAGACTGATGTCCGGGTCCAGCCCGCTGGCCGATGCGGTCACCAGATCGACCGGCACCGGCAGGGCGTTGTCCGGATCAGCCGCCCGCAGCGCCGCCACGCGGGCCGCGACCGCCTCGCGCAGCGCCGGCGCGTTCGCGCCCAGATTGCTGCCGCCGGAGGCGACGCCGTTGTACGGCACCGGGGCGGTGACCGAGGGCCGCGACCAGAAGCGGCCGGGATCGGAAAAGGACTGTCCGATCAGCACGGAGGCACCCGCGCCGCGATGGCTCGGCGCCAGCGAGCCGGCCGCCGCCTCCGGCCACAGCAGCCGGGCCAGCCCGGTGACGGCCAGCGGATACGCAAGGCCGGTGATCAGCGTGAGCAGGACGAACACCGAAAGCGCCGGGCGCAGTGTGCTCAGGCATACGGACAGACGTGCATTCATCGGGTTCTCCTTGTTCAGGCCAGATGCAGCGCGGTAAGCGCCAGGTCGATCAGCTTGATGCCGGCGAAGGGCAGCAGCAGGCCGCCCAGACCGTAGACGAGGCCGTTGCGCCGCAGCAGCGCGGCCGCGCCGAGCGGCCGGTAGCGCACGCCGCGCAGCGCCAGCGGAATCAGCGCGACGATGATGAGCGCGTTGAAGATGACCGCCGACAGGATGGCCGACTCGCCCGATGCGAGCTGCATCACGTTCAGCGCGCCGAGCTGCGGGTAGGTGGCGGCAAAAGCGGCAGGCAAGATAGCGAAGTACTTCGCGACATCGTTCGACAGGCTGAAGGTGGTCAGTGCGCCGCGTGTCATCAGCATCTGCTTGCCGATCTCCACCACCTCGATCAGCTTGGTCGGATTGCTGTCGAGATCGACCATGTTGCCGGCCTCCTTCGCCGCCTGGGTGCCGCTGTTCATCGCCACCGCGACGTCGGCCTGGGCCAGCGCCGGCGCGTCATTGGTGCCGTCGCCGGTCATCGCCACCATGCGGCCTTCGGCCTGGTAGCGGCGGATCAGCGCGAGCTTGGCTTCCGGCGTCGCTTCGGCCAGCACGTCATCCACGCCGGCCTCGGCCGCGATGGCGGCCGCGGTGAGCCGGTTGTCGCCGGTGATCATGACGGTGCGTATGCCCATGCGGCGCAGTTCGCCGAAGCGCTCGCGAATGCCGCCCTTGACGATGTCCTTGAGCTCGACCACGCCCAGCACCTGCGCGCCGTCGGCCACCACCAGCGGCGTGCTGCCGCGGCGTGCCGCGTCGTCGACGATGCGCTGCAGCTCGGGCGAGAAGCCGCCGCCGAGCGCCTCGACATGCCGGCGCACCGCCTCGGCCGCGCCCTTGCGGATCTGCCGGCCCGCCCAGTTCACGCCGCTCATGCGGGTCTGCGCGGTGAAGGGCACGAAGGTGGCGTCATGCGACAGCAGCTGGCGCTCGCGCAGCGCGAACTGCTGCTTGGCCAGCACCACGATGCTGCGGCCTTCCGGCGTCTCGTCGGCCAGCGACGCAAGCTGCGCGGCATCGGCCAGTTCACGCTCGCTCACGCCGGGCGCCGGCAGGAAGGCGGCGGCCTGGCGGTTGCCCAGCGTGATGGTGCCGGTCTTGTCGAGCAGCAGCACATCGACGTCGCCCGCCGCCTCGACCGCCCGGCCGGAGGTGGCGATCACGTTGGCCGCCAGCATGCGGCTCATGCCGGCCACGCCGATGGCCGACAGCAGACCGCCTATGGTGGTCGGGATCAGGCACACCAGCAGCGCCACCAGCGCGGTCACCGTGACCGCACTGCCCTGTCCGCCGGCCTCGACCGCGAACAGCGAGAATGGCAGCAGCGTGGCAGTGGCCATCAGGAAGGCCAGCGTGAGCGACACCAGCAGCAGCGTGAGCGCGATCTCGTTGGGCGTACGCCGCCGGCGGGCGCCTTCCACCATGGCGATCATGCGATCGAGAAAGCTGTCGCCCGGATTGACGGTGCAGCGCACGACGATGCAGTCCGACAGCACGCGGGTGCCGCCGGTGACCGACGAGAAGTCGCCCCCGGCTTCGCGGATGACCGGGGCCGATTCGCCGGTGATGGCGCTTTCGTCCACCGAGGCCGCCCCCTCGATCACCTCGCCGTCACAGGGCACGAGATCGCCCGCCTCCACGCGCACACGGTCACCGACCCGCAGCGTGGTGAGGTCCACGCTGTCCCAGCCGGTGTCGTCGCCGGCGCGCAGCTTCCTCGCATTGCCGCGGCTCTGCAGGCTGCGCAGGCTGGCCGCCTGCGCCTTGCTGCGCCCCTCGGCCAGCGCTTCGGCGAAATTGGCGAACAGCACGGTGAACCACAGCCAGGCGGCATTGGCGCCGATGAAACCGGCCGGCGCCTCGCCCTGCCCGGCCAGCGCCTGCAGCCACAGCACGCTGATCAGCGCAGCGCACAGCCACACCGTGAACATGACCGGATTGCGCCACTGCGCGGCCGGATTGAGCTTGATCACCGCGTCGCGGACGGCGCCGCGCAGCAGCGTGCGGTCGAACAGTGCGGCCGGCTGGCGCGACGTTGACGGAAATGCGTTCATGGTCGTCCTCAGCGAATCAGGTTGATGTGTTCGACCAGCGGGCCGAGCGCCAGCGCGGGCAGATAGGTGAGCGCACCGACCAGCAGCACGGTGAGCACCAGCAGCACGACGAACATCGGGCCGTGGGTGGGCAGCGCGGCGGACACACTGTCGGTGGCTGCGCGCGTCGCACGGATGCGGCCGGCCAGCGTGCCGGCCAGGGCCAGCACCGGCACGATGACCGCGAAGCGGCCGAGCGCCATCGCCAGCGCCAGTGCGCAGTTGTAGAAGGGCGTGTTGGCGGACAGGCCGGCAAAGGCGCTGCCGTTGTTGTTGGCCGCCGACGAGAAGGCGTACAGCACCTCGGTGAAACCGGCGGCGCCGGCATTCAGCAGGCCCGCACGGCCGGCTTCGCTGCCCACCGCGATCGCGGTGCCCAGCAGCACCAGCAGCGGCGTGACAAGGATCGCGATGACCACCGGCTTCATTTCCGCCGGCGATATCTTCTTGCCGAGGTACTCCGGCGTGCGGCCGGTCATCAGGCCGGCCACAAACACCGCCAGCAGCGCGAACAGCAGCATGCCGTAGAGGCCGGAGCCGACGCCGCCGAACACCACTTCCCCCAGCTGCATCAGCAGCAGCGCGACACCGCCGGACAGCGGCATCAGCGAGGCGTGCATCGCGTTGACCGCACCGCAGGACGCGGCGGTGGTGACTGCGGCGAACAGCGCGCTGGCGGCGATGCCGAAGCGCACCTCCTTGCCTTCCATATTGCCGCCGGCCTGCAGCGCACTCGCCGCCTGATCCACGCCCAGCGCAGCGAAGTGCGGATTGCCGGCCTGCTCCTGCGTCAGGATCACCGCCACCGCGGCGACGAACAGCACGGTCATCGCCGCCAGCAGCGCCCAGCCCTGACGACGGTCGCCCACCACCCGGCCGAAGGCCATGCACAGCCCGGCCGGAATGGCGAAGATGGCCAGCATCTGCAGCACATTGGTCCAGGCGGTCGGGTTCTCGAAAGGGTGGGCCGAATTGGCGTTCATGAAGCCGCCGCCATTGGTGCCCAGCATCTTGATCGCCTCCTGCGACGCCACCGGTCCCATGGCCAGCGTCTGGCTGCCGACCACACCGGCATCGGTATGCAACGGTTCGAGCAGCGCGACCGTCAGGTCAGGCGACAGGTTCTGGATCACGCCCTGCGCCGCGAACGCCAGCGCCAGCAGCACCGACAGCGGCAGCAGCAGCCACAGCGTGATGCGCACGACATCGACCCAGAAATTGCCGATGCCGGCCGCGGCGCTGCGGGCGAAGCCGCGCATCAGCGCAAACGCCACCGCGATGCCGGTCGCCGCGGACAGGAAGTTCTGCACCGTGAGCCCCAGCATCTGGGTCAGATGGCTCATCGTGGTTTCGCCGGCATAGCCCTGCCAGTTGGTATTGGTGACGAAACTCACCGCGGTATTGAGCGCGGAATCCCAGGTGGGCGCCGCGAAGTGCTGCGGGTTCAGCGGCAGCACCGGCTGCAGCTGCTGCAGCGCGTACAGAAACAGCGCACCGGCCAGATTGAACAGCAGCAGCGCGCCGGCATAGCCGCGCCAGTCCTGCTCGGCGCCGGATACGCCGCAGGCGCGCAGCAGCCGACGCTCGACGCCGGCCAGCGGCTGCGGCGCGCGCTCGACCAGCAGGGCCAGCACCCGCCCCAGCGGCACCGCGATCAGCCACACCGCCAGCACGAAGGTGGCCAGCAGCATCCACATCTGCGTGGTCATCAGAAATCCTCCGCGCGCCACAGCGCGTAAACCAGATAGAGGGCCAGCGCGACCGCCAGCGCGGCACAGACGGGATAGAGCGGATTCATGGCGACGAGTCCCCGGTCAGCAGCGGCGCCCGCACCATGCGGACGTCCATGGATGAAAGGCTAGACAGGCCGGTGCAAAGACGGCCTATAAATCGCGGACGCCTGCGTAAACACCGCGTAAACGCGCCATCGCGGCGGCAATCTTTCTGCAACCGGCGCGTGACGGTTCTGCAGCCCGTGGCCTTCAAACTGTGCGGATGGCCCCGCCTCCACCCATCCATACGCTGGTACTGCTGCCCGGACTGGACGGCAGCGACCGCTTCCTGCGGCCGCTGGTCGAGGCGCTGCCGGCGCACATCCGGCCGCGTGTGCTCAGCTATCCGCGCGATGGGGATCAGCGCTACCCGGCGCTGCTCGCCGGCGTCAGCGCGCAGGTGCGCGATCTCGAGCGCTACTGGCTGCTCGGCAGCTCGTTCGGCGGGCCGCTGGCGCTGCGGCTGGCCGCCGAGGCGCCGTCGCGCGTGTGCGGCGTGGTGCTGTCGACCAGCTTCGTGCGCATGCCGCGGCCGGAGCTGGCGAAGTGGGCGCCGTACGCGAATGCGGCGGTGATCGGCGCACTGCGCACGGTGCGCCGGCTGCCGGTGTGGCTGGGCCGGTCGCCGTCCGACCCCTTCCGCCGCGCCAAGGCCGACACCTGGCGCGGCGTGTCGTCGCGCGAACTGGCGGCACGGGTGCGCGCGGTGATGCGGGAGGATGCCTCCGCACTGCTGGCGGCGCTGAAGGTACCGCTGCTCTGCCTCGCAGCCGAACAGGACAGCGTGGTGCCGGCCCACAATCTGGACGCGATGCGCGCACTGCGCCCCGACCTCCGGGTGGCCCATCTGCCCGGCTCGCACATGGCGCTGTTCCACCACGCGGACAGCGCGGCCCGCATCATCACCGGCTTCATCGACCGCCCGACCGATCGCTGACTCAGCCCCCGCTGAGCGCCTGCACGATCACCAGTTCGCCCTGCGGGTCGGCCGGCCGGCCGAGGTCGTGCACCGGCTGTCCGTCGACGAAGAAACGGATGTGGCGGCGGATGCGCCCCTGCTCGTCGACCATGCGGAAGGCGATGCCCGGATACTGAAGGTCGAGCGCGGTCACCACCTCGGCCAGCGTGGCGCCGTCGGCCTCGGCCTGCGCGCTGTCGGTGTAGCTGCGCAGCGCCCCTGGAATGAGCACTTTCACGGCAGCCCCTTCATCGGGCAGCAGGTTCGGCCACCTCGACCGCGTAGATGTCGGGCAGGTGGCGGGCGATGCAGCACCAGTGCGCACCCTCGTCGGTACTGGCCCACAGTTCGCCGCTGGTGGTGCCGAAATAGAGGCCGACCGAAGGCTGGCTGTCCGCGGTCATCGCCTGCCGCTTCACGGTCCACCACGCCTGTTCGGCCGGTAGGCCGGCGTCCTGCCGCTGCCAGCGCTCGCCGCCGTCGCGGGTGACGAATACCGCCGGCCGTCCGCCCGGGCTGGTACGCGGCCACACCGAGGTGCCGTCCATCGGAAACACCCAGGCGGCGTCGGGGTCGCGCGGGTGCACCACCATCGGAAAGCCGATGTCGCCCACGTCGGCCGGCATGCCGCCGCCGATGTGACGCCAGCGGGTGGCGGGCCGGTCCAGCCGGAAGAGGCCGCAGTGGTTCTGCTGGTAGAGCCGGTCCGGATTGGCCGGGCAGAGGCGGATGCAGTGCGGGTCGTGGAAGGTGGCGTCATTCACGTCGAAGCCCTCGACCACCTTCAGACCGTCGATCAGCGGCGCGAAGCTGCGGCCGGCGTCGAAGGATTCATGCACGCCGCCGCCGGACATCGCCATATACATATGCGCGGGGTCGCGCGGGTCGATCAGGATGGAATGCAGCTTGGGGCCGTCCGGCGTGCCGTCCTGCACCGTGCCCATCCACTTTCGGTACTGCGGATCGTCGTTGATGGCCGAGCACGGTGCCCAGCTGACGCCGCCGTCTTCCGAGCGGAACAGGCCCTGCGGGCTGGTACCGGCGTACCACACGCCCGGCTCGCTCGCGTGCCCCGGTGTGAGCCAGAAGGTGTGGTCAACGCTGCGCCCCCTGCCGTCTTCGGCCTTGGCGAACGCCGGCGGCCGAGTGGCTTCGGCCCAGTTCCGGCCGAAGTCGGTGGAGCGGAATATCGTGGGGCCGAGGTGACCGGTCTTGGCCGCGGCCAGCAGCGTGCGGCCGTCTCGCGGGTCGAGCACCAGATGACTGATGACATGGCCGAGGAAATGCGGGCCATCGACCTGCCAGGTCCGGCGCTCGGCATCGGCATGGTAGAGCCAGGCGCCCTTGCGGGTGGCGACCAGCAGCGTGACCGGGCCAGCGGTGTCGCGGGGTGGGTTCATGACGCATCCTCCAGAGTCGGTCGGATTTCCGGCGGCCCGATCGGCCACCGGCATGTCCGGTCGACGAAGCAGCGGGCGCCGTTTCGACAGTCGACGGCCGCGTCATGATGCGCCGCCGGCGACGGCGCGCCCAGCCCCGCTCAGCTGGCGGGTTGCGTCGCGGGCACCGGCTCCAGACCCAGTTCGCGGTTGTAGTAGAGGATGTTTTTCGGGCCGTCGCACATGCGGGTGCGGATTTCGAAGGCCGACATGAGCACGCAGAACAGGTCGTCGTGCCGCATCGGCGTGTCGCGGTGGGGTCTGAGCTGTTCCATCGTGTAGTCGAAGTGCCTGCCCAGCCACACGATGGCCGGTACGCGGAGCTGCTCCTCCGGCGCCAGCATGCGGGGCGCCGAGTGCAGATAGAGCCCGCTTTCGCCCAGCGACTCGCCGTGATCCGACACATAGAGCATGGCGGTCTCGTACTCGCCGTCATAGCGCTTCAGCAGTCCGATCACCTCGGCCAGGAAGTGATCGGTGTACAGGATGGCGTTGTCGTAGGCGTTGTCGATTTCCTGCTTGGAGCAGTCGCGCAGCTCCTTGCTGCGGCACACCGGCGTGAAGCGTTCGAATTCCTTCGGGTAGCGGCGGTAGTACTCCGGTCCGTGGTTGCCCATCTGGTGCAGCACGATGAGCATGTCGCGCCCCTTGTGCGACTCGATGTAGCGGTCCAGCCCGTCCAGCATGCCGACATCGCGGCACTCGTCGTCGCAGGCCGGATTGCGCTTGGGCGAGCGGAAATCCTCGTAGGTCATCCGGGTGGCGACGCCCTTGGAATCGGAATTGTTGTCGCGCCACAGCACGTGCACGCCGTTCTCGAACAGCACGTCCAGCGCGTTCTCGGTGCGCAGCGCCTCGCCGCGGTTGAAGTGCTCCTGCTTCTGCACCGAGAACATGCAGGGCACCGACTCGGCGGTGGAGGTGCCGCAGGCGGTCACGTTGCGCAGGCTCACCACGTCTTCCTGCGCCAGCCGCGGGTTGGTCGGCCGGCCATAGCCGTTGAGCGAGAAGCGGTCCGCGCGGGCGGTTTCGCCCACCACCAGCACCACCAGTTCCGGCCGGTGCTGCGGGCCGATGTGCTGGGCGTCCTCCGCCACCTGTCCGAGAACACCGGTGTCGCGCTGCTCGAAATGCTCGCCGACATAGCGCACCAGTGAATAGCTGAAGAAGATGGGGTTCGCGTACATCCGCGTGGTCTTGTGCTCGCGGATGAAGGAGGCGTAGCCCGAGGTGAAGGGTGCCGCCACCGCGACCAGGCCGACCAGCAGCAGCAGCGACAGCAGCGCGCGCGCGCCCAGTTCACGCCAGATCGACGTTGTACGCGGCCAGTTGCGCACGACCCACCAGGCGGGCAGCACGCCGAACAGCACGGTGCGCCAGATCAGGCTGAAGCTGAACAGGCCGGCCACTTCCTCGCGCTGGGTGGCTGCGATGTTCTCGATCATCACGGTGTCGATCACCACCGCGTACTGGTCCATGAAGTAGGCCGCCTGCGACGCCGCGACCAGCAGCGTGGCCAGCACCCAGCGCCCGGCACGGCCGGGCGTCAGCAGCACCAGGAAGAGCACGGTGGACAGCGTGAAGAACAGCGTGAGCGACGACAGGAAGGGCAGATTCGCACCGGTCAGCGGATAGACCTCGCCGAGCCGTTCGAACAGCTCGAGATTGCCGGTGACCATGATGAACAGCCCGGCGAGCGCGGCAATGCGGCTCTGCGGGGTGAGAACTGAAAATTTGCGCACGATCGAATTGTGTCCGGCGGAGCGCTTCAAATGATTAAGGAAGCCAATAAACCGCCGGCGGCCCGGTGCCCCCGGGTGCGCGGCCTCGCTCCGGCTGCGCATTATAGGGAGGTGCGCCGCCCCGTACTCAGCGGCGTCGCCAGGCCGACGGCGTGCAGCCCATTTCCAGCCGGAACATGTAGGAAAAGGCGGAGGTGGAGGCATAGCCGAGGTCGAGCGCGATGTCGGTCACGTTGCGCCCGGCGCACAGCCATTCCACCGCCAGAAACACCCGCAGCCGGTGACGCCACGCGCGCAGCGAGAGCCCCACCTCGCTTTCGAAGCGGCGCAGCAGCGTGCGGCCGGACCAGCCCAGTTCGCGCGCCCAGGCGTCCGCGCTGCGGTCATCGGCCGGCTCGGACAGCAGGGTTTCGCACAGATGGTGCAGCTGCGGGCTGCGCGGCCAGGGCAGGTGGAAATCCTGCACCCTGAGCCGCTGCAGCTGCGCGCGGATGAGCGCGTTCAGCGTGCCGATGTAGTCCGCGCTCTCGGCACGCGTGCCGGCCGCCTCCAGTTCGATGATGAGGGCGCGCATCAGCGGCGACACCGACAGCACGGTGCAGGTGGCTGGCATGTCCAGCCCGGGCACGTCGGCCACGTAGAGATTGCGGAAGGCGGCGCCGTGCAGCGCGCCGGTGGTGTGCGGCACGCCGGTCGGCACCCAGATCGCCTGTTCCGGCGTGATCACGTACCAGGCGTCGGCCACGGTCACCACCAGCGTGCCGGAGGTCGCGTAGACGAGCTGGTTCCAGCCGTGGGTGTGCATCGGAAAGATTTCGCGCGGCGCGAGGTTCTGCGCACGCATCACCACGTCGGCCGGCAGCGTGTCGAATTCCGGCACCGCTATCGTCGTCCATTCCTGCAGCCGGAACACCGCGCCCTCCTCCCGCATCGTCTGTCCGCGCCCCGTGAGCTGACGCGGCGCCCTGTCATTTCATCGACAGCGATGGTCAGTGTATCGAAAGACATACCGATCACGGCGCCCTAGCATGGCAGACCCTCCCTGTCCGCCGCACCGCCATGTCTGCCGCTTCGCTTCCCCTGCCTCACGCATCACCGGAAACCCGCGTGCGGGTCATCCTGGCCGGCATCTGCGCGCTGGTGCTGACCGTCGGCCTCGCCCGCTTCGCCTACACGCCGCTGCTGCCCATCATGCGCAGCCAGGCCGGGCTGTCGCACGTGGCCGGCGGCTGGCTGGCGACCATCAACTACGCCGGCTACATGACCGGCGCGCTGATCGCCGCCTCGGTCAGCGATCTGCGCTTCAAGTACCTGTTCTACCGCTTCGGGCTGGTGGTCGCGGTGATCAGCACCGCCGCCATGGGCCTGACTGACGACACCGTGCTGTGGGGCGTGCTGCGCTATCTGTCCGGCGTGTCCAGCACCGCCGGCCTGCTGCTCGCCTCCGGTCTGGTGCTGAACTGGCTCATCCGCAACGGTCACCGGCCGGAACTGGGCCTGCACTTCATCGGCCTCGGTCTGGGCGTGGCGGTGTCGGGTGTCGCGGTGGCGGCCATGGTCGAGTGGCTGCGCTGGGACCAGCAGTGGCTGGGCCTGGGCCTGCTGGGCGCGGTGCTGTTCGTGCCGGCCTGGCGCTGGCTGCCGCCGCCGGTGGTCACGCAGGCGGACGGCCGCGCATTGCCCGCGAGCATGGTGGCGCCGCCGGCGACCCGCTGGACCGGCCTGCTGATGGCCACCTATTTCTGCGCCGGCTTCGGCTACGTGATCAGCGCCACCTTCATCGTCGCCATCCTGGAAAAGCTGCCGCTGCTGGCCGGGCGCGGCGGCTGGGTATGGGTGCTGGTCGGTGCCACGGCGACGCCGTCCGGCTTCATCTGGGACCGCGTGGCGCGTGCCGTTGGCCAGATCCCGGCGCTGCTGATCGCCTACGCGCTGCAGACCGTGTCCATCCTGCTGCCGGTCGTCAGCGACGACCCGCTGCTCAATCTGCTCGGTGCGGCGCTGTTCGGCGGCACCTTCGTCGGCATCGTGAGCCTCACGCTGACGCTGACCGGGCGCCACTATCCGGATGCGCCGGCCAAGGCCATGGCGCGCATGACTTTGAGCTATGGCGTGGCGCAGATCGCCGCGCCGGCGATGGCCGGCTATATCGCGGCAGCCACCGGCAGCTACCGCGGCGCGCTGGCGATGGCGGCGGCCTTCATGATCGCCGGCATGGTGCTGCTCGAACTGCTGCGGCGGACCGACACGATGCCGGAGGCGCCCGCCGGGCACTGAGCCGCGGCTTCAACCGCCACCGCCGAAATCGCCGGCATCGATGCCGAACCACACCACGCCCGGCGTCTTTTCGACCACCACGGTGTCGCCGTCGAGCCGGTAGCTGAGCTGCAGGTGGTGGCGCGGGTTGGCCAGCACCGCCGGATTGAACACCGCGCAGTTCTGACCGGCCGGGCGCCGGACCGACTGGATGAGCAGACCGGGGTGCCCCTCGCGGTGAATGCGCGCGCCGACCGACTGCGGAAAGCGGTAGTCCGCCGGGTGCAGCAGATCCGGCCAGTCGGCGGTGAGCGGCCGGAAATCCAGCAGCGCCGCCTGGCAGCTCACCATGTACACCTTGCGCTCGGCCACCACCGATTCGCGCTCGAAGCCGGCGTCGGCCAGCAGGCCCATGCGCCAGTGCCAGGCGGATTCATACACCGTGGTGTCGACCGACTCCGAGCCGTACCACACGCCATGGTGGCCGTCGGAAAAGCGGCTGGCCTGCCAGTGCTGGAACGGCCAGGCGATGGCGTTGAACCAGGCGGCGTCCTCGAACGGGCGGTGCACGACAGGCGTGGGCGAGCGGTAGGGCGGCGGCTTGGCGTCGCCCTCCACCTTCTGCGCCAGCGCCCATTCGGCCGGGTCTTCGCTCAGATCGTCGAACAGATCCTGCGAACTGCGCAGCGACACGATGTTGCGGAACACGTCCTGCCGGACATCGGCCAGCGTGAGCCGCGCAAACAGATCGCCCTGCCCCGCCGGCACGCGGCCGGCATCGGAACCACTCACTGGCCGCGTGCCCGGTCGAGGTAGGCGCGCACCATTAGCAGGCCGGCGAAGCCCCACTCCTTCACCACCTCGACCGGCGTCAGGTTGTCGAAAGCGCGGTTGCGGGTGCTCATCCAGCGGTAGGCCAGATCGCGGTTCTGCGGAAACAGCAGGCGCAGATTCTTGTGGATGCCCAGCAGATGACCGACCCGCTCGTACTGGTCGCGGCTGCCGCCGATCGGCTCGCCGCGGCGGTAACGCGCCAGCGCCGCGCGGTTGCTGGCGGCGATGCCGAGCAGCGCGGCCTGGTCTTCGGTGCCCAGCTGCCAGTGGTCAAGCAGGGTCATGGTCATGCGGGCCAGCGCGCCGCGGTCTTCTGACCCGGTGACGGGCTTGTCGGCCAAGGCGCCCATGGCGGCTCTCCTGTGGGAATCGGTTTCAGGCTTCAGCATAGCCTATTGGTTTCGATTCACACTGATTTTGTTCCGAAAGAAACAAAATCTGCACACGGGTTGGCCGCGCAGCGTGCCGGGTCAGCCGGGCAGCGCCTCCGCCATCGCTTCGCCCATGCGCACCGTGCGGCCCGGCTGCCAGTCCGGACGGGCGCGCAGCACGCCCTTCGGGAACAGCATCACCACGGTCGACCCGAGCAGGAAGCGGCCCATTTCCTCGCCGCGGGCGAGCCGGATGTCCTGATCCTCGTAACGCCACTCGCGCAGCGCGCCGGTGCGCGGCGGATTGATCAGGCCGTGCCACACGGTCTGCATGCTGCCCACCACCATGGCGCCGACCAGCGTGAGCACGAAGGGGCCGAAGGCCGATTCGAACAGGCACACCACCCGCTCGTTGCGCGCGAACAGGCCGGGCACGCCCGCCACGGTGGCCGGATTCACCGAATACAGGCTGCCCGGCACATGAATCATGCGCAGCAGTCGCCCGTCGCAGGGCATGTGGATGCGGTGGTAGTCCTTGGGGCTCAGATAGATGGAAATCGCGTCGCCGCCTGCGAAGGGCGCGGCCAGTGACGCATCGCCGCCGACCAGCGCGCGTGCGCTGTAGGGGTGGCCCTTCACCTGCAGGATGGTGTCGTCCTGCAACCGCACGCAGTCGATCACCGCGCCATCGACCGGGCTGACGAAAGGCGCATCGGCCAGCGGACGCGCATCCGGGCGCAAAGCGCGGGTGAAGAAATCGTTGAAACAGGCGTAGCGGGACGGATCCGGCTCGACCGCCTCGCTCATGTCCACGCCGTACTTGCGGATGAAGCGGGGGATGATGCCGCGCGTCCATGCGCCACGCGAATTGGCAACGAATTCGGCGAAACGGGTCAGGCCCATCTGGGGCGTCACGTGCTGCATCAGCACGAACAGGCGATCGCGAAGATCAGGTGACGACATTGTCGGATCTCATATGGGGGCGCCTTTCCGGGCCGATGCGAAGGCGGGCGGACAGACGTCAGCGCGCTGCGCGGCCGGAGCACCCCGTTTTTTTGGTCCCGCATATTAATTGAAGCACCGCACCCCGGCATGCGCCACGCAGACAGCGCGCACGTCAGCGCCCCGGGCGGAAGCGGTATCGAAGCACTGATCACGATGCTAGGCTCATCACTTCACCCGACCGCACACCCCACCCGCCCCCTCACCCGACGCCCGGTCGGCACACCGCAGCGCGCGACCGCACGTGCGTTACCGAAACAGGAGCACGACATGAAAACTCTCAGTCCGGCACTGCTTTGCCTCGGCTTCGCGCTCAGCCCCGGCGCCTGGTCCGCCAGCGGACGGATCGACAGCTTCGGCGCCAGCCAGACCACAGTGCAGACCGGCAGCACGGTGGATTTCTTCGTGTCCTTCAGCGTGAATACCTCGTCGCGTATGGACGGCGGCAACGACGCGGTCGAACCGGCACCGGTCGAGGGCGACCAGCAATGGGTGATGAACTGGTACGGGTACGAAGCAGAAAGCGTGAGCGCGGTCTTCCTGCAGGCCGGCGGCCAGAACTTCGCCGACTATCCGTCGTCAGCGCCAGGAAGCGGGTATGCGAACGGCTGGTCCTTCTCGCTGCTTTTTCCGACCGAAGGCAGTTTCGACATTGTCGTGGGCGGCGGCTGGAGCGCGGTCAATGCGGTGTCCTACGGCAGCGAAATCGCTTCCAGAACCTGCACCGGCGACGGGGACGGCGGCCTGAGCTGCTCGTCATGGGTGTACAGCTATCCGCAGTACGACACCACTACCTCGGCCGACGGATCGTTCGACGGCAGGTCGATCACCATCAACGTGACCGCGGTTCCTGAACCGACGGCCGCGGCGCTGTGGCTGGCCGGGCTGGGTGGCCTGCTGGCCGGCCGATCGGCCGACCGGCGTCGCCGCCGCGCGCGGGTCGCGCGCCCCGACTGAAAGAGAACGGGCCCGGCTTTCGCATGCTGTGCGAAAAACCGGGCCCGTCGCGTCGTCCGGCGTCTGCAACCGCCGGAAAACCCTCGATCAGCTGTGCTTGTAGTGCTTGCGCAGCGGCTTCACCACTTCCCACGACGACTTCAGGCCCTTCGGGAACACGACGAAATCGCCGGCCTTGATCACCACCTTCTCGCCACCGCGCGGCGTGACGTGGATTTCACCTTCCAGCAGGTAGGCGCTTTCGGTCATGTCGAAATCGAGCGGAAACTTCGACACTTCCTTTTCCCAGATGGACCAGCTGGCGACGCCCAGCTGTTTCAGTTTCTCTTCCGACGGATTGTGTTCAACGACGATCTGGGACATGTGAGCTCCTTGGATGGGTAAAGCGGAAAACCGGTCGTACGGCCCCCGGGACGGGGTGCCGGACAGCACGGGCCGCATTGTAGGCACACAGTGCGACGCACCCGGCGCGCCCGGCCTGGATCGCCGCCGGCGCGGCACAGCGGCGGGCACACTGCGACGCGCCGGCAACACCTTCGCGTAAGCTCGGCCCGCCCGCTGAACACTTTTCCCGCTCCGCATGCGCAAGACACCGCCTTCCGCCGACGCCCTGCTGCCCGCCGCCACCGTCCGCGTGCGCGGCGCGCGCGAACACAATCTGAAGGACATCGACGTCGATCTGCCGCGCGACGCGCTGGTCGCGTTTTCCGGTGTATCCGGCTCCGGCAAATCCTCACTGGCGTTCGGCACGCTGTACGCCGAGGCGCAGCGGCGCTATCTGGAATCGGTGGCGCCGTACGCGCGCCGGCTGATCGACCAGGCCGGCGTGCCGGATGTCGACAGCATCGAAGGCCTGCCGCCGGCGGTGGCGCTGCAGCAGCAGCGCGGCACGCCGGGCGCGCGCTCATCGGTGGGCAGCGTGACCACGCTGTCCAGCCTGCTGCGTCTGCTGTATTCACGCGCCGGCCGCTACCCGGCGCGCCAGCCCATGCTGCAGGCGGAGGACTTCTCGCCCAACACGCCGCAGGGCGCCTGCCCGGACTGTCACGGGCTGGGCCGCGTGTTCGAGGTGAGCGAAGACACGCTGGTGCTCGACCCCTCGCTGACGATACGGGAAGGCGCAGTCAGCGCCTGGCCGCCGGCCTGGCACGGGCAGAACCTGCGCGACATCCTGGTCAGCATGGGCATGGACATCGACCTGCCGTGGGCGAAGCTGCCGCGCAAGGTGCGCGACTGGATCCTGTTCACCGACGAACAGCCGGTGGTGCCGGTGTATGCCGGCCTGACGCCGGAAGAGACGCGCATCGCGCTGCGGCGGAAGATGGAGCCGAGCTATCAGGGCACCTTCACCAGCGCGCGCCGCTACGTGCTGCACACCTTCGCGACGACGCAGAGCGCGCTGATGAGAAAGCGCGTGTCGCGCTACATGCGGGCCAGCGACTGCCCGGCCTGCGACGGCAAGCGGCTCAAGCGGGAGGCGCTGGCAGTCACCTTCGCCGGGCTGGACATCGGTGCGCTGTCGCGCCAGCCGCTGTCCGAAGTGGCACGCCTGCTGGCCCCCGCCGCCGCCGGTGAGGCGGACGCACGGCTGTCCGAGGAAAAACGCCTCGCGGCGCAGCGGCTGGCCGGCGACGTGGTCGACCGCATCGAGGTGCTGCTGCGGCTGGGTCTCGGCTATCTGACGCTGGAACGCAGCACGCCCACGCTGTCGCCGGGCGAACTGCAGCGGCTCAGGCTGGCCACCCAGCTGCGCTCGCAGCTGTTCGGCGTGGTCTATGTGCTGGACGAACCGTCCGCCGGCCTGCATCCCACAGACGGCGAGGCGCTGTTCGACGCCCTGCTGCAATTGAAACAGGCGGGCAACAGCGTGTTCGTGGTCGAGCACGACCTCGACATGATCCGCCGCGCCGACTGGGTGGTCGATGTCGGTCCGGGCGCCGGCAGCGAGGGCGGACGCATCGTCTACAGCGGGCCGCCCGAGGGTCTGGCGGGTGTCTGCGGGTCGGCCACCGCGCGCTTTCTGAAGTCGGACCTGCCGGCGCCGCGTACCCCGCGCACGCCGTCCGGCTGGCTGGCGCTGCACGACGTGAGCCGCAACAACCTGCACCGGCTGGACGCGCGCATACCGCTCGGGGTGCTGTGCGCGGTGACCGGCCTGTCCGGCTCCGGAAAGTCCAGCCTGATCAGTCAGGCACTGGTCGAACTGGTGGCCGAACACCTGGGCCACGTGGTCGAAGCGGAGCCGGAGCACGACGACGGCGAACAGCCGCCGGCCGACAGTGCGCCGACCGAAGGCCGGCTGGGCGGAGGCGCGGACGCGATACGCCGGCTGGTGCGCATCGACCAGAAGCCGATCGGCCGCACGCCGCGCTCCAACCTCGCCACCTACACCGGCCTGTTCGACGAGGTGCGCAAGCTGTTCGCGCAGACGCCGGCGGCGCGCAAGCGCGGCTTCGACGCCGGGCGCTTCTCGTTCAACGTGGCCAAGGGCCGCTGCCCGACCTGCGAGGGGGAAGGCTTCGTCAGCGTCGAACTGCTGTTCATGCCCGGCGTGTACGCGCCCTGCGCCGACTGCCACGGCACCCGCTACAACCCGGCCACGCTGGCAGTGACCTGGCAGGGCCGCAACATCGCCGAAGTGCTGGACCTCACGGTCGATCAGGCCTGCGAGGTGTTTGCGGACGAACCCCGGGTGCGCGCCCCGCTCACGCTGCTGAGCCGGCTCGGCCTGGGCTATCTGCGGCTGGGCCAGCCGGCCACCGAACTGTCGGGCGGCGAGGCTCAGCGCATCAAGCTCGCCACCGAACTGCAGCGCAGCGGACGAGGCGGCACGCTGTACGTGCTGGACGAACCGACCACCGGCCTGCATCCGGCCGACGTCGAACGCCTGCTCGGCCAGCTCGAAGTACTGGTCGATGCCGGCAACAGCGTGGTGCTGGTCGAACACGACATGCGACTGGTGGCGCGCGCGGACTGGGTGATCGACATGGGGCCGGGCGCCGGTGCGGAGGGTGGCCGCATCGTTGCGCAGGGTACGCCGGCCGAAGTCGCACAGGCGGCGGACAGCCGCACCGCGCCCTATCTGCGCCGGGCGCTGCAGGGCAGCGGCACGATGACGGCGGCGAAGAAGGCGGCGATGAAGCGGAACAGATGAAGGGGCGTGCCGGCGGACGACCCGCGACCGGCACATGTGAAACGGGGCGCCGCAGCGCCCCTTGAATGAATATCCGGCATCCGCCCTGCCCGCGCTGAGTGACCTGCTTCAGGCCGCAGCATTCGGTGGGCGCGGACGGGCGCCGGGATCAGGCGTAGGTGTCGATGATGTTTTTCGACGACGGTGCGACCGGCTGCGGCGCCGGCAGGGCCTCCAGCAACTGGGCCGCGCTCTGCGCCTGAATGTCGAGCGCCTTCTTCAGCACCATCGTGCCGGCGGCGTCAGCCACCCGCTGCTGCGACATTGCGGTGGCCGCACTGGCGATTGCGGAAACGTCCATGAATGCTCTCCTGCACCGTGAAGCGGCGCGCAGTCCGTATTAACGGCCTGCGCGCCGCCGTCTTGAACGGGCGCGGCTCAGGCCTCCGCCGCCGGCCCGTCCGCCTCCACGATCATGCCCGCGCCCACGGTGCCGTAACTGCCCTCGTCGATCACCACGAAGGCGCCGGTCGAGCGGTTGGTCGCGTACGCGTCGGCGAACACCGGGTGAGCCAGTCTGAAACGCACGCGGGCGATGTCGTTCATCGCGAGCCTTTCGGCCGGCAGGCGTTCCTGCGTATTCACGTCCAGCCGGTGATCGATGGCCACCAGCTTCGCGCGGACTTCGCGCGTCGTGTGCCGGATCAGATAGGTGCGCGCGCGGTCCATCGGCTGCGCCGACAGCCAGCACAGGTCGGCGGTGATTTCGCGCAGCACCCGCGGCGGCTGTTCCGGCGCCACGATCATGTCGCCGCGCGACACGTCGATGTCGTCCTCGAGCAGCAGCGCGACCGACTGTTCGGCGATCGCGCGGTCGAGCGTATCGCCGCCGATCTGGATCGCCTTCACCCGGGTACGCAGCCCGGACGGCAGCACGCTGACCGGGTCGCCGACCGCGATCCGGCCGGATTCGACCCGCCCCATGAAGCCGCGGTAGTCGTGCAGCGCCGGGTTGGCCGGGTCCTGCGGGCGGCACACCCACTGCACCGGAAAGCGCAGCGGCTGCGCGTGCGCATCGGCGCGGGTGTGTGCGGTTTCCAGCATGTCCATCAGCGTCGGTCCCTCGTACCAGTCCAGCCGCTCACCGCGCTCGACCACCATGTCGCCATGCAGCGCGGACATCGGCACGAAGCGGACCGTGCCGATGCCGGCGCGGGCGGCGAACGCGAGGTAGTCGGCGCGGATGCGCTCGAACACCGACTGCGCGTGATCCACCAGATCCATCTTGTTGATCGCCACCACCAGATGGGGAATGCCGAGCAGCGCCGCGATCCAGGTGTGCCGCCGGGTCTGTGTCTGCACGCCACGGCGCGCGTCGATCATGATGATGGCCAGATCGGCGGTCGAGGCGGCGGTCACCATGTTGCGGGTGTACTGCTCGTGCCCCGGCGCGTCGGCGATGATGTAGGTGCGTCGGCCTGACGAGAAGTAGCGGTAGGCCACATCGATGGTGATGCCCTGCTCGCGCTCGGCCTGAAGGCCATCGGTCAGCAGCGACAGGTCTATCGTTTCCAGCCCGCGCCGCGCCGACGTGCGTTCGATCGCCTGCAGCGTGTCGGCAAGTATGGCCCGGCTGTCGTGCAGCAGCCGGCCGATCAGCGTGCTCTTGCCGTCGTCCACGCTGCCGCAGGTCAGAAAGCGCAGCAGGCCGTTGTCTTCCGGAATGTTCATATGCAGTCCTCGATGACAGGTCGCATGGCGACCGGTATTCAGAAATAGCCTTCGCGCTTGCGCTGTTCCATCGACGCGTCACCGGTCTGGTCGTCCAGCCGGGTGGCGCCGCGCTCGCTCTGTGCGCTGCGGGCGGTTTCGAGCACGATGCGCTCGATCGTGTCGGCGTCCGACTCGACCGGGGCGGTGCACGAAATGTCGCCCACGGTGCGGAAGCGCACCCGCCTGACCGTCACCCGCTCGTCCGGCCCCGGCACATTGGTCAGCCCGCCGCCGGCCAGCGGCACGTTCACCGGCATCAGCAGCCCGTTGCGCTCGACCACCTCGCGCGCATGGGCGAAGTAGATGGACGGCAGCGCCAGCCGCTCGCGCGCGATGTACTGCCACACGTCGAGCTCGGTCCAGTTCGAGATCGGGAAGGCGCGCACGTGCTCGCCGGCATGGGTGCGGGCGTTGTAGAGATTCCACAATTCTGGGCGCTGGTTCTTCGGGTCCCACTGCCCGAACTCGTCGCGGAAACTCATGATGCGTTCCTTCGCGCGCGCCTTTTCCTCGTCGCGGCGCGCACCGCCGATGCAGCCGTCGAAGCCGTGTTCCTCGATCGCTTCGAGCAGCGTCACCGACTGGTGGCGGTTGCGCGATTCATGCGCGTGCTTGAGCACCACCGAGCCGCGCCGGATCGAATCCTCCACCGAGCGCACGATGAGCCGTTCGCCCAGTTCCGCCGCGCGGCGGTCGCGGAAGGCGATCACTTCGGCGTAGTTGTGACCGGTATCCACATGCAGCAGCGGAAACGGGAAGCGGCCGGGCCGGAAGGCCTTTTCGGCGATCCGCAGCAGGCAGACCGAATCCTTGCCGCCGGAAAACAGCAGCGCCGGGCGTTCGCACTGGCCGGCGACCTCCCGCATGATGTGGATGGCCTCGGCTTCCAGCCAGTCCAGATGCGACAGCCGGGTGGCGTCGGGCAGCATCGGCATGCGTGCATTCATGACATTGACCTCACTGGACAGTCGGTGCGGACGCTACGGGTACCGCAGCGTCGCTGAAAGGCAGGTCCTGCCACTGACCCGCGTGGTAGCGCAGCAGCCGCGCGCCGTCGAAGCGCCACAGGTGCAGCCAGCCGTGATCGACCAGCTGGCGCACCACCGCGTGCGTGGCCAGCACCCGCTCGATGGCGGCCGCCGGCGCGTCGATCGCCACGGTGAGCCGCACCGGCGCATGCACCCAGCGCTCGCCGTCGTGCAGCGACTGCCGCGACAGGCCGACGCGCAGATCGCCGCCATTGCCCTCGAACACGCCGATGCGGCCGCCCACCACGTTGTGCAGCAGCTTGTTGCCGCTGCCGAAGTGATCCGGCGCGCAGGTCGAGGCGTGGTACTGCCAGTTGATCCAGTGCGTCACCAGCATAGGCGCGGTCATCAGCAGTTCGAGCAGGCTGCCGTCCGGGTCGCTCGCGCTGTCGTAGTCGTGCAGGAAGGTGCGTCCGTCCAGCACCGCCGACTCGCTGCGCGCCCGCGACGCGATGATGAAGGCGGCATTGCCGGCCAGCCCCCACTCCGGCCGCGTCTGCGCACCGTCGTTGGCGCGCCGGCGCAGCTGGGCCAGCAGTTCGCCGTGACCGGTGCGCGGATCCAGCCCGAGCCGCGGCGCGCGCTCGCGCCTGACCTGGTCGCCGGCCTGGGCGAACACCGGCGCCAGCGCGTTCCAGCGCGCCTGTGCTTCGGCCGGCAGCAGGTCGAGGTCGAAGCCCTCGATCTCGTCGGTGGTGGTGTTGTGCAGACCGGCGACGAACACGGTGTCCGGCGGCAGGTCGAGGCCGCGCTGTACCAGCTCGGCGCGCACCTCGGCATCGTTGAGCAGCCGCGCCAGCGCGCGGGCATTCACCTCGCCGGTCTGGCCGCAGCAGGCGCCGCAGTCCAGCGCCGCGGCGTGCGCGTTGTTCGCGCTCTGGCTGCCATGACCGACCAGCAGCACCAGCGGCGCGAGCCCACGCTCCAGACCCATGGCGCGCAGCACCCGCGCGGCGAGCGCGGCGCGGCTGTCGAGGTCGAGACCGGCCAGCGCCGGACGGCACAGCGCGCGGTAGCGCGACGGCAGACCGTCCAGATGGTCACGCGCGCGGGCGGCACGCGACGGCCGCAGCCAGCGCGCCAGCTTGCCGACATAGCTCACGCCGGCCGCCTCGACGAAGGAGAAGGCCGCGCCCGGCCAGCGGCTGGCGGCCCGCCAGGAGCGCTGGCCGGCGAACTGGCGGCCCCGCGCGGCGCCGGCCGCGCGGTCGAGATCATGCGCGGGCCCGGTCTGCGCGCCGGCGCCTTCGATCCGGTCGCTCACCTCGATCGCCGGCGCCAGCAGCCCGGGCAGCTGCGGCCTGCGGGCGTCGGTGGCCAGCGGGGTATAGGCGATCGGCAGGCCGAAGAAGCCGGCAAAGCCCAGCGTGCGGATGCCGGGCCACACCGCCTCCAGCGCCCGCCGCATCGGCTCGCTGCGCACGTCGATGCAGAAGGCCGCCTGCACCTCGGGCCTTACCGCCGCGCCCTCCAGCGCGCGCGGGCTGCTGGCGCTGCCCAGGCGCAGCGCGAGCTGCCGCTGGTAGCGGGCGTCGAGCGCCGCCTGCCACACCTCGTCGATGCGCAGGGCGTCTTCGGCCTGCGCCAGCGCGAGCGGTGCGCGGGCCCACGCGGCCTGTACGGTGGCGAAGGAACGCTGTGCCGCCTCGTCCGCCTTGCCTTCGAGCAGCAGCGCGCCCCAGGCCAGACGGATGGCCAGCAGGTCGCGCAGATGCGGGTCCTGCTCGCCGCGCTGCGCGGCCTCCCAGCCGAGATAGGCGCACCACGAGGCCCAGCCATTGACGGTCAGCAGCACCGATTCGAGATAGTCGGCCCACACGTGTTCGGGCAGGCCCAGACGTTCCAGCACCCAGCGCTCGGCCTGCGCACGGTCGGCAGGCAGCGCGTGCAGCCGCCGGCTCAGGTCAGGCAGGCCCATCAGCACGCCGATGCCGTGGTCATGGCTCAGCGTATCGCGCCAGAAGGCGTACAGCCCGCCGGCCCGTTCCGGCTGCCAGTCGGCCTGGTGCTCGTCGAAGTAGGCGGCGCAGGTCTGGCTCACCTGATGGGTGATGGCCTGCCGCCAGGACAGCCGCTCGTGCCGTGACGGGTCGTCGTCGAGCACATCGATCAGCAGCGGCAGCCGCGGCAGCGCGGCCGGCTGCTCGAGCGCGGCGATGCAGGCGGCGGCATCCGGTCCGCCGGACGGCTGCAGCGCCCGTGCGGCGTCCAGATCGGCGGCGCTGAGGGCGCCGCTCTGCCAGGCCTCGCGGATGTAGTCGCGCGACGGAAACACCGGAATGCCGGCCAGCACCGCCATGCGCGCCGCCACCGCCCGCACGCTGCGGCCGATGCGCGACCAGTGCGGGTTCACCGCGATCGCGCGGTCCAGCGGCCAGGCGGGCGCAATTGCGCTGCAGGCGCGGGTGCAGGCGTCGTCGATCCGCTGCTGCAGCCGCCCGTCGTCCAGCAGGACGCCGTGGGCAGACACATCGTCCATGCCGGGCTGCGGGGCAGCAGGCGCATACGGGTGTGCGGATTCGGGAACAGTCGTCATCTGCATGGTCATCTCCATTCGATCAGATCAGGTCAGGACTGCGACGGGGCCGCGGCCACCGGCGGCACCCAGCGGGCCGGCCACAGGCCGAGAGCCAGGCGGGTGTAGAACTCATCCACGTAGAAGCCGGCGTAGCTGAGCCGGCGCCAGGCCGACAGCCAGTGCGGGCGGGTCTGCAGCACCGCCATGCCGGCGTAGAGCAGGGTCATGCCGGCCAGCGCGACGGCGCCGGTCAGGTCGTCCGGCCGGTCGGCCAGACCGAGCGGCAGGTGGTGTGCGAGACCCGCGGCCAGCGTGAGCAGGGCCACCGCCGCCAGACCGCTGCCGGCCTGCCACCAGGCGGCCTGCGAACCTGCGGCCGGCGCAGCGGACGCGGGCAGCCAGAGCAGCGGCGCCCAGGCCAGCGCCAGCACCAGCGTCCACCACGCCGGCCAGTCGATGCCGGTCCAGCCGGCCAGGGCCAGTACCGTAGCCGCGGTCAGCACCGGCGCCAGCAGCAGGCTGGGCAGCGAGGCCCGCTGTTCGCCCAGCATCATGCGCAGCCGGGTGTCGCGCACCGCGGTCGAGGCGGCGAGGAAGGCGTGCGCCTTGTAGAGCGAGTGGCCGATCAGGTGCAGCGCCGCGAACACGTACAGACCGAGGCCGCACTCGAGCACCATGAAACCCATCTGGGCCACCGTCGACCAGGCCAGCCTGACCTTGATGCTCACCCGGGTCAGCATGACCATGCCAGCCAGCAGCGCGGTCGCCAGACCGGCAATCACCAGCAGCCAGCGCGCGGCGGGCACCGTGTCGAGGAGCGGCGAGAAGCGGATGAGCACGACGCCGCCGAGATTGACCACGCCGGCGTGCAGCAGCGCGGACACCGGCGTGGGCGCTTCCATCACCTGGATGATCCAGCCGTGGGCCGGCAGCAGCGCGGTGCGCAGGACCACCGCCAGCGCCACGCAGAGCGCGGCGGCCTGCAGCGCCGGCGAGGCGCCGTGCGCCGCGACGTGCGCCCACAGGTCGGACAGCGAACCGCTGCCCACCGTGTACCAGGCGAGCGCCGCCGCCGCGATCAGCAGCAGGTCGGCCAGACGGTCGGCGAGATTTTTCTTGTGCGCCGCCAGCAGCGCGAACGGCCGGTCGGCGTAGAAGCACAGCAGCCGCTGCAGCGCGATGCCCACCAGTGCCCAGGCGGCGATCAGCAGCAGCCAGTGATCGGCCACCAGCATCACATGCACTGCCGCCAGCACGCCGGACAGCGCGCTCACGTAGCCGCGCTGGCCGGCTTCACCCTGCAGGTAGCGCGACGAGAACACGCCGATCACCGTGCCCACTGCCTGCACCAGCACTGCCATCGCTGCGGTGAAGGGGCCGAGCGCCACCCAGCCGTCCAGCCGCGGACCGGCCAGCCCTTCGCCCAGCCACAGCACGGCCGGCACCGCCAGCGTGGCCAGCAGCGCAGCGGCCGACAGGCGGGTGAAGCGCTGCCACAGCGCCGCCCCCTCCGCCGCCGACAGCCGGCCCAGCAGCATGGGCACACACATCAGCAGTGCCGGCAGCAGGGCCAGCGCGCCGGATTTCAAACCCCAGGTTTCCATGTCGCCACTCCTCGATCAGATTGCTGTCGATGATGTGGCGCAGGGAACGTTCTGTAAAATACAATGAACAGAATGTTTTGTTCTGTTCAAAAGAACGATGAATCTCGAACAGCTCAACTTCCATCACCTGCTCTACTTCTGGCGCGTGGCCCGGGCCGGCCATCTGACCCGCGCCGCGCAGGAGCTGCACGTGTCGCAGTCGGCGCTGTCGGCACAGATCCGCCAGCTGGAGGAACGCCTCGGCGAAGCGCTGTTCGAGCGCGCCGGCAAGCGGCTGGTGCTCACCCGCACCGGGCAGATGGTGATGTCCTACGCCGAGGACATTTTCGGTCTGGGGCAGGAAATGCTGGGCCGGCTGCAGGGCCAGGCCGAAGGCATGATCCGGCTGCGCGTCGGCAGCGTGTCCACGCTGTCGCGCAACTACCAGGAGAACTGGATACGCCCGCTGCTGACCGACAGCTCGGTGGTGCTGACGCTGGAATCCGGCCTGCTCGACGGGCTGGTCGAGCGGCTGATCACCCATCAGCTCGACGTGGTGCTGTCCAACGAGGCGGTGGCGGCGGACGCCAGCCGCCCGCTGCACTGCCGCTTTCTCGGCAGCCAGGCAATCTGTCTGGTCGGCCCGCCGGACAGCGGCCGCGCACAGCCGATGCGGCTGCCGCAGGATCTGGACGGCGTCGATGTCGCGCTGCCCGGGCCGCGCCATGCGCTGCGCGCGCAGTTCGACGCGCTCTGCATGTCGGCCGGCGTGCGGCCGAGGCTGCGTGCCGAGGTCGATGACATGGCCATGCTGCGACTGATCGCGCGCGACAGCGGCTGGCTCACCGTACTGCCCGAGGTGGTGGTGCAGGACGAACTGCGGACCGGCACGCTGGTGATGCTGGGCCGCTCCGCCGAACTGCGCGAACACTTCTATGCCATCACCACCCCGCACCGGCACCGCATCGAGCGGCTGGAGAACCTGCTCGCCGGCTCCGGTCTGGCGGGCGTGGACGCAACGCCGGCTCAGTAGGGCCGGCCGTCGCGGTGGCAGAACACCCAGCGTCCGTCGATCAGATCCGCCCTCAGGTCGTCGTCCGGGTAGCGGGCCTGGTCGCCGCTGCTGCGGTCGCCGATTTCCAGATAGACCACGAGCGCGTCGGTGTCGTTGATCAGGTGATGGGCGTTGCCGCTGCCGGCCGCGAAGCCAGCGCACATGCCGGGCGCGAGGCGGGTCAGGCCCGTATCGGTGTGCAGTGCAGGCGCGCCTTCCAGCACGTAGATGAATTCGTCCTGCCGGCTGTGCGCGTGGCGCAGCGCGGACATCGCGCCCGGTTCGAGCCGGGTCAGATTCACACCGAAATTGCGCAGGCCGAACAGCTCGCCGAGCACGCGCTTCGTGCGGCCCGCCATGCGTGACGCGAAGGGCTCCGGGTAAAGCGAAGGCCGGTTGCGCGGCGGCAGGTCGGCGGCGAGCACGGCGACCGGATGTGCAGGTATCTGTGTGGATGCGTCCTCGGGTGAGCCGGATGAAGGCGCCGGCTTCATGGCTGCAGCCTCCAGCCCCAGGCACGTTCGACCCGCGCCACCCGCAGTGCGTAACGCGCATACCAGCGTTCGCGGCCGGTCTGCCGCGCGAGCGCATGTTCGGCGTGCGTGCGCCAGGCGGCGATGGCTTGTTCGCTCACCCAGTAGGACACGTTGAGGCCGAAGCCGTCCGGGTTGCGGGCGCGCTCGATGCCGAGAAAGCCCGGCTGCTGCGCCGCCAGTTCCACCATGCGCTCGGCCATGTCGGCATAGCCATCGTCGCCCGGCGTGCGCCGGGCGGAAAAGATCACCACGTAATAGGGCGGCTCGGGGGTGTCGGCAAAAAGGCGTGTGCTCATGAAGACGACCAGGTGGAAGAAATGCGGGTGCAGTGCGCCCTGATCAGCGCGACCGTGCGGTCGCCGACCCGGAATTCACCGGTCGCCATGCACTGGCGGCGACCGATGCGGTGGGCATGGATGTGACCGAGCAGCCAGTCGCCGGCACGGCTCGGGCCGAGGTAGTCGACGGTCAGGCTGGCGGTAACCAGACGCGCGTCGGCCGGCAGCTGTCCGGCGATGAAGCCGACCAGGAAGATGTCGGCCAGCGTGGCGATGACGCCGCCGTGGGTGATGCCCAGACCGTTGCAGTCCTCGCCGGCGATGCGGGCGGCGAAGCGGTCGCGGTTCCCGCCGGGACCGGCGTACACGGTGCGCCCGCCGAAGAAGGGGCCGCGCAGCACGACCGGCGTGCAGCCGGCCGTTGCATCGTCGTCATGCGGAATCTGCGGCGGCATCGAGCGCGTCCTCCAGCTGGTCATTGCCCCAGTACAGCGCGTCGCCGACAAAGAAGCTGGGCGCGCCGAACAGGCCGCGGCGCCTGCCCCGTTCGGTCTGTTCGCGCAGCGCCTGCTTCACCTCCGGCGACTGCGCGCGGGCGATCACCGTCTCCGCCTGCAGACCCAGGCCGGTCAGCAGCGCATGCATCGCAGCCGGGTCATCGATGTCGGCGTCCTGTACGAAATTCAGTTCGAACACCGCGGTGCAGAAGCGGGCGATCCACGGCGCGTCGCTGTGGGCGAGCGCGATGCGCGCCGGCAGCAGGCTGCTGCGCGGAAACTGCGACGGCCTGCGCCAGGGCAGTGCGTGGCGTGCGCACTGCCGCTCGAGATCGGTCCACATCCAGGCCAGCTTGGCCGGCTGCTGCAGGAAGGGCGAGCCCTGCCAGCCGGCCGCGCGGAACACCGGGCCGAGCAGCAGCGGGCGCCACAGCACGCGCAGGCCGCGCGACCGCGCCAGCACGTCGATGTGGGCGGTGCTCAGATAGCTGTAGGGGCTGGCGAAGTCGAACCAGTATTCGATGGCTGCATCGTTCATCGCCGCGCCCTCAGTCGAACAGCACCAGACAGCGCGCCTCGATGCTGGCGCGCAGCGGCGCGTCGCCCGGCGCGGCCGGGTCGAGGAAGGCCGCGTGCGGCGTGAAGCGCGATACCCCGCTGGCCTGCGAGTCGTACTGCTTGAACACCAGCACCTCGCGCGTCGTCATGCCGGAAAAGTAGTGCCAGCGATGCCGCGGCGAATGCTTCAGCACATAGATTTCGCCACTGCGCTCCGGATAGCGGATTTCCGCCGCCACCAGATCCTGCGCCATCACCGAGCGGGCGTCGCACAGCGCGAGCGGCGCATCGAACACCGGCTCGATCAGCGACCGCCACACATTCACCACCGCGAAGCGGCGTACGGCGGCACGCGCGGCTTCGTCGCCCAGCACCCGGGCCAGCCGCAGCTGGCCGCTCGCTTCCGAATAGTCGTTATGCACGCGGCCGACCGCCGACGGCTGGGCGTTCTGCCGGCCGAAAGTGAGCTGCCGCTCTTCCCGGCTGCGCCGGCGGATCTGGTGATCGAAGCACAGCGCGCGGGCGCCGCCGGTCGCATCGCAGGCGATGGCTTCGACCTGCGGGTAGTAGCGGGCACGGATGCGCGCGTCATCGCTCACATCGTCGAGCGCATCCGGCACCGTCTGCAGCTCGAAGCCGTGCCGCTCCAGCGTGAAGTGATGCGCCGCCGGTCGGGCATCGACGATGTCGACCACGTGGGTGCGGTAGCTGCAGTTCTCCCACGGTTCGCCGTCGGGCGGCGGATACATGTAGTTGAACGGCATGCCCGCACTGTCGTGCAGGTAGTCGAGGCCGCCGGTAGTACGCGCCAGGCGGGCGGTGTCGGTGTGCGGAAAGCGCAGGTGCGGGGGGTTCAATGTCAGCTCCTCGGTCGTCAGTCGGCGAACGCCCACAGAAGACGCACGACCCACGTCGTCTGCAGCGCAATCTGGACCACCATGAACAGGAAACGCAGGCGGATCGCCCGGCGCCGGCCCGAACTCAGGTGCGCCACGCTCTGCCCCGCTCGTGCCGCCAGCACCCACAGCGCGCTGCCGTCTGTAATGCCGGCGTGACCGCCGAGCAGTGCAGCGGCGACCAGCGCACCGAACAGCGGCAGGTTCTCGCAGCAGTTCGCGTGCGCCCGGCACAGCCGGCCGGAGAACGGCGACACGTCGTCACCGGCCGGACTGAAGGCCTCCGGGGTGCGCTGCCGGGTAACGACGAGCCAGAAGCGCATGACCGCGATCGCGATCAGCAGCGCCAGCGTGAGCGCAGCGTAGAGCAGCAGGGCAAGCAGCGACGGCGACATCGGACGGTCTCCCGGTGAGCCCCTGCCGTGGCCGTCGGGCGGCGTCCGGCATCGGTGGCGAGGTGTTCATGCTGCCGCCGCGGCGCATTCCGATCGAGTGTCCATATCGACATTGATCGGGCTAATATGGACATCATGAAAACCGCCGTACTCATCCTGCCCGGCGTGCTGGACATCAGCCTGGGCATCACGCTGGACGTGATGAACACCGCCAACCGCCTGTGCCAGCTGGCCGCGCGCCCTGCCCTGTTCGACGTGACGCTGACCGGCACCGGGCGGCGCCGCGAACGCAGCGGGTCCGGCCTGGAAGTCGGCCCGCTGGCGCGCATGAGCGACCTGCCGGCACCCGATCTGGTGCTGCTGCCGGGTGCCAACCGGGCGACCCGCGGCGAACTGGAAGACTGGCTGTCCACCCGAGACGTGCTGAAGGCCATGGAGCGCGTGGGCGGCTGGCTGGAAGGCGGCGCCGCGGTGGGCGCGTCCTGCGTCAGCACCTTCGCGCTGGCGCAGGTCGGCCTGCTCGACGGGCGGATGGCCACCACCAGCTGGTGGCTGGCGCCATGGTTCCGCGAACGCTTTCCGCGGGTCGATCTGGACATGGCGCGCATGGTGGTGAGCGACGGCCCGGTCAGCACCGCCGGCGCCGCGCTGGCCCAGGCCGACCTGATGCTCGCTCTGGTGGCGCGCCACGGGTCCGAGGAGCTGGCGCGCAACTGCGCACGCTTCCTGATGCTGGACCACCGGGTGTCGCAGAGCCGGTACGCGATCGCCTCGCATCTGGCGCGCCAGACGCCGACGCTGCAGCGCGCCGACCGCTGGCTGCAGACCCGCCTGGGCGAACCGGTCACGCTGGCCATGCTGGCCGACGCGCTGCACATGACGCCACGCACGCTGAGCCGGCACTTCGCCTCGGCGGTCGGCATGTCGCCGATCCAGTACGTGCAGAAACTGCGCGTCGAGCGCGCCACCCAGCTGCTCGAAACCGGCCACGCGTCGATCGAGTCGGTGGCGGCGCAGGTGGGCTACGCCGACCCGTCGATGCTGCGCAAACTGCTGCGCCGCGAGCGCGGGGTTACGCCGCGCGGAGTCAGACCGCGGGCCGGCCGGGCGGCAACGGGCGAATGAACGCGGCCGACCGGCTGCTCAGATGTTCTTGAAAATGCCGCCCAGAATGCCGCCGATCAGCCCGCCCAGCTCTGCGGCGTCCATCTTGCGGTAGCTCGCCTGCACCTTGGCGATATGACGTTTCAGGTTGCCGGTTTCCCGCGCGTAGATCTGTTCGAAACGCTCGGCATTCGCACGGAACACCGGCAGCAGGTCGTCGCGCAGGCCGGACGGAAACGCGGCAACCAGACGCCGCTCGCCGATGGCACCCAGCGGGTAGATCGCGTAGGCGCCGCCTTCGACCATCTGTTCCTCGGTCTTGAAAATGCCCTGCATGTCGGAAATGTAGGCTGCCTTCTTCAGCGAGAACTCGTGGTAGTCGGCCTTCCGGATCGCGTAACTCGACAGTGACTTCTCGAACGGCATGTTCAGCCCGAGCAGTTCGACCACATGGCCGAGCGGACTCTGGCTGGACACGTAGCGGCGCGCCTTGAGCGTGGACAGGATGCGCGAGATGGCCGCACCGTCCAGCGCGTAATAGCCGTTCTCCTTCGAAAACACCGAGAACCAGACACGGGACGCGAGCTCGGTCCGGGCCGACGCCGCCAGCGCGATCTTCAGATGCCGGTACAGCGCGTCGGAAAACCCCTGTTCGAGCTGCTTGATGTTGCGGAAGAACTCCTCTTCCAGCCAGGTGTAGGAGGCCGCGTAGATGACCGACACGGCGTCCACCAGCGCGGGCAGACGGCTCTTGATCGACGCCGGCACCTCGATCTCGAACGCGTTGAAGAAGCCGATGCCCGGGATGTCATGCCGACCGGACGACACCTTCGGCGCCAGCGGGTCCAGCGTGTTCAGCACGCAGATCTGCAGCGCCGGCGTGCCCAGCGCCGCGGCGGCACGCACCGTGTACAGCTTGTCGCTGAACAGGAACTCGTCGGCGCCGGCGGCACGAAAGCTTTTCTCGCCGGAAAAATGCCGGAGGATGGAGCCGGCCGCGAGGCGCTGTATCTCGTCCTCGATCGCCCGCGACTGTATGCGCAGCTCCACCAGGCTGGGCGAAGGAAACCGGCTTTCCAGCCGGGTGATCGGGTCAAGCTCACTGAACATCCGCTGCTTCATGCATCCCCCGGCAATAAAGGTCATCCGCCCCCGGACCCGCTGCACATGCAGCCGGTGCGGTCACTCAGCGCGCAACGCGCCAGCGAGCTTCAGGGCATACGCGTGCAGCGCTTCCATGCCGGGTTCCTTGCGCGGCCACGACAGCCCCACGCCGTCGTCCGCGTGCCGCGGCAGCACGTGCATGTGGAAGTGGAACACCGTCTGGTCGCCTTCCTTGCCATTGGCCTGCAGCAGCGTCAGCCCGGGCGGATCGAAGGTGTCGCCGATGGCCGCGGCCACGCGCTGCACGGTGCGCATCACCGCGGCACCCTCTTCCGGCGTGATGTCGAACAGCGTCGCGGCATGCCGTTTCGTCGCCACCAGTACATGGCCCGGATTGACCTGGCCGATGTCCATGAAAGCCATGGTCAGATCGTCCTCGAACACCCGCGCCGCGGGCAGTTCGCCGCGGGCGATGCGACAGAAGATGCAGACGCCGGGCGGCGAGGTATCGACGAATCGGGGCATGAGGGATGAACTCCTGTTTCGGAAAGGCGGAGGGCCGCTGCGGGGATGCTTGTGCGCATGCGGGGAGGATGACGCTGACGATACACGAGGCAGGGCACGTGCCGGCCAGCGTCCTGCGGGGCGGGGTGCGGATGCCCTACAGCCCTGAAGGCCGGCGGTCCAGACTGGAAACGATGCGGTGCCCTGACCGCCTGCCCTCATTTCTGGAGGACGCCGGAATGATCAGGCTAGTTACCGCTTCACCCGCGCTTCACCCGTTATCGCGATTGGCTGCATGTGCGTGCGCCTCATCCGCTGGCCGGCGGCCCTGGGGGACGACTGGCCGCGCACGCATGAAAGCGCCCAAACGGCCTATGTAAGCCAGCGGAGCGTGCCGTGACCGTCCCGCTCGCTAACGGACGGGGAACGGAGCAGAGCGCGCCCCATCGTCAGACCGATGAGGACACTGATGGCCGCAGCGCCCACGGTCATCCGCTGACGGACAAAACACGGGACGTCTCAGACCGCCGCGCGCTGCCTGCGGCGCGCAGCGAATGCCACGCATCCGATACCCGACAGCAGCATCAGGGCCGCAGCCGGTTCCGGCACCAGCGCCACGTTGTCCAGATAGCCGACGTCGGCACCGGTCTGATATTCCGCGCGAATCTTCAGCGCACTGAGGTTAGACAACACCGCCAGAAACTGCGCGTCGGTCGGGGTGGCGCCCGAAAGGCTGCCCAGCCGCCATCCGGTCGGCGACAGCGGCACCGAATACGAGGTCCAGCCGTTGTTGACCGGATTGTTCGCGGTGTCATACACGACGGTGAGGCCGCCGCCGGAAAGGATCACATCCTCCGCGTCGAACTGGTTCGGCCCGCCCGGATAGCGCTGCATCAGGTCGAAGGTCAGCTGCGAACCGAGGGCGCCGGCGAAGTTGCCGAGGAACAGCGAGGGCGCGACGAAGTAGGTGACGCCGCCGGTGGTCAGGTCGTCGATGAACACATTGCCGCCCGGATTGCCACCGGTGGCGCTCCAGGTCAGCGGCCCCTCGATGTCACCCTGGGCGCTCCAGCCCTCGGCATCGGTGTCGAAGGTGCTGGTGACGGCCAGCGCGGGGAGCGAAGCGGCGAAAAGGAATGCCGGTAGGGAAATACGAAGTGTGGTGCCTTTCATTGTCGTCGGCCTCCAATGGTCAAGCAGATCCGGGAACGTATTCAACCCGCCGACATGGTGATCCTAAGGTGGTCGGGACTGCAAGCGTCGCCATTGGAGGTCACCGCGCCGGGTTCAAGCGCCCTATCCACCCTCACGCCGATGCCGTACCGCAAGCACGACGACGACATCGCGACCGGCGTCGTAGTCATACAGGGCCACGCAACCGGTTCGGCCGCGTGAAATGACCAGTTCCCGGAGGTCGTGCTCGACCTTGCGTCCGATCAGGGGATGCTCGCGCAGCACAGCGAAGCCGGATTGCAGGATGGGCAGCGTCTCGGCAGCAGTTGCAGGCGCATCCGCCTGCAGCAGGAAATCGGTCAGACGTTTCAGATCCGCCAGCGCGCGAGGCGCCAGCACCACACGGGTACTCACGATCCCGTCCGCTGCTCAGATCGACGACGGATCAGGCTTGCGCGCGGGTTTTCCTTCGGCGCGCGCCTTCAGGTAATCGAACACCTCGTCAGCATCCACCACCAGTCCGTAACGCGCGACCTCTTCACGCGCCAGCAGCGCATCGGCCACGAAGGCTGTGCGACGTTCGGCCAGTTCGGTCTGCAGTTCGAGCGCCTCGACCATGAAAGCGTGCGCACTTTTGCCGGACTGCTGCGCCACCGCAGCGATACGCGCCTTCAGTTCGTCCGGAAGTTTCAGCGTGGTCGTAGCGGTCATCGCGGCCTCCTGAATATGGGTAACACCATAGTTGCACCCGCCAGACATCACAGACGCCCCCAGCGCAACCTGCAGCACTTCGGCGCGACGCTTGCTCATGCGTGAGCATCAGGACCCGAACACACGCTCGGAGCCCTTGCTGCACAGGAAAACGGGTCTGTCCCCGGCTAACCTTTGCGCAGCACATCCAGATTGGCGCATCATGTCATCAATTTCGATGCAAATAAGGACATCCCATGCGAACGACCGTGACGATAGACGACGCCCTGTACGAGCGGGCGCTCGAAGTGGCCGATCCGTCCATGGACAAGGCCGACCTGTTCCGCGAAGCGATCAAGACCTATGTCAGGGTGCAATCGGCCAGACGGCTTGCCGCGCTGGGCGCAACCCAGCCCGACATGCCAGACATCCCGCGCGCCCGGACTGGCGCCCCCCAGTGAGCGGAATCCTTGTCGATACCTCGGTGTGGGTGGATCACTTCCGCCACGGTAACGACACGCTCATCGGGCTACTGGATCGCGACCTCGTGCTGATCCACCCGCTGATCATCGGCGAACTGGCCTGCGGCACCCCACCAAGCCGCGCGCAAACACTGACCGACCTCGCCAGCCTGCAGCCCGCCCGTCAGGCCAGCGCGGCCGAAGTACTGGCTTTCATAGACCGCGAGCACCTGTTTGGCCTCGGCTGCGGCATCGTGGACATGCACCTGCTCGCCTCCACCTTGATCACGCAAGGCGCCAGATTGTGGACGCTGGACAAGCGGCTGGACATGCTGGCGGAGCGGTTCGGCGTGGCGCATCGGATTGGAGCGCACTGACTGATCGGGTCCAAGAGAATCGGCCCGGAACAATTGGGGTCTGTCCCCTATAAGTCCACTTCGTCCTGCAGGACCGAGGCGGCTGGCAGTCTGCCGAGATGGTGCGGCGGTATGCGCACCTGTCGCCGTCGGTCAACGCACGCTATGCAGGAGAGATTGATAAGGAGCTTTCGCGGGATTCCAACTCTTAACGCGGCCGTTTATAGTTATGCACGCGATTTACGATGTTGCCATGGAAGATGGGGAAGTAATGGACGTAAAGCTAGCGGTCGAACACGCAAAAGCCCAGATCAATGCGCTTTTCGGAGAAGAGGGCATCAAGAACGTCGGCCTCGAGGAGGTGATGTTCGACGAAAAACAAGCCGTCTGGCGCGTCACGATTGGCTTTTCACGCCCATGGGACGAGCCGAAGAATGCTCTCGCAGCCCTCGCAGGGCAAAACTCGTTTTGGCGGCGAGCATATAAGGTGGTGACCATGGACGATGTGACGGGTAACGTGATCTCCGTTAAGAGTGTGGACGTTCCCGAGTGACCTCTCTTTCGGTGCTGGTGGACAGCAACCTTCTACTCCTGCTGATTGTTGGGCTTACCTCTCGCGACTATGTCGCCAAACACAAGCGGCTCAGGGAATTCACGCCCGAGGATTTCGATCTGTTGAAGGAACAGTTGAGCGTTGCGTCTGAAATCCTAGTAACGCCGAACACGCTCACTGAGACTTCCAATTTGATTGATCACATCGGGGAGCCAGCGCGATCGAAAATATTTTCTAAGCTACGCGAGTTGGTCTCATTGTCGAGTACGCGTGAAACCTATCTCCCAAGTCACTCGGCGCTCAGTCGACTGGAATTACCTCGCTTAGGACTTACTGACTGTGCCCTCTTGGATGCGTGTGCGTCGGGCACCCCATTAATCACGGTCGATCTTCACCTCTATCTCGCCGCAGTCTCGGCAGGTAATAAAGCTCTAAACTTCAATCACCTTCGAGACGCACGGCTTTAGTGTGGTTTGTCGCCTAACTCCCAGCCAGTTCGGCTATTTCAGATAGAAAATGGAATCCGAAGAGGTAATTGCTGAGCTTCGCAAGCAGCTAGATCATGTCGAGGCGCAAGGAGCCAAGGACGTTCAAGTTTCTGCCTTGAGGTCGTATTTGGCGGCCATTGAGAAGGATGCTGGTGCTTCGCAAGCCTACAGAAGGCAGCAACATGAGGGCATGCTCGCGCACTATTCAGCGAAGAACGAGCACAGCATCGAAATGCTGAAAGCTGTACTCGAGGCGGGAAAAAGCGCGCTGCAGTCGCTACTTGTCATAAATGGTGGTGCGGTCGTAGCCCTGCTCGGAGTCTTCAGTAGCTTGGCTGGTAGAGAGGGGGGAGCTTTGCTCGCTCGGTATTTATCTTTGCCTCTTTTACAGTTTGGGTTCGGCGTTCTCGTTGCTGCCTTAGGCTTCGCGTTCCGTTATTTCAGTCAGGCGCTCTACTCTGAAGGCAACACAGATAACGATAGCTACAGGAAAGCTGGGGACTGGTTCCGTTACGCGGCCATTGCCTCGGCGGTATCCGGTTACATGCTATTCGGGTTTGCCGTCGTTAATGCCTACCATGCGGTAGTGTGGTCTTTTTCTCGCTAATCATTCTTCGCGATCTCGGGATTCCAAATGTCCGATGACATCGGTTCGAACGTCAGTGCGGCATCCGATTTCTGTGTAACGACTCAACCGAGGCCATAATGATGGGGCGCGTCGACAGATTTGGATAAGCTCCCCACTGCCGCCGGACTGTTAATCCGTGGATCAATCTGCGCGACAGCACGCCAGATGAGGCAAAAAAATTGGGGCGCCCGCTGGCGCCCCATTTTTTTGCCGGTCCGCAGACCGTGCAGATGAATCAGTCCCGCGAGCGGGCACCGACCTACATCAATCCCAACTCAACGCCCCACCCGTCTGATACTCGATCACCCGGGTTTCGAAGAAGTTGCGTTCCTTCTTCAGATCGATCATTTCGCTCATCCACGGGAAGGGGTTCTCCGCCCCCGGGTAAAGCACGTCCAGACCGATCTGCTGTGCGCGGCGGTTGGCGATGAAGCGCAGGTATTCCTTGAACATGTTGGCGTTCAGGCCCAGCACGCCGCGCGGCATGGTGTCTTCGGCGTAGCGGTATTCCAGCTCGACGGCCTTGCGGAACAGCGCCTTCAGCTCTTCGCGGAATTCCGGGGTCCAGAGGTGCGGGTTTTCGAGCTTGATCTGGTTGATCAGGTCGATGCCGAAATTGCAGTGCATGGACTCGTCGCGCAGGATGTACTGGTACTGCTCGGCGGCGCCGGTCATCTTGTTCTGGCGGCCGAGGGCGAGAATCTGCACGAAGCCGACATAGAAGAACAGGCCTTCCATCAGGCAGGCGAACACGATGAGGCTTTTCAGCAGCTGCTGGTCGGCTTCGGGCGTGCCGGTCTTGAAGGCCGGGTCGGTCAGCACGTCGATGAAGGGAATGAGGAACTCGTCCTTGTCACGGATGGAGGCCACCTCGTGATAGGCGTTGAACACCTCGCCTTCGTCCAGACCCAGCGATTCGACGATGTACTGGTAGGCGTGGGTGTGGATGGCCTCTTCGAACGCCTGGCGGAGCAAATACTGGCGGCACTCGGGCGCGGTGATGTGGCGGTAGGTGCCGAGCACGATGTTGTTGGCGGCCAGCGAATCGGCGGTGACGAAGAAGCCGAGATTGCGGCGGACGACGCGGCGCTCGTCTTCGGTCAGGCCGTTCGGAGACTTCCACAGTTCGATGTCGCGCTGCATGTTCACTTCCTGCGGCATCCAGTGGTTGGCGCAGCCGGCGAGGTACTTCTCCCAGGCCCACTTGTACTTGAAGGGCACGAGCTGGTTCACGTCGGTACCGCCGTTGATGACGCGCTTGTCTTCGGCGCGGATGCGGCGCATGTGCGCGTCACCCTGGGCGGCCGGCGTGGCCGGCGGGGACATCGGCAGGTCACGCACATCCGGCGCCGGGGTGCGCATCGCCAGGCCGGGCTGCGGCGCGGTCATCGGCAGGTCGTCTTCGAAACTCAGCATTGTTGTTTTCTCCTTCAGTCGGCGCGCGGGCGCGCCGGGTAGTGCGTCATGTCAGGTGGGGCGATGCGCGGAGCTGGCTCGCTAGTCCCTGGCCCCTAGCCCCTCATCCCCGCCCGCGCCTGCAAAGCAGGCACGGGCGGGACGTCCTTATTGGCAGGCTTCGCAGGTGGGGTCGTCGATCGCGCAGAACTTGGGCGCCGGCTCTTCGGCCTGGCTCGGCACCGCGTTCAGTTCGCCGCCGCGGCCGGTGGATTTCTCGGCGTGAGTGGCGCCCATGGCGCGCAGGTAGTAGGTGGTCTTCAGGCCGCGCAGCCAGGCGAGCTTGTAGGTTTCGTCCAGCTTCTTGCCGGAGGCGCCGGCCATGTAGATGTTCAGGCTCTGCGCCTGGTCGATCCACTTCTGGCGGCGCGAGGCGGCTTCGACCAGCCACTTCGGCTCGACTTCGAAGGCGGTGGCGTAGAGCGCGCGGATGTCGGCCGGGATGCGGTCGATGCGCGACAGCGAGCCATCGAAATACTTCAGGTCGGCGACCATCACTTCGTCCCACAGACCCAGCTTCTTCAGGTCACGCACCAGGTGCTCGTTCACCACGGTGAATTCGCCCGACAGGTTCGATTTGACGAACAGGTTCTGGTAGGTCGGCTCGATGCTGGCATCGACGCCGATGATGTTCGAAATGGTGGCGGTCGGCGCGATCGCCAGGCAGTTCGAATTGCGCATGCCGTAGTTCGCGATGCGGTTGCGCAGCGCGTCCCAGTCCATGGTGACCGAGCGGTCGACTTCGAGGTAGCCGCCGCGCTGTTCGGCCAGGATGTCCAGCGAGTCGTGCGGCAGGATGCCGCGGTCCCACAGGCTGCCCTTGTAGCTGGAGTAGCGGCCGCGCTCTTCGGCCAGTTCAGTCGAGGCCCAGTAGGCGTAGTAGGCCACCGCTTCCATCGAGCGGTCGGCGAACTCGACCGCCGCGTCGCTGGCGTAGGGCGTGCGCAGTTCGTGCAGCGCTTCCTGGAAGCCCATCAGGCCCATGCCGACCGGGCGGTGCTTCAGGTTGGCGTTGCGCGCCTTGCCGACCGAGTAGTAGTTGATGTCGATCACGTTGTCGAGCATGCGCATCGCGGTGCGGATGGTCTTGCGCAGCTTGTCGTGGTCGAGCGCCTTGCCGCCGTTGCCGTCGTCCTTCAGGTGGGCGACCAGGTTCACCGAACCGAGGTTGCACACGGCGATTTCGGTGTCCGAGGTGTTCAGCGTGATTTCGGTGCACAGGTTGCTGGAGTGAACCACGCCGACATGCTGCTGCGGCGAGCGCAGGTTGCACGGGTCCTTGAAGGTGATCCACGGGTGGCCGGTCTCGAACAGCATCGACAGCATCTTGCGCCACAGCGACACCGCCTGCGTCTTCTTGAACAGGCGGATTTCACCGCGCGCGGCCTTCTCTTCATAGCGGGTGTAGGCCTGCTCGAAGGCGCTGCCGTACAGGTCGTGCAGGTCCGGGCAGTCGGCCGGCGAGAACAGCGTCCATTCGCCGTTTTCCATCACGCGACGCATGAACAGGTCGGGAATCCAGTTCGCCGTGTTCATGTCGTGCGTGCGGCGGCGGTCGTCGCCGGTGTTCTTGCGCAGGTCGAGAAATTCCTCGATGTCGAGGTGCCAGCTTTCCAGATAGGCGCACACCGCGCCCTTGCGCTTGCCGCCCTGGTTCACCGCGACCGCGGTGTCATTGACCACTTTCAGGAAGGGGACCACGCCCTGCGACTTGCCGTTGGTGCCCTTGATGTGCGAGCCGAGCGCGCGCACCGGCGTCCAGTCGTTGCCCAGACCGCCGGCGAACTTGGCCAGCAGCGCGTTTTCCTTGATCGCCTCGAAGATGCCGTCGAGATCGTCGGCCACCGTGGTGAGGTAGCAGGACGACAGCTGCGGGCGCAGCGTGCCGCTGTTGAACAGCGTCGGCGTCGAGCTCATGAAGTCGAAGCTGGACAGCAGCTTGTAGAACTCGATCGCACGCTCTTCGCGATGGATTTCGTTCAGCGCCAGACCCATGGCCACGCGCATGAAGAAGATCTGCGGCAGTTCAATGCGGCGGTCGCGGATGTGCAGGAAGTAGCGGTCGTACAGCGTCTGCAGGCCGAGATAGTTGAAGCGCAGGTCGTTGCGGTGGTCCAGTGCGGCGCCCAGCTTGGCGAGGTCGAACTGGGCCAGCTTGGAATCGAGCAGTTCGGCTTCGATGCCCAGCTTGATGTAGCGCGGGAAGTATTCAGCGTAGGCGGTGGCCATCTGCGCCTGCGACACCTCTTCGCCCAGCACTTCGTGACGCACCGTGTGCAGCAGCAGGCGGGCGGTCACGTAGCCATAGGCCGGATCCTGCTCCAGCAGCGAGCGGGCGGCCATGATGGCCGACTTGCGCACTTCCTCGACCGGCACGCCGTCGTACAGATTGGACAGCGTGGCATTCAGGATGGCGTCGACCGACACCACGTCGCCCAGCGCCTCGCACGAGGCTTCGATCAGGCCGCGCAGCGCGGCGAGATCCAGCGGCAGGCGGCGGTCGCCGTCCACCACGTGCAGCACCGGCTCGGCGGCGGCCTGCGCCACCTCGTGCTGCTTGGCCGCACGTTCGGCGGCGCGCTTTTCGCGGTAGAGCACATAGGCACGGGCGACGTCGTGCTCGGCCGAGCGCATCAGCGCCAGTTCGACCTGATCCTGGATGTCTTCGATGTGGAAGGTGCCGCCATGCGGCTGGCGACGCACCAGCGCCTGCACCACCGAGGTGGTGATGCCGGCCACCTGTTCGCGCACGCGCGCCGAGGCGGCGCCCTGCCCGCCATTCACCGCCAGGAAAGCCTTGGTCACCGCGATCGAAATCTTGGCCGGCTCGAAGTTCACCACCGCACCATTGCGGCGGATCACCTTGTAGTCGGCGTGCAGCGCGGCAGCGCTCGGCAGTTCGTCGATATTGATCTGATCGATACCGGCGGACGGCGTACGGCTGATGGCGCTGGTGTGGCCAGCTTCGGCGGTCAATTGCATGCGGGCGTCTCCCGGTGGGCCGTCGAGGGCATCGACGACGGGGTTTGAGATAGGAACGTACGGGGTGGTACGGGGTGCTGCAGAAGGTACTTCCGGCACTCACACCACTAGATATAGTGGTCGATGAGCACTGAGCTACTAATTCTAGTGAGCCACCCTCTCCCCCGCAAGCGCGATTTTTCTGCTAGGCGGTGTCACCGGCGGCGTGAAAAGACCCTGCACCGCGCAGGGGATCAGCGCCGGAAAAGGCATTGCGGGAGAGATTCCGGCTCAAACGCCGGCAGGACGGTGGATCAGTCCGGACGAACCGCGTCCGGCAAGCGTTTCCAGTCGAAACAGGCGCCCGGGTCCACCTTGCGGCCGGGCGCGATATCCGAATGGCCTACCACGTCCGCCACCGGGTGCCGCCGCTTCAGCGCGGCCACCAGCGCGCGCAGCACCGCGTACTGGACGTCCTCGTAGGGCAGCACATTGCAGCCTTCGAGCTCGATGCCGACCGAAAAGTCGTTGCAGCGGCTGCGCCCGCGCCAGCTGGACACGCCGGCGTGCCAAGCACGACGCACCGTGGGCACGCACTGCAGCAGTTCGCCGTCGCGACGGACCACGAAATGCGCCGACACGCGCAGCGGCGCGACATCGACGAAATACGGGTGAGCCGCCGGGTCGAGCCGGTTCAGGAACAGATCCTCGATGTAGGGGCCGCCGAACTCGCCCGGCGGCAGGCTGATGCAGTGCACCACCACCAGCGACACCGGGTCGGCATCCGCGCCGTCCGGCCGGTCAGGGTCGGGCCGGGCGTCCTGATTCGGCGATTCGACCCGGCGGGCGGTGGTGCACCAGCCGTCGGCGTCTATCGTCAGTTCCATGACCGCGTCGCTCCACCGCCGTGTTCCAGGCCCAATCGGCTGCCACGGCCTGTGGGAGCGGCGCCCCGCCGCGATTCCGCGGTGGATCGGGAGCGTGTGGTGTTCAACTGGCGCATCGCGACGGGGGCGTCGCTCCCACAACGACGCACCGGCGCGGGAGCATGGCTGACTGCACCGGGCACGCTCATGACCGCGGCGCCGCTTCCACAGCGGCGCACGGGTACGGAAACCGGCGTACGGCCGGGGAATTCAGTCATTGATGCCGAGCCGCTGCAGCCGGTAGCGCAGCGAGCGGAAGGTGACGCCGAGCAGACGGGCGGCGGCGGTGCGGTTGTAGCGGGTCTTGCGCAGCGCGTCCTCGATGGCGGCGCGCTCCATGCGGTCCAGGTAGTCCTGCAGCGGCAGTTCGCCGGCCGGCAGTTCGGGCGTTTCGTCGTCGACCGGCATCAGGCCGAGGTCGGCCGCCTCGATGCGTTCGCCGCCGCACAGCGCGTAGGCGCGCTCCAGCACGTTTTCCAGCTCGCGCACATTGCCCGGAAAAGGATAGGCGCACAGCGCGTCCACCGCTTCGCGGCTGAGCGCAGGTGGCCGGTCACCGCCGGCGGCGATGCGGGTGAGCAGCGTGCGCGCCAGTTCCGGTATCGACTCGCGGCACTCGCGCAGGCTGGGCATGCGCAGCTCCAGCACGTTGAGGCGGTAGTACAGATCCTGCCGGAAGCGGCCTTCGTCCACCATCTGCTTCAGATTGCGGTGGGTGGCGCTGATCAGCCGCACATCGGTCGCTTCTTCGCTGCGGGCGCCGACCCGGCGCACCGACTTTTCCTGGATGGCGCGCAGCAGTTTCACCTGCATGGCCAGCGGCAGGTCGCCCACTTCATCGAGGAAGAGCGTGCCGCCCCGCGCGGCCTGGAAAAAGCCTTCGCGGTCGGCATCCGCCCCGGTGAAAGCGCCCTTGGCGTAGCCGAAGAATTCGGACTCGACCAGGTTTTCCGGAATGGCGCCGCAGTTGACCGCGACGAAGGGCCCGTCGCGCCGTGCGCCGGCTTCGTGGATGAGCCGGGCGGCGCGCTCCTTGCCGCTGCCGGATTCGCCGTGGATATGCACCGGCGCGCCACTGCGCGCCAGCTTGGCAATCAGTTCGCGCACCTGGGCCAGCGCCGGCGACTCGCCGACCAGCACATCGGCGCCCACCGCCTCCGGCTCGCTGCCGCGGCGCGGCAGATCGAGCGCGGAGCGCACCAGTGCGCGCAGCTGTTCGATCGACACCGGTTTGGCAAGATAGTCGAAAGCGCCCGCCTTCAGCGCAGCGACCGCGTTGTCCATGCTGCCGAAGGCAGTGATGACCGCCACCGGCAGTTCGCGATGGTGCTCGGCGATGTGGCGCACCAGATCCATGCCCTCGCCGTCCGGCAGGCGCATGTCGGTCAGGCAGAGCGCGAAACGCTCGGCCGCCAGCAGTTCGCGCGCCTCGCCGACCGACGCGGCGAGCGACGCGTGCAGCCCCATGCGCGCCAGCGACATGGCCAGCAGTTCGCGCAGGTCGTCCTCGTCATCAACGACCAGCACCTTCAGCTCACGCTCGGTTCGCCGCCTTTCCATGATTCCTCGATGCTCCTGTTCAGTCCGCGCAGGCGAAAGCGCGCACCCGGTGAATTATCCACGAAGTCCAGCCGCGCCCCGTTGGCGTCGCTCAGTTCCCGCGCGATGTACAGACCCAGTCCGGTGCCGCGGCTGTGGGTGGTGAAGAAGGGTTCGAACAGATGGGCGCGCGCGTTGTCCGGCACGCCCTGGCCGTCGTCGACGATGTCCATGCGGGTGCCGTCGTCGTCGCTGTGCACCGTGATGCGCACCGCGCCCTCCGCCGCACTGGCGTAACGCAGCGCATTGCCGAGCAGGTTCCACATGACCTGGTGCAGGTGGCCGCGGTCGAACAGCAGCAGCGCCGCACCTTCGCCCTCGCCTTCGATGTGCACGCGGCTGCGGACGTCGGGCTCGCGCATCGCGTATTCCTCGACGAAGCCGCGCAGATAGGCGACCAGATCTAGCAGCTCCGGTTCGGCGCGGTCGCGCCGTCCCAGTTCGAGCACGTCGCTCACCATGCGGTCGAGCCGCAGCGCGTTGTCAGCGATGATGCGGGTGAGCCGCGCCTGCGTGTCGGCGCGCCGTTCGTCGGCCAGCAGTTCGGCCGCCTGGCTGATGGCGGCCAGCGGATTGCGGATTTCATGCGCCATGCTGGCGGTGAGCCGGCCCAGCGCAGCGAGCTTGATCTGCTGCGCCTGTTCGCGCAGTCGGGCCAGGTCCTCGATGAACACCAGATGACCGCCGCCCTCGCCCGCCGGCACGCAGCGCACCCGCAGCGCAGCAGGTCGCGAAGGCAGGTCCAGCGCGAACACGCGCTCGCGCGACAGATCGGCCAGCGCGTCGATCGCCGCCGCCAGCGCCGGCGAATAGTCGGCCAGCGTGACCGGCCGCGGCATGACCGGGTCGAGCAGGCGGCGCGCCTGCGGGTTCGCCTGGCGTACGTGCCCGCCGGGATCGACCACCAGCACGCCGTCGTCCATGTCGCGGATGACGCGCTCGTTCACCCGCATCTGCTCCGCCAGATCGCGGCCGCGGTCGCGCGCCAGCGCTTCATTGGCGATCACCCGCCGCGCCAGCAGCCGTACCGCGATCGCGGTCGCGAAATAGCCGATGCTGATGGTGCCGACATGGACGAAGCGGGCGGAATCGCTGCCGATGTTCACCCACTGCATGGCCTGTTCGAACAGCATGGCCAGACTGGCCACCGCGGCATAGAACAGCGCGAGCCGGCCCTGCCCCATCAGCGCGGCGAACGCGAGCACCACCACATGCATGAAAGGCAGACCGCTGCCCACGCCGCCGGCGGCGTAGGTCAGCAGCGTGAGGAAGAGGATGTCGCTGAGCACGCCGGCGGTCAGCCGCGCGTCGAAGGTGGGCAGCAGCCGGTCCAGCCCGGCCATCATGCAGGCCGCGAACAGCCAGTAGGCGCGCACCACGGTCGAGAACAGCGGGCCTTCATAGTCGCCGAAACTGATTTCACCGGGCACGCCGTACACCAGCGCCACCAGCACCGACGCGATGACCAGCCGGTACAGGCTGAAATAGCGCAGCGAAGGCATACCGACCGGCAGCAGGCCGCGCGCGCCGGCCTCAGTCGCGACCGATGTGTGCATTCCGGTGCTCGATGCTGCAGAAATGCCGCTGCTCGCCATCGGCCAGCGCTTCGCCCTCGGGCAGACGCAGCCCGCAGTGGGCGCACTGCACGATGCGCTCGACCGGTTTCTGCTGCGGCGCCCGCTCGCGCCGCCCGCTGCCGTCACGGACCGACGGGCGCTTGAAGAACCAGATCCAGGCCAGGGCGGCCAGCAGCAGGAAAAAGAGGATGCGCGACATCGGGGTGCTCGGGAACGACAGACATGAAGACGCGCCAGCGTACCAGCTTGCGGCGGCTGCCCGTCAGCGGCTGCTGCGCTCACCCCGTACGGTGCGCATGACGTCCTTCATGGCCGGACCTTCGCGCACGGCGACATCACGGCCTCGCCCCGGCACCAGCAGGGGCCGGCCCTGTCCGGGTCCGGCAGCGGTGTGCCGGAGGCGTCGATCTTCACCACACGCGTGGTCGCCGACACCACGCCTTGCCGGTCGACGTCCACGAACGCCACCCATCCGGTGTTGTTGTCCTCGTCCTCGAAGCCGTCGAACACGAAGTTCCCGAGGGAGTAGAGGACGGGCTTGCCCCGGAAGACTTCATGGTCCTGGACGACATGGGGATGCCCGCCGATGACCGCGTCCGCCCCGGCGGCCAGCAGCGCACGCGCCGCGGCACGCTGCCTGCGGTGCGCACGGGGTTCGTGTTCCACGCCCCAGTGCGGCACCACCAGCACGACATCGGCGCCGTCATGCCGCGCGCGGGCGATGTCTAGCGCCGCCTGATCGGTATCCAGCCAGGCCACGCCGGGCCGGCCGGGCGTGGCGGCAAACCAGCGCGGGAAGAAATCGAGATAGCCGAGCAGCGCGATCCGCACACCCTTGCGCTCGATCATCAGCGCGCGGTGCGCGGTCTTCAGATCAGGGCCGCCGCCGAAGGTCTGCACGCCGGCGGCCCGCAGGGCGGTAAGGGTTTCGGCGAAATCCTCGCGACCGAAGTCGCCGGCGTGGTTGTTGGCCACGCCGGCAACATCGAACACCGACGAGAACACCCGCAGTGCCGGCTGCGCGGTGCGGAAGGAAAAGGGCTTTTCCGCATCCGGTCTGCCCTGCGTACCGGCGGACGATTCGAAATTCGCCACCCTCAGATCGGCGGCGGCAAGCAGCCCGCGCACGTGGGCGAAGGGATCGCCGCCCTCGGCAATGAGCTGGCCGGTCCGTTCGCTTTCGGCCAGCATCACGTCGCCGACAAAGGCGATGCGGACTACGCTGTCGGCAGCGCGGGCCAGGGTGGTCCCGAGAACCATCAGCATGACGAGCGCAACAGCTTGCCAGCGACTCATCGGGCAGCTCCGCAGGCGTAGGCGAGGATGCGGCCGAGCCGCGGTTCAACCACTTCGATGCGACCGGTATCGAAGGGCTGATGCGTCTTCTGCGAAGAAATGAGGCGGACGTCCCCGTCCGCCGCCTTCGCGTGGACCTCGACCAGCAGCCAGGGCTTCGCCCTGGGTGGCGCGACCAGCGTCGCGCGCAGGCTGAACACCCCGGCCTCATGCCATGCACCGCCCAGCGCATCCACCTCGGCGCGGACCGGTATCACGGTCTGCTGCCCGTTGTAGTCCACAACGCAGGACACGTGAGGCACCGCCATGGCACAGCATGACCACAACACGCCGATGCAGACGCTGAAGGCGCTGAGTTTCCGGGTGCAGCAGAAAGGTTTGTCGCTCATCCAGCTGTTCATTCCGCATCGACACGGCCGGGCGCAACCCGCTTGCGCGGCCGGCTGTGCCCTCCCGTCGCAGTAAGGGCTGAATACTCGCCTGCGGCAGCGCGGTCTGCAACGCGTGCGTGCCGGGTGTCCGGAAACCGGCCGGCGGGAGCGATGCGGAAGCGTCTTGCGTACTTCGGGTGAAACGATGAGTACGGAAGGTGCGGGACGCGTGGCGGCGTGCGGAAGCCGGGCGCCATGGAATGCACGGCATGCGGCGCGAACGCGCCAGACGCGAAAAACAAAAAAGCCACCCCGAAGGGTGGCTTTTCCGCGGGATTTCTGGTCGGGGAAAGAGGATTCGAACCTCCGGCCCCTGCGTCCCGAACGCAGTGCTCTACCAGGCTGAGCTATTCCCCGAACTTCACTTCAAACTGCGGAGCAGCTCTTTGTGCCTCGTCGCCGTAAGCAACGAGGCGCGCACTATACTAAAACTTTCGCTCGACTGCAAACTTTGCGAGATCGAGCAGACTTTGCAGGTAGTCGTTGGCCGGCAGACCGTCGAGTTCCGCGATCGCCAGCGCCGCTTCTTCACGGGCGCGGACCCGCGCGACTTCGAGCGCACCGCTGTCGACCACCGCCTTCATGACCGGCGCCCAGTCATCACGGCCGCCCTCTTCGATCGCATGGCGCACTGCGGCCACCTGGTCCGGCGTGCCGTTCTTCATGACGTGGATCAGCGGCAGCGTCGGCTTGCCCTCGGCCAGATCGTCGCCGAGATTCTTGCCGATCGAACCTTCGTCGCCCGAATAGTCGAGGATGTCATCGACCAGCTGGAAGGCGGTGCCGAGGTGCATGCCGAAGCGGGCAAAGCGCTCTTCGACGTCGGGTTCGGAACCGGCCAGCATGGCACCCAACCGGCTCGCCGCTTCGAACAGCTTGGCCGTCTTGTAGCGGATGACCTGCAGGTAGCGATCTTCATCAACGTCGGCGTCATGACAGTTCAGCAGCTGCAGCACCTCGCCCTCGGCGATGATGTTGGTGGCTTCAGCCAGCACCGACTGCACCCGCATGCTGCCGACCGACACCATCATCTGGAAGGCGCGCGAGTACAGGAAGTCGCCGACCAGCACCGACGCTGCGTTGCCGAACAGCGCATTGGCGGTCTTGGCGCCGCGACGCAGTTCGGATTCGTCGACCACGTCGTCATGCAGCAGCGTGGCGGTATGGATGAACTCGACCACCGCGGCCAGCTCGGTCCGGTGGTCGCCGCGGTAATTGCAGGCACCGGACGTGAGCAGCACCAGCGCAGGCCGCAGGCGCTTGCCGCCGGCACCGATGATGTACTCGGCCACCTGGCGCACCAGCACCACATCGGAGTGCAGGCGGGCGCGGATCACGGCGTCCAGGGCACGCATGTCATCCGCAATCAGGCTGTAAAGACGGTTCAGAGAAGACAAGGAAGGACTGCCGGACGCGGAAAAACGCGGATGGTAGCAGCGCCCCAAAACCCGTCAAGCCGTTGATGTATTGGGGGCTTTGACACGGCCTGCGGTACTTCGCTATACTTGTGGATTCCCTTAAACCTTACTGGGGTTACACATGTACGCGGTCATAAAAACCGGCGGCAAGCAGTATCGCGTCGCTGCCGGCGAAAAAATCAAGGTAGAACAGATACCTGCGGATGTGGGCTCGGAAATCGTGATCGACCAGATTCTGATGGTCGGTGAGGGCGAATCGGTCAAGATCGGTTCCCCCCTGGTTGCCGGTGCCAGCGTTCGTGCAACGGTGCTCACGCAAGGGCGCCACAAGAAGGTGACCATCTTCAAGATGCGCCGTCGCAAGCACTACCAGAAGCATCAAGGTCATCGTCAGAACTACACTGAACTGCGCATCGACGCCATCAACGGCTGATCGCTGAACTTTTCCAGGAGCACATCTCATGGCACATAAAAAGGGCGGCGGCAGTACCCGTAACGGCCGCGACTCGGAATCGAAACGCCTTGGCGTCAAGAGCTACGGCGGCCAGCTGATTTCCGCAGGCAGCATCATCGTGCGTCAGCGCGGCACCGAGTTCCATCCCGGCGATAACGTCGGCATGGGTAAGGACCACACGCTGTTCGCCAAGATTGACGGCGTCGTGCAGTTCGTCGTCAAGGGTGCAAACCGCCGTCGCGTGGTCACTATCGTTCCGGCCGCAGCCTGATCGCTGTCTGCCTGAACCGAAGCCCTGCCCGCGAGGCAGGGCTTTTCGTTTCTGCCGTCGGTAAAATGCGGCAGCCAGATGGACCGTCTGCCGTCGAACAACGAGACGGCAAGACGATCTCCGCCGTCAGACAACGAGACGGCACAACGATCCCCGCCGTAGCAGGACGAAACGGCAGTGAAGTCACCCCGCAAGGACGCAGCACGCAATGAAATTCTTTGACGAAGCGAAAATAGAGGTCATCGCCGGCGATGGCGGCAATGGTTCGGCCTCGTTCCGCCGCGAAAAATTCATTCCGTTCGGCGGTCCGGACGGCGGTGACGGCGGTCGTGGCGGCAGCATCTGGGCCATCGCCGACCGCAATCTGAATACCCTGATCGATTTCCGCTACACCCGCGTGTTCCGCGCCGAAAGCGGCGAGAACGGCCGCGGCGCCGACTGCTACGGCAAGGGCGGAGACGACAAGGAACTGCGCATGCCGGTCGGCACCACCATCACCGACCAGGCCACCGGCGAAGTCATCGCCGATCTCGACCACGACGGTGCCCGCGCGCTGATCGCCAAGGGCGGCCGCGGCGGCCTCGGCAACCTGCATTTCAAGTCCAGCACCAACCGTGCGCCGCGCCAGACCACGCCCGGCGAAGCCGGCGAGCGTCGCGAACTGAAGCTCGAACTGAAGGTGCTCGCCGACGTCGGGCTGCTCGGCATGCCGAACGCCGGCAAATCCACCTTCATCCGTGCGGTATCGGCCGCGCGCCCGAAGGTGGCGGACTACCCCTTCACCACGCTGGCACCCAATCTGGGCGTCGTGCGTGTCGACACCTCGCGCAGCTTCGTGATCGCCGACATTCCCGGCCTGATCGAGGGCGCGGCCGATGGCGCCGGCCTCGGCCACCAGTTCCTGCGCCACCTGCAGCGCACCCGCCTGCTGCTGCATCTGGTCGATCTGGCCCCGTTCGATCCGGACGCCGATCCGCTGCACGACGCACGTGCCATCGTCGAGGAATTGCGCCGTTACGACGAAGCGCTGTACCAGAAACCGCGCTGGCTGGTGCTGAACAAGCTGGATCTGATTCCGGAAGAAGAGCGCGAGCAGCGCGTGCGCGACTTCGTCGACGGCTTCGGTGCCGAACGCGCCTTCAGCATTTCGGCCATGACCCGCGAAGGCTGTGACGCGCTGTGCTACGCCATCATGGATCATGTCGAAGCCACCCGGCCGCCGGAACCGGTCGAGCCGGACGTGCGCCATCTGGAGTCCGCGGAAGAGACCGACGAAACGGCCAACACCGGGGCCAACTCAGGGGCCAACGACGAGGCCGACAACGGGAGCGCGCGATGAGATCGCGCCTGCAGAGCGCCCGCCGGCTGATCGTGAAGGTCGGCAGCGCGCTGGTCACCAACAACGGTGCCGGTCTGGATCTCGGCGCGCTGCAGGAGTGGGCGCGGCAGATCGCCGCACTGCGCGCCGAAGGCCGGGAAGTGCTGCTGGTGTCGTCCGGCGCCATCGCGGCCGGCATGCAGCGACTTGGCTGGAGCACCCGCCCGAGCGCGATGCACGAGCTGCAGGCCGCCGCCGCCGTCGGCCAGATGGGTCTGGCGCAGGCGTACGAAGGCGCGTTCTCGCAATACGGTCTGGCGTGCGCGCAGATTCTGCTGACGCACGAGGATCTGGCCGACCGCACCCGCTACCTGAACGCGCGCTCGACGCTGTCCACGCTGATGGAGCTGGGCGTGGTGCCGGTGATCAACGAGAACGATACCGTCGTCTATGACGAGATCAAGTTCGGCGACAACGACACGCTGGGCGCGCTGGTGGCCAATCTGACCGAAGCCGACTGTCTGGTCATCCTGACCGACCAGAGCGGCCTGTACACCGCTGACCCGCGCAAGGACCCGTCCGCGACGCTGATCAGCGAGGGCGACGCCGACGACGGGCGCTTCGAAGCGATGGCAGGCGGTGCCGGCACCGGCATCTCGCGCGGCGGCATGATCACCAAGGTGCGCGCCGCGAAGCGCGCCGCCCGCAGCGGCGCCGACACCGTGATCGCCAGCGGCCGCGAACCGGACGTGCTGCTGCGGCTGGTCGCCGGCGAAGCGCTGGGCTCCTTCCTGAAGGCCGGCAACTCGCCGCTGGCCGCCCGCAAGCAGTGGCTGGCCGACCATCTGCAACTGGCCGGCACGCTGGTGCTGGATGAAGGTGCGGTGAAGGCGCTGCACGAGGGCAAGAGCCTGCTGTCGATCGGCGTGACCGAGGTGCAGGGTCAGTTCGAGCGCGGTGCGGTCGTCGCCTGCCGCGACGCGGCCGGTCGCGAACTGGCGCGCGGGCTGATCAACTATTCCGCATCCGAAACCCGGCGCATCGCGCGCCGCCCCTCGGCCGACATCGAGGCGCTGCTGGGCTATGTGGATGAGCCGGAACTGATTCACCGCGACAATATGGTGCTCGCCTGAGCACCGCGCTGCGTGCCGTTCAGGCGCGCGGCACCTCGCGCGGCACCTCGAATTCCAGCAACGTACCGCCCCCCGGCGCGGCGCCGATCGCGAAGCGCCCGCCGAGCGCGTCCGCCCGGTATTTCATGCCCAGCAGTCCGTGCGAACCGGTCTTGCCGCGAGCGCCCTCCGGCAGCCCGACGCCATCGTCACGGATGTCCAGCCTCACCGTATTGCCCTCCTCGCTCAGCCGGATGGTGACCGCATTCGCCTGCGCATGCTTGCGGATATTGGTGAGCGCTTCCTGCGCCACGCGATAGATCGCGATCGCGCGTTCGCGCTCCAGTTCAAGTTCTCCGGGCAGTTCGAGTTCGACCGCGAACGGCGCCGATGCCCGGGTCTCTTCGGCCAGCGCCTCCAGCGCCGGCAGCAGGCCGAGATGGGTGAGCACGGTCGGCACCAGCCCCTCGATCACCCGCCGCTTGATCTGCACGCCCTGCTCCAGGATGTCGCATACCCGCCCCAGCGATTCGACGTCCGGGCTGTTCTGCTTGCGCGCGCGGCGCAGCAGCATCGACGCCTCCATGCGGCTGGCGGTCAGGATGGACCCCAGCTCGTCGTGCAGTTCGCGCGCCAGCGCCGATTTCTGTCGCTCGGCTTCGGTCTGCAGGTGGCTGGCCAGTTCGCTCAGCTCTTCGGTGCGTACCCGCACCAGCGCGTCCAGCTCATCGCGTGCAGCACGCAGTCGGTCGGCCACCAGAGCCTCGGCCTCACTGCGCATCGCATAGGCGCGCAGCAGCAGGATGAGCATGAGCACGCCGACCGCGATCACCACGATGGCCGCGGCGCGCTGCCGCTCGATCTCCTCGCCCAGCAGCGTCATCTGCTCCTCGAGGTAGGCGCGTTCGGTGCGCACCAGGGGTTCCAGCGCCTGACGCAGTTCGGCCTGATCGATGACCGTGGGGAGGAAGGCGTCCATCACCTCGACCGGACTGGCGTCCTCCGGCAGCGCCTCGAGCCGCTTCAGCTCTTCCGATTCGGTGGCGGACAGCCGCCGGACCGCGCTGACTCTTTCCTCGTCTATCTGCCGGCGCACCGCCCAGCCCAGCACCACGTTTGATGCATCGGTCAGGCGCTGCAGCGTAGCGCGATGCTGGGCCAGATGGTCTGCCGACGGGTCCTCGATGTAGCGCTGCTCGGTCTGCTCGGCCTGCGCGTTGTCATAGACCAGATTGTTCAGCGCGGCCAGCGACAGCCGCGAGGCGTCGATCTCTTCGCGCTCGCGCTGCATCGCCAGGAAGGTCGATTCCGACAGCGCGGCGAAGGCGACACCGATCAGCACCACCAGCAGCGCGCCCCAGCGGAAGCGCGCCAGCTTCATCAGCACGCTGTCGGTCAGCCGTTCCGCGCCGTCGGTGGCCGAGCCGGCCCGGCGCGCGGCACGCGACAGGCCCTCGACCAGCGCGCGCCGGCGCTGCGCCTGCTGCGGGCTGCGGTCGGCGTCAGACATGTCCGACGCCCGGCACGCGGCAGGGACGACAGCCGCGGAAAACCGCTGCGCCTAGCATGGAGTCATGCAGGCAGCGGCACACCCGGACGCCGCCGCACTTCATCAAGGAGGCCGTCATGCTTCACTATGCCCTTATATTCTTCATCGTTGCACTGATCGCCGCATTGTTCGGTTTTGGCGGCCTCGCGGCAAGCGCGGCAGGCATCGCCAAGATACTGTTCTTCGTGTTCCTGGTGCTGACGGTCGCCTCCTTCGTGCTGGGACTGTTCAAGCGATGAAGCGGATAATCCCGCGCAACACCCACTTTTCGCCGTACCGCCACCATGCAAAAGAAACGCGTCCTGCTCGCCGATGACCATCAGATCGTGCGCAACGGTCTGCGCCAGCTGATCGATGCCGAACCCGATCTGGAGGTGGTCGCCGAGGCGTCGACCAGCGCTGAAACGCTCACGCTGCTGCGCCAGGCCGAGGTCGATGTGCTGCTGCTCGACATTTCGATGCCCGATCGCGACGGCATGGACACGCTGCGTCTGCTGCGCAGCCATCGTACCGACCTGCCGGTGCTCATCATCAGCGCCTACGCCGAGGAGCAGTACGCGCTGAACATGCTGCGTGCCGGCGCCAACGGCTACATCCGCAAGGATGCCGACGTGGACGACATCCTCGCCGCCATTCGCACCGTGCTGCGCGGCCGTCGTTACGTGAGCGATACCGTGGCCGACCTGCTCACCCAGCGCCTGAGCGGCGATGCTGATGCGCCGGCCCACCAGCAGCTGTCGGAACGCGAGTTCCAGGTGCTGCACAAGCTGGCCACCGGCAAGTCGGTCACCGAGATCGCCGACGAACTGTTCATCAGCGTGAAGAGCGTGAGTACCTACCGCAGCCGCCTGCTCACCAAGCTCAATCTGAAGAGCAACGCCGAGCTCACCTACTATGCGCTGAAGAATGGGCTGATCGAATGAACCGGTCTGTCGGCCCGCACCTACATACCGGTGACAGCTGTGGTGGAATACTGCGGACCGTGCATTCTTCCGACCGCCACTCTGACGCTTACGCGCACACCGCCGTGCCTTCCCGTCCCACCTCCGCCCCGATCGCCCGCACCCGGCCGTTGCGCGTGCTGCTGGTCGAGGACTCGATACTCATCCGCAAGCACCTGGTCGCGCTGCTGGAAGACAGCGAGGGCGTCGCAGTCTGCGGCGAGGTCGATACCGAAGCCGACGCACTGACCGCACTGCGGGTGGGCCGCTTCGACGCGGTGGTGGTGGATCTGCAGCTGCGCGAAGGCAGCGGTTTCGGTGTGCTGCAGCACCTCAAGCTGCACCACCCGGATCTGCTGGCCATCGTGCTCACCAACAGCAACACCGCCGCCATGCGCGCCCGCAGCCTGGCCCTGGGCGCTCACCACTTCCTCGACAAGTCGAGCGAGTTCGAGCGCGTGGCCGAACTGCTCGAAGGTCTGCGCGGCAACTGATCAGAAGGCCAGCCGGGCGCGCAGCCAGGCCAGCCGTCCCGGTTCGTTCACCCTCTCGGTCTGTACGAAACCTGCTGGCTGGAACACGCCGGTACGGCTGATGTGCTCGGCGTAGCTGCGGTCGAACAGATTGTCGATGCCGGCGCTCAGCTGCAGCCGGCTGTCCGGCGACCAGCCCGCCATCACCCTGACGGTAGCGAAGCCCGGCGTTTCGCCGATGTCGTTGCCCAGCGCGTTGCCGTAGCCGACATGCACCCTGTCCTGCCGGCGCACCAGACGCAACTGGGTGGCGGCGCTGAAGCGGCCGCTTTCGTACTCCAGTCCCAGACGCATTTCCGGCGGTGAGGTCTGCGCCAGCGGAACGTGCTGGGTCAGGTTGTCGGCGCGCACCCAGCTGGCGGCACCGGTCACGCTCCAGCCCTGACGCAGACGCCAGCGTGCGTCCAGTTCGCCGCCAAAGCGGCGTGCATCGACATTGAGCGCACGGGTGCCCTGCTCCGCAAGGATGAAATCATCCACCCGGCTCACGAAGGCATGCAGCGACCACTGCAGCGCATCGCTTCGGCCGTTCAGGCCGGCCCCCAGCTCGGTATTGGTTTCGGCGTCGATATGGAAGGCGGCGAAGCTCGCGCGCTCCAGGCTGCTGGCGGCACGCTGGGCCACGCCCAGCGCCAGATAGCTTTCCAGTCCGTCGCCATGGCGCATCTGCGCCCGCAGAAAGCCGCTGCCCAGCTTTTCGGTGCGCTCGTCGAAACTGCCCGGCAGCAGCTGGGTGCCGAGAAAGTTGCGCAGTTCTCCGGCCCGGGTCTGCAGCCGGTCGCTGCGCAGACCCGCGCGCAGCGTAAGGGAGCCGAGCTGCTGCGTCAGTTCGGCGAACGCCCCCTGATTGCGCGCATCCAGCGTGTAGAAAGCGCTGCGGGTCGAGGTGAACAGCGGGCAGTTCGTGGTGCCGGTGAAACAGGTGCGGGTGGTGCGCAGGTTGTCGCCGAAGTGGTGATCGTCACGCGCATCAATGCCCAGCAGCAGCGTGCTGCCGTCGGCCGGCTCCAGGGTGACCACCGCGCGCGCGCTGCGGCCGCGCTGGTCCTGCCGCATCAGCAAGGTGGGCAGCTGGTCGAGCACGCCGGGCACCAGCTCGACTGGCTTTACCGGCCGGTAGCTGTAGTCGTCCATCAGGTGGTTGATGTCCTGCCAGCGCAGCGACAGTTCGAGCGCGGACAGCAGTCGGCCCGGCCGGCGATGGGTGAGCTTCGCGCCCCATACCGAGCGGTTGAAGCGGGTGCCGTCCATGTGGAAGGCCGGATAGCCGGCAATCGCGTCACCATTCTCGCTATCGGCTTCGAGCACGGTGTCCGGCCCCAGCTTCACGCCGGCGGCCAGCGTGGTGGCATAGCGCGAATAGAAGGACTGGAAGCGTCGCCCTGCGCCGTCGCGGTAGTTGTCGGAATCGTTGCGGGTGCCGCCTGCGCGCAGCCACAGCAGTTCGCCGGCCCAGCTCACCTCGGCCGCCTGGTCCAGCCGGTCGAAGCCGCTGCGGGTGGCCGACGCACGCAGCCGCACGCCGGCTTCGGGCGCTTCGCGCTCGACCCGGATCAGGCCGGACAGCGCCGGCCCGAACTGCACGGTATTCGGGCCCTTCACCACAGTGAGCCGGTCATAGGCGTCCGGCTGCAGATAAGAGGTGACCGGGTCCATGCCGTGATTGCAGGCCGCATCGGCCACCGCGTCGCCCACCACCACCGGCAGGCGTGCGCCGCCGAGGCCGCGCAGGAATACGCTGCCGGCCGTGCCGCCAACCCGGCTTACGTTGAAGCCGCTCAGGTCGCGCAGGCGTTCCGCCAGATCGGCGCCACCGACCGGGCTGTCACGCAGTTCGGTCACCTCGCCACCCAGCGGGTCGGCGCGCTCGCCGTGTATGGTGACCGCGGGCAGCACGGTGTCGGCCCACGCGGCGTTCAATGCCAGCAGGCCGCAGGCCGCCAGCGACAGGAATTCGGATCTGTTCATGTCGGAAAAAACCACCCCGCCGGAACGGGGTGGACAGGGGTTTTCAGGCGTGGAATGCGGCAGGACGCCGCGATCAGATCCGGGGTGAGCGACGCGCGGCCCAGCCGGCCAGTCCGAGGCCGGCCAGCATCAGCGCCCAGCTTTCCGGCTCCGGCACCGGCGGGGTGACCGCGCCGGCGAAACCGACGTTGAGCCGGATTTCGTCACGCAGCGGGTCGCCCATGCCGGGCATGGCGTGGTGGTGGAACATCGACTCGGTCAGGTTCAGCCAGATCGCATCGGCGCTGTAGGCGAGATGGTCGGACGGCTGGAAGCCTTCGATCAGGTTGCCTTGCTGGCCGCTCACGTAGGCGGTGTTCGCCACGCTGACGCTGCTGAAGGACGGCAGCTGGTTGGCGGCATCCGCGATGCGGAAGCCGAGGAAGGCCGGCGAACCGAAATTCATGAAATCACCGCTGCCGACGTACTTCAGGCTCAGGCCGGTGTCGTACAGATTGACCGACCACGAGATCGAGCCCGAAGTGTTCAGCTTGACCGCGGGCAGTTCGACCGCGTCGCCGACCGTCACGACGAAGGTCTGCAGCGCCTGGAAGCCGGCACCCAGCCCGAGGTCCATGCCGTACTGCACGGTGACCGTGTGGTCCGCGAAGCTGGCGTGGGCGGACGCCGCAGCCGGTACGGCCAGCGCGAGCGCGAGGGTGGTGGCGCGAAGAAGCGTATTCATCCATTTATCCTTTGAGTGGTTTGGGAGCCGGCACGCGCCGGCCCCGGGTCAATCGGAAAACTCAGCCGTTCAGGCGACGGCGGGCAACGGCGGCGATCAGGCCCAGACCGCCCAGCATCAGCGCCCAGCCTTCGGGTTCCGGCACTGGCGTGACCGACAGCGCTGCGCTGAAGCCGCGCTGTCCATTGGCGGCGGCGAGGTCTATGTAGGGACTGGCGTAGCGGGCGCCGCCGACGATGAGGCTGTAGCTGCCGGCGCCCAGGCGAAAGGTCGCGCTGACCGACTGGTCGGCGCTGCCATCGCCGGCGATGTCGATCACGCCGTCACCGTTGATGTCGACGCCCGCGCCATCCACCGCCTGACCGATGTAGACCAGCCGTGCCGACGCCCAGTTGGCTTCGCCGACTTCCTCAAGCCTGTTGCCGAGCCAGAAATCACCGTTGGCGTTGAACGCCCCTTCGCGACTGCCGAAGATGCCTGCGCCCAGATAGGTCGGCGAAATCGTCGGCAGGAAGCCCGGGTGGTGCGCCAGGTAATCCGGATGGTCGCCCGCTTCGAACGCCGCGCCCGGCGCGATGCCGGCGTACAGCGAAAAGCCGGGAATGAGGTCGCCGGCGGCGGTCAGCGAGCTGCCGCCACTGAGGTAGGTGAAACCGGCGGCGCTGACCGTGAGCGTCACATCGGCGGTCCCGGTCAGCGTGAAGCGGGCCCAGCGCACCCGGTGGCTGTCGCCCCAGTCGGCGTCGGCGCCGTCAGCCCAGCCGTAATCCGAGGTGACGCGCTGGCCGGCCAGCGTCCAGGTATTGCCGGACTGCACGCCATTGACGAAGAAATCACGCGAGCTGTAGCTCACGTGGGCGAAGGCCGAAGCCGAGAACAGGCCTGCCAGAACGGCGGCCATGCAGTGTTTTTTCATGTGTGCTGAATCCTGTTCGCGCAGCCGGCGTACCGGCGTGCGTTGCAGACGGCCGCGCCGCGAGGCGTGACCGGACCGGCGCCCGATTGCGTGGTGCGTACCGGGCGAAGGGGCGGGATTCAGCGCAGCGGCGGCGCGCGCGACTGCCAGTGGGCACCAGCGCTGACCGGGTGCAGCGCAGCCCCGGCGCAGGGCGCCTCGACGACCGGCGGCAGCGGTGCCGGCAGCGGCAGGCCGAAGGGCGGCGGCGCCAGGCCGGTGCCGCCTGCGCACAGCGAACAGTGACCGCGATGGGTGGCATCACCCGGCGGACGATCGCGGTCGGTGCTGGAACAGATGTCGTCGCCGGGCAGCACCCGCGCGGTCGCCTGGCCGGCCGCACCCAGACCCACCAGTGCCAGCAGCACGCAGACGAGCGCCATCGCCAGCACACGCGTCCAGCGCTGTGCAGCCATGCGGGTGATCGACGGAGGAGACCGGAACGTCATCGGGCCTGACCAGGGACGACTCGTCACCCCGACATCGGAAGACATCGGTGGCAACGCGGGGCACACGCACAGGCGTGCGCCGGCTCAGGGCGTGATCGGTGCCTGCGCGCGGTGCTCGGGCACCGGGCGCACGGCGTCACGCCGGAACGGGGTCAGGCCAGGGGCGGTGCGCGCGGTGGTGCGGCGCGCCGGAAAACCGGCGGCAGAGGGAGATCGGCGCGCGCGGGCGGCGCCTCCGCCTCGGCATGCAGCGCGAACGTCAGGTGCGCGGGCTGGGACGGCAAGGCGATCGCGGCCTGCGCGACACACCAGGGGCAGTGCGGCCGGGCTTCGCCGTCACCGCTGCCTTCGGCGGCGGACTTCATGCCGAAGGCGGTGCAGATTTCAGCCGATGCCACCGGGTCGACCGACTGCTGCCAGCGCATCAGCGTGGGCAGCAGCACCTGGGCGCACACTGCGAACAGCGCGAGCATCAGGGCAAGGCGGAAGCGGGGGCGGGCGAACGTCATGGGCGCGCATGGTAGCGTGCTGGCGGCGCGAGCGGCAAGACAGGCGGGCTCTGCGGCGCTGCTTGCGTTAACATGTCGCGTCCGGCGCGCACGCGCCCTGGTCCGAATCACGCCAGAAAGCCCCCTTACTGATGATCCGAAAGTTGCTGCGCCGGATACTCCGGCGCCCCGAAGACAACGCCCGCACGCCGGCCGCCAGCAGCGGCCCGGTCTCGATTCCGCGCGACCAGCACGGCATTTCACGCGAGCAGATCCTGCCGGCCGCACGCAAGGTGTGCGACGCGCTGCAGGCCGAGGGCTATCAGGCCTATGTGGTCGGCGGTGCGGTCCGCGACCTGATCGCCGGCATCGAGCCCAAGGATTTCGACGTTGCCACCAGTGCCACGCCGGAGCAGGTGACCGAGGTATTCCGCCGCGCCCGCATGATCGGTCGTCGCTTCAAGATCGTGCATGTCATGTTCGGTCGCGACGTGATCGAGGTGACCACCTTCCGCGGCGACTCGGAAGCGGTGACCGACGAACATGGCCGCATCCTGCACGACAACGTGTTCGGCACGATGGAAGAGGATGCCGCCCGCCGCGACTTCACGGTCAATGCGCTGTACTACGACCCGACCACCGAAACCGTGATCGACTTCCATCACGGCGTGGCCGACCTGAAACAGAAGACGCTGCGCATGATCGGCGACGCCCCGCGCCGCTACCGTGAAGATCCGGTGCGCATGCTGCGGGCGGTCCGGCTGGGCGCCAAGCTCGGCCTGATCATCGATCCGGCCGCGCGCGAACCGATACGCTCGATGTCCAGCCTGCTGGAGAACGTGCCGCCGGCCCGCCTGTTCGACGAAATGCTGAAGCTGCTCACCAGCGGTCACGCGGTGCGCTGCGTGCGCCAGCTGCGCGAGGAAGGGCTGCACCACGGCCTGCTGCCGCTGCTCGACGTCATCCTCGAACAGCCGATGGGCGAGCGCTTCGTCATGCTGTCGCTGGAACGCACCGACGAGCGCGTGCGCGAAGGCAAGTCGATCTCGCCCGGCTTCCTCTTCGCCACGCTGCTGTGGCACGAAGTGCTGGCCGACTGGGAAAAGCGCAAGCAGGCCGGCGAGGCGGCGATTCCGGCGCTGTTCGACGCGATGGGCAGCGTGCTCGACCAGCAGGCAGAGAAGCTCGCCATTACGCGCCGCATCGCCACCGACATCAAGGACATCTGGCTGCTGCAGCCGCGCTTCGAACAGCGTGCCGGCAAGCGCCCCTACCGCCTGCTCGAACTGCCGCGCTTCCGCGCCGCCTACGACTTCCTGCTGCTGCGCGCCGGCAGCGGCGAGGTGGAACAGGAACTGGCCGACTGGTGGACCGACTTCGCGGCCGCCGATGGCCCGCAGCGCGAAGCCATGCTGCGTCCGGAAGAGGCGCCGAAGAAACGCCGTCGCACCCGCCGCAAGCCATCGGGCGGCGGCAACGGCCCGGCTGAGGCAGCATGACGCTGACCCAGCTGCCGGCCTGGGTGCAGTCCGCCGGTCTGCTGGTGGCGTCCAACGTGTTCATGACCTTCGCGTGGTACGCCCACCTGAAGGACATGAACCATAAGCCCTGGTGGTACGCGGCGATCTTCTCGTGGTGCATCGCGCTGTTCGAATACCTGCTGCAGGTGCCGGCCAACCGCATCGGCCACACGCAGCTGTCACTCGGCCAGCTCAAGATCATGCAGGAGGTGATCACGCTGACCGTGTTCGTCCCCTTCGCCGTGTTCTACATGAACCAGCCGTTCAAGCTTGACTACGTGTGGGCCGCGCTGTGTATGCTGGGTGCGGTGTATTTCATCTTCCGCTGATTTCTCGGCGAATTTCCCGACCGGACTGATCCATCGATGCTCGACAAGGCACGCTACATCGTCGTCGAAGGCCCCATAGGCGTGGGCAAGACCTCGCTCGCCCGCCGGCTGGCCGATCACCTGCAGGCGCCGACGCTGTTCGAGAAGCCGGAAGAGAACCCCTTCCTGGCGCGCTTCTACCAGAACATGGAGCGCTACGCGCTGCAGACCCAGCTGTTCTTCCTGTTCCAGCGCATGGAACAGCTGCGTGAGGTGATGCAGGACGACCTGTTCTCCGGCCGTCTGGTGGCCGACTTCCTGATCGACAAGGATCCGCTGTTCGCGTCGATGAACCTGACCGATGACGAGTACGCGCTGTACCGGCAGATCTTCTCGTCGGTCAAGCTGCAGGCGCCGGCGCCCGATCTGGTCATCTACCTGCAGGCCGACGCCGACACGCTGGCCGAGCGCGTCCGCCGGCGCGGCATCGACGCCGAGCGGCGGATCAGCGAAAGCTATCTGGCGCGGGTGGTCGAGCGCTACGCCCGCTTCTTCTACCAGTACGACGCCAGCCCGCTGTTCATCGTCAATGCCGAAGAACTGAACCCGGTCGACAGTGACGAGGACTTCGCGCTGCTGATCGAACGTCTGGGCCAGATGCGCTCCTTCCGCGAATTCTTCGGGTACGCCTCATGACCTATATGCGCGACACCGACCCGGCCCGCCGCCCGGTCACGCTGAACACCCTGCTGCGCATGCGCGCGAACCGTGAGCCGATCGCCATGCTCACCTGCTACGACTCGACCTTCGCCGCGGTGTGCGACGCGGCCGGCGCCGAGGTGCTGCTGGTGGGCGATTCGCTCGGCAACGTGCTGCAGGGGCACGACACGACGCTGCCGGTCTCGCTGGACGACATGGCCTATCACACCGCCTGCGTGGCGCGCGGTCTTGCAAACGTCGGCGGCCGCGCCTTCGTCATCGCCGACCTGCCCTTCGGCAGCTACCAGGAAAGCCGCGAACAGGCGATGCGTTCGTCGGTGAAGCTGATGACGGCCGGCGCGCAGATGGTGAAGCTGGAAGGCGGTGCCCACATGGCGGACACGGTGCGCTTCCTGGTCGAACGCGGCGTGCCGGTGTGCGCCCACCTGGGGCTCACGCCGCAGTCGGTGCACCAGCTGGGCGGTTACCGCGCCCAGGGCGTGACCGACGAGGCCGCCGCACAGCTGCTGCGCGATGCCGACCTGCTGGACCAGGCCGGCGCCACCATGATGGTGCTGGAAATGGTGCCGGCCCGGCTGGCGGCCGAAGTGACCGCCAACACCCGCCTCATCACGATAGGCATCGGCGCCGGCGTCGAATGCAGCGGCCAGGTGCTGGTGCTGCACGACGTGCTGGGCCTGTTCCCGGGCCGCCGCCCGCGCTTCGTACGCAATTTCATGCCGGGCGCCGACGACGTGCATGACGCGCTGTCCCGCTATGTCGCCGCGGTCAAGGACCGCAGCTTCCCCGGCCCCGAACACTGCTACTGATCCCGCGAGCTTTCCCGATGCAGATCCACCCCACCGTCGCCGGCCTGCGTGCCGCGCTCGACGCCGAACGCGCGCGCGGTGCGCGCATCGCCTTCGTGCCCACCATGGGCAATCTGCACGAGGGCCACGCCTCGCTGATGCGCCAGGGCCACGACCACGCCGACGTGGTGGTGGCCAGCGTGTTCGTGAACCGGCTGCAGTTCGGCCCGAACGAGGATTTCGACCGCTACCCGCGCACGATGGAGGCCGACTGCGCCCGCATGCAGGCGGCGGGCGTGGCCCACGTGTTCGCGCCGGCCGAAGCCGAGCTGTATCCGCAGCCGCAGACCATGAAGGTGGTGCCGGACCCGGTGCTGGCCGACATCCTGGAAGGCGCCTTCAGGCCCGGTTTCTTCACCGGCGTAGCCACCGTGGTGACCAAGCTGTTCAACATCGTGCAGCCGCAGGTGGCGCTGTTCGGCAAGAAGGATTACCAGCAGCTCATGGTGATCCGGCAGCTGGTGAGCCAGCTGGCGCTGCCGATCGCCATCGTCGGCGGCGAGACCGAGCGGGCGGACGACGGCCTGGCGCTGTCTTCGCGCAATGGCTATCTTTCGCCGGCCGAACGGGCGCAGGCGGTCCAGCTGCATCAGGCGCTGTCGGCCGCGCGCGATGCACTGCGCGCCGGCGACCGCGATTTCGCCCGCATCGAAGCCGATGCCATGGCATTTCTTCAGGCCGGAGGCTGGTCTCCGCAATATATTGCGGTGCGACGACAAGCCGACTTACAATCGCCGGCCGCTCACGAATCCAGCCTGGTGATCGTGGCCGCCGCCCTGCTCGGGACGACGCGCCTGATCGACAATCTGGAAGTGTAGGTCGCCACGATGCGCTCAGGCCGGTGGCGTTCCAGTAGCGCACTGTCGTGCATGCCGTCGCGTGCACGTGTTGTCTGAACAGCGCGATATAGGAGCGCCCATATGCAACGCACCATGCTTCAGTCCAAGCTGCACCGTGTCACCACGACGCACTCCGAGCTGCATTACGAGGGCTCCTGTGCGATCGACCAGAACCTGCTCGACGCCGCGGACATCCGCGAATACCAGGCGATCGACATCTACAACGTGAGCAACGGCGAGCGTTTCTCGACCTACGCGATCAGCGCCGAGCGCGGTTCCGGCATCATTTCGGTCAATGGCGCCGCCGCCCGCAAGGCTGCGGCCGGCGATCTGCTCATCATCGCCGCCTACGCGCAATACACCGAACTGGAACTGGTCCGTTACGAGCCCAAGCTGGTGTACGTCGATGGCAAGAACAACATCGTGAACCAGCGCGGTCACATTCCGGTACAGATGGCGGGCTGAGCACCACTCTGCTCCACCCCTGAAGGCCCGCCCCGTGCGGGCCTTTTTCATGGGCGCGGTTGTGGAACAATGCGGCGTCACCCGTCCTGCCGAATGCAATGAACCTGCACCTGCTGCGCATCTTCCATACCGTGGGCGAGCACGCGAGCTTTTCGCGCGCGGCCGAACACCTGGGCATCAGCCAGCCGGCCGTGTCCAAGGCGCTGCGCGAACTCGAGGATCAGCTCGACGTGGTGCTGATCGAGCGCGGCTCGCGCATCGTGTCGCTGACCGAAGCCGGTCAGGTGCTGTTCGAGTATGCGGGCGGAATCTTCGCAATGGAGCGCGCGGCGCTGGAAGCGCTGCAGGCCTATTCCAACCTCGAGCGCGGCCGGCTGCGCATCGGCGCCAGCATGACAGTGGCCGGCTACTGGCTGCCGGGCTATGTGGCGGATTTTTCGCAGGCCCACCCGGGCATCGCGCTCAGCCTCACCAGCGCCAACACCCAGGCCATCGCCGAACGGCTGCTGGCCTGCGAAATCGACATCGCGCTGGTGGAAGGCCCGGTCGAGGACGAACGGATCGAATCCCGCCCCTGGCGCGACGAAACCCTGCTCATCGTGGCGCCGCCGGACAGCGAACTGGCGCGCGCCGGCACGGTGAGCCCGGCCGAGCTGTCGGCGGCGACCTGGGTGGTGCGCGAACACGGCTCGGGCACGCGCGAAGTGATGAACCGCTGGCTGGACAGGCTGGGCATCGTGCCGGCCCGCACGCTGGAAGCGGGCAGCACCGAAGCGGTGATCCAGACGGTGGCGGCCGGCGGCGGCGTGTCGATGGTGCCGCGGGTCAGTTCGGCCGACCAGATCGCGCTCGGCAAGGTCGCCACGCTCACCCTGCCTGGCGTGCAACTCACCCGCCAGCTCTACCGGCTGCGCCTGCCCCGCCGCCCGCTCAGCCCGGCCGCACTCGCCTTCGAGGCGATGATCGCGACCGACTGAGGGGAGATTCAAGACGCAAGCGGAAGGATGCAAGGCAAAACCCTGGCCCGCAGGGTCTGCCTTGCAGACTGCCTCCTGAACCTTGCCGCTTGCTTCAGGCCAGCGCCCGGCCCACGACCTCGGCCACGTCCGCCGACAGCCCGGGCAGGTCGCGGATGCTCTCCAGCGCCCGGCGTGCGTACGCCTGACGGCCGTCGTCGAAGCGGCGCCAGCGGTCGAAGGCGCGCGCCACGCGTGAGGCCACCTGCGGATTCACCGGGTCCAGTTCGCGGATGACGCCGGCGGCATAGGCGTAGCCCGAACCGTCGGCGGCATGGAAGTGCAGCGGATTGGCGGCGCAGAAAGTGCGCACCAGCGCATACACCTTGTTCGGGTTCTTCAGGTCGAAGGCTTCGTGCACCATCAGTTCGCGCACCCGGGCGCGTGCATCGGACAGCGGAGATGTGGCCTGGACCGCCAGCCACTTGTCCACCACCAGCGCTTCGTCCTTCCAGCGCGCGTAGAACTCGTTCAGCGCGACTTCGCGCAGCGGCGTATCGCTGTGCGCCAGCAGCGAGAAGGCGGCGAACTGGTCGGTCATGTTGTCGGCGTCGCGGAACTGGCTCAGCGCCTTCAGCTGCAGTGCGCTGTCGTCCAGCGTCATCAGATAGCCCAGCGCGAGGTTGCGCAGCGCACGGCGGCCCATGGCGGCCGGCTCGGGCGCGTAAGCGCCGGCCACCTCATGGCGTACCAGCAGCGCCTCGAACTGCGACCGAAGCCGCTCGGCCAGCGTGCGGCGGAACAGTGTGCGCACGCGGTGGATGGCGTCCGGATCGATCACCGTCATCTGATCGCCGAGCCAGGCTTCGGACGGCAACGTCAGCGCCTCGGCAGCGAAGGCCGGATCGGCGTCCGCCTTCGCCAGCACCGCGGCAAAGGCATCGACGAACAGGTCCGGCACCGCCGCCTCGCTACCGGCCTGCACCTGGGCCACGCCGGCGAGCATGAGCCGGGTGGCCAGCCGCTGACCGGCTTCCCAGCGGTTGAACTCGTCGCTGTCGTGCGCCATCAGCGTAGCCAGATCGCTGTCGCCGTATTGATAATCCAGCGCCACCGGCGCCGAGAAATTGCGCAGCAGCGACGGCAGCGGTGCCGCCTTGAGCCCATGCGCCGACAGGTCGAATTCGAAGCGGCCGCTGGCTTCGGTCAGAGACAGCACGGTGGTGGGCAGGATTTCGCGGCCGTGGGCATCGAGCAGACCCAGCGCGACCGGAATATGCAGCGGTCCGCGCTCGAAGCGCAGGCCTTCTTCCTGCAGCCGCCTTTCGTAGGCGGTTTCCGGATTCGACTGTTCGAGCGTGAGCGTCCAGCGGCCGGTCGCGGCGTCGAAGGCGGTTCGCGCGCCCAGCCGCGGCGTACCCGCCTGTTCGTACCAGCGGCGGAACTGAGCTAGATCGACGCCGGACGCGTCCTGCATGGCCGACACGAAGTCGTCGCAGGTGACCGCCTGACCGTCGTGCCGCTCGAAATACAGATCCATGCCGCGGCGGAAACCGTCCTCGCCCAGCAGGGTGTGGATCATGCGCACCACCTCGGCGCCCTTCTCATAGACGGTGGCGGTGTAGAAGTTGTTGATTTCCTCGTAACTGGCCGGCCGTATCGGGTGCGCCATCGGGCCGGCGTCCTCCGGGAACTGCGCCGCGCGCAGGCCGCGCACTTCCTGGATGCGCTGCACCGCACGCGAGTACTCGTCCGACCCGTATTCCTGGTCGCGGAACACGGTCAGCCCTTCCTTCAGCGACAGCTGGAACCAGTCGCGGCAGGTGACCCGGTTGCCGGTCCAGTTGTGGAAGTACTCGTGGGCGACCACCCGGTCGATATTCATGTAATCGACATCGGTCGCGATGTCCGGCCGCGCCAGCACGTACTTCGTGTTGAAGATGTTGAGGCCCTTGTTCTCCATCGCGCCCATGTTGAAGTCGCCGACGGCGACGATCATGTAGCGGTCGAGGTCAAGTTCCAGACCGAAACGCCGTTCGTCCCAGCGCATGGATTTCTTCAGCGCGTGCATCGCGAAGCCACACTGGTCCAGCTTGCCCGGCTCGACATAGATGGCCAGATCGACCGTGCGGCCGGAGGCGGTGGTGAAGGTGTCATCCAGCCGGTCCAGCTTCGCCGCCACCATGGCGAACAGATAGCAGGGCTTGGGGAAAGGATCGACCCAGCGCGCCCAGTGCCGGCCACCCTCTTCCTCGCCCTCGGCGACCCGGTTGCCGTTGGCCAGCAAGTCCGGGAAACGTTCCCTGTTTGCGTGCAGCGTCACCGTATAGCGTGACATCACGTCCGGCCGGTCCGGGAACCACGTGATGCGGCGGAAACCTTCCGCCTCGCACTGGGTGAAATAGCCATCCTTGGAGCGGTAGAAACCGGACAGCGTGGTGTTCAGGTCGGGGCGGATGCGTACCCGGGTGCTCAGGCGGCAGCGTGCCGGCAGATCGGCCAGTTCAAGCCGGCCGTCGCGCACGAAGCTGGCGGGAGCCGGCAGCGCGCGGCCATCCACCGCCAGCGCGAGCAGCTCCAGCGCCTCTCCGTCCAGCTGCAGCGGCGCCGCCGGAACCGCTTCGTTGCGCCGCAGCGAAAGCGTCGCCGCTACTTCGGCGTGGCCGTCGTCAGCGATGGATACATCGAGCTCCACTTCATCTACCCACCATGCGGGCGCCCGGTAATCGCGCAGATGTATGGCTCGCGAAAAAGAATTCTTCATTTGTTAACTTCCGTGTCGATAACACCCAAGGTGCAGGTTCCGACCATCCCTCAACCACGGGATTCCCGAACCACCGCACATCCGGCGCGCCGCCGCAGCGGGTTTGCAGGAAAACTCCGAAGATAAGGCAGCGTGTCCGGATACAGGAACCCGGACCATCCGGATTAGGGGTAAACCCCTAGTCCGGGTGACCTAAGTTCCGAAGAATGACACATCGCAGCATTACCATCGAACCAACAACTCAAAAGGTATGCCATGGGTGCAAGTCTGAATGAAGGGGCAGTCGTACCGCGCCACCCGCGCGGCGACGGCGAGAACGCCCCCGGCCGCACGAGAGCCAGCTGGCCACGTTTTTCGGCGAATGCCGCGCGTCATGACAGCACGAACGCGCAGCAGCCGACCGCTGCACCCGGCATGCGCAACTGGACTGCAGGTGAACTGTCCGGCCTGCTGTGCGAATTCCTGAAGCGCGAACACGCCGCCCTGGCGGCCTGCCACGGACAGAATGTCGAAGCTGACTGGATTCCGCTGGCCCGCGCGCTGGCCATCCGGCTGTCGGAAGCGCCAGGCATGTCGCTGGCGACCAGTCCGCTCAAGACCCGCTTCCTGCTGCGCGAACAGATCGGCGCCTGGCTGATCGGTACCGCGCTCGAAGCCGACGCGGCGGTCACCGTACACATCGTGCTGCCTGAAAGCTGGAATACGCAGCGGGTGCTGGCCTACCTGTTCCGCCACGAAATCGCGCCAATGCACCACGTGACCGCCGCACTGCGCAGCCACAGCGTGCCGCTGGCGGCGGGAACGGACATGGAGATCGCCGAGGAAAGGCTGATCAACGGCTGACCACAGTCGGCTTCAGAGCAGGATCCGGACATCGAAAGGCGGCCTCATGGCCGCCTTTTTTCATCGCGGCGCCGCGAAGTCCGTCCACGACGCAGACGGCCGTGGCCGGAAGCCCGCATCCGGCAATGGAGATGAACCGAGGCCACAAAAGCAAAAGGCCCGTTCCGGGGAACGGGCCTTCACTTGCATCCGGGTGGTGCCGCTGACCGGAATCGAACTGGTGACCTTCGCATTACGAATGCGCTGCTCTACCGACTGAGCTACAGCGGCAACAAAGAGCGCGCATGATAGCCGCTGAACCGGCCAAAATCAATGCGAAAGCGCGCCCTCTCCACCCATTGACTGCAGACCGGGACGCATGCGCACGACGATGTCGATGCCATCCGCCACCATGCCCGGCGGGAGGTCAGGCATGCCTTCCACCCGCAGCGTATGGTTCGGAATGTCGGTCAGACAGCCGGTGACCACGTCATACAGATGATGGTGCGGCTCGGTGTTCGGATCGAAGAACACCTTGGTCGGATCAACGATGACCTCGCGGATCAGACCGGCTTCCCGCAACACCTTCAGCGTGTTGTACACGGTTGCCTTCGAGGCCGACGGCGAAGTTTCATTCACCATCGCCAGGATCTGGTCGGCAGACAGATGCTCCATGCGCGAAAACAGCACGTGCGCGATGTCTATCCGCGGCTGGGTCAGGTTGATGTCGTGTGCGCGCAGCAGATCGATGGTCTGTTCGCGGTTGAGCGGTGATTTCATGGTTTCGAGTATATGAAAGGCCACGAAAGCGCGCAAAGACCTGGATCAAGTCTGCGCAAGTTCCTTCGGCAGCGGGAAGTTGACGTTTTCCGGCGTGCCGTCCAGCGTGCGCACCGAAGCCGCCCCGAGTTCGCGCAGCCGTGCGATCACCGCATCGACCAGCACCTCGGGCGCCGACGCGCCAGCGGTCACGCCCACGCGTTTGCGACCGTCCAGCCAGCCCGGATCGATCTGGCTGGCGTTGTCGATCAGGTAGGCCGGTACGCCGAACTGCTCGGCCACTTCGCGCAGACGGTTGGAGTTCGAACTGTTGGGCGAACCGACCACCAGCACCAGATCGCTGCGCGGCGCCATGAACTTGACGGCGTCCTGGCGGTTCTGGGTGGCATAGCAGATGTCGTCGCGCTTCGGGCCGACGATGGTCGGAAAACGCGCGCGCAGCGCATCGACGATGGTCTGCGCGTCGTCGACCGACAGCGTGGTCTGGGTGACGTAGGCCAGCTTGTCCGGATCGCTGACCCGCAGCGTCTGCACATCGGTCACGGTTTCGACCAGATGCATGCCGCCCTCGGACTGACCCATGGTGCCTTCGACTTCCGGGTGCCCCTTGTGGCCGATCATGACGATTTCGCGACCCGCGTCGCGCATCTTGGCCACTTCGACGTGCACCTTGGTCACCAGCGGGCAGGTGGCGTCGAACACCCGCAGTCCGCGAGCACCGGCGTCATGGCGCACCGCCTGCGGCACACCGTGCGCGCTGAAGATGAGGGTGGCGCCCGCCGGCACGTCGGCCAGGTCGTCGATGAAGATGGCGCCCTTGGCGCGCAGGCTGTCGACCACGAACTTGTTGTGCACGACTTCATGACGCACGTAGATCGGCGCGCCGTACTGCTCCAGCGCGCGCTCGACGATGGCGATGGCACGCTCCACGCCGGCACAGAAGCCGCGCGGATTGGCCAGCAGCACTTCCATGCTGTCGTGTTCAGGAGACACCGATCACCTCCACTTCGAAGCGCACCGCACGGCCGGCCAGCGGATGGTTGAAGTCGATCAGCGCGGACTGTTCGTCCAGTTCGCGCACCAGGCCGGGAAACTTGTTGCCGTCGTTGTCGGTGAATTCGATGACCGAATGCACGTCAAGTTCGATGTCGGCCGGAATGTCGCGGCGCGCGAAGCGCTCGACCAGATCGGCCTTGTGCTCGCCGAATACCTCGCCCGGCGCCAGATCGAACACGTGCCGGCTGCCCACCTCCAGCCCCGACAGACGCGCTTCAAGCGCCGGGGCCAGTTCGCCGCTGCCCAGCTGCAGCGTGGCCGGCGTCGATTCGAAGGTGCTGATCAGCGCCTGGCCGCCTTCGGGCAGTGCCACGCGGAAATGCAGGGTGACCAGACTGTCGGCCTTGATCGTGTTGCTCATGATTCCGTCTCCGCACGGGCGGTGCGCGCCGCCAGACCGAACTGGTCCGCGAGCATCAGCACCACCCCTGCCGTGATGGCCGAATCGGCCACGTTGAACGCCGGGAAGCCGCGGCCCCCGGCATGAAAATACAGGAAGTCGACCACCGCGCCGAGCAGTACCCGGTCGATCAGGTTGCCGATGGCACCGCCGAGAATCAGCGCGATGCCGAGCGGCAGGACCACTTCGGCCACGTGCCTGCGCATCAGCATGACCAGCCAGACCGACACGCTGGAGGTCAGGATGATGAAGAACCAGCGCTGCCAGCCGTCGTGGTCGGCCAGGAAGCTGAAGGCGGCGCCCGGGTTGTACACCAGCACCAGGTCGAAGAAGCTCGTGACCGACCAGCTCTGGCCGTAGCTGAGCCAGTTCGAGATCAGGTATTTGGTGAGCTGGTCCGCCCCGACCACGAAGGCGGACAGGGCGAGCCAGCCAGCAAGGCGTGCATTCATCGTTTTCAGGCGTGTACGCGGGTCTCGCCCGCACCGTGCAGATTGGCATCGCAACGGCCGCACAGTTCCGGATGTTCGGCATGACTGCCCACATCGGCGCGGTAGTGCCAGCAGCGGGCGCACTTGGCGTGCGTGCTCGGGCGCGCGGTGACGCCCTGCTCCGCTTCGCTGTCGGCCTTCAGCAGCGACGCAGCCGAGGTGATGAGCACGAAACGCAGGTCGTCGCCCAGTGCGGCCAGATCGTCATGCAGCTCGCCGGCGGCACGCACCTCGACCTCGGCCTGCAGCGACGAACCGATGCCGCCTTCAGACCGCAGGCTTTCCAGCACCCGGGCCGATTCCGCCCGCAGCGCACGGATGCGGCTCCAGCGCGCCATCAGCGCCGCTTCGTCCGCCTGCTCCGGCAGCACGTGCCAGGTGGTGAACATGACGCTGTCGGCCGCCTTGTCGCCGAGCACGGTCCAGATTTCCTCGGCGGTGAAAGCCAGCACCGGCGCCATCAGGCGCACCAGGGTCTGGGTGATGTGCCACAGCGCCGACTGCGCCGAACGGCGGGCATGCGAACCCGGTGCGGTCGTGTACAGGCGGTCCTTCAGCACGTCGAGGTAGAAGGCGCCGAGATCTTCCGACGCGAAGTGCTGCAGCGCCTGCACCACGCGGTGGAATTCGTACTGGTCGTAATCAGCGGTCACGCGCGCCTGCAGGTCGCGCGTCAGCGCCAGCGCATAGCGGTCGATGGTGAGCCACTGGTCGGCCGGCAGCATGTCGGCCTGCGCGTCGAAATCGGCGATGTTGGCGAGCAGGAAGCGCACCGTGTTGCGCAGCCGGCGGTAGGTTTCGACCACGCGGTCGAGAATTTCCTTCGAGATCGACAGTTCGCCCGAGTAATCGGTCGAAGCCAGCCACAGGCGCAGGATTTCGATGCCCAGCTTGTTGCCGACTTCCTGCGGCTCGATGCCGTTGCCGAGCGACTTCGACATCTTGCGGCCCTGCGCGTCGACCGTGAAGCCGTGCGTCAGCAGCGCGCGGTAAGGCGCCTGACCGTCGATCGCGCAGCCGGTCAGCAGCGAGGAATGGAACCAGCCACGGTGCTGGTCCGACCCTTCGAGGTAGAGGTCGGCCACCGGACCGCCGTCGGTGCGCGCAAGACCGGCGTGCGAGCCGCGCAGCACGTGCCAGTGGGTGGCGCCGGAATCGAACCACACGTCCAGCGTGTCGCTGATCTTCTCGTACTGCGCCGCGTCGGCGCCCAGCAGTTCGGCCGCATCGAGATTGAACCAGGCGTCGATGCCTTCGGCGTCAACGCGCTGCGCCACCGCTTCCATCAGTTCGACCGTACGCGGATGCAGTTCGCCGCTTTCGCGATGGATGAAGAACGGAATCGGCACGCCCCAGTTGCGCTGGCGGGAAATGCACCAGTCCGGCCGGTTGGCGATCATCGCCGCCAGCCGCGCCTTGCCCCAGTCCGGGTAGAAAGCGGTGTCCTCGATCGCCTTCAGCGCCGACTCACGCAGGCTGGGTCCGCCTTCCGGCTTCAGGTCCATGCCGACGAACCACTGCGCGGTGGCGCGGTAAATCAGCGGCGTCTTGTGGCGCCAGCAGTGCATATAGCTGTGCTGGATCTTCTCGTGCGAGAACAGCGCGCCGACCTCGGCCAGCTTGTCCACGATGACCGGGTTCGCCTTCCAGATGTGCAGGCCGCCGAAGAAGGGCAGCGACTCGGCGTACACGCCGTTGCTCTGCACCGGATTCAGCACGTCGGCCACGGTCAGGCCGTTCTTCATGCAGGAGTTGAAGTCATCCACGCCATAGGCCGGCGCGCAATGCACGATGCCGGTGCCGGCGTCGAGGCCGACGTAGTCGGCCAGAAACACCGGCGACTCGCGCTCGTACAGCGGATGATGGAAGGCGATGCGCTCCAGCTTGTCGCCGGTTGCGGTGGCCAGCACGCGGCCTTCGCGGCCGAAGCGCTTCAGGCTCTGTTCGACCAGCGCCTCGGCCAGCACCAGACAGCCGGCGTCGGTCTGCACCAGCGCATACACATGCTCCGGGTGCATGTTCAGCGCCTGGTTGGCCGGAATGGTCCACGGCGTGGTGGTCCAGATCACCGCATGCACGCTGCCTGCCGGCAGTTCGGCCAGACCGAAGGCGGCGGCCAGCCGGCCGCGCTCGCGCTCACTGACCGGGAAGCCGACATCGACCGCCGGGCTGCCCTTGTCCTGGTACTCGACCTCGGCTTCGGCCAGCGCCGATCCGCAGTCGAAACACCAGTTCACCGGCTTCAGGCCGCGATACACCCAGCCCTTCTTCACCATTTCGGCCAGCGCGCGGATTTCGCCGGCCTCGTTGCCGAAATCCATCGTGCGGTAGGGGCGGTCCCAGTCGGCCAGCACGCCGAGGCGGATGAAACCCTTCTTCTGGATCTCCACCTGCTCGCCGGCGAAGGCACGGCACAGCTTGCGCACTTCGGATGCCGGCAGGTTCTTGCCGTGCTTCTTCTCGATCTGGTGCTCGATAGGCAGGCCGTGGCAGTCCCAGCCGGGCACGTAGGGCGCGTCGAAACCGGCCAGCGTTTTCGAGCGGACGATGATGTCCTTCAGGATCTTGTTCACCGCGTGGCCGAGGTGAATGTCGCCGTTCGCGTAGGGCGGGCCGTCGTGCAGCACGAACTTCGGGCGGCCGGCCGCCTTCTCGCGGATGCGCTTGTAGAGCTGGCTCTGCTGCCACTGCTGAACCCAGCCGGGTTCGCGCTTGGGCAGGTCGCCGCGCATCGGAAAGGCGGTGTCGGGCAGGTTCAGCGTCGTGCGGTAATCAGCCATCTTGATCAGCCAGGTTCAGTCTTCGGAAATCGGGTTTTCGGCGAACCACGCGCGCGTGTTCGCCACGTCCTGCGCGATCGCTTCGCGCAGTGCCTCCAGGCCTTCGTAGCGCGCTTCGTCGCGCAGCTTGTGACAGAAGCGCACGGACACGTGCTCGTCGTACAAATCAACCTCGCGGTCCAGCACATAGACCTCGCAGGTCGGCCGCAGCCCGTCGGCAATCGTCGGGCGCACGCCCACGCTTGCCGCGCCCGGCGCATTCGACAGCCCACCACCGGTGACGGTCGCCGCATAGATGCCGGACAGCGGCAGCGAACGGTGCTTGAGCTGGATGTTGGCCGTCGGGAAGCCGAGCTGGCGACCGATCTTCTGGCCGTGCTCCACCCGGCCGCTGATCGCGTACGGGCGACCGAGCAGGCGCTGGGCGCGGGCCAGATCGCCCTGCTCCAGCGCCTCGCGCACGGCGGAACTGGAGGCGCGCTCGCCGCCGATCTCCACCGTGTCCATGCTGGCTACGCCAAAGCCGTGCAGTTCGCCGGCTTCGCGCAGCCGCTGGAAATCGCCTTCGCGGCCTCGGCCGAAGCGGAAATCGTCGCCGATGATGAGGTGGCGCACCGCCAGCCCGCGCACCAGCAGGTCGTCCACGAAGGCATGGGCGCTCAGGGCGGCGAAGCGGGCATTGAAGCGGCAGACGTACACCCGCTCGACGCCGGCCTGCCGGAACAGCTCCAGCTTTTCGCGCAGGCTGGTGAGCCGGGTCGGCCGCTTCTCGTGCATGAAGAATTCACGCGGATGCGGCTCGAAGGTCATCACCGCGGCCGGCACGCCCAGCGCGTGCGCCTTCGCCGCCAGCTGGGCCAGCAGCGCCCGGTGGCCGAGGTGCACGCCATCGAAATTGCCGATGGTCAGAACGACCGGCCTGTCAGCGACCGAAGGGATTGCGCGGAAGACCTGCACGGGATGGACGGAAGCGGATGCGCGTGGGAAACGCGCAAGTATACCTGTGCACGACAGGCACGCCGATAGTGCGCGGCGCAAACGCACATCCGGGCCCTGCTTCGGGTGGGATGGGCAGAAAGCCGCATCGCGCCCTGGTGCCGGGAGGGGGACTCGAACCCCCACACCTTGCGGCGGCGGATTTTGAATCCGCTGCGTCTACCGATTCCGCCATCCCGGCCGGGAAGGAGGCGGATTATGCGGGCTGCCGCTGCGGTCCGGCAAGGCCACCAGCGGTACAATGCGCGGTTTTTTCGCGCTTTTCCGCCTCCTTTTACGCCGTGCTCACGCTTTCCGACTTCGATTACACGCTGCCCGACGAGCTGATCGCTCAGGCACCGCTGCCCGAGCGCAGCGCCAGCCGGCTGCTGGTGCTGGGCGAACGCGCGCCGACCGACGCGCACATCCGCGACCTGCCGCAGTGGCTGAATCCGGGCGATCTGCTGGTATTCAACGACACCCGGGTCATGCACGCGCGGCTTTACGGCCGCAAGGACAGTGGCGGACAGGTCGAAGTGCTGGTCGAGCGACTGACCGGTGAGCGCGAAGCGCTGGCCCAGGTGCGTGCCAGCAAGACGCCCAGGCCGGGCAGCCGGCTGACGCTGGAGGACGCCTTCGAGGTCGAGGTGCTCGGCCGCGAAGGCGAGTTCTTCATGCTGCGCAGCCTGAGCGACGCGCCGCTGCTCGATCTGCTGGAGCGCCACGGCCGGCTGCCGTTGCCGCCCTACATCGACCGGGCCGCGGTCGAGGCGGACGAAAACCGCTATCAGACGGTATTCGCGCGCGAAACCGGCTCGGTGGCCGCGCCCACCGCCGGCCTGCACTTCGATGAAGCGCTGCTGGCCGCGGTGGAGGCCCGCGGCGTGCGCACCGCGCGCGTCACGCTGCACGTCGGCGCAGGCACCTTCCAGCCGGTACGGGTCGAGAACCTGGCCGAACACCACATGCACAGCGAGCGCTTCCAGCTGTCGGCGGACACCGCCCAGGCGATTGCCGACACCCGGGCCGCCGGCGGCCGGGTGATCGCCATCGGCACCACCAGCCTGCGCTGCCTGGAATCGGCTGCGGCCGCCTGCGGCGATGGCCCGCTGACCGCCTGCAGCGGCGATACCCGGCTGTTCATCACGCCCGGCTACGCCTTCCGGGTGATCGACGGCCTGCTCACCAATTTCCACCTGCCGAAGTCGACGCTGCTCATGCTGGTGTCCGCACTGGCCGGACGGCGCCGCATGTTCGACGCCTATGCGCACGCGATCGCGCAGCGCTACCGCTTTTTCAGTTACGGCGACGCCATGTTCATTCCGGCGCGCATGAAGGATGACGATGAAGTTTGATCTGCTGGCCCGCGATGGCCTCGCCCGCCGCGGCCGGCTCACGCTGGCGCACGGCACCGTCGACACGCCGGTTTTCATGCCGGTCGGCACCTATGGCACGGTCAAGGGCATGGACCCGGTCGAGCTGGAAGACATGGGCGCGCGCATCGTGCTCGGCAACACCTTCCACCTTTGGCTGCGCCCGGGCACCGACATCGTCCGCAGGCACGGCGGCCTGCACCGCTTCATGGGCTGGGAACGGCCCATCCTGACCGACTCCGGCGGCTTCCAGGTGTTCTCGCTCGGCGCGCTGCGCAAGATCAGTGAAGAAGGCGTGCGCTTCGCCAGCCCGATCAACGGCGACAGGCTCATGCTGACGCCGGAAGAGTCGATGCGCATCCAGCACGACCTGAATTCCGACGTCGTGATGATTTTCGACGAATGCACGCCCTACCCGGCCGACCATCCGACCGCGGCCGAATCGATGCGCCTGTCGCTGCGCTGGGCACGCCGCTCGCGCGACGCGCACGACAGTCTGGGCAACACGAATGCGCTGTTCGCCATCGTGCAGGGCGGCATGCATGAAGACCTGCGCGACGAGTCACTCGCCGGACTGAAGGACATCGGTTTCGACGGCTACGCCATCGGCGGCCTGTCGGTCGGCGAACCGAAGGAGGACATGCAGCGCATCCTGGCCCACACCGGGCCAAAGCTGCCGGAAGGCGCGCCGCACTACCTGATGGGCGTCGGCACGCCGGAGGACATCGTGCACGCGATCGCGCACGGCATCGACATGTTCGACTGCGTGATGCCCACCCGCAACGCACGCAACGGCTGGCTGTTTACCCGCTATGGCGACCTCAAGCTGAAGAACGCCCGTTACAAGGACGACACCGGACCGGTGGACGCGAGCTGCGAATGCCACACCTGCAGCCGCTACACCCGCGCCTACCTGCACCATCTGCACCGCTGCAACGAAATGCTGGGCGCGCGGCTGAATACGCTGCACAACCTGCACTTCTACCAGCAGTTCACCCGCGAGGCGCGCGAGGCGATCGAGGCCGGACGCTACGCCGAATGGTCGGCCGCCTTCCTGGCCGACCGCCAGCGCGGCGTGTGAGCCGGACGGCCCGGGGAATTCGTGCATCCCGGGCCTGTCGGACGCGGCTGATATACTCGCGAGCTTTCCAATAATTACCCGCGGAGACCCCTGTGCTCATTTCCCCCGCCTACGCCCAGGCTGCCGGCGCCGCTGCCGATCCGACCGGTGGCATCATGGGCTTCCTGCCCATCATCCTGATGTTCGTGGTGCTGTGGTTCCTGATGATCCGCCCGCAGATGAAGCGCGCGAAGGAACACAAGGCCATGGTCGAAGCGCTGGCCAAGGGCGACGAAGTCGTCACCCAGGGCGGTGTGGCCGGCCGCATCGTCAAGGTCGGTGACAACTTCGTCAGCGTCGAAGTGGCGCCGAACGTCGAAATCACCGTCCAGCGTCAGGCTGTCTCCACCGTGCTGCCCAAGGGCACGCTGAAGGCGCTGTAAGCCCTCGCCGCCGGCGGACGCCGTCCGCCGGTCTTCCTCCCCTTTCCGTTCCTGCCTCGCAATGAACCGCTACCCGCTCTGGAAAAACGCGCTGGTGATCGTGGCGCTGCTGCTCGGGCTGATCTACACGCTGCCCAATTTCTACGGCGAGGCCCCTGCCGTGCAGGTATCGACCACGCGCACCGGCGTCACGCTGGACGCGAACCTGATGTCCCAGGTCGAGAGCACGCTGAAGGACGCCGCCATCCCCCACACCGGTATCACGCTGGACAACAGCGGCGTGCGGGTGCGTCTGGCCGACACCGACACCCAGCTCAAGACCCGCGACGTGCTCGAGAAGGCGCTCAACCCGGACGCGGCCGATGCCAAATACGTGGTGGCGCTGAACCTGCTGTCCAAGTCGCCGTCCTGGCTGTCGCACGCCGGCGCCAAGCCGATGTATCTGGGTCTGGATCTGCGCGGTGGCGTGCACTTCCTGCTGCAGGTCGACATGAAGGGCGCAATGACCAAGCGCCTCGATTCGATGGCTTCCGACCTGCGCATCCAGCTGCGCGAGAAGAATGTGCGTCATGGCGGCATCAACCGCGAGGGCGACACCATCACGCTGCATTTCCGCGATGCCGAGGGCCGCGACGCGGCGCGCGGCAAGGTGGAGGACACCCTGCCCGATCTGGCGTGGACGCTCAGCGAATCCGGCGCAGATTTCGTGCTGACCGGCCGCATGAAACAGATCGCCGAGAAGGACATCCGCGAATCGGCGATCAAGCAGAACATCCTGACGCTGCAGAAGCGCGTGAACGAACTGGGCGTGGCCGAACCCATCATCCAGCAGCAGGGCGCGGACCGCATCGTCGTCCAGCTCCCGGGTGTGCAGGACGTGGCCAAGGCCAAGGATCTGATCGGCCGCACCGCCACGCTGGAAGTGCGCCTGGTCGACCAGGAAGCCATGATCAGCGGCAACGCGGAAGGCCTCGAGGTCTATCCGGAGCGCGCGCGCAACGGCGTGGTGACCCAGGTGCCGGTACGCAAGCAGGTCATCCTGACCGGTGAGCGCTTCGAAACCGCCCAGGCCTCGTTCGACGACGCCAACCGTCCGGCGGTCGCGGTGAAGCTGGATTCGACCGGCGGCCGCATCATGCGCACGGTCACCCGCGAAAACCTGAAGAAGATGATGGCCATTCTGCTGTTCGAGAAGGGCCGCGGCGAAGCCATTTCGGTCGCCACCATCCAGGGCGAGTTCGGTGACCGCTTCCAGATCACCGGCCAGTTCAGCCCGCAGGAAACCAACACGCTGGCCATCCTGATCCGCTCCGGCGCGCTGGCCGCGCCGATGGACATCATCGAGGAACGCGTGATCGGCCCGTCGCTGGGCGCAGAGAACATCGACAAGGGCTTCCACTCGACGCTGTGGGGCTTCATCGCGATCGCGGTGTTCATGATCGGCTACTACATGGTGTTCGGCTTCATTTCGTCCGCCGCGCTGGCCGCCAACCTGCTGTTCCTGATCGCGCTGCTGTCGCTGCTGCAGGCCACGCTGACGCTGCCCGGCATCGCCGCGATCGCGCTCACGCTGGGCATGGCGATCGACGCCAACGTGCTGATCAACGAGCGGGTGCGCGAGGAACTGCGCAATGGCGTGAGTCCGCAGGCGGCGATCTCCGCCGGCTACGACCGCGCCTGGGCGACCATTCTCGACTCCAACATCACCACGCTGATCGCCGGCCTGGCGCTGCTCATCTTCGGTTCCGGCCCGGTGCGCGGCTTCGCGGTGGTGCACTGCCTGGGCATCCTGACCTCGATGTTCAGCGCGGTGGTGGTGTCGCGTGCGCTGGTGAATCTGGTCTATGGCCGTGCCCGCAAGCTCGAGAAGGTGTCCATCGGCACCGTCTGGAAGCCGGGCACCGGCGCGTAATCGCATACAAGGAAAGCTGAACAGCCATGGAATTCTTCCGTATCCGGCGCGACATCCCCTTCATGCGCCATGCGCTGGTGTTCAACGCCATTTCGGTCATCACCTTCCTGCTCGCGGTGTTCTTCCTCGCCACGCGCGGCCTGCACCTGTCGGTGGAATTCACCGGCGGCACGCTGATGGAGGTGAACTACAGCGAGGCACCCAATCTCGAAACCGTCCGCAAGGCGCTGACCGACAGCGGCTTCAGCGATCCGCAGGTGCAGAACTTCGGCACCGCGCGCGACGTGATGATCCGCCTGCCGCTGGTCAAGGACACCGATTCGGCCAAGGTGAGCCAGCAGGTGATGGCGACGCTGGACAAGGCCGAAGGCCCGAAAGCCGAACTGCGCCGGGTCGAGTACGTCGGCCCGCAGGTGGGCAAGGAACTGGCCGCCGACGGCTCGCTGGCGCTGATGCTGGTGATTTTCGGCATCGTGCTCTACCTGGCCATGCGTTTCGAGTGGCGTTTCGCGGTATCGGCCATCATCGCCAACCTGCACGACGTGGTCATCATCCTGGGCTTCTTCGCCGCCTTCCAGTGGGAGTTCTCGCTGCCGGTGCTGGCGGCGGTGCTGGCGGTGCTGGGCTACTCGGTGAACGAATCGGTGGTGGTGTTCGACCGGGTGCGCGAAGTGTTCCGCAATCCGCGCAAGCGCACGATGACCGTGCCGCAGGTGCTGGACCATGCGATCACCAGCACGATTTCGCGCACCATCATCACCCACGGGTCGACCCAGATGATGGTGCTGTCCATGCTGCTGTTCGGCGGCCAGGCCCTGCACTACTTCGCGGTGGCGCTCACCATCGGCATCTGCTTCGGCATCTACTCGTCGGTGCTGGTGGCCAGCCCGCTGGTGATGTGGCTGGGCGTCAAGCGCGAACAGCTGGTGAAGCCGCCCAAGCAGAAGCAGGAAGCGGTGGTCTGAGGCGGACCCTCAGCAGACAACAAAAACCCGGCCTCGGCCGGGTTTTTTGTTGGGCGCCCGCCTGAATCAGGGCTGGGCGAACACCTGCTTCACGCGCAGCGTCGCACCGCTGGCGATCAGTTCGATCAGGCGGTCGATGTTCGGATGCTTGCCCGGATTGGCCTGCGCATCGGCGGTGTGCTCGCCGTAGATGTCCAGCCCCTGCTTCGCCGCGTCGGCATTGATCGCGCCGTGCAGCTGGGCCAGATGGTTGTACACCGCCAGCGAACCGGCCTGACCCGGCTTGTTCTCGATGGTGGCGACCACCTCGCCGGCGGCGTCCAGCAGCTGGATGGCGGACAGGTGGGACACGCCGGGCAGCGTCTTCAGGGTGTCGGCAAAACTCATGGATAGTCCTCGATGAATTGAGCGGGGCCGTCGCACGCCCCGCAGGGCGGGACGGCGCGGCGGCCCCGGCAGGATCAGATGGCGCGGGCGAGGCGGACGGCGTCGCCGATGTAGCTGGCCGGCGTCATCGCCAGCAGGCGTTCGCGCTCGGCTGCCGGAATGTCCAGCGTGGCGATGAAGGCGTGCAGGCCTTCGCGGTCGATGCCGCGGCCACGGGTCAGTTCCTTCAGCTGTTCGTACGGATTGGGCACGCCATAGCGGCGCATGACGGTCTGCACCGGCTCGGCCAGCACTTCCCAGCAGGCGTCGAGATCGGCCGCCAGCGCTTCCGGCGCGGCCAGCAGCTTGCCCAGGCCACGCGACAGCGAATCCAGCGCCAGCACGCTGTAGCCGAAGGCCACGCCCATATTGCGCAGCACGGTCGAGTCGGTCAGGTCGCGCTGCATGCGCGATACCGGCAGCTTTTCCGACAGATGGCGCAGCACCGCGTTGGCCAGGCCGAGATTGCCTTCGGCGTTCTCGAAATCGATCGGATTCACCTTGTGCGGCATGGTGGAGCTGCCGATTTCGCCCGCCTTCAGCTTCTGCTTGAAGTAGCCGAGCGAGATGTACATCCAGAAGTCGCGCGCGGCATCGAGCAGGATGGTGTTGGCGCGCGCCATGGCGTCGAACAGTTCGGCCATCGCGTCGTGCGGCTCGATCTGGATGGTGTAGGGATTGAATTCCAGCCCGAACGATTCGATGAAGGCGCGGTTGAACTGCGGCCAGTCCACGTCCGGGTAGGCCGACAGGTGAGCGTTGTAGTTGCCGACCGCACCGTTGAACTTGGCGGTCATGCTGACCGCGGCGATGCGGGCACGGGCGCGCATCAGGCGGGCGGCGATATTGGCCATTTCCTTGCCCAGCGTGGTCGGGCTGGCCGGCTGGCCGTGGGTGCGCGACAGCATGGGCAGCTCGGCCAGGTCGTGCGCCAGGCCGCGCAGCCGCTCGATCGCCGCGTCCAGCGCCGGCAGCAGCACGTCGCGACGGCCCTCTTCCAGCATCAGCGCGTGCGACACGTTGTTGATGTCTTCCGAGGTACAGGCGAAGTGGATGAACTCCGACACGCCGGTCACTTCGGCATTCTTCGCAAGGCGCTCCTTGAGCCAGTACTCCATCGCCTTCACGTCGTGATTGGTGCGCGCCTCGATGGCCTTGATCGCGGCCGCGTCCTCGACGCTGAAGTCGCGGATCACCACATCCAGTTCGTCCAGCGTGGCCTGCGAAAAGGCCTTCACTTCCGGAATCTGGTCGCTGGCGGCCAGCGCGCGCAGCCAGGCGATCTCGACGCGTACGCGGTTGCGGATCAGGCCGTACTCGCTGAAATGACCGCGCAGCGGATCAAGCTTGGCGGCGTAGCGACCATCGAGCGGCGACAGCGCGGAAAGGGCGTGGGAACTCATGAGGAACCTGCAGGAAAGATGGACTGGAAAGGCGCAGGACGCACAGGCGTCGTGCAACGCAACACGAATTTTATCATGTGCCCGCCGGACGCCTGGTCCGGCGGCCGACGACCCGGCGGTATAATTCCGGCGTCGTCAATCGGTACCGTCCATGAAACTCGTCGGTTCGTATACCAGCCCCTACGTGCGCAAGACGCGCGTCGTGCTTGCCGAAAAGAAGATCGACTGCGAACTCGTGATCGATTCGCCGTGGACCGACAGCTCGGGCGTGCCCGATCTGAACCCGCTGGGCAAGATTCCGGTGCTGGTGCTGGACGACGACACCCGCCTGTTCGATTCCCGCGTGATCGTCGAATACCTCGACGGTGTCGCACCCAACAACAAGCTGCTGCCCGCGCCGGCGCGCGAGCGGGCGCTGGTCAAGCGCTGGGAGGCGCTGGCCGACGGCCTGATCGACGCCGCGGTGGCCATCCTGCTGGAAGGACGACGGGCCGACGGCGAACGCAGCGAGGGCTGGATCGCCCGTCAGCAGCTGAAGATCGAACGCGCTCTGGCCGCGCTTGCGGCCGACCTCGGCGACGATGCGTGGTGTCACGGTACCGCCATTTCGCTGGCTGACATCGCGGTCGGCTGCGCGCTGGGCTATCTCGACTTCCGCCAGCCCGCGCTGGACTGGCGCGGCGCCCATCCCAATCTGGCCCGTCTGCAGGACAAGCTGCTGCAGCGCGCCTCCTTCAGCGACACCGTTCCGCACGACTGATGCACGGGCGGCACCGGTGCCGCCCCTCCCCCCGAATCCCGCCTCGCCGGCCTTCAGTCGCCCGCCGACACGATGATGCCGCCACCCAGGCACACTTTGCTCTCGTACACCACCACGCTCTGACCCGGCGTGACCGCCCACTGCGGCTCGGCGAACACGATTTCGCAGCGGTCCGCATCGACCGCGTCGATGCTGCACGGCGCGTCCGGCTGGCGGTAACGGGTTTTCGCGGCGTAGACCCAGTGGGTGTGCGGCAGGGCGCCGGACACCCAGGACAGGTCGGCAGCCACCAGACGCCCGGACAGCAGCGCCGGATGGTCATGCCCGCGCACCACGTACAGCACGTTCTTCTCCATGTCCTTGCGCGCCGCGTACCAGGCGTCGTGCTCGCCGGCGTCATCCGCCATGCCCTTGAGCCCGCCGATGCGCAGCCCCTTGCGCTGGCCTATCGTGTGGTACATCAGGCCGTCGTGCTGGCCGAGCACCCGCTCGCTGTCCAGATCGCGGATCTCGCCCGGCGTAACCGGCAGATAGCGCTGCAGGAATTCACGGAAGGGACGTTCGCCGACGAAACAGATGCCGGTCGAGTCCTTCTTCGCCGCGTTGGCCAGCCCGGCGTCGGCCGCGATGCGGCGCACGTCGCGCTTGTACAGGTGACCGACCGGAAACAGCGTGCGAGAAAGCTGGGCCTGGTTCAGCCGGTGCAGGAAATAGCTCTGGTCCTTGGTGCCGTCTTCGCCCTTCATGAGCTGGAAGCGGCCTTCGAATTCCCGCACCTGCGCGTAGTGACCGGTGGCGATGCGGGTGGCGCCCAGCTGCATCGCGTGGTCGAGGAAAGCGGCGAACTTGATTTCGGCATTGCACAGCACATCCGGATTCGGCGTGCGGCCGGCCTGGTACTCGCGCAGGAAGCTGGCGAACACGCGGTCCTTGTACTCGGCCGAGAAGTTGACCACTTCGAGGTCGATGCCGATCACGTCGGCCACCGCCGCCGCGTCGATCAGGTCCTGCCGGGTGGAACAGTATTCGTCGGTGTCGTCGTCTTCCCAGTTCTTCATGAACAGGCCGACCACCCGGTAGCCGGCCTGCTTCAGCAGCAGCGCCGACACCGAGGAATCGACGCCGCCGGACAGGCCGACGACCACGGTTTCACCATTTCCGGGCGCGATGCCCGCGAGTGCTTCATTCATCCGGGTATCCCCCGTCCTTCCATCTGTTCAGATCCATCACGACCGCCGGTTCGGCGTGGTCGCGAAACCAGGTATCGACCGCATATCGGTGACCTTCCGCGTCTTCGATCGCCGCACTGAAGTGCTGCATGATGACCCAGCTGGTACGCCGCTGGATGTCGATCACACGGTGAAATTTCAGCGCGCCGACTGCCTGCAGCGCCTGCAGCATGCGGTCGGTGGTGCGTGCATGATCGATGCAGTCCATGCGCCCGTACGCTTCGTCATCGAGGAAGTCGCCGGCGCGGTCCACATGGATGGGCGACTGTTCGCCGGCCCAGCGGTACATGCGGGCCAGCACGTACTGCAGCCGTCCGCGCTCGTCGGCCGCGTCCACGCTGCCGTCCAGTGCGCTGTGCAGAGACAGCATCTGCGACGGGGCATAGACCACGGTCTGCGTGCTCTGGCAGCCGTAGTTGAAGCACACCTCCAGCGACTGTTCGCCGGCGCCCGCCGCCAGCAGCGGCATGGCCGCCAGCAGGCCGGCCATCAGCCTGCGCATCAGCCGAAATGCCGGAGCGCGGACAGCGGCAGCCGGATGCCGGCCTGCCAGTCCTGCACGCAGGCCCACACCAGCGGGCTGCGATGACGCTGGCGGCTGGCTTCGATCTCCTGCGGCGTCATCCACACCGCGCGGACGATGCCTTCGTCCAGCGCACGACCCGCGATCGCTTCGCCGGCGTCGCCGGCGAAGGCGAAACGCAGATAGGTCACCTCGCCGTCCGGCCTGCGCCACTGGTAGATGCCCACCAGTTCGCGCGGCGTGAAGGGGTGGGCAGTTTCTTCCATCGCCTCGCGGACACAGGCCTCGACCAGTGATTCGCCCTCTTCGAGGTGACCGGCCGGCTGGTTCAGCATCAGACCGTCGGACGTGTGCTCCTCAACCAGCAGGAAGCGGCCCCTGTCCTCGATCAGCGCCGCCACCGTGACGTTGGGTTTCCAGATGCGTTCGCTCATGCGGGGGATTTTAACGCGCCGAACCCTCCGGAGCCGCCGCCGGAGGGTCGGCTTCGGCTAAAATCACGGGTTTACCGCAATCTCTGGAGTGTTTCCCATGTCGATGGCCGACCGCGACGGTTTTATCTGGTACGACGGCAAACTGGTGCCCTGGCGCGAGGCCACCACGCACGTACTGACGCATTCGCTGCACTACGGTCTGGCCGTCTTCGAAGGGGTCCGTGCCTATAACACCGAAATCGGCACCGCCATCTTCCGCCTCAAGGAACACACCGACCGGCTGTTCAATTCGGCGCACATCTACATGATGAAGATGCCGTACAGCCGCGAAGAACTGATGGAAGCGCAGCTCGAAGTGGTGCGCGCCAACAAGCTGGAATCCTGCTACATCCGTCCGATCGCCTTCTTCGGCTCCGAGAAGATGGGCATTTCGACCCGCGGCGCCTCGGTGCACGTGTCGATCGCCGCCTGGCCCTGGGGTGCCTACCTCGGCGAAGACGGCCTGAAGCGCGGCATCCGCGTGAAGACTTCGTCCTACTCGCGCCATCACGTGAATGTGTCGATGTGCCGCGCCAAGTACTCCGGCACCTACGCCAACTCCATCCTCGCCAATATGGAAGCGACCGAAAACGGTTACGACGAGGCGCTGCTGCTGGACGTCGATGGTTTCGTGGCCGAAGGCGCTGGCGAGAACCTGTTCGTGATCAAGGACAACAAGATCTACGAACCGGAAATCGCGTCCGCGCTGGTGGGCATCACCCGCGCGTCGGTGATCGAGATCGCTGCCGAGCTGGGCTACCAGGTCGTGTCCAAGCGTCTGACCCGCGACGACATCTACACCGCGGACGAAGCCTTCTTCACCGGCACCGCCGCCGAAGTGACGCCGATCCGCGAACTGGACGGCCGCCTGATCGGCGCCGGCAGCCGCGGTCCGATCACCGAAAAGATCCAGGCCCGCTTCTTCGACGCGGTGAACGGCCGCGCGCCGGAATACCACCGCTGGCTCACCAGGATCTGAGGCAAAGCCGCAGAGCCCGATCCGCTGAGACCCATCCGGGCTGTGCGCGGCGCACGCGCTGCGCACATGCCTGAATCCGTGCGCGGCCGGTCCGCGCATCTTCCTGTCCGGAGCACACCATGACCCAAGCCGGTAACGATTCCAGCCGCGACCAGGCACGCGAAATCGAAGTCAGCGCGAACGACCTTCCGCTGCATTGCCCGCTGCCCGGCGCACCGCTGTGGGCGCGCCACCCGCGTGTCTTTCTCGACGTGACCAAGACCGGGCAGGCGGCCTGCCCCTACTGCGGCACCCGCTACAGCTATCACGGCCCGGCCATCGCCGGCCACTGAGCGGCGCGGCATGGAAAGCCAGCGCAAGACCTTTTTCGCCTCGCCGCAGGAGGCGGAAACCGCCTTCTACGATGCCCGCAACCGCGGCGACATCGAAGGCCTGATGGCGGTATGGGCGGACGAGGACGACATCATGTGCATCCTCGCCGGCTGCCCGCGCGCCAGCGGCTACGAAGCGGTGCGCGAAGCCTGGCGCCGCATGTTCTCCGGCCCGCACGCCGATGTGCGCATCAGCCATGCGCTGGTCACCCAAGGCGCGCTGCAGGCGATACACAGCGTGCATGAAACCCTGTCCGCCCCGGGCGACCGCACGCCGCGACCGGTGCTGGTGGTGACCAATGTGTATGCGCGCGGCCCGCTGGGCTGGCACATGGTGCTGCACCACGCTTCGCCGCTGCCGGCCGAGCAGGACGGTCCCGACCTGCCGAAAATCCTGCACTGACATGGTCCAGCCCTACCGTCCGGCGCCCTGGCTGCCCGGCGGCCACGCGCAGACCATCTGGCCGCGCTTCATTCCGCTGGCCCGCCCGGCGCTGAGCCGCGAGCGCATCGACACGCCGGACGGCGACTTCCTCGATCTCGACTGGCTGCCGCCGCGCGCGCGGCAGCCGCTGGTCGTTCTGTTCCACGGTCTGGAAGGCAGTTCCGGCAGTCATTACGCCAAGGCGCTGATGCATGCGCTGGCCGCGCGCGGCTGGAATGGCGTGGTGGTGCATGCGCGCGGCTGTTCCGGCGAATCGAACCGCCTGCTGCGCGCCTACCACTCGGGCGACAGCGCCGAACTTGAATGGCTGCTGCCGCGGCTGCATGCGCGGGCGGACGGTGCGCCGCTGTACGCGGTGGGGGTGTCGCTGGGCGGCAACGTGCTGTGCAAGTGGCTGGGCGAACAGGGCCAGGCGGCCTCGCGCTGGCTGGCCGCCGCGGCCTCGGTGTGCGCGCCGGTGGACCTCGGCGTGTCCGGCCGCACGCTGGACCGCGGCTTCAACCGGGTCTATGCCCAGTACTTCCTGCGCACGATGAAGCCGCGCACGCTGGACAAGGCGCGGCGCTTTCCCGGCCAGGTGGACGCCACGGCCATCGCGCGCTGCAGTTCCATCCGCGACTTCGATGACGCCTTCACCTCACGGGTGCACGGCTTCCGCGATGCCGACGACTACTGGACGCGCTGCGCGTCGAAACCGCTGCTGAAATCGGTGCGCACGCCGCTGCTGCTGCTGCAGGCGCTGAACGACCCGATGGTGCCGGCCTGGTCGCTGGCCACGCCGGATCAGCTGTCGTCCGACGTACAGCCCGAATACACCGCTCAGGGTGGTCATGTGGGCTATGTCAGCGGCGCACCCGGCGGCCATATCGACTGGCTGCCGCAGCGGCTGCTGCACTTCTTCGAACACGGTCGCTGAATCGCCGCCGCCGGCCTAAGCCTGGCTGCGGCGCGGCGATCGGGGCGGCGCAAGCGGACGCGGCATGCCTGCGCCCGATCGCGGCGGGGGCGCCGCGCCCACGAGGCTCAAGGCCCTGCGTCGGTCAGCGCGTCGCCACCATGCTCAGCGCCACCGCCTCGGCCACCTCGATGCCATCCACCGCCGCCGACAGGATGCCGCCGGCGTAGCCTGCACCCTCGCCGGCCGGATACAGCCCGCGCGTGTTCAGGCTCTGATAGCTCTGCGGATCGCGCTTGATGCGGATCGGCGACGAGGTGCGCGTTTCAACGCCGGTGAGCACCGCGTCGTGCCGACCGAAGCCCTTGATCTGACGGTCGAAGGCGGGGAAGGCTTCGCGCATCGCGGTGATCGCGTACTCCGGCAGCGCGCTGGCCAGACTGCCCAGCGTGACCCCCGGCTTGTAGCTCGGCTCCACCTCGCCCAGCGCCTTCGACGGCCGGCCGGCGACGAAATCGCCCACCAGCTGGCCAGGCGCGTTGTAGTCGCCGCCGCCCAGTTCGAAGGCGCGCGACTCCAGCGTGCGCTGCAGGTCGATGCCGGCCAGCGGATGACCCGGGTAGTCCTGTTCCGGCGAAATGCCGACCACGATGCCGGCGTTCGCGTTGCGTTCGTTGCGCGAATACTGGCTCATGCCGTTGGTCACCACGCGGCCCTCTTCCGAGGTCGCGGCCACCACGGTGCCGCCCGGGCACATGCAGAAGCTGTACACCGAGCGGCCGTTCTTCGCGTGATGTACCAGCTTGTAGTCGGCTGCACCCAGCACCGGGTGACCGGCGAAGTCGCCGAAGCGGGCGCGGTCTATCAGGCTCTGCGGATGTTCAACGCGGAAGCCGACCGAAAACGGCTTAGCTTCGATGTATACGCCCCGCTCGTGCAGCATGCGGAAGGTATCGCGCGCGCTGTGACCGATGGCCAGCACCACGTGGTCGGCCTCGATTTCGCTGCCGTCGGCCAGCTTCACGCCGCGCACCGCGCCGTCCTCGATCACGATGTCCTCGACCCGCGCCTGGAAGCGGATTTCACCCCCCAGCGACTCGATCTCGGCACGTATCTTTTCCACCATGCCGACCAGCCGGAAGGTGCCGACGTGCGGCTTGCTCACGTACAGGATTTCCTCCGGCGCGCCGGCCTTCACGAATTCGGTCAGCACCTTGCGGCCGTAGTGTTTCGGGTCCTTGATCTGGCTGTACAGCTTGCCGTCGGAAAAGGTGCCGGCGCCACCTTCGCCGAACTGCACGTTCGACTCCGGATCAAGCACCCGCTTTCGCCACAGCCCCCAGGTATCCTGGGTGCGTTCGCGCACCACGCGGCCACGCTCCAGCACGATGGGGCGGAAACCCATCTGCGCCAGCAGCAGCGCCGCCATGAAGCCGCAGGGCCCCATGCCGATCACCACCGGCCGGCGCACCAGCCCTTCAGGCGCACGCGCGACGAACCTGTAATCGGTGTCGGGCGAGGGCTGAAGCTGCGGTGACGGTTTGTGCGCCTTCAGCACCGCCGCTTCGTCGCGTACCTCGACATCCAGGGTGTAGATCAGGTGGATGGCCGAGCGGCGGCGGGCGTCGTAGCCACGGCGGAACACGTGGAGGGCCAGCAGGTCGGCGTCGGGAATGCGCAGCCGTTCGAGCACGGCGGCACGCAGGGCCGCTTCCGGGTGGTCGAGCGGAAGCTTGATTTCGGTCAGTCTGAGCATGAGGCAGGGCCTTGTCTATAAGCCAGCCCGACAGTGTACCCGGAGTTCGAGCCCAATCAGGAATCTGGCCCTGCCTGCGGTCCGCACGCGCCCTCGACTGGCCGCATGCGATACAGCGTGCGCGTGCTGTCATTGGGTAGCACCTCGTCCTTCACCTCGAAGTCGGGATAGGCCTTCAATAGTTCGGTGAACGTGCGCACGCCGTATAGCTCGCGCATCTGTGCAACCTCTTCCGGTGCCTGTTCCCGGGCAAACTTCGCTCCCAGCGAAACATAGGTCCAGCCATCCGTCCTAGCGCCGTGCGCCGCACAGTCCTTCAGGGCTTTCAGTGTGGGGCGTTCGCCCCACCATTGGGCCTCGATCAGGGCATCCGCTTCAGGCGATAAGAGCCAGCTAGCCAGAGCGCGCGAGTCTTCCCGCCACGACTTCAAATGCGTCACCCAGTCCTCGCGTATGCGCTGAAGGCGCTCGAGCTGTTCGTCCAAAAGGCAAATCGCTGTCCGCAGACCTTCCGGATCATGCGGGCACCAGCGGGGGAAGAAGTGGTGCGCAAGGGCATTGCGCTCAGTGAGCAGCCAGTCCAGGTCGTCGACGCGGCGGGCGACGAAGTCCGGCGGGCCATGGATTCGGCGCCTGAAACTGACCCAGTCATCCGGCACGTCTTCGTGGACATCTTCTTCGCCCTCGTCCGTCCCGCAGGACAGCACGTCGTTCTTTATCGCGCCGACCATCAGGCCCAGCGTGGATGTGTGGAGCCGCTCAGCCCGCTTCGCAAGCATCGCCTCCATCGCCGCCGCACTGCCCTCGAAACGGCTGCACTTCAGCATGTCCTTCAAGACCGCCTCTATCTGCTGGCACATCAACAGATTTCGGCCGAATCTCATCAGCACCGCATCGCGTAGGCCTTGCAGGTCGTCAGACATCGCTTCCTTCCGCCCCCGCAGTCCCGCGGAGGCATTCGCGCACCTCGATGCGCTCCGCGCGCAGGCGCGCGCCGATCAGCGAGGCTGCAGCCATCGCTTCGGCGTCGCCACACATGAACACATCCACCGCGGCATAACCGTGTTCCGGCCAGGTGTGGATGCTGATGTGCGATTCGGCTAGCAGCAGCACACCGGTCACGCCCTGGCCGGGGCCGAAGGGATGCAGCTGCGTACCGAGCACGCGGGCGCCCGCCCGCCGCGCAGCTTCGGTCAGCGTCGCCTCGATCAGCGCGACATCGGCCAGCGGCGCAGGCTCGACGCCGTACAGGTCAAGCAGCACGTGGTGGCCCTGCGGCGGCAGTGTCATTTGTGGCCCGAGCCCCAGGACGAACCGGAACCCGAGCCGGACGAGTAGGAGCGCGAACGTCCGCCCGCGTCGTCGGCATTGATGGCCAGGCTGATCAGCAGCAGTACGAGGGCATAGACACCATAGAACACCCGCATGATCAGTCAGACTCCTTGACGTTCAGCGGCAGCCACAGCAGGTAGAGCGCGATGCCGGTCACCACCAGCGCATCGATGTTGAAGGGCAGGATGTAGCGCAGATTCAGCACGCCGATCAGACCGGTGAAGGTCCAGGCCAGCGGCTTCAGCGTGGCCTTGCCGGCCGCATCGAGCAGCACCGGACTGTCGGTACTCAGCCCGGCAGGCGCCGTGGCGATGGACGCCAGCCTGCGCCCGGCCCAGCTGGCCACCTGGTCCAGCGACACCGGCTCGGCCAGCGACCAGCCCATCTCGTGCTTACTGCGTTCCAGATTGAGCACCCGGTCGCCCTGCACGTATTCACCGATCTCGGTGCGGTCGCCGGCACGCGCCTGCCACGGAAAGGCACCCACCACCTGACGCACCTCCGCCACATACAGGTAGCGACGCACGAAGGCCTGGCCGGCCAGCGTCGCCGCAGTGGCGCTGAAGCTCTCCGGCCAGGCATCCAGCACGCGGGCGCGCTGCCAGCCCTGACGGGTTTCCACCAGCCAGGAGAATCCGGCCTGTGGCGCATACAGCAGGTACTCGAACCACTCGGGTTCGGAGGCGTCGGCCGGCACGCCGCAGCGCAGCCAGCCCATTACCCGCCAGGCCAGACCTTCGATGGTGAGCGTTTCGCCCGCCTGCAGCGTGGCGCCGACCGCACGGTCGTCCGCCGCCTGCCGGCTCACCACTTCGGCCTGACCGGCCGCCAGCGAAATCTGCGACCGGCAGGACGGGCAGGTCAGATGCTGGGTGGCGCCGGGCACCACCGCGGTCGGCGCGCCACAGGCCGGGCAGACCAGTGTGGCCACGCCGCCCTTCAGCCGCCCGGCGCGGCCGGCCACCTCGTCCGCGTCGCGCAGGCGCTGGGCATGCAGACCGGCCAGCGACACGGCGCGCCCGCGGTAACAGACCGGCGGCAGGTCGGAATAGTCCAGCGTCAGGAATTCGTCGCGGTGGCGGTAGTCGATCACCCGCGCCACCCAGCGCGCGTCGACCGGAAACGGCAGTTCGCCTTCGGCCGCCACGCATTCCGCCTTGCGGATGTCGGCCGCGTGCCAGAAGGTGCCGCCGTGCGACCAGCGATTGCCCGGCTCGACCTTGTCAAACAGCGGCGGGCCGACCGCGTCGCCATCCGGCCGGGTCAGCACGAACTGACCTGCGAAATCGCCCAGCCAGCCGCCGCTGCCGTCGTCGAACAGCAGATACCACTCGTTCCACACGCCATGCTCGTAGCGAAGCTGGATGCGGCCGACCACGGTGAAGCCCTGACCGGCGTACTGGCCGGCAGTCATGATCTGTACCGGCGAGTGGTCCTCGATCAGCGCCGCCTGCTTGCCGATGTCGCGCACCGCGTCGGCGTCGCGCAGCAGCGTGGTGCGGCAGTAGCCGCACACCGCCATGCGTGACGCGGCCGAACGGAATTCGACCGGCGCACCGCAGCCGGGGCAGGCCGCCTGGTACATCGCCATGCGGAGGATCAGCCGCCGGTGATCTGCTTGATCACGTCCGCCTTGGCCGCGTCATAGTCGGCCTGGGTGATGAGGCCGCCGTCGAGCAGCGACTTCAGCTTGCCCAGCCGGGCCTCGGGGGTATCGACGGCCGGGGCAGCAGCGGGTGCTGCAGCCGGCGTGCCGGCCTGAGCCGCACGCATCGCCTCGGTCATCACCTGCCCCATGGTCAGGCCGGCGCCCAGACTGGCACCGATGCCGGCCAGCCCGCCCTCGTTCTGCGCGGCCAGCGGAATCGCGTTGGCGGTCTGGTACTGGGTATAGGCGGCCATATTGCCGACCATGCCCATCGAGATGCGGGTGTCGAGCGCCTTCTGCAGTTCTTCCGGCAGCGAAATGCTTTCGACCGCGAAATTGTCGATCGCCACGCCGTAGCGCTCGAACACCGGCGTCATCGCGGTCTTCACCGCGTCCGACATCACGCCCAGATTGGCCGCCATGTCGAGGAAGGGGGCGGCCGAATTGCCCAGCGTGCTGCTCATGGTCGACACGACCAGATTGCGCAGCTGCATTTCCAGGTCATCGACCGAGTAGGTGTCGCGCGTGCCGCTGATTTCGGTGAAGAACTTCTTCGGGTCGGCCAGCTTGTACGAATACATGCCGAAAGCGCGCAGCCGCACCATGCCGAAATCCTCGTCGCGCACCGTGACCGGTTGCGGCGTGCCCCACTTGCGGCCGAGCTGCAGCCGGGTGCTGAAGAAATAGACGTCGCTCTTGAAGGGCGATTCGAACAGCTTGTCCCAGTTCTGCAGATAGGTGAGCACCGGCAGGGTGTTCGTGTTCAGCGTGTGCAGGCCGGGGCCGAACACGTCCGCCACCTTGCCTTCATTGACGAACACCGCCATCTGCGACTCGCGCACGGTGAGCTTCGCGCCGTACTGGATTTCGAAGTCCTGCATCGGGTAGCGCCAGGCCAGCACGCCATCGCCGTCCTCGTTCCACTGCAGTACGTCGATGAACTGCTTCTTGATGAAATCACCGATACCCATCGTCGACTCCTCTCAGTTGTTCCACTGTTCGTCACCTTACAACGACGCCTGAACCGGGCCCGCGCCGCCCGCAGGGCCGCCCCAAGGGCGAGCGTGGGGGCCCTCATCTCAGGAAAGACAGGCGGCGTTGATCACACCGACCACCAGCGACACCGTGCCCATCAGCGCACCCATCGCGATATTGTTCGCTTCGATCGCCACCTTCATTTCCGGCAGGCTGCGTTCGATCAGCAGATAGGCCGCCATCTGCACCACCGCAGCCAGCGTGCCCCAGACGATGAACATCAGGTAGTGGTCGTTGTGCAGGATGCTGGACGCCACGGTCAGCGAGAAGCCGGCGATGGCACCGGCCAGCGACAGCGCGGCGGCGGTGCAGCCGCGGCGGATCAGCGGCAGTTCGTGGAAGGGCGTGACCCGCACATAGACCGCGGCGAAGGCGGCCACCATGACCAGTCCGGACAGCAGATGCTTCAGATAGAGGTAGAACTGATCCAGCGGCAGTTGCGGCATGATGGCGCGTTTCCGGTCGACTCTGCGCCCGCACTCTAGCCGCTGCCCCATGCTGCCGCAATCCCGCTCCACACCCGATCTGCATGACAGCGCGACACCCGGCACGGATGCCGGCCGGCACCACCCGGGCCTCATCGTCGCGGTATTCGTGGTCGCCTCCTGCGGCCTGGCCTACGAACTGATCGCCGGCGCGCTCGCCAGCTATCTGCTGGGCGAATCGGTGCTGCGCTTTTCCACCATCATCGGCACCTATCTGTTCGCGATGGGCGTGGGCTCCCACCTGTCGAAGTACGTCGACGAAAAGGCGCTGCTGGCCCGCTTCATCGACATCGAACTGATGGTGGGCCTGCTCGGTGGTCTGTCGGCCTGTGCGCTGTTCCTGATTTACGCCTGGGCGGGTTCGCCGTTCCGCGTGTCGCTGTACGCGCTGGTACTGCTGATCGGCGTGCTGGTGGGCATGGAAATCCCGCTGGTGATGCGCCTGCTGCACCAGCGCAAGCAGGCCTTCGAGGCACTGGTGAGCCGGGTGCTCACCTTCGACTACCTCGGCGCGCTGGCGGTATCGCTGCTGTTTCCGCTGGTGTTCGCGCCGCTGCTCGGACTGGCGCGCACCGCGGTGGTGTTCGGCCTGCTCAATGCCGGCATCGGTCTCTGGCTCACCCATCGCTACCGGGCCGAACTGCCGCAGGCACGCGCGCTGAAGCTGCGCGGCCTGCTGGTGCTGGCGGTGCTGCTGGCCGCGCTGGCCTGGGCGCAGAAACTGACGGACGCGGCCGAAGCCGGCCTGTACGGCGACAGCGTGGTGCATCGCGAGACCACGCCTTTCCAGCGCATCGTGCTCACCCGCTGGCAGGACGACACCCGGCTCTATCTGAACGGCAATCTGCAGTTCTCGACCCGCGACGAGCACCGCTATCACGAAGCGCTGGTGCATCCGGCGCTGGCCGCGCTGCCGCAGGCAAGGCGGGTACTGGTGCTGGGTGGCGGCGACGGGCTGGCGGTGCGCGAGGTGCTGAAGTACCCGCAGATCGAACAGGTGACGCTGATCGAACTCGACCCGGCCATGACCCGGCTGTTCCGCGACACCGACGCACTGGCTGCGCTCAACGCCCATGCGCTGCGCGATCCGCGGGTCACCACCGTGAACGCGGACGCGGCGCAGTGGCTGGAAACCGCGGCAGGACCGGGCTGGGACCTCATCATCGCCGACTTCCCGGACCCATCGCACTACGCGCTGGGCAAGCTGTATGCGGTGCCGATGTACCGGCTGATGGCGCGCCACCTGGCGCCCGGCGGCCTCATCGTCGTGCAGTCCACCTCGCCCTGGTACGCGCCGCGCGCCTACTGGTGCGTGGACGCCACGCTGCGCGAAGCCGGCCTGCACACCGCGCCCTATCACGCCAGCGTGCCCAGCTTCGGCGACTGGGGCTTCCTGATCGCCGGGCGCGAAGCCGGCTACCGGCCGCCGTCCGCACTGCCCGCCGGTCTGCGCCATCTGGATGCGCGCACCCTGGCGCAGATGTTCGACTTCCCGCCGGACATGCGTGCGCCAGCGGTCGAGCCGAACCGGCTGAACACGCAGATGCTGGTGCATTACTTCGAAGAAGACTGGTCGCGGCAGATGCGATGAAGCGCCGCGACTTCATCGCCGGCGCCGGCGCGCTGACCGCCCTGCCCTGGCTGGCCGGCTGCACGCCTGCCGCACCGCTCGTCACCGTGCTACGACCGGGACTGCGCGAGGGCCATGCGCTGCGCGAGGCGGCGACCCTTCCGCCGCCCTCGGGCGAACTGCGCTGCGGCGTAGCCATCCTCGGCTCCGGCGTGGCCGGCCTGACCGCCGCCTGGCGGCTGGCGCGCGAGGGCCGGCGCGACGTTCTGCTGGTCGACGGCCCGGAGCCGGATGGCAATGCCGCCGGCAGCCTGCTCGGCGGCATTGCCTGCCCGCGCGGCGCTCACTACCTGCCGCTGCCCGATCCGGGCCTCGCGCACGTGCGCGAACTGCTGGCTGACCTCGGCGTGCTCACCGGCGGCCTGCGCGATGACGCCCCTGAGTACGACGAACAGGCGCTGGTGCATCCGGCGGCCGAACGCACCCTGGCGGACGGCATCTGGCATGAAGGCCTGCTGCCGACCTCGACCGCAGCAGACGCCGCGGCCGCCGCCCGCTTCAGTGCCGACATGACCGCCTGGTCCGCCCGCCGCGGCGACGACGGACGCCCGGCGTTCGCGCTACCGCTGGCCGCCAGTTCGAGCGACCCGGCGCTGCGCACGCTCGACCGCCAGACCTTCTCGCGATGGCTGGAGGAAGCCGGCCACACCCACCCGCCGCTGCGCCACTACATCGACTACGCGATGCGCGACGACTACGGGGCGCGCCCGGACAGGGTGTCCGCCTGGGCCGGGCTGCACTATTTCTGCTGCCGGCGCGGCCGTGCGCGCAATGCCGAGGCAGGCGCGGTCCTGACCTGGCCGCAGGGCCTGTCGGCACTGACCGCCGGGCTGCGGCGCGCGGCGGCTGTGCGCACGCTGTCCGGCCACGCGGTGGCGCTGAACGAGCGGCGCGCGGCGGTCGAGCTCATGGTGCAAACCGCCGACCGCCGCTCCGTGACGCTGGTGGCCGACCGGGTCATCTGCGCCATGCCGCTGCACGTGGCGCGGCACATCGACCCCGCACTGGCGGCCGCGCTGCCGCGCGAGGCGCTGCCGGAAACCGCGCCCTGGCTGGTCGCCAATCTGCTGCTGGACGGCTTTCCTCACGAACGCGCGGGCGCCGATCTGGCCTGGGACAACGTGGTGCTCGGCGGCCAGGGACTGGGCTATGTGGTGGCCACCCACCAGCTCACCCGGGTGGCGCGGCCGGCAGCCACCGTGTTCACCGCCTATCGCGCCGGCTGGGGCGATGCCGGCGAGGCGCGCCGCTGGCTGGCGTCGGCCGGCGAGGCGGACCTGCTTGAATTCGCGCTGGCCGATCTGGACGCCGCCTACGACCGCCGCTGGCGGCACCGTCTGAACGCGGTGGAACTGGTGCTGCGCGGGCATGGCATGGCGATCCCGACGCCCGGCTTCCTCGACGCACCTGCGCGCGCACTGCGCGATCGCGGTGGCCGCGTGCTGCATGCGCACGCCGATCTCGGCGGCCTGTCGCTGTTCGAGGAAGCGTCGTGGTGGGGCGAACGCGCAGCGTGCCAGCTGCTGGGCTAGGCCGGCACCGCGACATCGACCGGCGCCGGCAGCCACAGATCGAGCCGGGTACCGATCACCCGGCCGTCCGGCAACCCCACTTCGGCCGCACGTATCCAGCCCTGGTGCAGGGTCATGATTTCGCGGCACACCGCCAGACCCAGCCCGACATCCGGACCATGACCACGGGAAGAGCCCACCTGCTCGAACGGATCGAACAGGCGCTCCAGCCCGCCCTCGCCCAGCGCACCGCCCTGGTCGGCGATGCTCACCCGGGCGCCGTGGCAGCCGTCACTGTGGTCCGCCACCACGGTCACCACGACCTCGCCGCCCTCCGGCGTAGCGCGCAGCGCGTGCGACAGCATGCGGGTCAGCACCTGCATCAGTCGGACGCGATCTGCATCGCCCGGCACCGCATGGCCGGCGCCTTCCAGCCGCAGTGACAGCCTGCGCTCGACCGCGGCTCCGCGCAGATCGCTCACCACGTCGGACACGATTTCGGCGATGTCGCAGCAGGTGCGGTTCAGGGTGAGCGCGCCCGACTGCAGCTGAGACAGGTCGAGCAGATCGTCGACCCGTGCCAGCAGGCGTTCGCCGTTCTGGCGGATGGCGTCGAGCCGGTGACGGGTGCCGTCCGGCATCCGGTCGGCGTCGCGCAGCGCCAGCCGCGAAAAGCCGAGGATGGCGTGGATGGGCGTGCGCAGTTCGTGCGACACGCGGGCCAGAAATTCGCTGCGCGCGCTGTGCGCACGCTCGGCCGACTGTTTCGCCGTCAGCGTGTCAGACAGCTGCAGCTCGACCATCTGGGCCAGCCGGTCGCGGTGGCGGACCAGATCGGCTTCAGTGCGCTGGCGCGCCCGTTCGCGCAGTCCGGCCTCCAGAATGAGGCCGAAGGAACTGACCGCCACCTGCAGGTCGGCCAGCGCGATTTCGCCCAGCCGTCCGTCGGGTACGCCCAGTCCGATCAGCCCGGTCAGCCGCGTGCCGCGGGTGACCGCCAGGCAGAGCAGACCGCGGCCGTCCGGCCCGTCGCCGGCGGCGGCGATCACCTGGCCCGGCGCACAGGGCGCGCCGTCGGCACGCAGCGCGATGTCGATCAGGTCGGCACGCTCGCCCAGCCAGTCGATGTCGCGACAGGCGAGCAGGCTGATCTGCGCGACGCCGGCAGCGTCATGCGCCACTTCGGCCAGGAATCCGTCGGCACAGCCGGACAGTTCGCAGGCCAGATCCAGCAGCGAGGCATACAGGCTGTCTTCCGGCTCGCCGGCGATGAAACGGGCCTGCAGCCGGCCGACCTCGGCGAAACGGTCGCGGCTGCGCGCGAGCGCGGCTTCCGCCCGCTTGCGTCCACCGATGTCGCGGGCATAGCCCACTGTGCCCAGCAGTTCACCATTGTCGTCCAGCACCGGTGCGGTCCACGATTCGTACCACTGCGCCTGCTCGCCGTCGCCGACCCGCTTTTCGGAGTAGAGCGGTGAACGGCTGGCCAGCACGTCCAGGTCCTCGGCGCGGTAGGCGGCCGCCTCTGCCGACGGCCACAGATCTTCGTCGCCGAGACCGCACGCCTCGTCCGGATCGCTCAGGCCGCCGGCCTGGGCCAGAGGACGGTTCACCGCCAGGAAGCGCAGATTGCGGTCCTTCAGCCACACCATGAAAGGGAAGTTGTCGAGCAGCGCCCGCTGGTAGCGCGACGCACGGCGTAGCGCGCCCTCCATGCGGAACTGTTCGCTGGTGTCCTGGACGATGCCGGCCAGCCGCGGACCGCTGTCGCCGATCTGTTCCAGCCGGCCTTCGAACAGCAGGCGACGCTGCCCACCCTCGCCGTCGTTCATACTGAATTCCGCCCGGTGGCGGGCACCGGCATTCGCGGTTCGCCAGGCACGCTCCAGCCGGGCACGGTCCTCCGGCACCACCCGCGCGAGCAGCGCCTCGAAATCGACCGCCGCTTCGGCCGGCAGGCCGAGGATGGCCAGCGCCCGCGGCGACCACAGGAAACGGCCGTCGGCGTGCGCCCAGGTTCCGGTCCGACCCAGCAGCTGGGCGCGTTCCAGTTCGGCCTGCGCGCGCTCAAGTTCCAGCCGTGCGCGGTCGAGCGCAATGCCGACCGCACACAGCACCACGCCCAGCAGCAGCACCGGCACCAGCTGAAGCGCGATGCCCGACCGCGACACCCGTTCGTGCAGCACCTCGCCGAGCAGTCCGCTGAAATCCGCGGTCAGCAGCGCGAGCCCGATGGCGGACAGCAGCCATGCCAGCCAGTGCAGTGCGAAATGACGACCAAGCCGTGAAACCGGATTCATGCGGACGAAGCGGAAAGCCTGACGGGACGCGATCCCGGTTGAACGGCCGGCGCGGCCGGTTCTTGAGTGCGGGGCGGGGTACAATCCGTGCCGGAAGTCCGCCGGGCAACCGCGGCGCGCAAGCGCGGAGGAAAGTCCGGGCCCCGCAGAGCAGGATGCCGGCTAACGGCCGGGCGCAGCAAGCCGCGCGAAAGCGCGGCCCAAGGCGACGGAAAGTGGAACAGAAAACATACCGCCGATGGCCGCAAGGATCAGGCAAGGTTGAAATGGTGCGCCTTCGGGCGGGCGGCAACGCCGGGTAAGAGCCCACCGCGTACGTGGCAACACGTGCGGCATGCAAAACCCCATCCGGGGCAAGGCCAAATAGGGAAGCCATGACGCGGCTCGTGTCGCTTCCGGGTAGGCTGCTCGAGCGGCGTGGCAACACGCCGCCCAGATGAATGGTTGCCGGTGCGTTCGCGCACAACAGAACCCGGCTTACAGGCGGACTTCCACTCCCTGCCGGATGACCCGACGGCGCTGACCCGCCGCACCGCCCACGTTTCATCCCCTCCGCAGCACAGGCGCCCCACTTTCACCCACTTCGCTCCACGCCGCCGCATGGCGCGCGCATCTGTTCACACCCCACATTCAGTTCATTTTCTATCCCATTAAAAACAAAGGGTTTTTATTTTTGATGCGTGACGAAATTCGCATCTAAGTCCTTGTTGCAGCAATGAATTTGCAGCGTTACGGCTATTGACCGGGGGCCGGCCGATGGCTAAAGTGGAGCAATATTGGATAAAAAGTGGAGTGATTGTGGGAAAGACGATTCTGACCGCCGCTCCAGTCCGCCGCTCCTGACCAGGCCTTTCCGGGCACGCGCATGTTCTACGGGACGACACGACTCACCATGGATGACAAGCACCGCATCGTCATCCCTGCTCGTCCGCGCAAAAAGCTGATGGACATGTGCGAGGGCGAAGTCGTCATGACCGCCCGCACCCGCGAACACATCCTGCTCTACCCGCTGCCCGAGTTCGAAGCACTGCTGGCCCGTCTGGACCAGCTGCCGGATCTCGATCAGGCCAGCAACGATTTCAAGCTCAGCTTCACCGCCAACGCGCGCGACGAAACCATAGACCGCGCTGGCCGCCTGCTGCTCGGCGCCGACCTGCGCGAGCGCGCCGGTCTGACCAAGGGCGTCATGCTGGTCGGCCGCGGCAACCGTTTCGAGCTGTGGGACGAAGCACGCTGGAACGCCGAAGCCGCCGCCCGCGACGCACGCGAAGGCGCGGTGCCGCTGCCGTCCGAAGTCACCGGTTCGTTCAGGTTCTGAAGATGGTCACCCTGCACGCCTTCCCTGCGCACCGGTCCTGCGATGCGTGGTCGTCCCGCACTGCGCCGCGACAGTCGGCATCCGGGCGGGCCTGACATGACGCACATCCCGGTTCTGCTCACCGAAGCGCTGGACGCGCTGGCGGTGCGCCCCGAGGGCGTCTACGTGGACGGCACCTTCGGTCGCGGCGGTCACAGCCGCGCGCTGCTCGAGCGGCTGGGCCCGAACGGGCGGCTGATCGCGCTTGACCGCGACCCGACGGCCATTGCCGCCGGCCAGTCCATCACCGATCCCCGTTTCACGCTGGTGCACGCGCGCTTCGCGGAAATGGGGGCGGTACTTGAACAACTCGGCGTGCACGACGTGGATGGCGTGCTGCTCGACATCGGCGTGTCCTCGCCCCAGCTGGACGAGGCGGCGCGCGGCATGAGTTTCAGGCAGGACGCACCGCTGGACATGCGCATGGACACCAGCCGGGGTGAAACGGTGGCGCAGTGGCTTGCACGCGCCGAAGAAGCGCACATCAGGGAGGTCATCAGGGACTATGGCGAAGAACGGTTTGCTTCAGCGATTGCAAAGGCGATTGTTGCTGCTCGGAGCGAGCGGCCTGTCGACAGCACAACCCAGCTTGCCGCGATCGTGGCGTCCGCTGTCCGCACGCGCGAGGCGGGCCAGCATCCGGCGACGCGCAGCTTTCAAGCTCTACGGATTTTCATCAATCAGGAGCTTGAAGAGCTGTCGCTAGTGCTGCCGCAGGCACTGGCGGCCCTGAAGCCCGGCGGGCGGCTGGCGGTCATTTCCTTCCACTCGCTGGAAGACCGCATGGTCAAGCGCTTCATGGCCGACCAGGCCTCGCCGCCACAGCCGCCGCGCAATCTGCCGCTGCGTGCCGACCAGCTGCCGCAGCCGAAGATGAAGCTGATCGGCCGCGTCCGTGCCGGCGACGACGAACTGGCCCGCAACCCGCGGGCACGCAGCGCCACGCTGCGGGTCGCGGAAAAGGTGGCCTGACGTGCTGCGCCTGAATCTGCTCCTGATCGCCGCGCTGGTCGTCAGCGCGGTGTCCATGGTGTCGTCGCAGCACCGCTCGCGCGCGCTGCACACCGAACTCGAACGCGAGCTCACCCGCATGCGGGTGCTCGAAACCGAGTGGGGCCAGCTGCAGATCGAACAGGGAGCGCTGGCGGCGCACGCCCGGATTTCCGATCTGGCGGAAACCAAGCTGCGCATGCGTGCGCCCGACCCGAACCGCATCATCGTGATCGACTCCACCGAGGCCGGACAATGAAGTTCGCCCACAACCCGCTGCTCGCCGAACTGCTGCCCGCCTGGCGCGCCCGCCTGATGCTCATCGTCATGATGGCGCTGTTCGGCGGTCTGGTCGCCCGCGCCTTCTGGCTGCAGGTGGTCAATGACGAGTTCTATCAGCGCAAGGGCGAAGAGCGCTTCTCGCGCGTGCTGCCGACGCCGGCCTCGCGCGGCCGCGTGCTCGACCGCAACGAGCAGGTGCTGGCGATGAGCACCCAGGTGTCGGCCATCGTCGCCGAGTCGCGTCCGACCCGGAGCGACGCCAAGGCCAATCCGAAGGACATCGGCGCCGAGAAGCTGTCGCCGGCGCAGATCCGTCAGCTGGCCGAACTGCTGGGCATGGACCATCGCGAGATCGCCCGCAGGATTCCGGAGAACCGCGGCCGCAGCTATCTGAAGCGTCAGGTGCAGCCCGAGGTCGCCAAGCAGATTCTGGCCCTCAAGCTGCCGGGCATCCGCGCCGAACCGGAATACCGCCGCTACTACCCGCACGGCGAAGTGAGCGCGCACGTGGTCGGTTTCACCGGCATGGACGACAACGGTCTGGAAGGCATCGAACTGGCGATGAACCGGCCGCTGACCGGTCAGGTCGGCCAGCGCCGCGTCATCACAGACGCCCGCCGCAATGTGGTCGAGGACATCGAGGTGCTGGCCCCGCCGCGCGACGGAGGCGATGTGCGCCTGGCGATCGACGCGCGGCTGCAGTTCCTGGTGCACAGCAAGCTCAAGCAGGCGGTGACCGACCACAAGGCGCGAGCCGGCAGCGCAGTGGTGCTCGACACCCGCACCGGCGAGGTGCTGGCGCTGGCCAACTGGCCCACCTACAACCCGAACAACCGCGACCAGCTGAGCGGCCCGCCGCTGCGCAACCGCGCCTTCACCGACACCTACGAGCCGGGTTCGACCATCAAGCCCATCATCGCCGCGATGGCGCTGGAGAGCGGTCGCTACACCTTCGATACGCCGGTGGACTGTTCCGGCAAGCTGTTCTTCGGCCGCGCCTCGATCGGCGACGCGCATTCGCACGGCACGCTCACGCTGGCCGAAGTGATCCAGAAGTCGTCCAACATCGGCGTGGCCAAGATCGCCGGCACCTTCAAGCCGTCGGAAATGTGGCACGTCTATGACCAGATGGGCTTCGGTTCGCCGCTGCGCCTGGGCTTCCCGGGCGAAGCCGGTGGCCGTCTGCGGCCGGCCGCGAGCTGGAAGCCGGTGGAACAGGCCACCATGTCCTACGGTCACGGCATGTCGGTCACGCTGATGCAGATGGCCCGCTCATACATGGTGTTCGCCCGCGACGGCGACCTCATTCCGCTGTCGCTGACCCGGGTCGATACGCCGCAGGTCAATGGCCTGCAGGTGTTCTCGGCCCAGACCGCCCGCGAAGTACGCCGCATGCTCGAAATGGCGGCCGGCCCGGGCGGCACCGCACCCAAGGCGCAGATTCCGGGCTACCGCGTGGCCGGCAAGACCGGTACCGCGCACAAGCTCGAAGGCGGCGCCTACGCGAACAAGTACATCGCCTCCTTCGTCGGTTTCGCGCCGGTGTCCGACCCGCGCTACATCGTCGCGGTGATGATCGACGAGCCGTCGAACGGCGTGCATTACGGCGGCCAGGTCGCCGCTCCGGTGTTCTCCGACATCATGAATGCGACGCTGCGCGCCACCGGCGTGCCGCCGGACGCCCCGGTGCCCGCCCTGCAGATGGCGAAGAATTCGGTCACCGGCAAGGAGGGCTGGTGAGCGCCGCCGACGCCGGACAGACCGTCGCCCGCGTACGCGAGGCACTGGCCCGCCACGGCATCACGCCCCGTGCGGTGCGCGCGGATTCGCGCCGGGTGCAGCCGGGTGACCTGTTCTTCGCGCTGCCCGGTCAGCGCACCGACGGTCGCCGCTTCATCGACGCCGCCATCGCGGCCGGTGCCTGCGCGGTGCTGTGCGAGGCCGGGGGCGCACCGGCCGGCACGACGGTGCCGGTGATCGAGATCGATGACCTGCGCGCCCATGCAGGCGCACTGGCGGACGCCCTGCTCGACCACCCGTCGGCCGCGCTGCACGTGATCGGCATTACCGGCACCAACGGCAAGACTTCGGTCAGCCAGTGGGTCGCACAGGCCATGCAGGCGCTGGGCACCCGCTGCGGTGTCATCGGCACGCTGGGCTGCGGCCTGCCGGGTCAGCTGGCGGAATCCGCCAACACCACGCCCGACGTGGTGAGCGTGCATCAGACGCTGGCCGACCTGCGCGCCGCCGGCGCCACCGCCTGCGCGATGGAGGTGTCGTCGATCGGCCTGGACCAGCGGCGCATAGACGGCGTGCGCATCCACACCGCGGCCTTCACCAACCTCACCCGCGACCACCTCGACTACCACCCGGACATGCAGCATTACGGGGCGGCCAAGGCCGCGCTGTTCTCCCACCCGGGTCTGCAGGCCGCGGTGATCAATACCGATGACGCCTTCGGCCGCCTGCTCGCCACCGCTACGGCGGCGCGCCTGCCGGTAACCGGCTGCGCGCTGGACGCCGACCTGCCCTCCGGCGTGACCGGCCTGCGCGCCCGCAACGTCGATCCGGCGCACGGCTTGCATTTCGACATCGAACAGGGCGACGCCCGCGCGGTGGTGGACGCGGCCCTGGTTGGCCGTTTCAACGTGCAGAACCTGCTCGCGGTGACCGGCTGCCTGCTGCACGCCGGCGTGTCGCTGAGCGACGCCGCGCGCGTCGCCGGCGGGCTGGTGCCGCCGCCCGGCCGCATGCAGCGTCTCGGTGGCCGCGGCGAGCCGCTGGTGGTGGTCGACTACGCCCACACGCCGGACGCGCTGGAACAGGCGCTGCGCGCGCTGCAGCCGGTGGCGGCGGCGCGCGGCGGTCGTCTGCTGTGCGTGTTCGGCTGCGGCGGCGATCGCGACCCGGGCAAGCGGCCGCTGATGGGCGCGGTCGCCTACGAACACGCCGCGCGGACCTGGATCACCTCGGACAACCCGCGCGGCGAAGATCCGGACGCCATCCTCGATGACATCGCGGCCGGCTTGCCCACATGCGCCGACGTGCAGCGCGAACGCGACCGCGCGGTCGCGATCCGCGCCGCGGTGACCGGCGCCGATCCGCGTGACGTGGTACTGATCGCCGGCAAGGGACACGAGCCCTATCAGGAAGTCGCCGGTGCACGCACGCCGTGGTCGGACGCCGACCAGGCCGCCGCCGCCCTCGCCGCCCGAGGAGGTGTGCAATGAGCGCGCTGTGGACAGCCTCGGACGTGGCCGCCGCCTGTGGCGGCACGCTGAGCGGGCCGGATGTCGACATCCGCGGCTTCTCGACCGACAGCCGCGCGGTGAAGACCGGCGACCTGTTCGTCGCGCTGCGCGGCGAGCGCTTCGACGCGCATGACTTCATCGCCGACGTGCAGGCCGCCGGAGCCGCCGCTGCCGTGATTGCACACGACTGCACGCACGCGGCCGGCACGCTGATCCGCGTGGCCGACACCCGCATCGCGCTGGGCGACATCGCGCGTGCCTGGCGCAGCCGCTTCACGCTGCCGCTGATCGGCGTCACCGGCAGCAATGGCAAGACCACGGTCAAGGAAATGATCGCCGCCATCCTGCGTGCCCACGCTGCCAGCGTCGGCTGGCAGCCGGACAGCGCGGTACTGGCCACGCGCGGCAACCTGAACAACGACATCGGTGTACCGCTGATGCTGTTCGGTCTGCGCGACACGCACCGCATGGCGGTGATCGAGATGGGCATGAACCATCCGGGCGAGATCGCCTGGCTGGCCGGCATGGCGAAACCGACCGTGGCGCTGGTGAACAACGCCCAGCGCGAACACCTCGAATTCATGAACAGCGTGGCCGAAGTCGCGCGCGAGAACGGCGACGTGTTCGACGCGCTCGGTGCCGACGGCGTCGCCGTGGTCAATGGCGACGACGACTTCGCCGACTACTGGTGCGGCCGCAACGCCGGCCGCCAGGTGCTGCGCTTCAGCCTCGACCGTGCGGCCGAAGTGACCGCAGACGCCACCCCGGAAGGACTGGGCTACCGCCTCGACCTGCACGGCGCCTTCGGCACCGCGCGCATCACGCTGCGCGTGCCCGGCCTGCACAATGCCCGCAACGCGCTGTGCGCCGCGACGGCAGCGCTCGCCGCCGGCGCCGACATGGCCGCGGTCGTGTGGGCGCTGAACCGCTTCGAAGGCGTCAAGGGCCGCCAGCAGGTGCGAGCCGGTCTGGCCGGCAGCACCGTGATCGACGACAGCTACAACGCCAACCCGGATTCGGTGCGCGCCGCCATCGACGTGCTGTCGTCCGCCACCGGGCGCCGCGTGCTGGTCCTCGGCGACATGGGCGAAGTCGGCGACCAGGGCCCTGAATTCCACCGCGAAGCCGGCGCCTACGCGCTGGAGCGCGGCATCGACGCGCTGCTCGCCACCGGCGACGCCGCACGCGCGGCGGTTGCCGCCTTCGGCAGCGGCGCCCTCCACTACCCCGATCACGCGGCCATCGCCGACGCCCTGCGCCCGCAGCTCGACGCCTCCACCACGGTGCTGGTGAAAGGCTCGCGCTTCATGCGCATGGAGCGCGTCGCCGACGCGCTGATCGCACACTCCGGATACGACACCCATGCTTCTTGAACTTGCCCGCTGGCTGGCGCAGGACGTCCGCGCCTTCAACGTGTTCAACTACATCACGCTGCGCGCGGTGCTGGCGATGATGAGTTCGCTCGCCATCTGCTGGATGTTCGGTCCCATGCTCATCCGCAAGCTGACCGAATACAAGATCGGCCAGGCGGTGCGCGACGATGGCCCGAAGTCGCACCTGACCAAGGCCGGCACGCCCACCATGGGCGGCGCCCTCATCCTGATCGCGCTCGGTGTCACCACGCTGCTGTGGGCCGATCTGTCCAACCGCTACGTCTGGGTGGTACTCATCGTCACGCTGGGTTTCGGCGCGGTGGGCTGGGTCGATGACTGGCGCAAGGTGGTGCATCGCAATCCGAAGGGACTGCCGGCGAAGCCCAAGTTCTTCTGGTCCTCGGTGTTCGCCGCCGGTGCCGCGGTCTATCTCGGCCTGACCGCGCAGGAGCCGGCCCAGCTCGAACTGATCGTGCCCTTCTTCAAGACCGTGGCCTACCCGCTGGGCGCCATCGGTTTCATGATCCTGACCTATTTCGTCATCGTCGGCACCAGCCACGCGGTCAACCTGACCGACGGTCTCGACGGCCTGGCCACCATGCCGGCCGTGATGGTGAGCGGCGCGCTGGCCATCTTCGCCTACGTCGCCGGCAACGCGGTGTTCTCGCGCTATCTCGGCGTGCCCTTCATCCCGGGCGCCGGCGAGCTGGCCATCTTCTGCGGCGCGCTGTGCGGCGCCGGCCTCGGCTTTCTGTGGTTCAACGCCTATCCGGCGGAAGTGTTCATGGGCGACGTCGGCGCGCTGGCGCTCGGCGCCGCGCTTGGCACCGTCGCCGTCGTCGTCCGTCAGGAAATCGTGCTGTTCATCATGGGCGGCCTGTTCGTCGCCGAAACGCTGTCGGTCATGATCCAGGTGCTGTACTTCAAGTGGTCCGGCGGCAAGCGCATCTTCCGCATGGCGCCGCTTCACCACCACTACGAACTGGGCGGTTGGAAGGAAACCCAGGTCGTGGTGCGCTTCTGGATCATCACGCTGATGCTGGTGCTGTTCGGCCTCTCGACCCTGAAGCTGCGGTAATGAGCCTCCTCGGAACCCACGTCCTCGTCCTCGGCCTCGGCGAATCCGGCCTGGGAGTGACGCCCCCCACGCTCACTTCGTTCGCTGCCCCCCAAGGGGGCTGCGCTCGCCCTTGGGGCGGCCCGGCGGACGGCGCGACGACCCCCACGCTCACTTCGTTCGCTGCCCCCCGAGGGGGCTGCGCTCGTCCTTGGGACGGCCCGGCGGACGGCGCAGTGGAGGCGCGGAAGTGAGCCTCCTCGGCACACACGTCCTCGTCCTCGGCCTCGGCGAATCCGGCCTGGCCATGGCCCGCTGGTGCGGGCGTCAGGGCGCGGTGCTGCGCGTGGCGGACAGCCGTGCGGCACCGCCCGGGCTCGATGCGCTGGCGCGCGACCTTCCGGCGGCCGAACTGCGCTGCGGGAAATTCGACGACAGCCTGCTGGACGGTATCGCGCTGCTCGCGCTGTCACCGGGCCTCGCGCCGCACGAGCCGCTGGTGCAGGCAGCGAAGCGCCGCGGCATCGAGGTGGTGGGCGAGATCGAACTGTTCGCACGCGCGCTGCGCGATCTGGGCTGGCGCGAACGCGCGAAGGTGATCGCCATCACCGGCACCAATGGCAAGACCACCACCACCACGCTGACCGGCGCGCTGTGCCGCGCCTGCGGTCTGAGCACCGAAGTGGCTGGCAACATTTCGCCCGCCGCGCTCGATGCGCTGATGCGGGTGCTGGACGAAGGGCGGGTACCCGACGCGTGGGTGCTGGAACTGTCCAGCTTCCAGCTGGAAACCACCGACACGCTGGACGCCGATGCGGCCACCGTACTCAACGTGACCCAGGATCACCTGGATCGCCACCCGGGCGGCATGCCGGCGTATGCGGCCGAGAAGGCGCGCATTTTCGGTGCCCATACGGTGCAGGTGCTGAACCGTGACGACAGCTGGGTGAGCGCGATGCGCCGCGACGGCGCGCGCGTGATTCGCTTCGGCGATGGCGAACCGTCGGGCAACGACTACGGACTGCGCACGGTCGAAGGCCGCATTCAGCTGATGCGCGGCCATCAGGCTCTGCTGGCGCTCGACGACATGAAACTGGCCGGACGCCACAACGCGCACAACGCGCTGGCTGCACTCGCGCTGTGCGAAGCGGTTGGCCTGCCGCAGGACCGCTGCGTCGCCGCGCTGCGCGATTTCAGCGGCCTGCCGCACCGGGTCGAAACCGTGCTGGAACACGCCGGCGTCCGTTTCATCGATGACTCCAAGGGCACCAATGTCGGCGCCACGGTGGCGGCGATCGAAGGCCTCGGCCGGCCACTCGCCCTGATTCTCGGCGGTGACGGCAAGGGGCAGGACTTCGCGCCGCTCGGCCCGGTGTGTGCGCGTCACGCACGCTTCTGCGCGCTGATCGGCCGCGACGCGCCGGCCATTGCCGACGTGCTGTCGGCGCACGGCGTCAGCCACCGCACCTGCGCCACGCTGGAAGACGCCACCCGCGCCGCATTCGCCGCCGCACAGCCGGGCGACGCGGTGCTGCTGTCGCCGGCCTGCGCCAGCCTGGACATGTTCCGCAACTACGCCCACCGCGCCGAGGTGTTCATCGCCGAAGCGCGGCGCATCGCCGCCGAAGGAGCGCCCTCATGAGTGGCAGCATGCGTCTCGACTCTCCCCGCTTCGGTGATTCCACCAAGACGCCGGAACTCGACCCCTGGCTGCTGTGGCCGGCGGTGGCCCTGCTGCTGATCGGTCTGGTCATGGTGTATTCCGCGTCGATCGCGGTGGCCGACAGCAGCCGCTTCACCGGCAACAAGCAGGAGTTCTTCCTGATCCGTCAGGCGGTGTTCCTCGCCATCGGTGGCGTCGCGGGGCTGATGGCCTTTCAGGTGCCGGTGCGCACCTGGCAGGCGTGGTCGATGTGGCTCTTCCTCGGCGGCATCGTGCTCCTGCTGCTGGTGCTGATACCGGGCATCGGTTCGGTGGTGAACAATTCGCGCCGCTGGATCAACCTCGGTCCGGTGAATCTGCAGCCGTCCGAACTGGTGAAGCTGTTCACCGTGCTGTACGCGGCCAGCTACATCGTGCGGCGGCTGCCGGAAATGCACTCCTTCCGCCGGGCCTTCGTGCCGATGGCGCTGGTCATCCTGTTCGTCGGCGCGCTGCTGGTGGCCGAACCGGACTACGGCGCCTTCGTGGTCATCGTGCTGATCGCCTTCGGCATGCTTTTCCTCGGCGGCATCAACGGCAAGCTGTTCTTCTCGCTGGGCGTGGTGGCGCTGGCCGGCTTCGCCATCATCATCCGCTTCAACGAACTGCGCTGGGGGCGCTTCATCGCCTTCCTCGATCCGTTCAACAACGATCCGCTGGGCAAGGGCTATCAGCTCACCCACTCGCTGATCGCCTTCGGCCGCGGCGAATGGTTCGGCGTCGGCCTCGGCGGCAGCGTGGAAAAGCTGCTCTATCTGCCGGAAGCGCACACCGACTTCCTGCTCGCAGTGATCGGCGAGGAACTGGGCCTGTTCGGCGTGGCGACGGTGATCGGCCTGTTCGCGCTGGTGGTGCACCGCTGCTTCGCGATCGGCCGTCGCGCGCTGCTGCTGGAGCGCGCCTATGCCGGCCTGGTGGCGCAGGGCGTGGGCATCTGGTTCGGCGTGCAGGCCTTCATCAACATGGGCGTGAACGTGGGCATCCTGCCGACCAAGGGCCTCACGCTGCCGCTGATGAGCTACGGTGGCTCCGGCATCCTGGTCAATTGCATCGCGCTCGCCATCATCCTGCGCATCGACTGGGAGAACCGCCGGTGAGCACCGCGCTCATCATGGCCGGCGGCACCGGCGGCCACATCTACCCGGGACTGGCGGTGGCCGACGAGCTGCGCGCGCGCGGCTGGCACGTCGTCTGGCTGGGCAACGATCAGGGCATGGAAGCCCGCATCGTGCCGCCGCGCGGCTACGAGCTGCAGTCCATCCGCTTCGGCGCACTGCGCGGCAAGGGGCTGCTGCGCAAGCTCATGCTGCCGCTCAATCTGCTGCGCGGCTTCTGGCAGGCGCTGGGCGTACTCGGCCGCGTCAGGCCGGACGTGGTGCTGGGTCTGGGTGGTTATGTCACCTTCCCCGGCGGCATGATGGCCGCGCTGCGCGGCACCCCGCTGGTGCTGCACGAACAGAACTCGATCGCCGGTCTCGCCAATCGCGTGCTGGCCGGCGTGGCCGACCGGGTGCTCGGCGGCTTCCCGGACGCGCTGCCGAAAGCGCACTGGACCGGCAACCCGGTACGCGCCGACATCGCCGCACTGCCCGATCCGGCTGTGCGCCTTGCCGGACGCAACGGCCCGCTGCGCATTCTGGTGGTGGGCGGCAGCTTGGGCGCGCAGGTGCTGAACGACACGGTGCCGCAGGCCCTGGCACGGATTCCGGAAGGCGAGCGCCCGCAGGTGATCCACCAGGCCGGCGAACGCAATATGCCGGCGCTGCAGGCGGCCTATGCCGCCGCCGGCGTGGACGGCACGCTGCAGCCCTTCATCCAGGACATGGCCGGCGCGTATGCGCAGGCGGATCTGGTCATCTGCCGGGCCGGCGCGCTGACCGTGGCCGAACTGGCCGCCGCCGGCGTCGCCTCGGTGCTGGTGCCGCTGCCGCACGCGGTCGACGACCACCAGACCGGCAACGCGCGCTTCCTGTCCGACGCCAGCGCCGCGGTGCTGATGCCGCAGTCGTCGCTGAACGCGGACGCGCTGGCCACCCTCATCCGCTCGCTCGACCGCACCCGCCTGCTCGACATGGCACAGCGTGCCCGTGCGCTGGCCCGCCCCGGCGCAACCGCCGAAGTGGCCGACATCTGCGCAGCTCTCGCGCGAGGAAAACAGACATGAAGCACAAGATCAGCCACATCCATTTCATCGGTATCGGCGGCGCCGGCATGAGCGGCATCGCCGAAGTGCTGCTGAACCAGGGCTACGTGGTCAGCGGCTCCGATCTCGCGGACAACGCGGTCACCCGCCGGCTGGCCGCACTCGGCGCACGCGTGGTGCAGGGCCACAGCGCCGACAACATCGCCGACGCCGACGCGGTGGTCACCTCGACCGCGGTGAGCGCCGACAACCCGGAAGTGGTGCGTGCGCGCGAACGGCGCATCCCCATCGTGCCGCGCGCCCAGATGCTGGCCGAACTGATGCGCATCAAGCAGGGCGTCGCGGTGGCTGGCACCCACGGCAAGACCACCACCACCTCGCTGATCGCCAGCTGCCTGGCGGAAGGAGGGCTGGATCCGACCTTCGTGATCGGCGGCCGGCTCAATTCGGCCGGCGCCAACGCGCGGCTGGGCAGCGGCGAATTCCTGGTGGCGGAGGCGGACGAATCGGACGCGTCCTTCCTGTTCCTGTCGCCGGTGGTGTCGGTGGTGACCAATATCGACGCCGACCACATGGACACCTATGGCCATGATTTCGGCAAGCTCAAGCAGGCCTTCGTCGACTTCCTGAACCGCCTGCCCTTCTACGGCGTGGCGGTGCTGTGTACCGACGACGCCAACGTGCGGGAGATCATGCCGCAGGTACCGAAGCAGATCATCCGCTACGGCCTGAATGCCGATGCCCAGGTGCGCGCCGAGAATGTGCGGCCGGACGGCACCCGCATGCTGTTCGACGCGGTGCGCGTGAACGGCACCACCACCCGCATCCCGGTCGAACTGAACCTGCCCGGCCTGCACAACGTGCGCAACGCGCTGGCCGCCATCGCGGTGGCCAACGAAGTCGGCGTGCCGGACGACGCCATCGTGCGCGCACTGGCCGAATTCAAGGGCGTGGGCCGCCGCTTCACCCGGCACGGCGACATCGCGCTGCCTGCCGGCGGCCACTTCACGCTGGTCGACGACTACGGCCACCACCCGGTCGAAATGGCCGCCACGCTGGACGCGGCCCGCGGCGCCTACCCCGGCCGCCGCATCGTGCTGGCCTTTCAGCCGCACCGGTACACGCGCACCCGCGACTGCTTCGAGGATTTCGTACGCGTGCTGTCGGGTGCCGACGCCGTGGTGCTGACCGAGGTCTATGCCGCTGGCGAAGCGCCCATCGTCGCGGCCGACGGCCGAGCGCTGGCGCGCGCGCTGCGCGTGGCCGGCAAGGTTGAACCGGTGTTCGTAGAGGATATCGGCGACCTGCCGCAGACCCTGCTCGACACGGTGCGCGACGGTGACGTCGTGCTCGGCATGGGTGCCGGTTCCATCGGGCAGCTGCCCTCCAAATTCGCACAGGACATCCAGAAATGAGTACCCACGATACCGCCGCACTCGGCAAGGTCGCCGTGCTGTTCGGCGGTGCTTCCGCCGAACGCGAAATTTCCATCATGTCCGGCAGCGCGGTACTCGCCGCGCTGAAGGAACAGGGCGTCGACGCCCACGCCTTCGATCCGGCCGAACGCGATCTGTGGGAACTGAAGCGCGACGGCTACGACCGCGCCTTCATCGCACTGCACGGCCGCGGCGGCGAGGACGGCACGCTGCAGGGTGCGCTCGAATGCATGGGCATTCCCTACACCGGCAGCGGCGTGATGGCGTCGGCCATCGGCATGGACAAGTGGCGCACCAAGATGGTCTGGCTGTCCGCTGGTCTGCCGACCCCGCGCTACAAGCTGCTGCATGCCGGCAGCGATTTCGCCGCCGTGGCGAACGATCTGGGCCTGCCGCTGTTCGTGAAGCCCGCCCGCGAAGGATCCAGCGTCGGTGCGACCAAGGTCACCCGCGCCGAAGATCTCGCGGCCGCCTACGAAAAGGCCGCCCGCTGCGATCCGCTTGTGCTGGCCGAACAGTTCATCGCCGGCCGCGAACTGACCGCGCCCTTCCTCGGCGACATGGCACTGCCGCTGATCCGCATCGAAGCGCCCCAGGGCAACTACGACTACCAGAACAAGTACTTCACCGACGATGTGAAGTACCACTGCCCGAGCGGTCTGGACGCAGACCTCGAACAGGAGATACAGGAACTGGTCATGCGCGCCGCGCGCCTGATCGACTGTCGTGGCTGGGGCCGCGCAGACCTGATGCTGGACGACGCCGGACGCCCCTGGCTGCTGGAAATCAACACCTCGCCCGGCATGACTTCGCACTCGCTGGTGCCGATGGCCGCACGCGCGGTCGGCATCGAATTCGGCGAACTGTGCCTGCGCATCCTGGAGTCGGCCCGCCTTGGCTAAACGCCCGTCAGCCCGCAACAAGGCTACGCAGCGCCGTGAAGACGGCCTGTGGGACAGCCCGCGCGCGCTGAACATGATCGCCGACGCCATCCTGCTGCTGGCGAGCGGTGCCATCGGCTACGCCCTGGTCATCCTGTTCACCCGGATGCCGGTGCTGCCGCTGCAGGCCATCACGCTCACCCACGCGCCGGCCAACCTGAGCAGTGCCCAGATCGAGGACGCCGCGCGCCGCGCGGTGACCGGCAGTTTCCTGACCACCGACATCGAACGCGCCCGCACCGTGTTCGAAGGCCTTCCCTGGGTGCGTCACGCCACGGTGCGCCGGGTGTGGCCCGGTTCGCTCGAGATCGAACTGGAGGAGCACGTCGCGGTGGCGCGCTGGTGGGCGCCGGAGAACGCGCCGGCGCGCATGGTGAATGCGCAGGGCGAACTGTTCCTGGCCGATCACCAGAATGCACTGCCGCTGTTCGTCGGGCCGGACGAAAGCGCCGCCACCATGCTGTCGCGCCACCTGGAATGGAGCGATCTGCTCGCACCCACCGGCCGCCAGATACAGAAGATGGTGCTGTCGCGCCGCGAAGCCTGGCAGCTGGTGCTGGACGACGGCACCCGGCTCGAACTGGGCCGCGAGGACGACAAGCAGCCAATCACCGGGCGTCTCGCCCGCTACGTGAATACCCAGCCGGAAGTGATGCGGCGCGGCGTGCAGAAGCTGATCTACGCCGACCTCCGCTACCCCAACGGCTACGCAATACGCATGAGCAGCACTGAACACCAGGACAAACCATGACCAGAGACAGCAAGGACCTCATCGTCGGCCTCGACATCGGCACGTCAAAGATTTCCGCGGTCGTCGCCCAGCTCACGCCGGAGGGCCGGCTCGACATCCTCGGCCTCGCGGCGCAGGAGTCGCAGGGTCTGAAGAAGGGCGTGGTGGTCAATATCGACGCCACCGTGGATTCGATCTCGCGCGTGATCCAGGAAGTCGAGCTGATGGCCAACTGCAAGGTGCACGAAGTGTTCACCGGCATCGCCGGCAGCCACATCCGCAGCTTCAACTCGAATGGCGTCGTCGCGATCAAAGACAAGGAGGTCACCCGGCTCGACCTCGAACGCGTGGTCGAAACCGCGCGTGCCATGCCCATCCCGGCCGATCAGGAAATCCTGCATACGCTGACCCAGGAATTCATCATCGACGGCCAGGACGGCGTGCGCGAACCGATAGGCATGAGCGGCAAGCGGCTCGAAGTGCGCGTGCACATCGTGACCGGTGCGGTGTCGGCAGCACAGAACATCATCAAGTGCGTGCGCCGCTGCGGGCTTGAAGTGGTCGACCTCGTGCTGCAGCCGCTGGCATCCAGCCAGGCAACGCTGTCCGAGGACGAGAAGGATCTGGGCGTCTGCCTGATCGACATCGGCGGCGGCACCACCGACATCGCCATCTTCACCCAGGGCGCGATCCGTCACACCGCGGTCATCCCGATCGCCGGCGACCAGATCACCAACGACATCGCGATGGCGCTGCGCACGCCGACCGCCGAGGCGGAAGACATCAAGCTGCGCTACGGCGTGGCGATGTCCGCGCTGGCCGACGCCGAGGACATGATCGAAGTGCCCGGCATCGGCGATCGCGGCCCGCGCCGCATGTCACGCCAGGCGCTGGCCGACGTGATCGAGCCGCGCGTGTCCGAACTGTTCGAGCTGGTGCAGGCCGAACTGCGCCGCAGCGGCTACGAGGAACTGCTGTCGTCCGGCGTGGTGCTGACCGGTGGCAGCGCCATCATGCGCGGCATGGCGGATCTGGCGGAAGACGTGTTCCACCTGCCCTCGCGCGTAGGCCTGCCCGACTACAGCGGAAACCTCTCGGATGTGGTGCGTCACCCGCGTTACGCGACCTCCATCGGCCTGATCATGGAAGGCGCCGCGCAACGTCGCCGGGGCCAGGTGGCACGCGAAACCCGCAACGTCCGTCAGGTGCTCGCCAACATGAGGTCGTGGTTCGAAAGAAATTTCTGATTTTCAGGACGCAAACAGCATCAACGGCATGCGTTGCACTAAGTTTAGTCGTATACTTGCGCGCGATCACTAAATCTAGTGGTGGCGCGCGTTTTGTAGCCGCAGGGGCTCTCGGGCCCCGAGGCGTTCGTGGAAAACAGGAGGGCGGGTAATGTTCGAGATTCTCGACAAGGAGCCGGTGGGCGCAGTGATCAAGGTGATCGGCGTCGGCGGGGCCGGTGGCAATGCGGTCGATCACATGATCCGTGAAGGTGTGAACGGCGTCGAATTCATCGCCGCCAACACCGACGGCATGGCGCTGAACCGCAATCTCGCTCCGGTCAAGATCCAGCTCGGCAAGAACGGCCGTGGCGCTGGCGCCAAGCCGGAAGTGGGTCGCACCGCCGCCGAGGAATACCGCGAACACCTGGCCGACCAGATGCGCGGCGCGGAAATGGTGTTCATCACCGCCGGCATGGGCGGCGGCACCGGCACCGGTGCAGCCCCCATCGTCGCCGAAGTGGCCAAGGAAATGGGCATCCTGACCGTGGCCGTGGTGACCAAGCCCTTCGACTACGAAAACCGCATGCGCGCCGCCGAAGCCGGCATCGAGGAACTCGCCCGCCACGTCGATTCCCTGATTGTCGTGCTGAACGAGAAACTGATGGAAGTGCTGGGCGAGGACGCCAGCCTGGAAGACGGTTTCAAGGCCGCAGACAACGTGCTGCGCAACGCGGTGGGCGGCATTGCCGAAATCATCAACATCCCGGGTCTGGTGAACGTCGACTTCCAGGACGTGCGCACCGTGATGGGTGAAATGGGCCGTGCCATGATGGGTTCGGCCGAAGCCGCCGGCATGGACCGCGCCCGCATCGCCGCTGAACAGGCCGTCGCCAGCCCGCTGCTCGAAGGCGTGGAACTGTCCGGCGCGCGTGGCGTGCTGGTGAATATCACCGCCAGCCGCTCGCTGAAGATGAAGGAAGTGAAGGACGCGATGGAAACCGTGCGCGCCTTCGCCGCCGAAGGCGCCCACGTCATCTTCGGCACCGTGTTCGACGATTCGATGGAAGACCGTCTGCGCGTCACCGTGGTCGCCACCGGCCTCGGCGCACCGCGCGCGATGAGCAGCAAGCCGCCGATGACCATCATCCGTACCGGCACCGACGACGTCGCGATGCCGGCGGCCGCCACCGGTACCGACTACTCGCATCTGGACATCCCGGCGGTCATGCGCGGCCGCGGTGGCCGTACCGCCTCCTCCGCGGTCGAAGCCATGCGCGCCAATGGCGTCGAAACGCTGGACATCCCGGCCTTCCTGCGCAAGCAGGCAGACTGAGCACGCTCTGCAGCATCCGTCCGGTCACCCCGCCCGACCGGACGGATACGCCCTGTTACACGGGCATGACGCGAAGGTGAGATAATCGTGAATATCCGCTTTCAGCCGTCGTTCCAGCCATGATCCGGCAACGCACCCTCCGCTCCATCGTCCGCGCCACCGGCGTCGGTCTTCATTCCGGCCTCAAGGTCAATCTCGAACTGCGCCCCGCGCCGGTCGATACCGGCATCGTGTTCCGTCGCGTGGACCTGACGCCGCCGGTCGAACTGCGCGCGGATGCCCATGCGGTCGGTGACACCCGCCTCGCCTCCTGCATTGGCCGAGAAGGCGCCACCATTTCCACGGTCGAGCATCTGATGTCGGCACTGGCAGGCCTGGGCGTGGATAACGTGTTCGTCGATGTCGACGCCCCCGAGCTGCCCATCATGGACGGCTCGGCGTCGACCTTCGTCTATCTGATCCAGCAGGCCGGCATCGTCGAACAGCAGGCCGCCAAGAAATTCGTGCGCGTGCTGAAGACGGTCGAGGTGAAGGACGGCGACAAGTGGGCGCGGCTCGACCCGTACGAAGGGTTCAGCCTCGAGTTCTCGATCGAGTTCCGCCACCCGGCGATCGAACGCACCGGCACCCGGGTGAAGGTGGATTTCGCGCACCAGTCCTATATCGACGACGTGGCGCGCGCACGCACCTTCGGGTTCATGCACGAGGTCGAGTACCTGCGCCAGAACGGGCTGGCCCAGGGCGGCAGCCTGGACAACGCCATCGTGATGGACGAGTACCGCGTGCTCAACAGCGACGGCCTGCGCTACGCGGATGAATTCGTGAAGCACAAGGTGCTGGATGCCATCGGCGACCTCTACATCCTCGGCCACCCGCTGCTGGCGGCCTTCACCGCGCACAAGTCGGGCCACGCGCTGAACAATGCGCTGCTGCACGCACTGCTGGCCGAACAGGGTGCGTGGGAGTGGGCCAGTTTCGATCAACCGGCCGCGACGCCATCGGCGGTATCGCACCAGTACCAGCCGCTGATCGACGACAGCGGGTCTGCACCTGCGTTCGCCTGAGCACCGCGCGTGCTAATCGTCCGGCTGATCGGGGTACTGCTGATCATCGCGGTCGGCGCCTGCTTCCTCGCCTTCGTGCTGACCGGTGACCGCCGCTATCTGGCGTTCGCCTGGCGGCTGATCCGCTACGCGGTGATCGCGGTGCTCGGCTTCTTCGCCCTGCTGGCGCTCGAACGCGTCATCGTCCTCTAGCGCGTCCGCGCACCCGCCTCGCGCCGCTCACACCTTCTTCGCGCGCTCGATCAGATGTTCGATCGCCTGCCTGAGCGCGCTGTCCGCCTGCAGGGATGACAGCCCCGCCTGCAGACCGCGACGGGCCTGCTCGCTCACCGGTCTGGCCACCACCGGCGCAGGAACCCGTGGCGGATCAAACGCTTGCACCTTCACCCTGACTTCGGTAACCTCCCCCGCACTTTCCTGCAGCGCGATCCGGGCGCTGGGCAGCAACTGCTTCAGCCGGTGAGCAACAGCGCCCGACGAGGCGCTGACCACCACAACACCCTGCTTCACATTGATCACTCGACTGACTTTCGTCAGCTCGGGCGGCAGAAATTTTTCATACGCCCTCTGCACGCGGGCAATCAGCCTCACATGTGCAGACAGGGTAGCCAGTGCGTCCTGCGCGTCGAGATGATGGTGCAGCGGGCGTGCGGACATAAGAAGATTCTTGGGAGCGGATGTGCAGATTATTCTGGTTTCCGACCGCCTGACAACGGCCAAGGCCATCACGATACGGCCCTGGCACCTGTTCGGCGCACTGTTTGCCTTCACAACGCTGGTCCTGCTGCTCGCATCGGCCTTTTCCTTCATCACGCTGAAGCACGCCAGCAGCCTGCGTCTGCCGGTGATCGACGAAATGATCACCGCCGCCCGGGTGCAGGAAACCGAGCGCAGCGAACAGTTCGTCCGTGAAAACCTGAACACGATGGCGATCAAGCTGGGCCAGATGCAGGCGCAGCTGATACAGCTGGACACCCTGGGCAGCCGGCTGGCCAAGCTGGCCGGCGTGAAGCCACCCGAACCGGTCACAGACCGCCCGCTGCCCGGACGCGGCGGCCCGCTGATCACGCCGGAAACGCTTTCGGCCACCGAGCTGGAAGCGCAGATGAAACACTTCTCTGACCTGCTGGCCCAGCAGGACGACTATCTGGGCGTGATCGAGTCGGAACTGCTGCTGGACCAGGCCACGCTGTCGCTGGTGCCGTCCACGCTGCCGGTCACCGGCGGCACCTGGAACGCATCCGGCTTCGGCTGGCGCATCGACCCCTTCAACGGTTCACGCGCAATGCATGAAGGCGTGGATTTCGTCGCTGACGTCGGCACCCCCATCATCGCCGCCGCCGCGGGCGTGGTGATCGATGCCAGTTTCCACCCCCAGTACGGCAATGTGGTCGAGATCGACCACGGCCGCGAACTGACCACCCGCTACGCGCACGCCAGCAAGCTGCACGTGAAGCCGGGCATGGTGGTACGCCGCGGCCAGAAGATTGCCGAAGTGGGCAGCACCGGCCGGTCGACCGGCCCACACCTGCATTTCGAAGTGCGGGTCAAGGACGTCGCCCAGAACCCAAACCGCTTCCTCGAACTGGCCCGCAAGGCGCTGCCGCCGGGCGCCCGCACCGAAACCGCCAGCCGTCAGCCCTGACGGGGCGGGTGCCGTCCGCAGGCCGCCCGGCCGGGAACCCGGGCCGCCGCCTCCAGTCCTTTCCTGCAGCCGGCGACTTCGTCACGCAACACCGCCGGCGCAAGCTGGTCACCGGACCGGGCCGCTCCGGCCCGCATGCTAGAATCCGCGACTTTTCCGCCATCGGTTCGCCCGCCACAGGCCTCTGTCTTCGATGATTGCTTCCCTGTTCACCAAGATCTTCGGCAGCCGTAACGACCGCCTGCTGAAAAAGTATCGTCCGGTCATCGCGCGCATCAACGCGCTGGAATCCGAACTGTCCGGACTGAGCGATGAAGCGCTGGCCGGCAAGACCGCGGAATTCAGGCAGCGCCTGGCCAACGGCCAGACGCTGGACGACCTGCTGCCGGAAGCGTTCGCCGTCGTACGCGAAGCGAGCAAGCGGGTGCATGGCATGCGTCACTTCGACGTGCAGCTGGTGGGCGGCATCATGCTGCACACCGGCAAGATCGCGGAGATGCGCACCGGCGAAGGCAAGACGCTGACCGCGACGCTGCCGGTCTACCTGAACGCGCTGGCCGGCAAGGGCGTGCATGTGGTGACGGTGAACGACTACCTCGCCAGCCGCGACGCCGAACAGATGGGCAAGCTGTACGGCTTCCTCGGCATGAGCACCGGCGTGAACCTGTCGCGCATGCCGCACGACGAAAAGCAGGCCGCCTACGCCGCCGACATCACCTACGGCACCAACAACGAATTCGGCTTCGACTACCTGCGCGACAACATGGTCTATTCGACCGGTGAGCGGGTGCAGCGCGGCCAGCACTACGCCATCGTCGACGAGGTGGACTCCATCCTGATCGACGAGGCGCGCACGCCGCTCATCATTTCCGGCCAGGCGGACGATCACACCGATCTGTACGTGAAGCTCAACGCGGTCGCGCCCCTGCTCACCCGCTGCGAGAAGGAAGACGGTCCGGGCGACTACTGGGTGGACGAAAAGGCGCACACCGTGCTGCTGACCGAAGCCGGTCACGAGCACGCGGAAGAGATTCTGGTCCAGCACGGCCTGCTCGAAGCCGGCCGCAGCCTGTACGAGCCGGCCAACATCACGCTGGTGCACTTCCTGTACGCCAGCCTGCGTGCGCACAACCTGTATTTCCGCGACCAGCAGTACGTGGTGCAGAACGGCGAAATCATCATCGTCGACGAATTCACCGGCCGCTTGATGCCGGGCCGCCGCTGGTCCGACGGCCTGCACCAGGCGGTGGAGGCGAAGGAAGGCGTGCAGATCCAGGCCGAGAACCAGACCTTGGCCTCGATCACCTTCCAGAACTACTTCCGCATGTACGGCAAGCTGGCCGGCATGACCGGTACGGCCGATACCGAAGCCTACGAATTCCACCAGATCTACGGTCTGGAAACCGTAGTGATCCCGACCCACCGGCCCATGGTGCGGAAGGACAACAACGATCTGGTCTATCGCACCGCGAAGGAAAAGTACGCCGCGGTCATCGCCGACATCAAGGACTGCCACGAGCGCGGACAGCCGGTGCTGGTGGGCACCACCTCGATCGAGAGCTCGGAGCTGCTGTCCAATCTGCTGAACCAGGAAAAGCTGCCGCACCAGGTGCTGAACGCCAAGCAGCATGAACGCGAGGCGGACATCGTCGCACAGGCCGGACGGCCGGGCGTCATCACCATTGCCACCAACATGGCCGGCCGCGGCACCGACATCGTACTCGGCGGCAACGTCGAGAAGCAGGTGCAGGCGCTGGAACGCGACGACAGCATGGGCGAGGCGGACCGCGCCGCGCGCATCGAGAAGCTGCGCAGCGAATGGTCCTCGCTGCACGAACAGGTGGTGAAGGCCGGCGGCCTGCACATCATCGGTACCGAACGCCACGAGTCGCGCCGCATCGACAACCAGCTGCGCGGCCGTTCCGGCCGTCAGGGCGACCCGGGTTCGTCGCGCTTCTACCTGTCGCTGGAAGATCCGCTGATGCGCATCTTCGGTGGCGAGCGCCTGAACGCCATCATGATCCGTCTCAAGATGCCGGAAGGCGAGGCGATCGAGCACGCGATGGTGAACCGCTCGCTGGAGTCGGCGCAGCGCAAGGTCGAACAGCGCAACTTCGACATCCGCAAGCAGCTGCTCGAGTACGACGACGTCGCCAACGACCAGCGCAAGGTGATCTACGAACAGCGCAACGCGCTGCTCGAAGCCGAAAACATTTCGGAAACCATCAGCGCGATGCGCCACAGCGTGCTGGAAGACACCTTCCGCCAGTACGTGCCGGCGGAAAGCGTCGAGGAACAGTGGGACCTGGCCGGTGCGCAAGCCGCCTTCATGTCCGAGTTCCGCATCGACACGCCGTTCGCTGAATGGATCGCGGCCGAGCCCAACCTCGCCGACGACGATCTGCTGAAGCGCGCGCAGGACCTGTCGGACGACCAGTACGCGGTCAAGGTGGCGCTGGTCGGTGCTGAATCCTTCGGCCAGTTCGAGCGCAACGTGATGCTGCAGAGCCTGGACAGCCACTGGCGCGAGCACCTGGCTGCGCTGGACCACCTGCGTCAGGGCATCCACCTGCGCGGCTACGCACAGAAGAACCCGAAGCAGGAGTACAAGCGCGAAGCCTTCGAACTGTTCGAAGGCCTGCTCGATCAGGTGCGCATCGAGGTCACCCGCGTGCTGGTGAATGTCGAGATCCGTTCGCAGGAGCAGATCGAGGAAAGCGAACCGACGCCGCCGCAGCTCGACAACATGCGTTTCACCCACGCCGATTTCGATCCGTCCATGGCACGCGACGACGTGGATCCGCTGGCGCCGCCGGCGGGCGACAACGCTCCGGCGCAGAGCGGTCCCAAGGTCGGCCGCAACGACCCCTGCCCCTGCGGCTCGGGCAAGAAGTACAAGCAGTGCCACGGCCGCCTCGCCTGAGGCAGTCCTGCACTTCGGGGCGGCCTCAGGGCCGCCCTTGTTGTTTCCGCCGCCCGTACGGCCACAGGAGCCTTCCGACATGAGTACCGGCCAGCCTGCGCCCCTCTCCTTTGCGGTGTCCCGGCGCGCCCGCGACGTCGCGCCCTTTTTCGCGATGGAAATCGGCAAGCAGGCGGCCGCGCTCGACGCGCAGGGTCAGCGGGTGATCCGGCTCAATATCGGCGAACCGGACGAAGGTGCGCCGCCGGCGGCGCTGGCCGCGCTGCGCGCGCAGCTGGACGGCCAGGCGCTGCCCTACACCGACGCGCTCGGCCTGCCCGCCCTGCGCGGCGCCATCGCCGGCTTCTACCGGCAGATGCACGGCGTCGAGCTCGATCCGGGCCGGGTGGTGGTGACTGCGGGCGCCTCGGCCGCGCTGCTGCTGCTCACCGCAGCGCTGGTCGATCCGGGTGACGAAGTCATCGTGGGCGACCCCTCCTACCCCTGCAACCGCCAGTTCCTGACCAGCTTCGGCGCCGACATCCGGCTGGTACCCACCGACGCGGCCAGCCGCTTCCAGCTCGACGCCGCCGCGGTGGCCGCGCACTGGAGCCCACGCACCCGCGGCGTCATGCTGGCCACGCCGTCCAACCCGACCGGTACCTCGATCGCGCCGGCGGAACTGGACGCGATCTGCGCGCTCACCCGCGCCCGCGGCGCCTGGTGCATCGCCGACGAGATCTACCTCAACCTGCAGCAGGACGACGCGCAGGGCCGCGCGCCGCAGACCGCGCTGGCGCGCAATGCCGAGGTCTGCGTGATCAACAGCTTCTCGAAGTATTTCGGCATGACCGGCTGGCGGCTGGGCTGGTCCGTGCTGCCGGAGGCGCTGGTGCCGGCGGTCGAGCGGCTGGCGCAGAACTACTACATCTGTCCGCCGACCACTGCCCAGATTGCCGCGCTGGCCTGTTTCACGCCGGAATCGCTGGCGGTGTGCGAACAGCGCCGCGCCGGCTTCGCGCAGCGCCGGGCGTGGGTCACCCGCGGCCTGACCGACATCGGCCTGCCGCCGGCGGTCGCGCCGGACGGCGCCTTCTACGCCTGGTTCGACGTGAGCGAGACCGGCCTGTCCGCATGGGACTTCTGCCAGCAGGCGCTGCAGCAGGTTCAGGTCGCCCTCACCCCCGGCCGCGACTTCAGCGTGCTGGAGCCGGAGCGCTATGTCCGCCTGTCCTGCGCCGCCTCAGTCGAGGATCTGGATGAAGGGCTGGCGCGGCTGGGCCGCTTCGTCGCCGGCCTGCACGGCTGAAACCGGGCGCTCAGGCGCGCGCCGGGCGGAACTGCCGGGTATCGTCGAAATAGGCGGGATCGAGATTGTCCGGCGTCATGCCGGGCAGGCCCAGCACCGGCAGCGGCTTCAGATCGCGCGGTGTGGCTGGCCACTGTCCGGCTTCGATGCGGGACGCCAGCCAGCGGTCGAAGGCCGCGACATTGGCGAGCACATCGGCGGCGCCGCCCGGCAGCTCGTCCACGTGCAGATGGAGCACCTTGGCGCACAGACCGACGTGCGGCGCACGCGCCTTGTCCATCAGCGCATGCCCGATCACGTGCAGCCGGGCCCGTTCGAGCGCGGCGCGACGCTGATGCATGGCTTCCCGCCAGCGGTGGCCACGCAAAGCATCGATCAGCGCCGCATCGTCGCTCACCAGCACCAGACCGTCCTCATCGAACTGGGTCAGCGCGTCGCGCACCGGGCCGCGCTCGCCGGCCGGGCGCAGCGCGATCTCGGCGCAGTGGCGGGCATTCATCGCTGCCTTGATGCGCGGGTAGCGCAGCCATACCAGCGCGTTGAACAGGTCGTGCCAGCAGGCGTCGCGGGTGGGCACCCGCCCGAAGGCGGCGATGCGCGCCTCGTAGCCGCCGGGCTCGCCCGGCGCATCGGCGGTGAAGGTGAGCGGGATGCCGGCAGGGTTCAGCGGCCGGCCCACGGTCGCGGCCAGCCGGTCGATGCACACCGCGTCGGGCGGACCGTCCGCCGGCAGGCGCTGCAGCAGGGCATGGACACCCTCATGCAGCGGGCTGGTGCCGACGAGGTCGGCGAGCGACGGCGTCAGGATGGGTCGGCGTCCTTCTTGACCGGCACGAAGGTGAATTCTTCGCCCTTCTTGCGGAAGGTGCCGATCGGCGCCGGCTCGGTGGCCGGCTTTTCGATCACCGCGAACACGCAGTCATTGGTATTCACCGCATACCAGCGGCTCGACCCCTGACGCAGCACGTAGCGGTTCGGCTCACCGCCGTCGAATACGGTCACCACCGCGGTATTCAGGCGCGCCGGCTTCATGTCGAAACGGCGCTGGCAGGTCGGCATGCGCGACACCACCACCGCCATCTCGTACTGGTCGCTCCAGAAATACGGCCTTTCGCGGTTGATGATGAGGGCGTGTTCCTTGCCCTCGATCATCCAGGCGGCGGTATCGATCTCGCAGCCCGCCAGCAGGGCGGCGAGCGGCAGCAGAAGCAGCTTGCGCAGGTGTCGTGTCATGGGTGGACGGCCGGAGTCATTCGAGGCGCCAGGCCACGCGCTCACCTGCGCGCAGCGGCACCAGCACATCACCATCGGCAAATTCCTGTTCCGCCTTGACCTCCCACGACTCGCGCACCAGCGTGATCTGCGACGCATTGCGCGGCAGGCCGTACCAGTCCGGGCCGTTGAAGCTGGCGAACGCTTCCAGCCGGTCGAGCGCACCTGCGGCATCGAACGCTTCGGCATACAGCTCGATGCCGGCGTGCGAGGTGTAGCAGCCGGCGCAGCCGCAGGCGGCTTCCTTGGCGCCCTTGGCGTGCGGCGCCGAATCGGTGCCGAGGAAGAAGCGGCGGTTGCCCGACGTGACCGCGGCCACCAGCGCCTGGCGATGCACTTCGCGCTTGAGCACCGGCAGGCAGTAGTGATGCGGCCGCACGCCGCCGGCGAAGATGGCATTGCGGTTCATCAGCAGGTGATGGGCGGTGACGGTGGCGGCGATGTTGTCACCGGCCGCGGCGACGAATTCGGCGGCGTCCTGGGTCGTGATGTGCTCGAACACCACGCGCAGCGCCGGGTGACGGGCCAGCAGCGGGCGCAGCACCCGTTCGATGAACACCGCCTCGCGGTCGAACACATCGACGTCGCCGTCGGTCACTTCACCGTGAATGAGCAGCGGCAGGCCACGCTCGGCCATGCGGGCGATGGTGGCGTCGCAGCGCGCGACGTCGGTCACGCCGGAATCGGAATTGGTGGTGGCGCCGGCCGGATAGAGCTTCACCGCTTTCACGAAACCGGATTCGATCGCGCGGTCGATCTCGTCCGGCGCGGTATTGTCGGTCAGGTAAAGCGTCATCAGCGGCTCGAAGGCCGGCAGGCCCGGCGTGGCGGCGTGGGCCGCCAGGATGCGGTCGCGGTAGGCGGCGGCCAGCGCCACCGTGGTGACCGGCGGCCGCAGATTCGGCATCACGATGGCGCGCGCGAAGCGGCGCGCGGTGTCCGGCAGCACCGCTGCGAGCGCGGCGCCATCACGCAGATGCAGGTGCCAGTCGTCGGGGCGGGTGAGGGTCAGTCGGTTCAAGGGCGTTCCAATCCAGTCATCAAGGCAGGCCGGCAGCGCGCCGGCGGATGCAGCCGCTGATTATCCCGCATAGTCGGCCGCCCGCCCAACCGGGCCGCCGTCCGGATCAGTCGTCGTCCTCGTCCTGTGGCGCATCGACCGCGTGTGCCATCGCGTGGTCGTACAGCAGCTTGCGCGGCGCCCCGGTGATCGCCTGGGCCAGCTTCACCGCGCGGCTGGGCGGCAATTCATCCAGCAGCAGATCCAGGGTGCGGCGCGCCTCCGCGTCCAGCCCCTCCTCCGGCTGCGCGCCGGCCAGCAGCAGCACGAACTCGCCGCGCTGACGGTTGGTATCGGCCGCCAGCCAGGCCGGCGCCTCGGCCACCGGCAGGCGCACGATCTGTTCGAACAGCTTGGTCAGTTCGCGCGCAATCACCAGCTCGCGCTCGGGCTGCATGACCGCGGCGATGTCGGCCACGCAGTCGACGATGCGGTGCGGCGCTTCGTAGAACACCAGCGCGCAGTCCTCGCCGCGCAGCGCTTCCAGCGTCTTGCGGCGGGCGGCGGACTTGACCGGCAGGAAGCCGACGAAGCGGAACTGGGCATCCAGCAGGCCGCTGGCCGACAGCGCCACCACCGCAGCACTCGGGCCGCTGATCGGTACCACGCGATAGCCGGCCTCCTGCACCGCGCGCACCACGCGGGCGCCCGGGTCGGACACCGCCGGCGTACCCGCATCCGACACCAGCGCCACCCGCTTGCCGTCGGCCAGCGCGGCGATCAGCCGCTCTGCGCCGGCGCGTTCGTTGTGCTCATGCACCGCCACCAGTTGCGCGCCGAGACCGAGATGGCTGGCCAGACGCGCGGTTTCGCGGGTGTCCTCGCAGGCGATCAGATCAGCGGCACGCAAGGCCGCGATGGCACGCGACGACAGCTCTCCCAGGTGACCGATGGGCGTGCCGACGACATACAATGACATTGTCTTGAACTCTGACCGGGAATCTTCATGACCGGAAGCGGAAGGGGCGTGCGTGCTCATCGTCGTGCGGGCTGCGGGCGGGCCGTCATTCTGAGCGCCGCAGCCCGCGGCCACAAGCCGGCATGAAAGCGGCGACCGATCCCAGAGCCGCCCGCGGTGCGGCCGCCGAGGCGCTGGCCGCCCGCTTCCTGCAGGCACAGGGCCTGACCGTGATCGGCCGCAACCTGCGCTGGAAGGACGGCGAACTCGATCTGGTGTGCGAGCACGGCGACACGCTGGTGTTCGTCGAGGTACGCATGCGCGGCAACGACCGCTACGGCGGCGCGGCCGCAAGCGTGGGGGCGGCCAAGCAGGCACGGGTGATCCGCGCCGCGCAGCACTGGCTGGCCGCGCAGGGGCGGCGCATGCAGGCCCGGCCTGCGCGTTTCGACGTGATCGCGATGCGCACGCTGGACGCGCAGGGCATCGAATGGATACGCGATGCGTTCGGTCTGTAGCGTCTGCGCCCTGCTGCTCCTGTGCGCGGGCGCGCAGGCGGACGGCCTGCGCATGCTGGCCCAGCGCTCGCCGCTGGCCGGCGCACAGTTCCACCGGCTGGCCGAGGTGTGGCCGCAGCTGTCGGTCGGCGACCCGCTGACGCTGGAGCGCGAGCCGGACAACCGGCACGACCGCCGGGCCGTGAAGGTGCTGTGGCGCGGCATCATGATCGGCTACCTGCCGCGGGCCGCAAACTTCGAGGCGGCCGACGAGATGGATGCCGGCGCGCGCCTCAGTGCGCGCATCGGCCGGCTGGCGCCCGACCCGGACCCGTGGAAGCGGCTGCGGGTGGATGTCTGGGTGGAGCTGGCGCGCTGAGCGCGCGGGGAGCGGGGCTCGCGAGCCCCGGGTGCAGCCAGCGCTTCCCGGGCGCGTCAATTGCAAGCGCAGGTATCCGTCTGCAAGCAGTCTTCACAAAACCGGCCCGCGCAGCCGATCTTGGTACACTGCCGGCCACAGACAACGCTGCGAGCGCCCATGAATCTGGTTTCACGCATTTCAGAACATTTCATCGACAGCGCGCAGACCAAGCTTTCATCCACCGAAGTGCTCGCCGCGCCGATCGCCGACGCGGTCGAGGCCATGGTTGAAAGCCTGATGGCGACCGGCAAGATCCTGGCCTGCGGCAATGGCGGCTCGGCCGCCGATGCCCAGCACTTCGCGGCCGAACTGGTCGGGCGCTACGAGCGCGAGCGGCCTGAACTGGCGGCCATTGCGCTCACCGTCGACAGTTCCATCCTGACCGCGATCGCCAACGACTACGCCTTCGAACAGGTATTCGCCAAGCAGGTGCGCGCGCTGGGCCAGCCGCAGGACGTGCTGCTCGCCATTTCCACCTCCGGCAACTCCGCCAACGTGATCGCCGCGGTCAATGCCGCGCACGAGCGCGAAATGCGGGTGGTGGCACTGACCGGCCGTGGCGGTGGCCGCATTGCGGAACTGCTGACCGATCGCGACATCCACATCTGCGTACCGGCCGAGCGCACTGCGCGCATCCAGGAAGTCCACCTGCTGACGCTGCACTGCCTGTGCGACGGCATCGATTGCATGCTACTGGGAACCGAATGATGACCAAAACCCGCAAGAGCCCCGCCCTCACCCGCCCGCTGCTGATCGCCGCACTGATCGGCCTCACCGTCCCCGCGCTGCAGGGCTGTTTCCCGGTGGTGGCCGCCGGCGCCGGCACCGCGGTCATGTCGGCGCTGGATCGCCGCACCAGCGGCACCCAGGTCGAGGACGAAGGCATAGAACTGCGCGCCGGCAATCGCCTGCGCGAAAAGCTCGGCAGTCGCGCCAACGTGAGCGTGACCAGCTACAACCGCAACGTGCTGCTGACCGGTCAGGTCGCCGACGAGGCCACCCGTGCGGAAGCGGCGGCCATCGTGGCCGAGGTGCCGAACGTGCGGGGCATCAGCAATGAAACCGAGATCGCCGGCGTGTCCTCGCTGACCCAGCGTTCCAACGACGCGCTGATCACCTCCAAGGTGAAGGCGCGCATCCTCGATTCGCAGCGGGTCAAGGCCAACCATGTCAAGGTGGTGACCGAAATGAGCAAGGTCTATCTGATGGGCCTGCTGACCGAGACCGAGGCGAAGGCCGCGAAGGAAGTCACCGCTTCGACCTCCGGCGTGCGCAAGGTGGTGGCGATCTTCGAAATCGTCAGCCCGGAAGAAGCGCGCCGTCTGGACGCCGCCAGCGGCAACAACAGCCCGAAGCAGTAATCCGGCCCACGCTATCCGGCGGCCAGACGCCGCCGGATAGCGCGCAGCACGCTGCCGATAAGCGGCAGCTTCTCGTACAGTTCCTGCGCCGCATCCCAGTAGTCCCGGTGGTCGGTCACGCGGCCCTGGGCATCGAACAGCAGACGGGTCGCGCCGACGATGGCCTGCGGCCGCCCCCGCATCTCGAAGTGCATCACCCATTCCAGCCAGGCGGTGTCCGCCACGCACTGCGAGGACGTGACCTCGAAGCGCGGCGCGTCGACCTGGCTGTACATGTGGCTGAAGATGCGCGCCACGGCGGCACGCCCGCGCACGTCATTGAACGGGTCGCGGAAGCGCGCGTCGTCTGCGTAGAGCGCAGCCAGATCCGGCACGCGCGCGGGTTCCAGCGAGGTGTATGCCTCGATCAGCCTGTCCAGCGCCGCCTGTGCCGCCATGTCCTGTCCCGTCCGTTGGATGCCGGCCCGCAGCATACGTGCGCGCCATGAAAAAAGGCGACCCGCGGAACGGGTCGCCCTTCGGACCGGCCGGACGCGGTCGGGTTCAGAGCACCATATCGGTCTCGCTCAGTGTGGTCACGCCCACCAGTTCGATCTGGAACTCGGCATCCACGTCGGCATCGCTGCTCAGGTAGAGCGAACCGTTCGAGAACCACGCCGTACCCGTCTGGTCGCCGGCCAGCGGCACATCGGTCAGGAAGGTGAACGCCTGATCGCCGTCGAGCGCATTGCCGTTTGCGTCGATGGCCGACAGGTCAATGCGGTCCAGTGACAGTCTGCTGAAATCGAAAATCTGGTCGCGACCGGCACCGAGACCGAGGTCATCAAAGCTTTCGAACGCGAAAGTGTCCGCGCCGCGCCCGCCGTAGAGGTCATCCGCCCCCACACCGCCGATCAGCCGGTCATTGCCGAGCCCGCCGTTCAGCACGTCATTGCCCAGGCCGCCATCGAGCACGTTGGAGCCGCGACCGCCGACCAGCACGTCGTTGCCGCTGCCGCCGATGGCGTTCTCGATGTTCTTCAGTTCGTCCTTGCCGATGTCCGCACCGGCTGCGACGTTCTTCAGCAGATTCACCGACACCGCGGAAACGGCCGCCGAATAATCCACCGTATCGATGCCCGCACCGCCGTCGTAGACATCCTTGCTGACGCCGACATCGACGATCACGTCGTCGCCGTTGCCGCCATACACCGCATCCTTGCCGTAGCCGGAGTAAAGGACGTCGTTACCGTCGCCACCGGTCACCTTGTCGTTGCCGTTACCGTCGTAAATGGTGTCGTCGCCAGCGCCGCCGTCGATCACGTCGTTGCCGTCCTGGCCTTCGATGCGATCGTTGCCTGCACCGCCGACCAGACGATCGTTACCGGCACCGCCGAACAGCAGGTCATCGCCGTCACCGCCGAAGAGCGCGTCGTTGCCCAGCCCCCCGTACAGGTCGTCATTGCCTGCCCCACCCTCGACCACGTCATTGCCCTCAAGCCCTTCCAGATGGTCGTTGCCGTCATCTCCGATCACCCGGTCGTTGCCGAGGCCTCCGTACAGCCGGTCATCCCCCTGTCCGCCGCTGAGGTAGTCATTGCCGGCATCGCCGAAGAAGGCGTCGTCTCCGGACGTGCCGTAGAAGTTGTCGCGATATACCCCGCCACTCTGGATCGGGCCGCCGGTGGCCGGACCATAGGTCTCTGACACCTTGGCATAGAAGCCGTCGCCGTCGAGATCGGCGAATACCGTGGTTTCGACGCGACCGTTCTCGACCTCGGTCTTCACCACCTGCCCGTTCACCACCGAATACTGTTCGTTGGCGTCTATCGATTTCTGGCGCAGCACGCCACGTTCGAGTTCGAACACCGCGGTCACGTCGCTACCGACGACGGTGAACTGGTACTGGCCGGTGCTGATGGCCGGACCGCTGCCCGCAGCGCGGGCATAGGTTTCGGAAATCCGGCTGAAGAATCCGTCGCCATCCGCATCGGCGAACACCTTGGTTTCAGTGATGCCGCGGGAGGTTTCGACCTTGGTCACCTGATGGGTGAGCGCGTTGTAGGTCCAGGTCTCGTTGGCATCCATCCGTTCAAGTTCGAGCCGGCCGTTGCGCGCGACTTCATAAACGCGGGTGACCGCGCCGTTCTCGATGACGAATTTGTACTGGTCGCTCATGCAGGTTTTCTCCGCTGGTTATGAACCGGGGCCGTGCCGTCCCGGTATGCACTACACGCTGCGGAGAATACCTGAGCAGAGCTCTTTTTGTGGAAATTTTTCCCACAAACTGAATCTGAATGTTGCCGAGTGCACGGCGCCCCTGGCGATCAGCCGGTCTGCCGCGAAGCCCACACTTTCTGCAGCCGCTTGACCGACACCGGCACCGGTGTGCGCAGTTCCTGCGCGAACAGGTTCACCCGCAGTTCTTCGAGCAGCCAGCGGAATTCGTCGAGGAAGGGATCGGTCACGCCCGCACGCGCGCGGGCGATGCGTTCGCGTTCCCAGGGCGTGGCCAGTGACTGCCAGTCGGCCATCGCGCGGGCGTCGCGCGCGGGGTCGCTGCGCAGCTTGTCGATGCGCAGCCCCATCGCCTTCAGGTAGCGCGGAAAATGGGTGAGCCGCTCGAACGGCGTCCGTTCGACGAAATGCCGGGTCACCAGCGCATCGAGCTGGGCGCGCATGTCGGCGCCCGCATCCGGATGGGCCTTCAGCGCGACCAGCCGCTTGTTCAGCGCGCTGTATTCGGCCAGCACGCTGCCCGCGAGACGGCCGATTTCCTGCGCCACCAGCGAAATGCGCGGGCGCGCCTCGTCGCGCCGCGCCGCGAAGCTCGCGGCATCAGCCGGCCACGGCTCCATCATGCAGCAGCGCTCTATCGTGGCGGCCACCAGCTGGGTGCGCAGTTCGGCTTCGGTACCGAGATGCATGAATTGCATGGCCATGTCGCGCAGGCCGGGCAGGCTTTTCTCGATGAACTTGACCTGCTCCCGCAGTTCCAGCACGAACAGTCGGCGCAGGCCGCGGCGATGCACTTCGTGCGCGGCTTCCGGCGTGTCGAACACGCGCACGCTGACCGCGTCGCCGTCGTCCTGCAGTGCCGGGAAACCGATCACCATGCGGCCGGCCACCTCGACTTCCATCAGTTCCGGCAGTTCGCCGAACGCCCAGCTGGTGTAGCGGCCCTCGCCGCCCGATGCCTTTTCGGCAGAGGCGGCCGGCAGATCAGCCGCAGCCGGGGCGGGCCCGGCCTTGGCCTTCCTGCCGCCGCGCTCGGGCACCGGCGACTTCGCGACCGCGTCGCGCGCGCCGAGGGCGGCCAGGGCATCGGCCATGCTGCCGCGGGCGGCGCGCGCGTCCGGCGCGACCTTTGCTGCCGGCGTGGGGATCGGCGCCGGCGTGGCCGCCTTCACCGGCTCAGCCCCCGGCGCCCTCGCTGCCGGAGGCTGCGCGGCGGGCAGCGCGATGCGCGCCTGTTCGAAGCGGCGCGCCACCTCGTCCTTGAGCCGGGTGCGCAGTTCGGCCAGATTGCGCGACTGGCCGAGCACGCGGCCGTGCTCGTCGATCACCCGCACATTCATGATCAGGTGAGCCGGCAGGTTCTCGGCACGTATCGCGTCCGGCGGCAGCTTGAGACCGACATACACCTCGATCGCCCGCGCCAGCGCCTTCACCAGCGGCTCGGCATGGTCGTGTTCCTGGCCCAGGAATTCCTCGACGAAACCGCTGATCGGCTGGATGCGGTGGCGCAGCTTGGGCGGAATCGTCTTCGCCAGCTGCACCACCTTTTCCTCGATCAGTCCGGGCACCAGCCAGTCCAGCCGCGCGACCGGAATCTGGTTCAGCAGGGTGAGCGGCACGGTGAGCGTGACGCCGTCGTCCGCGGCATTCGGTTCATGCCGGTACTCCAGCTTCAGCTTCTGCCCCAGCAGGTCCATCTTCGCCGGGAAGCGTTCGCTGCTGACCCCGGCCGCCTCATGCCGCATCAGCTGCTCGCGCGTCAGGTACAGCCGCTTCGGGTTCTCGCGCTCGGCGTCGCGGCGCCAGCGTTCCAGGCTGCGCAGGTCGATCACGTCGGCCGGCAGGATGGAATCGTAGAAGGCCTCGATCAGCGATTCGTCAACCAGCAGATCCTGCCGCCGCTGCTTTTCCTCCAGCCGCTCGATCTGCGCGACCAGATCGAGGTTGTGCTGCAGGAACTTCATCTGCTTCAGCGCGATGTCGCTGACGTCGCCATTGACCAGCGCCTCGCGGATCAGCAGCTGGCGCGCCAGCGCCGGGTCGGTGCGGCCGTACTGCACCGCGCGCTTGGCGTACAGCGTGATACCGTGGATGACGCCGCGCTCCCAGGCCACGGTTTCGCCGCGGCTCTTCGACCAGTGCGGTTCATAGGTCGAGCGACGGATCAGATGGGCGCCCACCTCCTCCACCCACTCCGGCTCGATGCGGGCGAGGCAGCGTGCGAACAGCCGCGTCGTCTCGACCAGTTCGCCGCACATGATCCACTTCGCGCTCTTCTTCGCCAGCGACGAGCCCGGGTGCGGCCAGAACTTGATGCCGCGCGCGCCCAGATAGGGCGGTTCGCCGGCGCGTGCGTCCTCGATGCGCTGGCCCAGATTGCCGAGCAGGCCAGTGAGCAGCGCACGGTGCAGCGCCTCGACCGCGGCCGGCTGTTCGTTCTCCTTCCAGTCGTGCTCGGCACACAGCGTGTGCAGCTGGGTATGCACGTCGCGCCACTCGCGCATGCGCATCCAGTTCAGGAAGTTGTCGCGGCACCAGGCACGCTGCTTGGCCTGCGACTGGTGATGCCACACCTCGTCGAAGGCCGACCACGCCTTCAGGTACCACAGGAATTCGCTGCGCTCGTCGGCGAACTTCGCGTGCGCCTGGTCGGCGGTACCGGCCCGCTCTTCCGGTCGTTCGCGCGGATCCTGCACCGACAGGCCGGCGGTGATGATGAGCACTTCCTTCAGCGCCGAATGGTTGCGGGCTGCCAGAATCATGCGACCGATGCGCGGGTCCAGCGGCAGCCTGGCCAGTTCGCGGCCCAGCGTGGTGAGCCGGCGCTCCTCGTCTACCGCGCCCAGCTCCTGCAGCAGCTGGTAGCCGTCGGCAATCGCGCGCGGTGCCGGCTTGTCGATGAAGGGAAATTCCTCGACGTCGGTCAGCCCCAGCGCCTTCATACGCAGGATGACGCCGGCCAGCGACGAACGCAGGATTTCCGGGTCGGTGTGCGCGGTGCGCTGGTTGAAGTCGTCTTCGTCGTACAGCCGGAAGCACACGCCGCTGGACACCCGGCCGCAGCGGCCGGCGCGCTGTTTCGCCGCGGACTGTGCGACCGGTTCGACCTGCAGCTGTTCGACCTTGTTGCGGTAGCTGTAGCGCTTGACCCGCGCCAGACCGGTGTCGACCACGTAGCGGATGCCGGGCACCGTCAGCGAGGTTTCGGCGACGTTGGTCGACAGGATGACCCGGCGCCCGTTCGAGCCCTGGAACACGCGCGACTGTTCCTGCGCCGACTGGCGCGCGAACAGCGTCAGGATGTCCGGCTTCACGCCGGGCAGCCGGGTGTGGTGCTTGCGCAGCGTTTCCGCGCACTCGCGGATTTCCCGCTCGCCCGGCAGGAACACCAGCACGTCGCCCGGTCCGCAGGAGAAGGCTTCATCGACCGCATCGGCCACCGCGTCGTACAGGTCGCGTTCCTTGTTGGCGTCGAACGGCCGCCAGCGCATCTCGATCGGATACAGCCGGCCGCTCACCTCGATCACCGGCGCCGCCCTGCCGTTCTGCGCGAAGTGGTTCGCGAAGCGTTCGGCGTCCAGCGTTGCCGACGTGACGATCACCTTGAGGTCGGGCCGGCGCGGCAGCAGCTGGCGCAGGTAACCGAGCAGGAAATCGATGTTCAGGCTGCGTTCGTGCGCCTCATCGATGATGAGCGTGTCGTAGGCCGACAGCCAGCGGTCGTGCTGCGTCTCCGCCAGCAGGATGCCGTCGGTCATCAGCTTGATGCGGCTGTCTTCCGAGGTGCGGTCGGTGAAGCGGATGGCGAAGCCCACTTCACGGCCCAGCGGCACGTTCAGTTCCTTCGCCACGCGGTCGGCGGTGGCGCGCGCGGCGATGCGTCGCGGCTGGGTGTGACCGATCAGCCCGCGCGCACCGCGCCCCAGTTCCAGACACAGCTTGGGCAGCTGCGTTGTCTTGCCGGAGCCGGTTTCGCCGCACACGATGACCACCTGATGCGCCTGCAGCGCCGCGGCGATCTCGTCGCGCCGCGCCGACACCGGCAGTTCTTCCGGATAGTCGACCTTGGGCGCCGACGCACGGCGCGCCGACACCCGGGCCTGCGACGCCGCGATGCGTTCAGCCAGCTTCGCCGGCCACTTGTCCGGCGCCCGCATGCCGGGCGCCAGATCGCGCAGCGCGCGCGCAATGCCGCCGGCTTCGCGGCTCATGCAGGTTTCGAGAAGGGAATCGATGTCGGTCATGGGGAAGATGCAGGGACAGACGCAGGATGCAGGACACAAGCCGCAAGGAATGTCCTCGCCAGCCTCACCTGCACCCGGCTTTGAATCTTGTCGCTTGTAACGTGAATCTCGCCCGGTGGCCTCAGCCCGCCAGACGGTGCCAGGCCCACCAGCCGAGCGCAGTCAGCGCCAGCGAGCCGAGCACGTGGATCGCCACCGTCACCAGCGCCCAGCCGGTGTCGCCGCGTTCGAACAGCGCGAACACCTCGCCGGAAAAGCTGGAAAAGGTGGTCAGCCCGCCAAGGAAGCCGGTGGTGGCCAGCAGCCGCAGATGCACCGGCAGGTCCGGCACGGTCTGCATCAGCCCCAGCGCCACGCCCATCAGCAGGCCGCCGATCAGGTTGGCCGCCAGCGTGCCGAGCGGAAAACCGGCAAACAGCGGGTTGAGCGCCAGCGACAGGCCCCAGCGCAGCCAGGCACCGATGGCCGCACCGACGCCGACCGCGATGAAGTTCTGCATGTCGCGCCACCGAATTCGTTCGAGGCCCGCATTGTAGTGGCAGAGCGGCGCGGCGACAGGGTGACCAGGGCGGATGTGGCGGTGTCCGGCGACCGGATCAGGCCCACGTCAGACCCGGGCCCGGCGCGGCGAGGTCGCCGCGGCCACACCTGGCGTCCGGCCCGGTAAGCGGCTCGGCGGCAGGAAAGACACGCCGGCGGCTTCGCCAATGTAAGGTTGGAGCCCCTCCCCCGGTCTGAAGGGGTGTCAGCGCTCAAACGGGAAAACCGGTGATCCTCGGATTCAATGCACGCAGGAGTTTCGAACAGGCGGTACGGGCCTTCAGCCCGGACCTGTACCGTTTCGCCTGGTGGCTGTGCCGCGACCGCTTCGTCGCCGAAGACCTGGTGCAGGAGGCCTTCGCCCGCGCCTGGAAGTCGTGGGACAACCTGAAGGACGCCGGCGCCACCAAGAGCTGGCTCATCACCATCGTGCGGCGCGAACACGCCCGCCTGTACGAACGCAAGCAGTTCGATTTCGTCGATGCCGAACTGGAAGACCTGCAGATCGCAGCCGAGCACGCGCCGATCGAACTGTTCGAAATGGAAAACCTGCTCGACAGCCTGCCACTCACGCTGCGCGAGCCGCTGGTGCTGCAGGCGCTGGGCGGCTTTTCATGCGCCGAAATCGCCGACATGCTGGACACCACCGAAGGCGCGGTCATGACCCGCCTCACCCGCGCGCGCCAGACGCTGCGCGGAGCGCTGACCGCCCAACCGGCCCGGAGAGCCGAATCATGAGCCGCCCCGAACACCCCGCTGCCGCGTTCAACTGCATCGACTTCCGCCGGGAAAAGCTGGCCGACCCGCGCCGCCTGTCGGAAGCGGCCGAAGAGCACCTGATCGGCTGCGCGGCCTGCCAGGCCTTCTCGCGCCGGATCAATGCCGGCGAACGCACGCTGCAGCAGGCCGTGGCGGTCGAGGTGCCGGAGGGGCTGGCTGACCGCATCCTGGCCGGCAGCCGCAGCCGGGTCGCGCAGCCGCTCAAGCTGTGGGCGCTGGCCGCCAGCGTGGTCGCGAGCGTGGGCATCGGCGTGCAGTACGCCTACCGCACGCCGGGCCAGCAGAACATCGAACTGGCGGTCGAACACGTGATGCACGAGCCGGAGGCGCTGATGAGCAGCCGCCAGATCGAGCCGCAGCGCGTGGCCCAGGTGCTGGAAAGCTTCGGTGCAGAGGTGAAGCTGCCGCTGACCGCGGTGCGCTACGTGAAGCTGTGCCCGGTGCCCGGCGGCACCGGCTGGCACATCGTGTTCGACACCGGCCACGGTCCGGCCACGCTGCTGCTGATGCCGCAGAGCCGCGAACGCGCGGCGGCCACCCGCATCATCACCGCCTCCTACCGCAATATGGGCGTGCACGTGGAACCGGGCGGCCAGGGCGTGTTCGCGGTGGTGGCAGCGGACGAAACGCGTGCGCGCGCCGCTGCCGACATGCTGCACCGGCACGTGAGCTGGGGACCGGCCGCCGCGCTGGCCGACGAAGAACACGTTCGGCCGCCGCGCAGCTGATCCACAGCGGCGCCGGCGCATCGTCACGGCAGCACCGGGACGCAGGGTTTACAATCCTGCGTCCGTTTTTTGCCCGCCGTGCACCACCGACGATGGAACTGACCCGCCTGCTGTCCCAGCTCGACACCCGCATGCTGGGCGAGCTGTTTTCCGAGGACACGCTGGCCAGCGGCAACCAGTACGTATCGCGGGTAGGCGAAATCGAGGTGCAGGGTCCGACGCTGCGCGCGCAGGTGCGCGGATCGCGGCCCCAGCCCTATCAGGTCAGCGTGCGGCTGGAGCGGCGCGAATACTTCGGCGAACGCACGCTGGAAATCGCCAGCCGCTGCTCCTGCCCGGTCGGCAACCGCTGCAAGCACGCAGTCGGGCTGCTGCTGGCGGCCAAGAAGCAGGGCGAACTGATCGAGCGCCCGCGGCCGGACGTGCTGCGCTGGGCGCAGGGCCTGCAGAAGCGGCTGGCCGAACAGGCGAACAGCGCACCGCGCCGCCGCGCGGCACCGAAGGAGGAAATCGCCTATCTGGTCACCCCGCGCGGCACCCAGCCGGCCGACCTGCGGCTGCTCAAGGCACGGCCGAGCCGCGACGGCACGCCGGGCGCGGACAGCCAGCCCTGGTTCAACTTCGAACAGGCGCTGCTCAAGCCGCCCGCCTTCGTGCAGGACAGCGATCTGCCGGTGTTCCGCACGCTGCGCGATGCGATACGCAAGCGCGCGGTGAGCGCCTTCGTGCCGTTCGAACTGCGCGGCGCGGAAGGGCTCGCGGTGCTGAGGGCGGCGCTCGACAGCGGCCGCTGCTTCGTGCGCGCCGACGACAGCCACGATCAGGCCCGCGCGCTGAAAACCGGTGAGCCGCGTGCCGGCCAGCTGGAATGGCAGACCGAAAAGCTGGGCGTACGTGCCCTGCTCGCCTGCACGCCGCCGGCCGACTGGACGCTGCCGACCGACCCGCCCTGGTATCTCGACGTGAGCCGCGGTCAGGCCGGCGAAATCACCCACCCGGCGCGCGAGGCGGTGCAGGCGGTGCTCGAACTGCCGCTGCTCAACAGCGCCGAACTGCCGCTGGTGGCCGAGGCACTGTCGCAGGCTGCCCCGGCCCTGCCCTCGCCGCTGGGCCGCGACGCCGCCAGCCTGCCGCTGGTCGAGGACACGCTGCGACCGGTGCTGCGTCTGGCCAGCCTGCCGGTGTGGCACGTGAAGCCGCACCGCCGCTACGACAAGGCGCTCGGCCACGCGCTGTACGACATCGCCACCGTCACGCTGCAGTACGGCCAGGCGAAATTCGCCGCCACCGACAGCTCTGACCTCGCCACGCTGCCCAACGGTCGCGCGGTGCGGGTGAAACGCGACGTCGCGGCAGAACAGGCGGCGCTGGCATTGCTCGGCGAAGTCGGCTTCGCGCCGGTGCAGGCGCGCTGGCTGCAGATGTACGAATCGCTGCCGGTGGGCGCGCTCGGGCTGGAAAGCGAAGAGGCCTGGGCACGCTTCTTCGGCGACGCCGCCGGCCGGCTCACCCGCGCCGGCTGGCAGATCGACTGCCCGCCGGACTTCCGCCACCGCGTGCTGGTGGTGGATGAGTGGCACGCCGAACTGGACGAGAACGAGAACGGCTGGCTGGATCTGTCGCTGGGCATCGAGGTCGGCGGCCGCCGGCTCGATCTGGCGCCGCTGCTGCATGCGCTGTTCAAGCGCGACGGCCGCTGGCTGGACCCGGTCGCGCTCGACCGCATGCGCGACGAGGACACCACCGATCTGTTCACCGCCGACGGCGAGCGCATCCTGGTGCAGACCGGCCGCATCAAGCCGCTCGCGCGCACCCTGGTCGACCTGTTCGACCAGCCGGAAGGCGGCCCGCTGAAGGTGTCGCGCATGGACGCGCCGCGTCTGGCCGACACGCTGGACGCGAAATGGACGCGCGCCGGCTTCCGCTCGATCGAACAGTGGGTGGACCGGCTGCGCGGCATGCAGCAGGTGCAGCCGGTCGAGCCGCCGGCGGGCTTCGGCATCGAACTGCGCCCTTACCAGCGCGAAGGCCTGGCCTGGCTGCAGCATCTGCGCGCGCACGACCTCGGCGGCATCCTGGCCGACGACATGGGCCTGGGCAAGACCGCGCAGACCCTGGCCCATCTGCTGACCGAGAAACGCGCCGGCCGTCTGGACCGCCCGGCGCTGGTGGTGCTGCCGACCTCGCTGGTGTTCAACTGGCAGCGCGAAGCCGCCCGCTTCGCCCCCGAGCTGCGGGTGCTCAAGCTGCACGGACCGGATCGCGCCAAACTGTTCGAGCGCATCTCTGAGCACGACGTCTGCCTCACCACCTATCCGCTGCTGTGGCGCGACCACGAAAAGCTGGCCGCGCACGACTACCACCTGCTCATCCTCGACGAGGCGCAGACGGTGAAGAACGCGGGCAGTCAGGCGGCGCGCGCGGTGCGCCTGCTGCGCGCCCGCCACCGGCTGTGCCTGACCGGCACGCCGCTGGAAAACCATCTGGGCGAACTGTGGGCGCAGTTCGACTTCCTGCTGCCCGGCTTTCTCGGCGAACAGAAGGAGTTCACCCGCGGCTGGCGCACGCCGATCGAGAAGCACGGCGACCCGATCCGCCGCGAACTGCTGGCGCGCCGCGTGGCGCCTTTCATCCTGCGCCGGCGCAAGGACGACGTCGCCGCCGATCTGCCGCCGAAGACCGAGGTGGTGCGTACGGTCGAACTGACCGGCCGCCAGCGCGACCTGTACGAAACGGTGCGGGTGGCGATGGACAAGCGGGTGCGCGAAGAGATCGCGAACCGCGGTTTCGCACGCGCGCGCATCGTCATCCTCGACGCCCTGCTCAAGCTGCGTCAGGTGTGCTGCGACCCGCGCCTGCTCAAGACCGATGCCGCCGCCCGCGTGAAGGAACGCGCCAAGCTCGAACTGCTGATGGACATGCTGGAAAGCCTGCTGGCCGAAGGCCGCAAGGTGCTGGTGTTCTCGCAGTTCACCGGCATGCTCGACCTGATCCACGAACAGCTGGTCGAAGCCGGCATCGGCTGCGTCATGCTCACCGGCGACACGCAGAACCGCGAGGCCGTCGTGCGCCGCTTCCAGGAAGGCACGGTGCCGGTGTTCCTGATCAGCCTGAAAGCCGGCGGCGTCGGCCTCAACCTCACCGCCGCCGACACCGTCATCCACTACGACCCCTGGTGGAACCCCGCCGCCGAAAACCAGGCCAGCGACCGCGCCCACCGCATCGGTCAGGACAAGCCGGTATTCGTCTACAAGCTCATCGTCGCCGGCAGCATCGAAGAACGCATCGTCGCCCTGCAGGAAAAGAAGGCCGCCCTGGCCGAAGGCATCCTCGGCAACGACGAAGCCGCGCTGGAGAAATTCGGCGAGAACGATCTGGCGGCGCTGCTGGAGCCGCTGGCGGAGTAGGTCTCCGAAAGTTCAGCGCTGTGACCTCCCGGTTCATGCGTACGGAGTACGATCGACCGGAAGGTAAAACAGCGCGCATCCCATTATTTACAGGACGCGCGGGCCAGGCTTCCGGGCAGCCCAGGAGGTCATCCGGATACCCACGCTGGACCATCGCTGCACGGATGCCTTGAGCATGACTGCTCGGACAAACGGCTGATGGCGACAGCCCGGTCGATATCCGATCATGCGGCGCCATTCATATGACATACCTTCGAACGATCCTTGCGCGGATGCACGAATCCGCAAGTCCTGATTCGTTCCATCGCACCTTGATGTTCGGACGCCAGCATTCTCCTGTCACGCCCCAGAAAGGATTGGGATTGAAAAAAACTCTCTATGCCGCTCTCCTGTTACTGGCCTCATCCAGCGTGAGCGCAGCGCCGGTCAGGTGGGAACTCGTGGATTTCCGGTTCAGTGACGCGGCGACGGCCTATGGGTCGTTCACGTACGACAGCGACACCGATACCTTTCACGACATCGACATCTTCACCAGCGATGGTCCGACACAGGCCGGACGTCACTATGTGTCCACGGCAGGCACATGGGGCCTGCATGCGTCCAAGGGCACCCTGGCTTTCAGCGACAGCACCGGGCCGGATTTCACCGGTGCAGGCTGGTTCCGGATGGAGATCTACGTTCACTTCAACGCGTTGCCGGGGACCATCGCCGAACAGTGGTTTCCAGTCGGCGCCGAGAGCTTCTGCATGAACGAGTCGTGCTGGTCGGCAGCAAGTGAAGACATCGCTCCGGGCAAATCACGCCGGCTTACGGCGGGCTACCTGGTCGCGGCAGCGCCCGTCCCGGAGCCTGCGCCATTCGTACTCGGCGCTGCGGGCCTACTGGTCATCGCCGCGCGTGTCGCTTCGCGCAGGCGGCGCATCCAGCCCTGCCAGCCTTGACCGGCCTGTTGCGAAAAAGCGGCTGGCCGTTCGATCGGCCAGCGCTGCCCGGAGCAGCCGTGCGCCCGAAGCGCGCCAGGCACCGGCCGTCTTTGAACCGCTACACTCGGGCTCCCCGACCTGTGGTCATCCCGTCCGGAGCCCTCCATGCCCCACCTCCTCCACATCGAATCCTCCCCACGCAAGCAGCGCTCGGCCTCGATCGAGGTTGCGCACGCCTTCATCGACGCCTGGCAGGCGGCGCATCCGGACGGCACGGTGGATGTGCTGGACGTGTGGTCCGAACCTCTGCCCGAATTCGACGGCGCCGCGCTGGACGCGAAGTACGCCGGCCTGGCCGGCACGCCGCTGACCGACGCGCAGGCGACGGCGTGGGCGCAGATCCGCGCGCTGGCGGCGCGCATCCAGAAGGCGGACCGGCTGCTGATCAGCGCGCCGATGTGGAACTACTCGATTCCCTACAAGCTGAAACAACTGATCGACGTGGTGTCGCAGAAGGACCTGCTGTTCACCTTCGACGAGCGCGGCCAGCTCGGCACGCTCGGCCACTGCAAAGCGGTGCTGGTGCTGGCGCGCGGCGTGGAGGTGGGCGACGCGCCGGACGCGCTGAAGTCGTCGGAGTGGGACCTGCAGCGCCAGTATCTCGACCTGTGGCTGCGCATGGTGGGCATCACCGAGGTCGAACATGTGATCGTGCAGAAGACGCTGTACGGCCCCGAGGTGGACGCCGGCTCGCGCGCCGAGGCAGCGGCCCGGGCACGGGCGCTGGCCGCCCACTACTGAGCTGCCGGGGCGGACCGCGACAGCGCACTGTCGATCCAACGCCGCCTGCTTCGTCGTGCACGCAGCGCGGCGGATGTACCGCCGCCCCTTGCGAGGAGACACCCCGTGCCACAGCAGATCTACATCAACCTTCCGGTCAAGGACCTCGCACGCGCGAGGGCCTTCTACAGCGCGCTCGGCTTCACGCTGAACCCGCAGTTCTCGAACGACGACGCGATCTGCATGGTGGTGTCGGACACCATCCATCTGATGCTGCTGACCGAGCCCTTCTTCGCCGGCTTCACCGGCAAGCCGATCGCCGACGCCACCAAAACCACCGAAGTGCTGCTCTGCCTGTCGCGCGACAGCCGCGCGGCGGTGGATGAGCTGGTGGCCAAGGCCCGGGCGGCCGGCGGCGCGGTGCCACGACCGCCGCAGGACTACGGCTTCATGTACGGCCACGGCTTCGAAGACCCGGACGGCCACATCTGGGAACTGTCGTTCATGGACATGAGCGCCGCGCCGCCTCACTGAGCGCGCGCGCCGGACGCGAACTGGACGGTACAGACCGGCCGCCGCATGACATGCGGGACCGCTACACTGGGCGCTTCTCCGCCGCAAGGCGGATTCCGGACACCTCCATGCGCACGCTCCGCCTGACCGGCCGCCTCCTGTTCATCTGTCTGTTCGCCACGCTGCTGGCCGGCCGGGCCGACGCCGCACCGCCCGGCGCCAGCCCCGAAGAACTGACCCGCGCCTATTTCAACGCGCTGAAGCTGATGGGCTTCGGCGCGATCGCGCCCTACACCCATCCGGTCGAGCGCTCGCGCTTCAAGGCCATGATGCTGCCCTTCTACGTGGAAGAGGCGCGGGCCGGCCAGGTCGAGCTGCTGCACATGACCTTCGGGCAGGACGCCACGCTGGGCGAGGTGCAGGCAGCCGACCCCTACGTGTTCATGAACAACTTCTTCCGTTCGCTCGAACAGCGCATGCCCGCCAACGTGCAGTTCGAGCGCATCGAGGTGCTGGGGACGGTGGCCGAAGGCGAAACGGTGCATGTACTGGCCCGCGTGACCGTCGCCACCGACGGCGTCACCTTCACCAAGCTTGAAGTGCTGTCGCTGCGCCGCTACGAGGGCGAGTGGATGGTGATGCTGGCTGCGCAGTACGAAGGGCTGGCGCAGGCGCTGGGCGCCCGCCGCAACGCGCGCTGAGGCGCGACCCAACAGGAGGAACACACGATGACATCCACCGGAAGCTGCCACTGCGGCCGCATCGCCTTCGAGGTCGAGGGCGCGCCCGACGCGCTGACCGCCTGCAACTGTTCGATCTGTCGCCGCAAGGGCACGCTCATGTGGTTCGTGCCGCGCGACGCGCTCAGGCTGAAGACGCCGGCCGCCGACATGGCGACCTACACCTTCAACAAGCACGTAATCCGCCACCACTTCTGCCCGGTGTGCGGCATCCACCCGTTCGGCGAGGGCCGTCTGCCCAACGGCGCCGAAATGGCCGCGATCAATGTGCGCTGTCTCGACGGCGTGGACATCGACGCGCTGCCGGTGCGGCATTACGACGGACAGGCGCTGTAGCGGTGAAACCCTGCGTTTCGCTCATCACGCTGGGCGTGGACGATCTGCAACGCGCGCTGGCCTTCTATCGTGACGGGCTGGGCTGGCCGACCGAAGGCATCGTCGGCCGCGAATTCGAGCACGGCGCGGTCGCCTTCTTCGATCTGCAGCCGGGGCTTCGGCTGGCGCTGTGGCCTCGCGCAAGCCTCGGCCACGACATCGGTGTCACGCCGGGCGCGCCGGACCCGACCGGCTTTTCGCTGGCGCACAACCTGGGCTCGAAGACCGCGGTGGACGCGGTGATGGCGCAGGCCCTGGCCGCCGGCGCCCGGATCGTGAAACCCGCCGCCGACACTTTCTGGGGTGGCTATGCCGGCTGTTTTGCCGACCCGGACGGCCACCTGTGGGAAGTGGCGTGGAACCCGGCATGGAACACGACCCCATGAACACGCTCCTGACCGCGCTGCCGGCCGACCTGCCGATGCCGGTGGACGACGGCGCCGCCGCCCATCTTGAGGGCCTCGCCCTGCCGGCTGTCGATCTGCCGGCGACCGACGGCCGTACCGTAAGGCTGTCGGCACTGCCCGGGCTGCAGGTGATCTATATCTACCCGATGACCGGCCGCCCGGGCCTGCCGCTGCCCGAGGGCTGGGACGCCCTGCCGGGGGCGCGCGGCTGCACGCCTCAGTCCTGCGCCTTCCGCGACCACCACGCGGAACTCGCCGCGCTGGATGCCGGCGTGTTCGGACTGAGTACCCAGGACAGCGCCTGGCAGAGCGAAGCGGCAGAGCGCCTGCATCTGCCCTTCCCGCTGCTCAGCGACCGCCCGCTGGCACTGCGCGATGCGCTTGCGCTGCCGGTGTTCGAGGCGGGCGGGCAGGTGCTTTACCGCCGCCTCACGCTGATCGTCGAGGACGGTCGCATCGTGAAGGTGTTCTACCCGGTGTTTCCGCCTGACCGCAATGCGGGCGACGTGATCGCCTGGCTGCATGCTGCCGGCCGCGGCTGAGCGCGGCCCACATCAGTGCTGTGCGTCGCTGCGCCGGGCGCTTGCGGCGGCCGGCACCAGCGCGAAACGCACGCAGCCCACCCGGTTCAGGTCCAGCGCCAGCAGGTAGCCGGCCGCCTCAGCGAGCCGGGCGGACTGGTAGAGGCCCACGCCGAGACCGGTGGCGGAGGCCACCGGTTCGCGCAGCAGACGGGCTTCGAGTTCCGGCGGCACCGGACTGCCGTCGTCCTCGACCGACAGCCGCTCGCCGCCCAGACGCAGCACGATGGCGATGTCCGGCTCGGTCAGCCGCTTCTGCAGCGCGTTCGCGATCAGGTTTTCCGCCACCGCGGTGTACAGCGCGCCGGGCAGCCACTGATCCGGATCGGTCGCACCCTCGACCGCCACGCCCTGGCCGGCGAAGCGGGCGGACATGGCGAGCAGCCATTCGGGCGCCGGCATCCACTCACCGTCGGCCGGCGTCGGCCGGCGCAGCTTGTCCAGCGTCGCTTCCAGCCGTGCGGTGATGACCGGCAGCTGACGGGACAGCAGCGCATTGGCGCGCGCCGCGTCCTCCGGGCCGTCGGCTTCCTGCAGCGCGTAGCACAGGGTGTTCAGCGACTGCAGCAGGTTCTTCACGTCATGAGTCAGTCGGGCACCGGTGTCGTGGATGGCCGACAGATAGCTCAGCCGGCGCAGTTCCTCGGCGCGCAGCCGCGCCTGATAGAACTGACCGAGCAGCTGAACCAGCAGGTTGAAGTGCCACACCAGCCCGCCGGACAGCGGGCGCTCGGTGTACAGCGCCAGCGCCAGCAGCGGATGTTCGAACTCATAGCGCTGGGTGCCGCGCTCGCCGAAGTGGCCTTCGTGCGTCGGGCCGTCACCGCCACGGGTGCGCCATTCGCCCCCGGCCACCAGCGGCAGCGCCAGCAGACGGTTGGCAGCGCGGGCGACGAAATCCTCCGGCCGGCCGTCGCGCTCGGACAGCGCGGCCAGACTTTCCAGCCAGCGCTCGTAGGGCAGCGCGAGCGACAGCACATAGCGGGTGAAGGCCACGCCCAGCCCGCCGAAACCGCCACGCGGATTCCACGCCCAGCTGAGCAGCAGCAGCATGGCGGCCAGCACGCCCAGGGTGCCGAGCAGCGCCCGCAGGTAGTCGACGCCGGACAGCAGCATGGCGGCCAGCGTGCCGAGCGCCAGCACCGCCAGCAGCAGCAGCACGAACAGCCCGGACACGAAATCGAGCACGTCGCGGTCACGGTCGGCGCGTTCGTGGCCGGACACACCCAGCATGACGGTCAGCGCCAGCGGCGACAGCCACAGGCCCAGCGGATCGATGCCCGCCGGCACCGACAGGCCGGGCGGCAGCGCGCGCGGCAGCGCCACGGTGAACAGTGCGGTAATCAGGTAGGCCAGCGCGCCCAGGTAATAGACACGCGGCCCGCGCGAGGTGGAGTAGAACACCTTGCCGCCGATCAGCCCGGCCAGCAGCAGCATCCACAGACTGAGCACGCGCGGCCCGTAGAACACCAGCAGCGCCAGCACCACCACGGCCAGCGCGGCCAGCCCGCGCGCTTCGACGCGGCTCTGGGCACCCACCAGCGGCTGCCACATGAGCAGCAGGCCGACATGGACCAGCAGCAGCACGCGGCCGAAGCTCACGTCTTCGCCCACCCACAGCAGGGCATGCAGGCTGGCCAGCACCGCCAGCAGCAGCCAGGGGCGCACCGCGCTCAGCCAGTTCAGCAGCCGGGTCAGACGGGCTGAGGTGATCGGAACGTTCATGCGGCGCCCCCGACCGGGCGGGCCGCGCTATGCAGATGACCGGATCGTGACAAAGCTGTCGAAAAGCGGTCACACCGGGACGGCGACGCCGGACCCGGTGTCGGCCTATGACCAAGGTCATAGGCCATGACCGCCTCCAGCATGGAAAAAAATCGTTTCCGATTCAGCAAGATGCGCGGCACCGGTCAAAAGCGCCCAAAACCGGCACGGAACATGCAGGTAAAGCGGCAAGGAGACTATTCATGAAATCCACGCAACAAGGCTTCACCCTGGTCGAAATCGCCATCGTATTGGTCATTATCGGTCTGCTGCTCGGCGGCGTGCTCAAGGGCCAGGAACTGATCAACAGTGCCAAGGCGAAAAGTCTGGTGAACGACTTCCGCACCATTTCCACTGCGATCTACGCCTATCAGGACCGCTTCCGCTTCATGCCCGGCGACGATCCTTCGGCCGGCCAGCACGTGGGCGGCAGCAACGCCAGTAGCCCGGACACCGAAGCGCGCGGCAACGGCCGCATCGGCGGCAGCTGGAATTCGACCACCGCCACCGACGAATCCTTTCTGGTGTGGCAGCACCTGCGCATGGCCAATCTGCTGACCGGCACCACCAGCACCAGCGACACCACCAATTACTTTCCGCGCAATGCGGACAACGGCCGCATCGGCATCACCGGCGCGGCACCGATCACGCCGGCCACCGGCTCCGCCACCTCCAACCCGTCGGCCTCGCTGCCGATGACCGGCGCCTTCTTCATCTGTTCGGACGGCATTTCTGCCCGTCTGGCGCGCCAGGTCGATTCGACCATGGACGATGGCGCCACCAATACCGGCAACGTGCGTGCGATGTCGCAGACAGACGGCGCGGGTGCGGCCACCGGCACCGCCGTCGAAATCACACCTGCCCTGGAAGCCGAAGGCCGTCTCTACACGGTCTGCGTCGCGTTCTGATCGACGCCTGACCGCAGGCGGGGCGCACAGCCGCCCCGCCGGTGTTTCCTTCCCTTACCCCCGCTTCAGCAGCCCCGCCTCGCCTTTCAGCAGCCGCGACTCCGCCTTCGCCAGTTCGGCCGGTTCGCCCAGCAGCACCACCACATCGCCGCTTTCGAACGCCAGATCGGAACTGGGCTCCAGCGCCCGGATGCCGCGCCGGCGGATCGCGCTCACCTCGACCCGCACGTCCTCGAAGCGGAATTCGTCGATGCGGTGACCGATGGCCCAGGCGCCGGGCGCCAGCGGGACCGAGTGCAGCCGCTTGTGCTGCGCTTCGCTGACCGCCTCTTCCGCCAGATGCTCGGCGCCGCGATACAGGCCGCGCAGCAGGTGATAGCGGTCACCGCGGAGCTGGCGGATGCGCTTGAGCACCCGGTTCAGCGGCACGCCCAGCAGCACCAGCGCGTGGGTGGCCAGCATCAGCGACGACTCCAGCGATTCCGGCACCACCTCGGTGGCGCCGGCGGTCGACAGCTTGTCGTAGTCGCGCTCGTCGAAGGTCCGCACCACCACCGGCACGTCCGGCCGGAGATCGTTGGCGAGGTGGATCACCCGCATCGCCGCGTCGGTATCGACAAAGGTGACCACCACGATGGACGCGCGCGCGATGCCGGCAGCGATCAGCGTTTCGCGCTTGCCGGCGTCGCCGAACACCACGGTTTCACCGGCCGCCGCCGCCTCGCGCACCCGTTCGGGGTCCAGGTCGAGTGCGATGAAGGTGATGCCCTCGTTCTCCAGGAAACGGCCGAGGTACTGGCCGTTGCGGCCGTAGCCGCACACGATGGCGTGGCTGTCGGTGGCCAGGGTCTGGGCGGCGATCGAGGTGAGCTGCATCGAACGCAGCAGCCATTCGGACGGCACCAGCCGCAGCACGATGCGGTCGGCGTAGTGGGCGATGATGGGCGCGGTCAGCAGCGTGAGCAGCAGCGCGGCCAGCACGATCTGCAGGATGCGGTCCGGAATCAGGTTGGCGGCGTCGGCCAGCGCGATCAGCACGAAGCCGAACTCGCCGCCGGCGCACAGCCAAAGCCCCACCCGCAGCGCATTGCCGGGCGACGATCCGAACAGCCGCGACGCGCCGGCCGCGACCACGAACTTGCCGATCAGGATGAACAGCACGGTCACCAGCACGAAGAACAGGTCGGAAAACACCAGGGCCAGATCCAGCTTCATGCCGATGGTGACGAAGAACAGCCCGAGCAGCACGTCGCGGAAGGGCTTGATGTCCTCTTCCACCTGGTAGCGGTACTGGGTTTCCGAAATGAGCATGCCGGCGAGGAAGGCGCCGAGCGCCAGCGACAGCCCGGCCAGTTCGGTCGCGAACGCCATGCCCAGCGTCACCAGCAGCACGTTGAGCATGAACAGTTCGGGCGACTTGCGCATGGCCACGATGTGGAACCAGCGCTGCATCAGCCGCGGGCCGAGGTAGAGGATGACGGTGAGCGCGACTGTGGCCTTGACCGCCGCCAGCGCCAGCGCCTCCATGCTTTCTTCCGCGCCCAGCGCCAGCACCGGAATGACCACCAGGAAGGGCACCACCGCCAGATCCTGGAACAGCAGCACGCCCACCACCTGCCGGCCGTGGGCGGAATCCAGCTCGAGCCGCTCGACCAGCAGCTTGATCAGCACCGCTGTGGACGACATCGCGATCGCCCCGCCCACCGCGACCGCCCCCTTGAAGCCAAGGCCGAACAGCCAGGCGAAACTGACCACGCCGAGCACGGTGAAGGCGACCTGGGCAGCGCCAAGGCCGAACACCAGCCGCTTCATCGAGAACAGCTTGGGCAGCGAGAACTCCAGCCCGATCGAGAACATCAGGAACACGATGCCGTATTCGGCAAAGTGGCGCGCCTCGTCGGTGTCCGGGATGAAAGCCAGTGCGTGCGGCCCGGCGAGCGCGCCGACCAGCAGGTAACCGAGAATGGGAGGCAGCCCGACGCTGCGGAACAGGCCGACCACCAGCACCGAAGCGGTAAGCAGAAGAAGAACCAGCTCGAGGGCAGACATGGTGGCTTTGGGTTCGGTCCGGCCCCGCATCCCGGAGCGGCCGCCTGTCGGAGCAGGTTGTTATAATCCGGGCCGATCATAACCGATCGCCCCTGCGCCCGTAGTACGGGCGACTGACGGCGCCCGACCATTCCCGCCAGCGCGCACGCTGCCTTTCATCCCGACCTCCCCGCCCCGCGCATGACACACGCCGCCCCGACCGACAGCCCCACCCTGCTTGCCAGCGCCCGCCGCGTGCTCGATATCGAGGCGCGCGCACTCGACACGCTGTCGGCGCGGCTGGGCGAGGAATTCGCCCGCGCGGTGCGCCTCATTCTGGACAGTCCCGGCCGGGTCGTGGTGACCGGGCTGGGCAAGTCCGGCCACATCGCGCGCAAGATCGCGGCCACCATGGCCAGCACCGGCACGCCGGCCTATTTCGTCCATGCGGCCGAAGCGCTGCACGGCGACCTCGGCATGATCCACCGCGACGACGTGGTGATCGCGCTGTCGAATTCGGGTGAAACCGCCGAGCTGCTGGCGGTGGTCCCGCTGGTGCGCCGCCAGGGTGGCAGCACCATCGCGATGACCGGCAAGCCGGCCTCCACGCTGGCCACGCTGGCCGACGTGCATCTGGACGCCGGTGTCGAGTTCGAGGCCTGTTCGCTCAATCTCGCGCCGACCGCCAGCACCACCTGCGCGCTCGCGCTGGGCGACGCGCTGGCCGTGGCGCTGCTGGAGGCGCGCGGCTTCCGCGAAGACGACTTCGCCCGCAGCCACCCGGGCGGCGCGCTCGGCCGCCGCCTGCTCACCCATGTGCGCGACGTGATGCGGCCGCGCGAGGCGGTACCTGCCGTGACCGCCGCCTCCACCGTGACCGAGGCGCTGCTGCAGGTCACCCGTGGCGGCATGGGCATGACCGTGGTGCTCGACGCGAACGGCGCGGTGGCCGGCGTGTTCACCGACGGTGACCTGCGCCGCGCGATCGACCGGCTGGGCGACGTGCGCGCGGTGCCGGTGGCCGACGTGATGAGCCGCCATCCGAAATCGATACCGGCCCACAGGCTGGCCGCCGAGGCGGCCGACCTGATGGAAACCCAGCGCGTCAGCCAGCTGCTGGTGACCGACGAACACGGCGCGCTGGCCGGCGCGCTGACCATGCACGACCTGATGCAGGCCAAGGTGATATGAGCGAAAGCACGGTACTGGAGGCCGCCCGCAGGGTGCGCCTGATGGGATTCGACGTCGACGGCGTGATGACTGACGGCACCATCTGGTTCGGGCCCGAGGGCGATTCGCTCAAGGGCTTCAATACGCTGGACGGCCACGGCCTGAAGATGCTGGCCGGCGCCGGTGTCGAGGTGGTCATCATTTCCGGCCGCTCGTCGCCGGCGGTGCGCCACCGTGCCGCCAACCTCGGCATCACCACCGCGCTGCTCGGCGTCGAGAACAAGCGCGAGGCGATGCGCGAACTGGCCGCAGCCCGCGGGCTGGACATGGACGAATGCGGCTACATGGGCGACGACATCGTCGACCTGCAGGTGCTGCGCGCCTGCGGCTTCTCGGCCGCGCCCGCCAACGGCCACTTCTTCGTGCGCCAGCATGTCGCCTGGGTGGCCGAAGCCGACGGTGGCCGCGGCGCGGTGCGCGAGGTGTGCGAGTACCTGCTCGACGCCCGCGGCGCGCTCGACGACCTGCTGCAGGACTGCCTGCGTTGAACCTTCAGCGTCATGTGCAGCAGGCGCTGCCGCTGCTCATCCTCATCCTGCTGGCCGGCCTGACCGTATGGCTGGAGCGCGCCACGCGCGTGGAAGACAGGCCGTCGTCCGGCAAGCTCAGGCACGACCCGGACGTGATCGTCGACAACTTCACGCTGCGCCGCTTCGACGAGAAGGGCGAAGTGCAGCACACGCTGAACGGCACGCAGCTGCGTCACTTTCCGGACGACGACAGCACCGAGCTGGACGCCCCCAGCCTGGTGTATCGCGGCAAGGTGTCACCGACCCGGATCACGGCCGACCGCGCGCTGCTGACCAAGGACGGCAAGGAAGCCATCCTGCGCGACAATGTGCGGGTGCGGCGCGAAGCCGGCCCGTCCAACCCGGAAATGACGCTGGACACCACGCTGCTCTATGTCTACCCGGATGACGAGATCGCGAAGACCGACCAGCCGGTGAAGATGACCCATGGAAAATCGGTGGCGAACGGCGTCGGCCTGTTCGCCGACCGCGTCAAACAGACCTACGTGCTCGAATCGCGCGTCAAAGCCACCATCGAAAGAAGCCGCCGCCCATGACCCCGCGCACCGCACTGAAGGGCCTCTGCGCCCTGCACCTTCTGGCCGCTGCCGCCCTCCCGCTGCCGGCGCTGGCCGAGCGCGCCGACCGCGAAAAACCGGTCAACCTCGAAGCCGACAAGGTGACGGTCGATGACCGCACGCGCACCCACGTGTTCGAGGGCAATGTGGTGTTCACCCAGGGCACGCTCACGATCAAGGCGAACAAGGTGGTGGTGACCCAGGACGCGACCGGCTACCAGAAGGGCGTGGCCACCGGCGGCGAAGGCGGCCTGGCACGCTTCCGCCAGAAGCGCGAGGGCATCAACGAGTGGATGGAAGGCGAGGCCGAACGCATCGAGCACGACGCCAAGACCGAAATCACCCGCTTCTTCGTGCGTTCGCACGTGAAGAGCGGTGGCGACGAGGTGCGCGGCCAGTACATCGAATACAACTCGCTGACCGAGAACTACACGGTGACCAATTCCTCCGACGCGAAATCGGTGCCGTCGGCCGGCGACCAGTCAAAGCGGGTGCGCGCCATCATCCAGCCCAAGACCGCGCCGAAGGAGTAAGCGGCGCCGGGTCATGATTTTCATGACCCGCTTTTCAGCAGTGGCACGAAGCCGGCAGCGGTCACCCTTCCCATACTTTCATCCAGGCAGCGCAGTCGCGCTGCCCTGTCAGAAACACAACATTCAGGAGAGAGATATGAGCTGGGAAACCCCGAAGGCCACCGACCTGCGTTTCGGCTTCGAAATCACCATGTACGTTGCCAACCGATGAGTCGGCGCGTATGAAAGAAACGGCGGCTTGTCCGCCGTTTTTTTTCGTCCGTTGAAAACTTCGGGGACGGTGCGCGCAGCCGTATGCGGAACGCTTGCTGCACAGCGGCGTCCACGTCGTGGTAAAACATCCCGCACCGGGTGAGGCGCTGCACGCCCCGGTCCTTACCCACAGGAGACCCCGTGCTGAATCAAGCGGAACCCGCCGCGCCGCGGCCCCCGAGGCAGACGGTGCTGGTGGCCGACGACACGCCGGAGAACATCGATCTGCTCAGCGGTCTGCTGCGGCAGGACTACCGGGTCAAGGTGGCCACCAATGGCGAGAAGGCGCTGGCCATCATCAATTCGGACGACCCGCCGGATCTCATCCTGCTCGACGTCATGATGCCGGGCATGAATGGCTACGACGTGTGCCGCCGCATCAAGGCCAACCCGGACCGCCGCGGCATTCCGGTCATCTTCGTCACCGCCATGACTTCGATCGAGGACGAGCGCCTCGGGCTGGAAGTCGGCGCGGTGGACTACATCACCAAGCCGATCAGCCCGCCCATCGTGTGCGCCCGGGTGCGCACGCATCTGGCGCTCTACGACCAGACCCGTGCGCTGGAAGAGCGGGTACGCGAACGCACCGCGGAGCTGCTCGCATCGCGCCAGCAGATCATCCGCCGGCTGGGTCGCGCCGCCGAGTTCCGCGACAACGAAACCGGCAACCACGTGATCCGCATGAGCTACTACGCGCGGCTGATCGGCGAGGCCAGCGGGCTGGAACAGGCGGCCGCAGAACTGCTGTTCAACACCGCGTCCATGCACGACATCGGCAAGATCGGCATTCCGGACGCGGTGCTGCTGAAACCGGGGCCGCTCAGCACCGCGGAATGGGCCGTCATGCGCCGGCACCCGGAAATCGGCGCCGAAATCATCGGCCGGCACGATGACGAGCTGCTGGACACCGCACGCACCATCGCGCTCACCCACCACGAACGTTTCGATGGCAGCGGCTATCCGCACGGGCTGATCGGCGAGGCCATTCCGCTGTTCGGCCGCATCGTGGCCATCGCCGACGTGTTCGACGCGCTGATGAACAAGCGTCCGTACAAGGACGCGATGGCGGTGAAGGACACGCTGCAGGTGATGGCGCGCAGCACCGGTACGCACTTCGATCCACGGCTGGTCGAGGCTTTCCGCCGCGCATTGCCGGACATGCTGCGCATCCACGACACCTATGCCGATACCCACGGCCCGATGACCGATGTCGATATGCCGCCGGAGGCCGCCCGCCCGTCGTCCGGGCCTGCTGCAGAGGCGGCGACCGGCGCGGACGACTGAGGGCGGCTCAGCGCGGCGTGCCGGCGCGCTCGCGCAGCGCTTCCAGCCAGCTGGCGGCGCGTTCGAAGTCGTAGCGCTTGAGCGCCTCGTGCAGCGAGGTGGCCAGCGATTCCAGCGGGGTGCCCGACAGCGTGCGCATCAGGTCCGCAGCCAGCGGTCGCGCTTCGGCGTCGCTGTCCGCGATCAGGCTCTGCAGCAGCGACAGCGGCTCGACCAGGGATGCCCGGTCAGGCGGGTCGCGCTCTTCACCGGCCGGGTCGGCCAGCCAGGCGTGCGCCTGCAGGGCGTCGAGCAGCGCGTTCAGTTCGCGCCCGGTCGCGCCCAGCGCATCGGCCACCTCTGCCGCCGGTGCGGCGGCACTGACCCGATCTTCCAGCCTGGAAGCCATGCGGTGCAGCGCGTCCGCGCCTATGGTGCCGGCCAGACCGCGCAGCGTATGCACCAGCCGGCCCTGCATCGCGGCGTCGTCCATCGCCCGCGCCAGATCGAACTGCTCGACGAAGTCGCGCTGGCTGCGCACGAAACCGCGCAGTACCCGCCGGTAGAGCGGTGTCTTGCCCATGCAGTGCGACAGGCCGGCGGCGGTATCCAGCCCGGGCAGCGGCGGCACCTCCGCGTCGCCGGCCGGTGCGGCCGCGGGCAGCGGCGCCGCACTGCCGCGCGGCTGCAGCCAGCGGGCCAGCGTGGCGAACATCTGCGGCACGTCCAGCGGCTTCGGGATGCAGTCGTTCATGCCGCAGGCGCGCATGCGCTCGCGGTCGGTTTCCAGCACGCTGGCGGTCATCGCGATCACCGGCAGCGCCTCCAGTCCGGGCAGCGCGCGCAGTTCGCGGGTGGCGGTATAGCCGTCCATGACCGGCATCTGGCAGTCCATCAGCACCGCATCGAAGCGGCTGTCGCCGGCCAGCATGTCCAGCGCCTGCCGCCCGTCACCGGCCACCTTCACCTCGATGCCGGCGCGTTCCAGCAGATCCACCGCCAGTTCCTGGTTCAGCTCGTTGTCCTCGACCAGCAGCACCCGGGCGCCGGCCAGCCCGGCGGCGGCCTCCGCACCGTTGTCGGCACCCGGATGGCGGGCGCTGTCCTGACGCCGGCCGTAAGCCTGGGACACGGCATCCAGCAGCGAGGACGGCGTGACCGGCTTGTGCAGCACCGCCTCGAACTGCCGGCCGGCCGACTGGGTGGCGACATCGTCTCGCCCCAGCGCGGTGACCAGGATGAGACGCACGCCGCGGCGCGGCCAGCGGCGGCGTATTTCCTCCGCCAGCTGCACGCCGTCCATGCCGGGCATCTTCCAGTCGATCAGCAGCAGGCCGTAGCGCGCGCCGTCGTGCTCCAGCCTTTCCAGCGCCTCGTCGGCACTGCCGGCGACGTCGGTGTCCAGCCCCATGCCGCGGCACAGCGTGGCCAGTACCTCGCGCGCACCGGCATGGTCATCCACCACCAGCACCCGGGTGCCGCTCGCTTCGCCGGCCAGCGCAGGCCATGACGGGGCGGCGCTCTGCTGCAGGCCGAAACGCGCAGTGAAATGGAAGACCGAACCGCGGCCGGGCGCGCTGTCCACCCAGATGCGCCCGCCCATCAGGTCCACCAGCTGGCGGCAGATGGTGAGGCCCAGACCGGTGCCGCCGTAACGCCGGGTGATCGAGCTGTCGGCCTGGGTAAAGGGCTGGAACAGACGGGCGATCTGCGCCTCGTCCATGCCGATGCCGGAATCGCTGACCGTGAAGTGCAGTTCGACCGTGCTGTCGTCTCTGGACTGCAGCGCCACCGCGATGGTCACGTCGCCCCGCTCGGTGAACTTGATCGCGTTGCTGGCCAGATTGATCAGCACCTGGCCCAGCCGCACCGGATCGCCGACCAGCGCGGTCGGAATGCCGGCTTCGGCGCTGAACAGCAGTTCGAGGTTCTTTTCCTCAGCCTTCACGCCGATCACATCAACCAGGTGATCGATCACCGCATCCAGCCTGAAGTCGATGCGTTCGATCTCCAGCCGGCCGGATTCGATCTTCGACAGGTCGAGGATGTCGTTCAGGATGGCCAGCAGGCCGCGCGCGGCGCGGTGCGCCTTCTCGACATAGTTGCGCTGGCGCGGCGTCATTTCATCGCGCAGGGCCAGATGGGTCATGCCGAGAATGGCGTTCATCGGCGTGCGGATTTCGTGCGACATGTTGGCGAGGAAGCTGGATTTCAGCTGCGCCGCCGCCTCGGCCGCATCGCGCGCCCGCGCCAGCGCCGCCTCCGCCTCCTTGCGCACCGTCACGTCATGCACCAGCAGACAGTAGAGCTGGCGTCCGTCCTGGGTGATCGGGATCACCGCCAGCTCGGCGGTGAAAGGATGGCCGTCGGCGTGCAGGAACTGCCATTCGCGCATCTGCGCCCGGCCCTCCTCGCGCGCCCGTGCCAGCAGCCGCTGCGCGGCCGCCTCGCTGTCCTCGCCACCCGGCTGCTGCGGCGGCGACATCGGCGCCAGCCACGGGCGACAAGAGTGCAGCGCCTGTTCCGACACCGCGCCGAACAGCTGCAGCGTGGCCGGATTGCAGCTTTCGATGCCGGCATCGCCGCTGACGAACAGATAACTGTCGAAGGAATGCTCGAACAGCGCGCGGAACTTGGCGTCGTTCAGCTTGCGTTCGGTGATGTCCAGCCAGTAGCCGTTGTACAGCGTGCCGCCCGCGCCGTCCGGCATCGGCGCACTGTCCAGCCGGAACCAGCGCGGGCCGCCCGGGGTGTCGATGCGCACTTCACGGAAGCCGACCGGCGGCTTGTCCTCGGCCAGTCCGGACGCCCGCCAGGCGAGCGAAGGCGCGCGCTCCAGTTCCGCCACCGAACGGCCGAACAACTGCTCGGCGCCGTGCGCAATGAAGGCGAAGCGGCCGGCCCGGCCCAGCGGCTGGTGATAGCGGAACACGGTCAGCGGCAAGGCGTTGGCCAGATCCAGCAGTTCTCCGCGGGCGCGCCGGATGTCCAGCCCCTGGCGTTCACGCCGCTGCCACAGCGCCAGCAGCGCGATGCCGAGCAGTGCGAACACCACGCCACCGCTCACGTGACGCTGCCAGAGGGCGGTTTCGTCACGCAGCGGCAGCAGCACCCACACCGTGTAGGGCGCGCCATCCATCGGCCGTCCGATCACCATGTGGCGCAGACCGTCGATCACCTGGAAGTGCAGCACGCTGCCGTCGGCAAGCGCCTCTTCGCTGCCCTGCCAGGTCAGGACGGGCGGCACCGCCTTGTAGGTTTCGCGCAGCGTGTCGTCGCTGACCGGTGCGCCGATGGCCGGGGTGAAGCGCCTGAGCACGACCCCGGCCGGTGATCCCAGCACCACCACGCCATTGCTGTCGGTCACCAGCGCAACCTGGTCATAGCCGCCGAACAGATGCTTCATCGATTCGGCTTCCTGCTTGATGGTGATCACGCCCGGCAGGCGGCCGGTCACGTCGACCCGGCCGGCGAAGAAGAAGCCGGGCCGGTTGCTCACCCGCCCCATCAGGTACTGCTGCGCAGCGCCGGTCTCCACCGCCTGCCGGACATAGGCGCGGTCAGAAAAGTCGGTGCCGAGCACGGCGCTGTCCAGATGGAAGCTGCTGTCGGCGATCGCGATGCCGTTCTCGTCCAGCAGGAAGATGAGGGACACGCTGAAATCGTGCGCCATCGCATTGAGCAGACTGCTCATGCCCAGCACTTCGCGACGGGTGAGCATCTGCGCCTTGCGCGCCTCGCCGGGCGGTGTGCGCTGTACGTCCGGATCGCCGGCGCGGTGCATCAGGTAGTCCTGCAGCGTGACCTGACGGGCCAGCGCCACCGGCAGCGCCGCCAGCTGACGGAAGGTGGTGCTCAGGGTTTCGTTGAGGCTGCCCAGGCGCAGCGCGGTGCGCGCACGCATGTCCTCGAGATAGTCGTTGTGCGCGACGTGCAGCGACCCGCCGGTGACCAGCGCACAGATCAGCAGCCAGCCGAGCAGCAGGGCGGCAAAGCGTCTGCGCAGGCGGACAAGGTCTTCTTCGAGTGAAGGCGGAACGGACATCGTGTCGTATATCGGCTGCCGGCCGGGCCGGCAGCGCGCTTCTCGGGCAGGATCAGGGCCATGGCGCACCGCAAGGTGCCTTCGGTGACGCAGGTTACCGAAGACCGGGCGCTCTCGGCTCACTATAACGGTCCTGAGCTTCCGATCTTGATCCGGACCGGCCTCACCCGGACATCGAACATGACCCCCAACGCCCCGCACATCGAATCCTTCTTCGACCCGGCCACCAGCACGGTGAGCCATCTGGTACTGGACCCGGACAGCCGCGCCTGCGCGGTGATCGACAGCGTGCTGGATTTCGATCCGAAATCCGGCCGCACATCGACCGCCTCGGCCGAGCGCATCGCGGCGCGCATCCGCGCGCTCGATGCCCGGGTCGAGTGGATACTGGAAACCCACGTCCATGCCGACCACCTGTCGGCCGCGCCCTGGCTGCAGCAGCAGTTCGGTGGCCGGCTGGGCATAGGCGAGCACATCGCCGCCGTGCAGGCGGTATTCGGCCGGCTGTTCAATGCCGGCAGCGATTTCGCGCGCGACGGCAGCCAGTTCGACCACCTGTTCCGCGACGGCGAGCGCTTCACCATCGGCAGCCTGCAGGCCGAGGCACTGCACACGCCCGGCCACACGCCGGCCTGCATGAGCTACCGCATCGGCGACGCGGTGTTCGTCGGTGACACGCTGTTCATGCCGGACTACGGCAGCGCCCGCTGCGACTTCCCGGGTGGCGACGCGCGCACGCTGTACCGCTCGGTGCAGCGCCTGCTCGCGCTGCCGCCGGATACCCGTCTGCTGCTGTGCCACGACTATTCGCCCGGCGGCCGCGAGCCGTGCTGGGAAACCACGGTGGGCGACCAGCGTGCGCACAACATCCATGTGCACGAAGGCGTATCGGAAGAGGATTTCGTCGCCATGCGCACCGCGCGCGACGCCACGCTGGACACGCCGGTGCTCATGCTGCCGTCGGTTCAGGTCAATATGCGCGCCGGCCATCTGCCGCCAGCCGAAGACAATGGCGTGCGCTACCTCAAGATTCCGCTCGATGCCCTCTGAACGACACCGATTCTGACCCGATGCTGACCGGCTCCACCTCACGCCTCGCCCGCTGGCTGCCGCTGCTGGCCTGGGCCCCGCGCTACGACCGCAACGCGCTGTCGGCCGACCTGCTGGCGGCCGCCATCGTCACGCTGATGCTGATTCCGCAGAGCCTGGCCTACGCCCAGCTCGCCGGGCTGCCGCCCCAGGTCGGGCTTTACGCGAGCATCGCGCCGCTGTGCGCCTATGCGCTGTTCGGCAGCAGCCATGCGCTGTCGGTCGGTCCGGTGGCCATCGTGTCGCTGATGACCGCGGCGGCGGTCGGCAGCCTGGGCCTGGTCGACCCGGCGCTGCGGCTGCAGGCGGCGCTGACGCTGGCTTTCCTGTCCGGTTTGATGCTGGTACTGATGGGCGCGCTGCGCCTCGGATTCCTGGCCAGCTTCCTGAGCCATCCGGTGGTGTCCGGCTTCGTCACCGCCTCATCGCTGCTGATCGCGCTGAGCCAGGTGAAGCACCTGCTGGGCATCGCCGGCGGCGGCGACACCCTGCCCGCGCTGCTGGGCAGTCTGGCCGCACACATTACCGACATCCACGGTCCCACCGCCGCGCTCGGACTGGGCGTGACCGTGCTGCTCCTGCTCGCGCGCAGACGGCTGCGTCCGCTGCTGATGCGCGCCGGACTGTCGCCGCGTACGGCCGACATCTGGACCCGCGCCGCGCCGGTGCTGGCGGTGCTCGCCAGCACGCTGCTGAGCTGGGCGGCCGGACTGGAAGCGGCCGGCGTACGTACCGTGGGCCTGATTCCGGCCGGCCTGCCGCCGCTCACGCTGCCGTCGGCCGACCCGGATCTGCTCGCCCGGCTGGCGCTGCCGGCGCTGCTGATCAGCGTGATCGGCTTCGTCGAATCGGTGTCGGTGGCGCAGACCTTCGCAGCCAAGCGGCGGCTGCGCATCGAGCCGGACCGCGAACTGGTCGGGCTGGGCGCAGCCAATGTGGCCGCAGCGGTGACCGGCGGCTATCCGGTGACCGGCGGTTTCGCCCGTTCGGTGGTCAATTTCGAGGCCGGCGCGGCGACGCCGGCGGCCGGCGCCTACACCGCGGCCGGCATCGCGCTGGCCACGCTCACGCTCACGCCGCTGCTGCGCCATCTGCCGCAGGCCACGCTGGCCGCCACCATCGTGGTCGCGGTCAGTTCGCTGATCGACACCACCACGCTGAGACGCACCTGGCGCAGCTCACCGGCGGACTGTGCGGCGCTGGTCACCACGCTTGCGGTGACGCTGTTCGCCGGGGTCGAGAGCGGCGTAGGTGCCGGCGTGGCGCTGTCGCTGCTCACGCTGCTGTGGCACGCCAGCCGGCCACACATGGCGGTGGTCGGCCGGGTGCCGGGCACCGAGCACTACCGCAATGTCGAACGGCACGCGGTGGACACCGACCCGTCGCTGATCGGGCTGCGCGTAGACGAAGGCCTGAACTTCATGAACGCCCGCCAGGTGGAAGACCGCATCCTGGCGCTGGTGGCCGCGCAGCCGGCGGTCCGTCACGTGGTGCTGCTGTGCTCGGCGGTCAATGACATCGACGCCAGCGCGCTGGAAATGCTGGAAAGCGTGGCGCACCGGCTGGCCGACATGGGCGTACTGCTGCACCTGTCGGAAGTGAAGGGACCGGTGATGGACAGGCTGGAGCGCACCGACCTGCTGGCCCATCTGGGCGGCCGGGTGTTCCTGTCACATCACGCGGCGGTCACTGCCCTGACGGCCGCATCCGATCCACCGCGGCCCTGAAGCGACGGCGCAGCTCTTCGGTCGGCTGACCCTTGGCCTGCGCCTCCTGCAGGGCGCGCAGGATGTCGATCGCACCCGCGTCGGCGGCCAGGGTCTGGGCGGCCGGCGTGGCGCCACCGGCCACCAGTTCGGCGCGTTCGCCACCGGCCTTGCTGCCGCGCTTCGCGGAAATGACCAGCGCCGACGGCGCGGCCTTCACCGTCTGCTTCGCCGACGCCTTGCGGTGTGACTCGACCGCCGCCATGAACTGGCGGCGCAGCGCCTCGGTCGGCTTGCCCTGGGCTTCGGCCTGGCGCAGCTTCTTCAGCAGTTCGCTCACCTCCGGCGGCGCCGGGATGGAGGCCTGCGGCGGTGGCGGCGCGGGCTGGGCCGGCAGCGCCGGCGCGCTGACCGCTTCCGCCACGTTTTCCGGCGGCGCCACCAGCGTGGCCATCTTCAGCCGGTTGTAGCGCAGCGCCCAGGCCAGTGCGTTCTCGCCGCGGTCGGACACCGCAGTGGTGCTGGCACCGGCATCGACCAGCGTTTTCGCGATGCCTTCGTGCCCCTCACGCACCGCCATCATCAGTGGCGTCGCCAGATTGGGCGCGCGCGCGTCGATCTTCGCGCCGCGCGCGACCAGCAGATCGACGATGCGTGGCTTGCCGGCGAAAGCCGCGTAGTGCAGCGCGCTCCAGGTCCGGTCCGGCGGGTCCAGCGACGCGCCCTGTTCAATCAGCCACTCGACCGCCTTCTGGTGTCCTTTCCAGGCAGCGAGCGCGATCGCCTGTTCGCCGATCCGGCTCACGTAATTGATATTGGCGCCGCGCTCGATGAACAGCTGCATCAGCGGGATATTGCCTTCGGCGGCGGCGATCATCAGGCCGCTGCCGGTCACGTCGGCCTCGAAATCGGGCGGCATGCCCTCGTCCAGCCAGCGGCGGGCGGAGCGGATGTCGCCCAGTTCGATCGCGCGGCCGAAGCCGGCGGGGTCAGGCAGTTCGGCCTGGGCCGAACTCAGGAAGAAAGCGGCGCTGACAGCGAGCAGCGCGCGTGCTGCGGAATTCAAATGCAGGATCCTCTGGAGCGTGGTTGAGTGCGGCGTCCGGCTGCACGGCCGGACGCGAGCAGCAGGGTACAGCGCGGGGCGCAGCATGCCGCATCATCGTTACCGGACACTTCGCGGGCGCCGTCCGGCGCGGCGACTGCGGCACAATGCGCGCAAGTGTACCCACCCCGCCTTACGGTTTGTCCCGCCTGAAACTTCCTTTCGCACTTGCGCTGTCCGCCCTGCTGCACGCCCTGCTGATGTTCTGGCCCGCACCGGTCGACCAGGCCGCCCCGGCACGCCCGGCACTGCAGGCCCGACTGCAGCCGCCGCAGCCGGTACCGGCACCGGAAGAAGCCGAGGCCTCGCCGCTGCTGAAGGACACCCGCGCCGAACAGCCGGTGGACGCGCCGCCCGCCCCGGCCGCAGTACAGGCTGCCCGCCCCTCGCCCGCCGCCAGCGCGCGGGCACGCGAACGCGCACAGCGTCAGCTGAACCGTCATGTGTTCTACCCGCAGGAGGCGGTAGACCGCGGTCTGGAAGGCGAGGTGAAACTGCGTCTGCTGCTCGACGAGCGCGGGCGGGTGATCGAGGCGGCGGTGCTGGCCGGCAGCGGTCACCCGCTGCTGGACCGCGCGGCGCTGGACGCCGCGCGCCAGATCGGCCGCGTGGACGCCGGCGGCGCGCGCGAACTGCTGCTGCCGGTGGTGTTCAGGCTGGAGTAGCCGTCCGCGGGCAGCCGGCGGCTTCAGATGGTTTCGTCGTCCTGCGGCCGTTCCGGCGTAGCGTCGGGCACGCGGTATTCCTCGTTCGCCCAGGCGCCGAAATCCACCTGCTTGCAGCGCGGACTGCAGAACGGACGCGAGGGGTTGGCGGGCGCGTAAAGCGCGGGCTGTCCGCAGCGCGGACAGGCGACCATGCGCCCTTCCGGATTCTTCGGGGTGCTCACAGATTGCAGAAGGTCAGTTCGAAGGCGACGTCAGCGTCGGCCACGCGCGGCCGGGCGTGACCGCCGGGGGCGATGAAGCGGATGTTGAGCGCGTACTTGTTGGCGCTGATCTCGGGCGTGAACGGTTCGTTCTGTTCGACCCGCAGACGCAGCATCTGCGCCGACTTGCCGCCCATCATCATCTGGAAGGCGCCGTTGCCGGCGATCTGCCGGTCCGGCCGGCCGCTGGCGCGCAGCAGGCGCAGCACGATGGTCAGGCCATCGCGTATCGGCAGCATCGGGTTGAGCCAGCCGGCCAGATCGGCCTGACGGGCCGACGCGTCGCGGTGACGCCAGTAGTGATAGGACGGCAGATCGAATTCGCACAGTCCGCCAGGGATGGCGGCGCGGCTCTTGATGCTCATGAGCCACTCGTTCTCGCGCAGGTACTGGCCGATCTTGCCGGCCATGGCCAGCAGCGCGGCGCTCGCCTGTTCGATTTCGTACAGCGCGCCGGACAGCGCCTCTTCGGAAATGTCCGGGTTGTTGCGGAAGGTCATCAGCGTCTGGCGCTGGCGCTCCAGTTCCTGCACCAGATCGACCTTGAGGTCGGCGCGCGACGCTACTTCCAGAATCTCGAACAGACTCACCAGCGCGACATGATGTTCGTGCGCGCCGTCGCTGCGCATGAAGTGCTGGGTACGCTCGAACAGGTCCTCCAGGCGCAGCAGGGTGCGGATGCGCTCGTTCAGAGGATATTCGTACGTGATCACAGAGGCTTGTCCGATGACAGTTCAAGCAAATTCTGACGATTTTGACCGAAAAGCCTCCCCGTCACAACGCGTTTCCGGAGATTCGGGCGGAGATTCCGCGTATGCAAGCCGTGTGAATACGGCCCACACCTCATGCGGGGCGGGCCGAGGCCAGTCCCAGGTAGTGCCGGTGCAGCGCATCGACCCGCTCATTCAGGGCCTGCAGGCCGCCGGTGTTGTCGATCACGTCGTCGGCCGCCGCCAGCCGCTGCGCGCGCGTGGCCTGGGCGGCGATGATGCGGTCCACCTCGTCCGCCGCCAGCCCGCTGCGCGCCATCACCCGGGCGCGCTGCACCTCGGGCGGACAGTCGACCACCAGCACCCGGTCGCAGCGCTGCGACCAGTCGCCGGACTCGATCAGCAGCGGCACCGCCAGCACGACGTAGGGCGCATCGCCGGCGTCGACCTGCCGCCTCGATTCGGCCCGGATGAGCGGATGCAGGATGGCTTCGAGCCGGCTGCGTTCGGCCGGGTCAGCAAACACCCGGGCACGCATGCGCGCGCGGTCGAGCGCACCGTCGGCGGTGGCAATGTCGTCGCCGAACGCGGCGCGCAACGCCGGCATCGCCGCGCCGCCGGCCGCGGTCAGCGCGTGCGCGATGGCGTCGGTGTCGACCAGCCGGGCGCCGCGCGCGACGAACAGATCGGCCACCGTGCTCTTGCCGCTGCCGATGCCGCCGGTCAGGCCGACCACGAAGGTCACGGGCAGTCCGCCGCGTCCACGCCGTCCGGCACGCCGCCCGCATCGGCCACGACCGCCTCGACATCGGCCGCCGCACCGCGCAGTTCGACGCGCAGTCGCGTCGCCTTCGCCTCGCGCTCGACGATGCGGGCGCTGCGCACGCCCTGCCCGGACAGCCGGGACAGCAGTTCGCGCGCCGACGCTTCGGTCTTGAACAGGCCCAGCGATATCGCGAACTTCTGGCCGTCGGCGTCCGGCATCAGCGCCATTTCGCGCACGCCGAGCGCCTTCAGTTCGGCCTGCTTGCGCTCCGCGAGCGGACGGGTCTGCAGATCCGGGATGTGCACCCACCAGGACGAGCTGCCCGGCTGTTCGCTCTCGCTCAGCTGTACCGGCGGCTGCCGGTCGCGGGCACGCGCGGCCAGCGCATCCGCCTGTTCGCGGGTCAGCCCGGTGAGCATGCGGCAGGCCGGCGCCTGCGGATCACGTTCATCTTCAGCGGCGACCGCTTCGGTGGTCCGCGCAGGCGCTGTGGCTGCCGCACCGTCCTCCGGCACGATGCGCAGGCGCTCAGGTTCGATCTGGCTGGTCAGGCGGAACGGCTCGGTCTGGCCGCCACCGAAGTGAACCAGGCCGGCGGTGAGCGGCCAGAGCGCGATATTGAGCAGCAGCAGGAGCAGGAAGACGAGACGCATGGGAAGTCAGCGGGCAGCGGATGCGGCGGTGCGGCAGTGATCCGTCATTTCAACACATCCGCCGCGAGCCGGGCCAGACCGCGCAGCACCAGATTGTCGGCACGGCGGAATTCACCTTCGATGTGCGGCGCCAGCGCATCGGCGCCACCGCCGCTCAGCAGCAGCGTGGCGCCGAAGCCCAGCCGGTCGCGCACCCGGCCGATCAGCGCGGCCTGGGCGCCGGCGCAGCCGTTCAGGATGGCGTCGTCGGTGTTGCGCGGCCAGTCCGACGGCGCACCCTGCGCGTGCGGCAGGTCGGCGGTGTTACGGGCCAACGACTCCAGCATGAGGTGCAGGCCGGGCAGGATGTAGCCGCCGAGAAAGCGGTCGGCGGCGTCCAGCGCATCCACCGTGGTGGCGGTGCCGGCGGTGGCGACCACCAGCGGGCCGGCCGCCAGCGTGCGAGCCCCGATCAGCGCCACCCAGCGGTCGGCGCCGAGCTGGGCCGGCCGTTCGTACAGATTGGTCAGTCCGGCCGCCTGATCGCCGGCGCGGATGCGGTGCACCGTGCAGCCGGCCGGCAGCGCCGCCCGCAGCGCCGCGTCGACCGCATCACCCGCCACGCAGGTGTAGAGCACGGCGCGGGCGCCGCGCCAGGCGGACGCCAGCGGCGCGCCATCGAGAGCCGCCACATCGATGCCGGCTTCGTCGCCCGGACGGCCGTCGCGCAGCCAGGCCCACTTGAGCCGGCTGTTGCCGGCATCGATCAGCAGCACCATGTCAGGACGCCTGCACCGCGCGCAGCGACACGTCGCCGGCCAGCACCCGTTCGATGCGGTCGCCGCAGTCCAGCCGCAGCGCGCCGTCGTGATCGACGCCCAGGCAGGTGCCGGACAGCGTGTGCAGGTCGCCCTGCACCTCGACCGGCAGGCCGGCGTGCAGGTTGAGCGCGTTCCAGCGATCGGCAAAAGCGGCGAAGCCCTGCGTCTCGAACCGGGTGAGCGCGGTCGCCAGCGCATCCAGCAGTGTGGCGGCGACGCGCAGCCAGTCTTCGCGCGGCGGCGTGGTGTCGAACAGCGCGACCGGCACATGGGTGTAGCGGCCAGCCGGCGGCGGCGCCAGATTCAGGCCGACGCCGATCACCGCGTCGGTGTGGGCGGCCGAGGACGACAGTTCGATCAGCACGCCGCCGAGCTTGCCGGCGCCGTGCCCGGCGTCGCGCATCAGGTCGTTCGGCCATTTCAGCGCCAGTCCGCCCACCCCCAGCCGTGACAGCGCCTCGGCCAGCGCGACGCCGACCGCGAGGCTGAGGCCGGACAGCCGGTCGGCACGCAGTGCGAAGCGCCAGCTCAGCGAAAAGGTGAGGCTGTCGCCCGGACGGGCGGCCCACTCGCGGCCGCGGCGGCCGCGACCGGCGGTCTGTTCCAGCGCGAACAGCGCGCGCGGCTGGCCGTCGCGCCATTCGAGCAGATCGGAATTCGTGCTGCCGGTGTGTGCCACCACATCGATGCCGGCGGCGGCGGGCAGCGCGGGCGCGCGGGCGCGCAGCGCCTGCGCGAGCAGAAGGAGGTCGTCGGCGGTCATGCGCGGATTGTAGCCGCGCCGCCGCCCGCGCCGGGCGCTTACTCGGCCTCGCTGTCGCCGTCGCGCCCGCCCTCGATATTGAGTTCCTGGATCTTGCGCGTGATGGTATTGCGGCCGATGCCCAGCAACTGCGCCGACTCGATGCGCCGGCCGCCGGTGCTGGCCAGCGCGCGCCGGATCAGCGTGCGCTCGAATTCCTGCATCAGGTGGTCGAACAGCGCGGGCTGCTTGACCGCGATCAGACGGTCCACCTCGGCCGCCAGCGCACCGCCCCAGTCGCCGTTGGATTCACGCGCCGGCTGGGCCCGCAGCTCGGCCGGCAGATCCTTCACGTCCACCGTCTGGCCGGGCGCCATCACGGTGAGCCAGTGGCACAGGTTTTCCAGCTGGCGGACATTGCCCGGGAAATCCAGCCCCTGCAGATAGCGCATGGCCGCCTCGGACAGCCGCTTGGCTTCGACGCCCAGTTCCTGCGCGCTCTTGGTCATGAAGTGCTGGGCCAGCAGCACGATGTCCTCGCGCCGCTCGCGCAGCGGCGGAATGCGCAGCCGGATCACGTTGAGCCGGTGGAACAGGTCCTCGCGGAACAGGCCCTGCTTCACCCGGTCCTCGAGATTCTGGTGGGTGGCGGCGATCACCCGCACATTGGACTTGATCGGCGAATGGCCGCCGACCCGGTAGAACTGGCCATCGGACAGCACGCGCAGCAGGCGGGTCTGCAGCTCCGGCGGCATGTCGCCGATTTCGTCCAGGAACAGCGTGCCGCCGTCGGCCTGTTCGAAACGGCCGCGACGGGTGGCGGTGGCGCCGGTGAAGGCGCCGCGCTCGTGGCCGAACAGCTCCGATTCCAGCAGGTCACGCGGGATGGCCGCGGTGTTGATCGCGATGAAGGGCGCGTCGCGGCGCGGGCTGTGACGGTGCAGCGCGCGCGCCACCAGTTCCTTGCCGGTGCCGGATTCGCCATTGATCAGCACGGTAGCGTGGCTCTGCGACAGCCGGCCGATGGCACGGAACACGTCCTGCATCGACGCCGCCTTGCCGAGGATTTCCGGCGCCATGTCGGCTTCGACCGGCGCACCACCCTGGTGCATGCTCTCTTCAATCGCGCGCCGCACCAGTTCGATCGCGTGGTCGACGTCGAAGGGCTTGGGCAGGTATTCGAATGCACCGCCCTGGAACGCGGCCACCGCGCTGTCGAGGTCGGAATAGGCGGTCATGATGATGACCGGCAGACTGGGATGGCGGGCCTTCACCTTCTCCAGAAGCGTGAGGCCGGATTCGCCCGGCATGCGGATGTCCGACAGCAGCACCTGCGGCTGGCCGCCGCCGTCCATCGCGTCCAGCGCTTCCTGCGCACTGGAATAGGCTTCGAAAGGAATGGATTCGCGGGCAAGGGCCTTTTCCAGCACCCAACGTATCGAGCGGTCGTCATCGACTATCCAGACCGGGTTCATGGCTTCTCCGTCGTGCCCTGTTTGAAGGGCAGCAGTATTGTGAATACAGTGTGGCCAGGCCGGCTCTGCACCTCGATGGTGCCGTGGTGCTGGTGCACGAAGCTCTGCGCGAGCGTCAGACCCAGACCGGTGCCGCCATCGCGGCCGGACACCAGCGGGTAGAAGATGCGATCGAGCAGTTCCTCGGGAATGCCGGGGCCGTTGTCGATCACTTGCAATTCGAGTGCCAGCTTGTGGCGGCGCTTCACCAGCGTGGCCTGACGGTAGGCGCGGGTGCGCAGCCGTATCTCGCCTTCGCCGTTCATCGCCTGCGCCGCGTTGCGCGCGATGTTCAGAACCACCTGGATGAGCTGTTCCCGGTCGGCGACCAGATCCGGCAGGCTGGTGTCGTAGTCGCGCTGCACCCGCACCTTCGGATATTCCGATGCGATCAGCAGCCGCACCCGCTCCAGCACCTCATGCACGCTGACCGTGGTGACCTGCATCGCGCGATGCGAATGCAGCAGACGGTTCATCAGGTCCTGCAGGCGGTCGCTTTCCTTGATGATGACCTGGGTGTATTCGCGCAGTTCCGGCCGCTCCAGCTCGCCTTCGAGCAGCTGTGCGGCGCCGCGTATGCCGCCGAGCGGGTTCTTGATTTCGTGCGCGAGATTGCGGATGAGCTCGCGGTTGGCCTGTTGCTGCTGCAGCAGCTGCTCTTCGCGCGCCACCCGCAGCTGCTGATCGATGGGACGGAATTCCAGCAGGATGCGGGCATTTTCCGCCTGCACCGGAGACACCGTGCAGTCCAGCTGCAGCGGCCCGCCGAGCAGGCGATCGACCGTGAGGTTGTGGCCGGTATAGCTCCAGTCGTTGGCCAGCGCGTTGTCGAGTGCGCTGTCCAGACCGTGGGCCGATCCGATCAGCCGGTCGCAGTGCTTGCCCACCAGCTTGATCGCACTGACGGCGAACAGGTTTTCAGCGGCGGGATTGAGATAGACGATATGGCGCCCTGCGTCGAGCAGGGCGACCGCACTGGCCAGAAGTTCCAGCCCGTGGAAGCGCTCGGGCCAGTGATGCGGGGACAGTCGGGGCGTGGTCGGCGTCATGGCACCGAACCACGCAAGAAGCGAGCCAGAGCGCAGGCTCTGTGCCCGCCTGCGTCAGGGCAGCTTGGACAGCTCCTTGCGCAGGGCATCGACATTCCGTTCGTGCAGAGAAACATTGTCCTTCAGCCCCTGGATGCGATCGAGATACTTCTGGTAGTTGCGCTCGTCGCCCAGGCGCACCGCCTCGCCCTCGGCCAGCGCCTTGCGTGCGGCTTCCAGGCTTTTCGATTCGGTATCCAGCTCGGCTTCGAGGATGCGGCGGCGCTCGCCGTCGCGCGCCTTCTGCTGGTCGCCGCTCACGCTTGGAAAGCTGCCACCGGAATTCGCCGGCTTCGCGGGCGCCGCCGCCGGACCGGGGACGGAACTGACCGGCATTTCGCTGGACAGCGTCTTGCAGCCGCGCGCATTCGACTTGTCGTTGGTGTAGGTCACGTGACCATCGGGACCGACGCACTTGAACACGTCGGCATGGGCCGGCAGCACGCACAGTGCGGCGGCGGTGGCGATCAGGAAACGGGAACAGCCTCTGAACATGTGAATCACCGGAACGGGACGTAAGCGGGCCGCGGCAGTGTAGGCCGCGCACACCGGCAGTGACAATGAAAAAGGACGGCAAGTTGCCGTCCTTTTTCGGGACCGGACGCGCACTGCCTGCGTCCGGCTTCAACGCCCCGCGTGCGGCCTGCGCCGACACGCGGTCCGGCCGGGCCGGATCAGAGGCTGTAGTACATGTCGAACTCGACCGGGTGGGTCGTCATGCGGGTGCGGTTGACTTCGCCCATCTTCAGTTCGATGTAGGCGGCGATGAAGTCTTCCGAGAACACGCCACCCTTGGTCAGGAAGGCATGGTCGGCTTCCAGCGCGGCAAGCGCTTCGTCCAGGCTGGCACACACGGTCGGGATGAGCTTGTCCTCTTCCGGCGGCAGGTCGTACAGGTTCTTGTCAGCCGGGTCGCCCGGGTGGATCTTGTTCTGCACGCCGTCCAGACCCGCCATCATCAGTGCTGCGAAGCACAGGTAGGGGTTGGCCAGCGGATCCGGGAAGCGGGTTTCGATGCGGCGGGCCTTGTCCGATGCGACGTGCGGAATGCGGATCGACGCCGAGCGGTTGCGCGCCGAGTAGGCCAGCTTGACCGGTGCTTCGTAGTGCGGAACCAGACGCTTGTACGAGTTGGTGCCCGGGTTGGTGATCGCGTTCAGCGCCTTGGCGTGCTTGATGATGCCGCCGATGTAGTACAGCGCGAACTCGGACAGGCCGGCGTAGCCGTTGCCCGCGAACAGGTTCTTGCCGTCCTTCCAGATCGACTGGTGCACGTGCATGCCGGAGCCGTTGTCACCGACGATGGGCTTGGGCATGAAGGTCGCGGTCTTGCCGTAGCTGTGGGCGACGTTGTGCACGATGTACTTCAGGGTCTGGGTCCAGTCGGCGCGGCGGACCAGGGTGTTGAACTTGGTGCCGATCTCGTTCTGGCCGGCGGTCGCCACTTCGTGGTGATGCACTTCGACCGGGATGCCGACGGCTTCCAGTGCCAGCACCATGGCAGCACGGATGTCGTTGTGCGAATCGACCGGCGGAACCGGGAAGTAGCCGCCCTTCACTGCCGGACGGTGACCGGTGTTGCCGCTCTCGAACTTCTCGCCCGACGACCAGGCGGCCTCTTCCGAGAAGATCTGCACGCGGCAGCCCGACATGTCGATGTTCCACTCGACGCTGTCGAAGATGAAGAATTCGGGTTCCGGACCGAAGTAGGCGGTGTCGCCCAGGCCGGAGGACTTCAGGTAGGCCTCGGCGCGCTTGGCGATCGAGCGCGGGTCGCGGTCGTAGCCCTTGCCGTCCGACGGTTCGACCACGTCACAGCTCAGCACCAGCGTGGTTTCGTCGAAGAACGGGTCGATGAAGGCGGTTTCCGGGTCCGGCATCAGCAGCATGTCGGAAGCCTGGATGCCCTTCCAGCCGGCGATCGACGAACCATCAAACGCGTGGCCTTCGGTGAACTTGTCAGCGTCGAAGTGGCTGACGGGCACGCCAACGTGCTGTTCCTTGCCGCGGGTGTCGGTGAAACGGAAGTCGACGAACTTGACTTCCTTTTCCTTGATGATGTCGAGAACCTGCTTCGCGGTGGTCATGAATCTCTCCTACGAGGTATGGATGTGCAACGAGTCGGCTTAGGGTCACGACGAACGGCGCGCGGATGCGCATCCGTTCCGGCGCGATCGGCCGGCGGCGGTCACCCGCGCCGGTCATCGCGACTTTGTCCTGCTGCGCGGCTCAGAAGCAGAACCCGTGCCACGCGATTCCTGAAGCCCGATGATTGTGCCACAGGCGGGCATGCAGGCGATGCGATGCACAAAACGAGCGCAGAGTCGCACCAACACGGGGCACTCGCACCATCGATAGGCACTGTTTTGGTGCAAACCACCTGCCGGCGGCGCGCTATATACTTTCGGCCATTCCACGGAGACGGATTGCGATGACTACGCTCGGACACATCCTGGGCCTCGCGCGCGAGCGTGCCCAGCAACTGCAACTGCCGTACGCCGGCGCACTCACCCCGGCCGAAGCCTGGGAACTGTTGAAACTGGCGCCCGGTGCCCGCATCGTCGACGTACGCACGTCGGCCGAATGGCAGTGGGTCGGTCAGGTACCCGACGCGGTGCAGATCGAGTGGAACCTGTCGAACGGCCAGCGCAATCCGGACTTCATGACCCAGCTCAAGCACCAGGTCGATCCGGAAACGCTGGTCATGTTCCTCTGCCGCAGCGGCGGACGTTCGCATGGCGCCGCCACGGCCGCGGCGGCGTCGGGTTACGGCAACGCCTACAACATTCTCGAAGGATTCGAGGGCGACCTGGACGCCAACGGTCACCGCAACAGCGTAGGCGGCTGGCGCAAGGCCGGCCTGCCCTGGCGCCAGGGCTGAGCACTCAAGCGGGACACCCCGCAGCACAAGGATTCAAGATGCAAGTCGCCACCATCAGTTTCGACCGCTTCAACGCCCTCGCCGACGAACAGGCGCAGGCGCGCATCCTCGCCGCCCGCGAAAAGCTGGGCAAGCGCGCGGTCATCCTCGGCCACCACTACCAGCGCGAAGACGTGTATCGCCACGCCGACCTGACCGGCGATTCGCTCAAGCTGTCGCGCCTGGCCAGCCAGACCGACGCCGAATACATCGTGTTCTGCGGCGTGCATTTCATGGCGGAAGTGGCGGACATCATGTCCAAGCCGGAACAGATCGCCATCCTGCCCGACCTCGCGGCCGGCTGTTCGATGGCCGACATGGCCAACCTTGCCAAGGTGGAACGCTGCTGGCGCGAGCTGCGCGGCCTGCTTGGCGGCGACCCGGACAACACTTTCACCCCGGTCACCTACATCAATTCCGCCGCCGACCTGAAGGCCTTCTGCGGCGAGCATGGCGGCATCGTGTGCACCTCGTCCAACTGCGGCAGCATTCTCGAATGGTCGCTGGCGCGGCGCGAGAAGGTGCTGTTCTTCCCGGACCAGCATCTGGGCCGCTGGACCGGCTACAACATGGGCATTCCGCTGGAAGACATGCTGGTGTGGGACCCTGACCTGGAGAACGGCGGCCTGACCGCGGAGCAGGTCGCGAAGGCGAAAATCCTGCTGTGGAAGGGCCACTGCTCTGTGCACCAGATGTTCCAGCCGTCCCACATCCTGCGCTGGCGCAACCAGAACCCGGACGGCATCGTCATTTCCCACCCGGAAAGCGCGTTCGAGGTGTGCCGGCAGTCGGATTTCGTCGGCTCCACCGAATACATCCTGAAGACGGTGAAAGCCGCGGCGCCGGGCACGAAGTGGCTGGTCGGCACCGAACTGAATCTGGTGAACCGGCTGGCCGAAGAAGTGAAGCACGAAGGCAAGACGGTGCAGTTCATGGCGCCGACCGTGTGCATGTGCTCGACCATGCAGCGCATCGACCCGCAGCATCTGGCGTGGACGCTGGAGAACCTGGTCGAGGGCAATGTCGTCAATCGCATCAGCGTGCCGGCGCACGAAGCCGGGCCGGCGAAGCTGGCGATGGACCGCATGCTGGCCGCCTCGCCCTGATCGCCCGGCTCCGCAGGCCCTGCCCCGCATGACTGACCTGCGCATCTGCACCTGGAACATTCACAAGGGCTTCTCGCAGTTCAATCGCCGCATGGTGGTCCACGAACTGCGGGAACGCCTGCGCGCTTTCGGTGCCGACCTGGTGTTCCTGCAGGAGGTGCAGGGTCTGCATCACGGCCACGCGCAGCGTCACGCCGACTGGCCGAGCGAACCGCAGTACGAATTCCTGGCCGACCAGGTGTGGCCGGCCACCGCCTATGGCCGCAATGCGGTGTATGACCACGGCCACCACGGCAACGCCATCCTGTCTCGCCATCCCATCGTGCAGGCGGTGAATCACGACGTGTCGGCCCACCGCTTCGAGCAGCGCGGCCTGCTGCACTGCGTGATCGAGCCGGACGAAGGCCGGCGCGTACACGCACTGTGCGTGCACCTCGGGCTGACCGCGCGCGGTCGCGAACAGCAGTACGCCATGCTGGCTGACCATATCCGCCAGAACATCGCGACGGACGACGCCCTCATCGTCGCCGGCGACTTCAACGACTGGCACAACCGCGCGGAAGACCAGTGGTCGCGCGCGCTCGGTCTGCACGAGGCGCACAGCCTGGTGCACGGCCGGCCGGCGCGCAGCTTTCCGGCCGCCTTCCCGCTGCTGCGCCTGGACCGCATCTATGTGCGCGGACTGCATGTCGGCGAAGTCCGCCTGCATTCCGGGCCGCCCTGGTCCAGGATATCGGACCACGCCGCACTGACCGCCCGCCTGACGCCGACCCCGATATGAGTCGACTGCTGCCCGGAAACGACGTCCGGCTGCTGGTGTGCGGCATGCAGTATTTCCCGGCGCTGGAACAGGCGATCAACGCTGCGCGCAGCGAAATCTTCCTGGAAACCTACATCTTCGCCGACGACGATACCGGCCGCCGCATCGCCACCGCGCTGGCCCGCGCGGCACGGCGCGGCGTACGGGTGCGGGTGCTGGTAGATGGCTTCGGCGCACGCGAATTCGAGCTCACCCACCAGCGGGGCCTGGAAGCCGACGGGGTGCACGTGCTCACCTTCCGGCCGGAAGTGGGACGGCTCAGCTTCCGCCGCAACCGGCTGCGCCGCATGCACCGCAAGATGGCGGTGATCGACGGCGAAACCGGCTTCGTCGGTGGCATCAACATCATCGACGACATGCACACGCCGCATCAGACGCCGCCGCGCTTCGACTATGCGGTCAGCGTGCGCGGACCGCTGGTGGCGCGCATGCAGGCCGAATGCCAGAAGCTGTGGGAACGGGTCGCGTGGGCCACGCTGCAGTTCCGGCCCCGGCTGCCGCGGGCACCGCACTACGGCCATCGCCACGCCGGCCGGGTGCGCGCGGCCCTGCTGGTGCGCGACAACCTGCGGCACCGGCACGACATCGAGAACGCCTATCTGCAGGCCATCGATGCCGCGTATGACGAAATACTGATCGCCAACGCCTACTTCCTGCCCGGCCGCCGCTTCCGGCAGGCACTGATCGCTGCCGCGGCACGCGGCGTGAAGGTCACCCTCATCCTGCAGGGCCGGGTCGAATACGCCCTGCTGCATTACGCGTCGCAGGCGCTGTACGGTTCGCTGCTGTCGCAGGGCGTACGCATCTTCGAGTACCGGCGCAGCTTTCTGCACGCGAAGGCGGCGGTGGTGGACCGTGACTGGGCCACGGTGGGCTCCAGCAACATCGATCCGTTCAGCCTCATGCTGGCGCGCGAAGCCAATGTGGTGGTGCGCGACGCCGGCTTCGCCGACGAACTGCGGCAGAGCCTGCGTGCCGCGGCCAAGCACGGCGGACGCGAACTGCGCCACCGCCAGTGGCGTGCGCGCCCGCTGCACGAGCGGGTGCTGCGCTGGCTGGCCTACGGCGTGGTCCGGCTCATGATCGGTCTGGCCGGCGAACGGGTGAGCCGCCACATGCTGAGGAAATCCTGACGCCAGCCGCGTCCTTTCAGGCTGGTTTCAGCCTGGCCGCCTACACTTGCGGCATGAAACCGAGACGCCTGCTCCTGCTGTTCGTACTGCCCGCCTGCGCGCTGATCGTCATGCTCGGCGCCGCCGGCCTGCTGCTGTTCCACGCCGGCGACAGCCTGGCCGGCGACGACGCGCAGAAGGCGCGCGCACTGAGTCAGCGCGGCGACATCCTGCCGCTGGAGAAGATTGCCGAACACGCGCGCGCGGCAAAGCCGGGCAAGCTGATCGACATCGAACTGGAGCAGAAGCACGGCCGCTGGATCTACGAAGCCGAAGTGCTGGACGAGACCGGCCGCGTGTGGGAGCTGAAGCTCGACGCACGCACCGGCAGCGTTCTGAAGATGGAACTGGATGACTGACATGAAACAGCGCCCTTGCCCGCTGCGCTTGCACAGCGTCGGCCTTGCACAGCCAACCCGTTCGGCATGCGCGGCGCAATGCGCCGCGAAACCCCTGCATCCCCCTCTCCGGGGAGCGCTCAGTGGCTTCGGAACGGCGGTGCGGAACTGACATGCGCCTGCTGCTCGCCGAAGACGACGAAGCGCTGGTGGCCGGACTGAAGCCGGCGCTGGAACGCGCCGGATACGCGGTCGACCTCGCCACCGACGGCATCTTCGCGCAGATGTCGGCGGAATCCATCGCCTACGACCTGGTGGTGCTCGACCTCGGCCTGCCGCGGCGCAGCGGTGTCGAGGTGCTGCGCGCCTGGCGGTCGACACGCCGCGCCATGCCGGTGGTGGTGCTGACCGCACGCGACACCTGGCAGGAAAAGGTCGAAGTGCTGAATGCCGGCGCCGACGACTATGTGTGCAAGCCCTTCCACACCGAAGAGCTGCTGGCGCGCATCGCGGCGGTGCTCAAGCGCAGTGCGGCGGTCGCTACGCCCGGCCCGCTCGCCCGCGGCGCACTGCGGCTGGACGAAGGCACGCAGAGCGCCACGCTGGACGGCGCGCACATCAGCCTGAGCGGCATCGAGTTCAGACTGCTGCGCTGCTTCATGCTCCATGCCGGTCAGGTGCTGTCGCAGCAGCGCCTCGGCGAACACCTGTACGACCACGAGGCCGAGCACGACAGCAACGTGATCGAGGCCCACATCACCCGGCTGCGCCGCAAGATCGGCCGCGACTGGATACGCACCCGGCGCGGCCAGGGCTATGTGTTCGGCGAACCGGAGAGCACGACGTGAGCAGCTCGCTGCGCCGACGTCTGGCCGGCGGACTGGCTGCCGGCTTTGTCGTGCTGGCCGGCCTGCAGTGGTGGCTGGCGGGGCTCGCGGTCGAACGCATGCTGCAGCAGCAGCTCGCCCAGCGCCTGCAGCGCGACGCGGAAAACCTGCTGGCCGCGCTGGAGCCTGCGGCGGATGGCCTGCCCGCACTCGATGCCGGGCGCATCGGCGGCGAATACCAGCGTCCGTTCTCAGGTCACTATTACCGCATCGTCGCCAACGGCGTAGATCTGTCCTCCCGCTCGTTGTGGGACGCGACGCTGCAGCTGCCGGGCGGCGACGCACCGGTGGTACAGCAGGCGGCGGCAGGCCCCGAGGGTCAGTCGCTGTGGCTGCTGGTGGCGCGCTACCGCAAGCACGGGCGCGACATCCGCATCGCGGTGGCCGAGGACAGCGCCCCGGTCGCAGCCGCGCTGCGCGAATGGCATCTGCTGTACGGCGCGCTGACCGTGACGGTGCTGGCGCTGGTGCTGGCGGTGCAGCAGTGGCTGCTGCGGCGCGCGCTGGCACCGCTGGACACGCTGGGTCGCCAGATGCAGGCGCTGGAGCGCGGCGAACGCGACACGCTGGACACCGCGCTGCCGGCGGAGATCGCGCCGCTGGTCGACCAGTTCAACCGGCTGCTCGGGCAGCTGCTGCGCCGTTCGCGCCGCTCGCGCGACGCGCTGGGCAATCTGGCGCACGCACTGAAAACCCGGCTGGCGGTCATGGTGCAGGCGGCGGAATCGCCGGCGCTGGACGCGCACCCGGAACTGCGGCAGCGGCTGGCGGACAGCGCCGAACTGATGCGCCGCTCGATCGAGCGCGAACTGCGCCGCGCCCGTCTGATGGGCGGCGCCCATCCGGCCCGGCGCAGCAGCGTGCGCGACGCGGCCGACGCGCTGGCGCGCACGCTGGCCATCCTGCACGGCGGGCGTGCGCCCAACATCGCGCTCGATCTGCCGCCCGGCCTCACGCTGGCCATGGACGAAGAAGACCTGATGGAGCTGCTGGGCACGCTGCTGGACAACGCCTGCACCTGGTGCGCGGGCCGTGTATGCCTGTCGGTCAGCCCGGCCGACGGCGAGCGTGGCGACGACCTCATGCTGACGGTCGAGGACGATGGCCCCGGCTGTCCGCCCGATCAGCTGGAGTCGCTGAGCACCCGGGGCTTTCGCGCCGACGAGGCGAAGCCGGGGAACGGCCTCGGCCTGTCCATCGTGCGCGATCTGGTCGACAGCTACGGCGGTGCGCTCGAGTTCGGGCGCTCGCCTTCCCTCGGCGGGCTGCGCGTCACCGTGCATCTGCCGTCCCGTCTGGCGCTGAGCGCGCCGGCCACCGTGAAGGAGTGATCATGAAAACGTCCACCACCGCCCTGCTGCTCGCCGCCGCGCTGCTGCTGTCGGCCCCGGTGCGGGCCGACGACGACGACCTGCCCAAGATGCGCGCCATCGCCGCCGCGATGAAGCTCATATCGCTCGAGGACGCCACCGCCAAGGCACTGGCGGCCAGGCCGGGCACGGTGATCGAGGCCGACCTCGACCGCCGCATGTTCGGCGGCTACGACTACGAGTTCGAAATCATCGATGCCGACGGCCAGAACTGGGACGTGCACATCGACGCCCGCGACGGCACGGTGCGCTCGGTGCGGCGCGACTGGTTCGACTGAGAGCGGGTGACGGAGGCGGCGGCCATGCTGCCGTGCGGCGGGAACTTGTAGCGCGACTGACGCACAATGCAGATCCTTCGACCTGCATCGGACGACCACGATGAGTACGCCCACCGACACCCTCACTCACTGGATCGACGGCCAGCGCAGCGCGCTGGACAGTACCCGCACCGCCGACGTGTTCGACCCGGCCCACGGCCGGGTGGCCCGTCAGGTGCTGCTGGCATCGGAAACGGATGTGAGCCGCGCGGTGGCCGGCGCGGCCGCCGCCCAGCCGGCCTGGGGCGCGCTGGCGCCGCAGCGGCGTGCCCGCGTGCTGTTCCGGATGAAGGAACTGGTCGAGCGCCACAGCGCCGATCTCGCGCGGCTGATCACCCGCGAACACGGCAAGACCTTCCCGGACGCGCAGGGCGAGGTGCAGCGCGGTCTGGAAGTGATCGAGTTCGCCTGCGGCATTCCGCAGCTGCTCAAGGGCCAGTATTCCGACCACGTCGGCGGCGGCATCGCCAACTGGAGCCAGCGCATGCCGCTGGGCGTCACCGCCGGCATCACGCCGTTCAACTTCCCCTTCATGGTGCCGATGTGGATGGCCCCGGTCGCCCTGGCCTGCGGCAACAGCTTCATCCTGAAGCCGTCCGAACGCGACCCGTCGCCGTCGCTGCTGACCGCCGAACTGTTCCGCGACGCCGGCCTGCCGGACGGCGTGTTCAACGTGCTGCAGGGCGACCGCGTCGCGGTCGATGCGCTGCTCGAACACCCGGACGTGCGCGCGGTGAGCTTCGTCGGCTCGACGCCGATCGCCCGCCACATCTTCGAGACCGCGGCGAAGCACGGCAAGCGCGCACAGGCGCTGGGCGGCGCGAAGAATCACATGGTGGTGATGCCGGACGCCGACATCGACCAGGCCGCCGACGCGCTGATCGGCGCAGCCTACGGCTCGGCCGGCGAACGCTGCATGGCGATTTCGGTTGCGGTCGCGGTGGGCGACATCGCCGACGCGCTGGTCGAGGCGGTGCGCACGCGCGCGCAGAAGCTGAACATCGGTGACGGCGAAGGCGACGGCATCGACATGGGCCCGGTGGTGACCGCCGCCCACCGCGAACGCATCGTGTCGCTGATCGATGCCGGCATCGCCGAAGGCGCGCAGCTGGTGCTGGACGGCCGCCGGCACACGGTGGCCGGACGCGAGAACGGATTCTTCCTCAGCGCCACGCTGTTCGATCGCGTCACGCCGGCGATGCGCATCTGGAAGGAAGAGATCTTCGGCCCGGTGCTGTGCGTGGTGCGCGCGGCGAATCTGGCGGAGGCGATCGCGCTGGTGAACAGCCACGAGTACGGCAACGGCGTGTCGCTGTACACCCGCGACGGCGCCGCCGCACGCGAATTCGGCCAGCGCATCGAAGCCGGCATGGTGGGCATCAACGTACCGATCCCGGTGCCGATGGCCTGGCACTCATTCGGCGGCTGGAAGCAGAGCCTGTTCGGCGATCTGCATGCCTACGGCGAAGAAGGCGTGCGCTTCTACACCCGCTACAAGAGCATCATGCAGCGCTGGCCGGACAGCGGCTCCAAGGGGCCGGAATTCGTGATGCCGGTGAACTGAGGCGACGGGCGGCTGATCAGGCGGCGCCGCGCGCGAGCAGCGCGGTCGCCTGCTCCGCCGGCACCGGTCTGCCGAACAGATAGCCCTGCCCGATGCGGCAGCCCTGATCGCGCAGGAAAGCCAGCTGGTCCTCGGTCTCGATCCCTTCGGCCACCGCATCGATGCGCAGCGCGTCGGCCATCGCCAGGATGCAGGCGCAGATCGCGGCATCGTCCGGGTCGTGGCCGATGTCGCGCACGAAGGACGCATCTATCTTCAGCAGGTCGATCGGGAAGCGCCGGAGATAGGCAAGACTGGAATAGCCGGTGCCGAAGTCGTCGATCGCCAGCGCGACGCCGAGGCGCTTGAGATCGCCAAGCCGCTTCACCGTCTGCGCGACGTTGTGCATCAGCATCGATTCGGTCAGCTCCAGTTCGAGGTTGCGCGGCGACAGGCCGCTGCGCTCCAGTTCGCGCGACACCGTGCGCACCACGTCGCTGCCGACGAACTGTCGTGCCGACACATTGACCGCAATCCGCAGGTCCGGATCGAAACGCTCGGCCCACGCCCTGCCCTGCGCGCAGGCCTGGCGCAGCACCCACTCGCCAAGCGGCACGATGAGGCCGGTTTCTTCGGCCAGCGGAATGAAATCCAGCGGTGACACCAGCCCGCGTTCCGGGTGACGCCAGCGCACCAGCGCCTCGAAGCCGATGATGCGGCGACCGTTCAGCAGATCGACCTGGGGCTGGAAATGCAGTTCGAACTGCTGCTGTGCCAAGGCGGTGTGCAGTTCGGCTTCAAGACGCAGCACGCCCGACGCGGGGTTCTGGTCCGGTTCGTGAAAGCAGATGGTGTTGCGCCCCGCCTGCTTGGCCCGATACATCGCGGCGTCGGCGTGACGCAGCAGCGTGGCCACGTCGCGGCCGTCGCGCGGGAACACCGCGACACCCATGCTGCCGGTGCAGTGGATGTCGTGATTCCGTATGGACACCGGCGGCGCCATCGCCGCCAGCATCTGTTCGCACACCGCCTGCGCGTCCTGCGGCTGGCGGATCTCCGGCAGCAGCACCACGAATTCGTCGCCCCCCAGCCGGGCCACCGTGTCGCTGGCGCGCACCCGCTGCGACAGCCGGCGCGCCAGCACGCGCAGCAGTTCGTCGCCAGCGTCGTGCCCCATGCTGTCGTTGACGATCTTGAAGCGGTCGAGGTCGATGAACACCACCGCCATCATCGCGTCGGTGTCGATCGCCGCGTCAATCGCCTTCTGCAGACGCTCGTTCAGCAGGATGCGGTTGGGCAGGCCGGTCAGCACATCGAAATGCGCGGCCTGGCGCAGCTTGGCTTCGCTGCTGCGCTGCTGTGTCACGTCGCGGGCGATGCCGTCCAGCCGTATTCGCGCACCGTGCTCGTTGAACACCACGCGTGCGCGATCGAGTATCCAGCGCACTTCGCCATCCGGTCTGACCACGCGGTACTCGGTGGTGAGGCTGCCGCTGGTGGTCGCTTCCTTCAGCGAACGCAGCATGCGCTCGCGGTCGTCCGGGTGCACCATCTCCAGCCAGTCGACCTCTCCGCGCAGAAAGGCCTCGGCGCTCACGCCGTAGATCGATTCAGCCGAGGGATTCAGATAGACCAGGCGCTGCGACGGCAGCTCGATCGACCAGATGATGTCTTCCAGCGTGGCCAGAATGCTGTGCAGACGCAGTTCGCTCTCGCGCAGCTTCTGCCTTTCGGCCCTCAGGGCCCGCGCGGTGGCCGACTTCGTCAGCTCGCGCTCGACCACCGCGCCGAGGCGCAGCAGGTTCTGTTTCAGCAGATAGTCCTGCGCGCCGGCCCGCATGGCGTCTACCGCCACCGCCTCGCCGATGCCGCCTGACACCAGGATGAAGGGCAGATCCGGCTGCATGCGCCGGACCACGCTCAGCACGTCGAGGCCGTCGCAGTCCGGCAGCACATAGTCGGAAATCACGATGTCCCAGTGCCGCTCGCCCAGCGCCGATTCGAGCGCGGGAATGCTGTCCACGCGGCGATGCTCGACCGCAAAGCCCGATGCACTGAGCTTGGCCAGCACCAGGACTTCGTCCACCGGATTGTCTTCGACAATGAGCGCGTGCAGCCGTCTCGCGACGCCGCCTGGGTCACGATCCGGAAGAGGAGATGCTGCGTGCTCAGGCAAGGGAGGCATCGATGCCGGCCTTGGTTCGACAATGATCCGTTAACGGCCCACGACGCCGCTGCTTGAACACTGCCTGAACGCTGCCTGAGCGCCGCGCAAGGCGGACGGGATACGCCCCGGCTTACTCGATCAGCAGCGTGGGCAGCCAGTGTGACTTCGGATCACCGACGCTCAGGTCGGCGTCACGCAGCGGCCTCGTTCGCCGTTCAGCCGGAACGGCATCCGGCGTAATGAAGGGGTCCATATCGACGTCATGCGCCTGACCTTCGATGCGCTCGCCGACCACTTTCATCCGGTAGTACACGCCGTTGAACGGATTGATGTGCAGCGAGGCGGGCGCGGTGCGCATGAACATCAGCGCGTATTCCAGCGGAACCAGATCGCCCGCGCTCACCACCTGCGGCTCGCGTTCGACCGGAAAGCTGCACAGCCGCTGGGTCGGCCCGGTCAGGCAGCGGAAGGGGCGCATGGCGAGGAAGTACTCCTCCAGCCGTGGGTCCAGCGTCACCGTGAAGGCGGACCGGCCATCGCCCAGCGGTGCGAACACCACTCGACCGATCACCTCGCGGCCCCCGTCCGCGTTGGCAAGCACGATGGATCGTGGGCCGGACAAGGGATCTGCCTGCACGGGCAGCGCAGTCATCAGCCCGCACAACACCATCGCACTCACCGCTTTGCTCGATTTCATCTTCGCCTCTGGTCGTCGGAAGGTTTCAGTTCGGTTCATCCGTGGCGCCTGACGGCCCGCCGGAAACCGAGACGAGTATGACCGGTCGACAACCCAAGTCCTACTCCGGCTCACCGCATATGAACAGACGTCACGCCCTGCAGGCGCTCGGCGGCCTGATGCTGCAAGCGACCGGTGCGCACGCCGGCTACGGCGCCGCACTGGCGTCGCTGCGCGCTGGCGGCGTCCTGCTGCTGCGCCACGCGCAGACCGAACCCGGCATCGGCGATCCACCGGGCTTTCGCATCGACGACTGCGGTACACAGCGCAACCTGTCGGCGGCGGGCCGCGCCCAGGCCCGCGCTGCCGGTGATGCCCTGCGGGCGCACGGCGTGCGGATCGACGCGGTGTACAGCAGCGCCTGGTGCCGCTGCATCGACACCGCTGCGCAGATGTTTCCAGACCTTCGGGTGGACCTGCTGCCGGCGCTGAATTCGTTCTTCGACGGCCAGGGCGACCGCGAGCGACAGACCGCCGCGCTGCGCGACTGGATCGCGAAGCTCGATGAAGGGCGACGGGTCGCCATGGTGACGCATCAGGTAAATGTGCTGGCGCTGACCGGCGACAATCTGGCGATGGGCGGCGCGGTGCTGATCGCGCCGGACGGCCGGGGCGGCATCCGCCGCCTCGGGCGCGTCGTGCTCGACGGCGATCAGTAGCCGGCGGTCTTCACCGCGGCGAAGTGCTCGTCATAGCGGAACACGAAATCCTTGTCCTTCAGCGGCGCGTGGCAGCCGCGACAGGTTTCGTACTTGGCTTCGCCATTCAGTTCGCCATTGCCCTTGAAGGCGGTGTAGATCCAGTTGCCATTGCGCTGGGCTTCCGGCACGTTGCCGCCCCAGCCGCTGTTCTTGCCCATCACGAACACCGCGGCCAGCTTGTCCTTCACCAGCTTGCCATCGGCGCCCTTGACCGGCTTGCCGTCGGCGTCCAGCTTGACCGCCCAGTTCTCCATCACGAACACCGAACCATTCGGGAAGCCCTTGTCGGCGGACCCCTTCTTCGCATCGGCATTCATGTAGATGTCGCGTACCTGCTTCGCGTCCTCGCGCTGCACCGCGGTCAGGAATTTCGGCCAGCTCCTGTAGTCGCCGGGCAGTGACAGCTGACCGTCGTTCAGCTGGGCAACCGGCTTCGATTCCATCTGGCTGCAGCCGGCGATCAGCAGGCCGAGTGCAAGGGCGGTCAGGGTGGGGGTCTTCATGGGCTCACTCCTCAGTTCAGGTCGTTCGCGGGATGCCGCGGCTGCAGGCGTGCTGCCCAAGCCGCTCCTTTCACATCCCGGATACCTGCACTACGCGCGAGCCCCATTTCCGGATGCAGCCGCCGCGAAATTCTTCTGCCGGCGGCGGCGCACCCCTTCGAGCGACAGCAGCACCAGGCCGGCACCGATCAGCAGCATGCCGGTCAGTTCGTTGGCCCCCGGCCGCTCGCCGAGCTGCAGGGCGGCCGCCACCACGCCGATCACCGGCGTCAGCAGCGACACCATGCTGGTGGTGCCGGCGGACAGCCGGCGCAGCGCGTACAGCCACAGCAGCCAGGCCAGCGCGTTGGCCAGCACGATGTTGAAGCCGAGCGCGGCGATCAGCGACGGCGACCAGTTCGCCTGGCGGGCCGGCCAGAACAGCGCGAAAGCGACCAGCGGCAGCGAACCGATCAGCATCTGCCACGCGGTCATGGACAGCAGATCGATGTCCGGCGCCCGCGTCTGCAGCCGCTTGGCGACGATGACCGCCAGCGCCCACAGCGCACCGGCCAGCGTGGCCAGTGTCATGCTGAACAGATCGCCGCCGAGGTGGGCCGGATCGAGAATGAACAGCAGGCCGGCCAGCGTGGCCGCGGCCGACGGCCACTGCCAGCCGTGCAGGCGCTCGCCCAGCAGCGGCCAAGCGAACATCATGACCCAGAAGGGCATGGTGTAGGTGAGCACCGCCGTCTTGCCGGCGCCGCCGGTCACCAGCGCGATGATGATGAGGCCGGTGAACCCGCAGGTCTGCAGCACGCCCATCAGCGCAACGGTGGGCAGATGGCTGGGGCGGAAGGGCCGGCGCAGCACCGCCATCAGCGCGAACAGGCTCAGCGCGCCGCCGAGGGTGCGCCAGGCCCCGAACTGGAGGGCGTCCATGTCGGCCAGACCGACCTTCATGACCACCCAGTTGTAACCCCAGATCACGGCCAGCAGCCCGAGGGCGGCCACGGCACGCAGCGACGGCGAGCGGGTATTCATGCGCGTTCCTTCCGTTCCGGCTCAGTTCCAGATATGGGTCAGCGCACGCCAGCCGCCATCCGGCTGCCGGCGATACACCACGGTGAGGTGACCGGAGAAGGTCTGCAGTTCGCCGTCGGCGTTCTTCGCCTGGGCGCTCCAGCGGCCGCGCTGGGTCGCGATGAGGTCATCGCCGGCCACCGCGTGCTGCTCGATCCGGTGGTTGTGGATGCCGCTGGCGATGGCGCCCGCGAACAGCGTCTGGATGGCGGCCGGGCCGACGGCCGCGTCCCCGCCGGCCGGCAGCACCGCCGCTTCGGCATCGTACAGCGCGGCCACCGCGGCGGCGTCACCCCGGTTGAAGGCGGCGTCCCAGCGGGTGTTGATGTCAGCGATGGCGGCTTGCAGGGTGGTCTGGCTCATGTCGTTCTCCTTGAAGTGAGGGGTGAATTCAGGTTTTGATACGGAACCTAACTATTTCGGCAAATTTTTTTCGCCGGTTACGCGAAAGCGTCTGCCGCGCCGCGCAGCGTGCCCAGCATGGATTTCAGCAGTACGCGCTCGTCCTCGTTCAGGCCGGTCATCAGGGTGCGCACGCGGCGGTAGTAATCCGGCATCACCGCGTCCAGCACCGCCTGCCCGGCCGGCAGCAGACGGATCGTGATGCGGCGGCGGTCCGCCGCGTCATACACCCGCTGCACCAGTCCGTCGCGCTCCAGCCCGTCCAGCAGACCGGTCATGGTGGCGCGCGTGACGCCCGCCTTGTCCGCCAGCACCGACGGCGACGACTCCAGCGTTTCCTCGCGGAACAGCAGGATGAGCACCCACCAGCGGCCCTGCAGCAGACCGTGCCGGGCCAGGAAGGCGTCCAGCATCTGCGACAGTTCGGTTGCGGTGCGCAGCAGGGTCAGAAAGGTACTGACTCCGCTGATGTCGGCGTCCGGATAGCGCTGCGCGAAACGTCGCAGCACTTCGGGGGTGGGCAGATCACGTACGGTCAGCATGGTTAGGGAGATTATAGTTAGGAACCGTACTTGTCAACAGGACTGGAAAGCGGTCTTCGGGCTGGCTAGCATGAGACATTCCATCGCCATCGCCCGGACTTCGCCATGGACACACTGGATGCCATCGCCGCCGCCGCAGGCCTCGCCTGGGCCAGCGGACTGCGGCTGTATGCCGTGGTTTTCCTGGCTGGACTGGCCGGCCGCATGGACTGGCTTGAACTGCCGGGCGATCTCGACCTGCTGGAACATCCGCTGGTGATGGCCGCCGCCGGCTTCATGCTGTGCGTCGAATTCTTCGCCGACAAGGTGCCGGCGCTGGACAGTTTCTGGGACGCCGCCCACACCTTCATCCGCATTCCGGCCGGCGCCCTGCTCGCCGCCGGTGCGCTGGCCGATCAGGGTACGGCGGCGGCGCTGGCGGCGGCGCTGCTGGGCGGCACACTGACCGGTGCCACCCATCTGACCAAGGCCGGCAGCCGCATCGCCATCAACACCTCGCCGGAACCGGTGAGCAACGTGATCGCCTCGACCGGCGAGGACGGCATGGCGGTGGGCGGGCTGTGGCTGGCCTTCACCCATCCGCTGGTGTTCCTGGCGCTGCTGGCGCTGGCGGTGCTGGGCATGCTGTGGCTGCTGCCCCGGGTATGGCGCTTCCTGACCGGGCTGCTGCACTGGGTGGCCGGCAAGCAGGCGCCCGGTTGACCTGCATCAGACCGTCATGAGCCGACCGGCGCTTCAATGACAAAAACAAGCCCACAGGGAGGGTGTCATGAAAGCGTGGTCCGATCTGCTGACGACCGATTACGGCCTGATGAGTCTGGTGGTGATCGCCATCGTCATCTTCATGAGCGTGTGGTTCTCGCGCTTCTTCAAGCGTCACATGGACGAGGACGCCGCCGCTGCGGCCCGCGCCGAACAGCAGTCGGGCAAGCCGGGGGCCTGAACCGGCCCGCATCGACCGCTCAGCGGGTGAGCACCCGCCACACCAGTCCGACGCCGGCCACCAGCAGGTCGGCCACATCCAGCCCGCCGGTATCGCGGGCTGTTTCGATGCGCTGCTGCCGCTCGGCGCGCGCACGCGTACGTTCGCTCTCGACGATGGCATCCGCCATCATCATCGGGTCGCGCGTAGTGCGTTTCGCTTCTGCCTGCTGATAGCCCTTCAGGGCGTTCTCGACCGCATCCGGATCGAGCAGCGAAAAGGCCGAGCGACAGTGCGGGCAGGCGTGATCCTTGCGGATATCGACCGGCGCACCGCAGCTGGTGCAGTAGATCGCCCCCACCCGCTTGGCCAGGTCGGCGATTTCGGCGGCAGTCATCTGCCGCACGAAACCCTTCTCCACCATGAAGGACGAAAAGCTGCTGTAGCGGCCGTGCTTTTCCGGGCAGCGGTAAGTCATGTAGCGACCGCTGCGCACCAGGTCGAAACCCTTGTCCAGCTTGCGGCTGCAGCGCGGGCAGGCCATCACGTTGGCGACCGGATGCTGCATTTCGTCGCGGTGGGCGTGCATCAGCTTGAACAGGTCGTTCACCGAACCGGGCGACAGCTGGAGGTTCTCGAAGGTGTCGAACCAGATGCCCTGGCAGTTCCAGCAGATGTCCAGCTCCATGTCTTCGCCACCGTGGTTCCTGAAGCGGTGAACCTTCATCGGCAGCCGGCAGGACGGGCAGTGCGGAACGGTATTCAGCATGGTGATCGGCGAAGCTCCGGAGCGCGGCGGACGGGCACCTGCACCGTCCTCATCCGCCTTGTCAGCGGCCTGCGCGGCGCAAGGTTTAGGGCCGTGGCGCCGAACGCGTCACCTTGACGCCTTCCGGCGCCGTGCGATGGAAGGTGACCGGCACCGCCTGCGCCTTCAGCACGTTCTTGCGGATACGGCCCACCACGTGCATTTCGCACTTCTTGCAGTCGAAACGCAGCGTCAGCTTGTCGTTGCCGTTCATCAGCGTCATCGGCTCGGCCTTCACCATGCCGCGCAGATCGTATTCCTTCAGTTCCTTCGGGCAGAGGTTGTGGCTGAAGCGCAGGCAGTGCTTGGTGATCATCAGCGACACCTCGTCCAGTTCCTGGTTCGCCTCATAGGCATCGGCGATCAGTTCCACGCCGTGCTTGCGATAGAAGGCACGCGCCTTCTCGTTGTACACATTGGCGAGATAGGACAGTTCGGTGTCGGTGAAACGCACCGGCGGTTCGACCGGCACGCCGGGCTGCGGCCGCAGGTGGGCGGCGATGCGGTTCGCCTCCAGCAGCGCCACCGCGTCACGGCGCAGGCCGTTCAGCGCGGATGCCGGCAGGAAGCGCGCCTGCGGCAGGTCGATCGCGATGTCGCCGGCTTCGAACAGCGTGTTGCCGAGCTTGCCGAGACTGTCGCGGATACCGGCCAGCGCCCGCTCGGCGTCGCGCGCCGGCTGCTTGTCGTGCGTCAGTTCGACGCGGGCGCTGACGCCGTCCTCGTCGGTCATCGTCAGCGCGAAGCCGTCCGCGGTTTCCTCGAAGCGCAGGTCGGCGCGGATGCGGCGGTCGGCCGACTTCTTCTCCAGCGCGCGTTCGAAAGCCTGGTCGCGGTTGCGGTACAGCGTCATGCCCGGCTTCAGGTCGCCCGGCATCACGTTCGGGTAGAGCTTGCGGCCCTGCGCGACGTTGATGCGCAAACCCATCAGTTCGCGGTGGCTGTCGTAGTAGCTCAGGCCGTCGCCGTTGTGGATGTCCACCGCGGCATCGACCTCGATGTGATCCGCCGCCACCTTGCTGATCGTCGCCGCCTCCTCGCCGACGAAGCTCGGCGATTCGAAGGCTTCGATGCCGTGCTGCCGGCCGTTGGCGAAGTAGTCGGTCGAGCCGCGGTTGAAGGTTTTCTCCGGCTGCGGCACGAAGGTGTAGCTGCAGCGGCCGCTGGACGCGCGGCGGTAGCCCGGCAGGTCTTCGAGCAGCCCGTTCAGCAGCGTACTGTAGTGGGCGGTGATGTTCTTCACATAGCCCAGATCCTTCAGCCGGCCCTCGATCTTGAACGAGGACACGCCGGCGTCGATCAGCGCGCGCATGTTCGCCGACTGGTCGTTGTCCTTCATCGACAGCAGATGCTTGTCGTGCGCCACCACCCGGCCCTGCGCGTCGGTCAGCGTATAGGGCAGGCGACAGGCCTGCGAGCATTCGCCGCGGTTGGCGCTGCGGCCGGTGTGCGCATGGCTGATGAAGCACTGGCCGCTGAAGGCCACGCACAGCGCGCCATGGACGAAGTATTCGAGCGTACAGGAGGTGTTCGCCGCGACCTTGCGCACGTCCTCCAGCGTCATTTCCCGCGCCAGCACGATCTGCGTGAAACCCACGTCCTGCAGGAAGCGCGCCTTGGCCGCGTCGCGGATGTCGGTCTGGGTGCTGGCGTGCAGCTGGATCGGCGGCAGGTCCATTTCCAGCAGCGCCATGTCCTGCACGATGAGCGCGTCCACGCCGGCGTCGTACAGCTGCCAGATCGCGCGCCGTGCCGGTTCCAGCTCGTCGTCGCGCAGTATGGTGTTGAAGGCGGTCAGCACGCGCGCGTGGTAGCGGTGCGCGTGCGTGCACAGGCGGGCGATGTCGATGATGTCGTTGTCGGCGCCCTTGCGCGCGCCGAAGGACGGACCGCCGATATAGACGGCGTCGGCGCCGTGGTTGATGGCCTCGATGCCGAAATCGGCGTTCTTGGCGGGCGCGAGCAGTTCGAGGATGCGGCGGTCGGCGGTCATGGATGCGGCGGACACTTCAAAACGCGGATTATCCGCGAGCGCGCCACAAATGAAAAACCGGCCCGCAGGCCGGTCTGGTGGCGCCGGCCGGATCAGGTCCGGCGGCGGGCCGATACGCCGACCAGCAGCAGGCCGCCGGCCAGCAGCGCCCAGCTGCCGGGTTCCGGCACCGGCGCCGGAATGGTCGCCTGCAGGCTGGCGACCTGCCAGCCGATGTCGTCCAGCGCAGCCCAGTCGAGATCGGTCATGTAGCGACGGGCACCGAGCGGAATGAAGGGCGACAGCAGCGGCACCTGCGCGCTTCCATTCACATGACCGGTCAGGGTGGTGGCGAAATGGGCGTCCGAACCGTCGTTGCGCAGCGCAGGCGCGACACCGCCATTGACCGCGGTGGCCAGCGTTCCGGTGAAGGTGTCGCCGACCACCTGCGCGAACCAGCTGTCGGCGGTACCGATGCCCAGCACGTGCGCCGTTTCATGAACCGCGACCGTGAACAGGTCGAACTGGCCGCTGAAGCTTTCGACCGTGCTCAGGTCGCTGTCGGCATACCAGCTGATCTGGGCGCCGAAGGTGATGGTGCCGCCCCAGGGTGCAAAATCGGTGGCCGGATTGAGCAATGCGCCGGGTTCGCCCCGCGATTCGACCTGGTTGATGAAGGCCTGGCTGCCGCCGAGCGACTGGAAGCCGGGTCCGCCCACCCCCAGCGTCTGGCCGGAAAACGCGTACGAACCGACGAAAATGCGGATCTGGTTCGCCGCGACCGTGAGGTTGTCCACCACCACGGAACTGTTCAGCGGATCGACCGGATCGTAGATGCGCGCCACGAACAGCTCGTCGCTACCGGGCTGGATGGCGCTCAGCGTGTCGGTCAGGTTGTCGCTGAACAGTCGGGCCACACCGTCCAGCACCGCCCGCCGGTCAGCGGTAAAGAAGCCGCTGCTGTCATAGCGGTAGTCGAACACGATGTCGACCGCCGATGCGGGCAGGGCCGCCGACAGCAGGCCGAGCGCGCACAGCGTGGATGAAATGCGGCGAATGGTCATGAAATGCTCCGGCGGGACAGAAGGAAGGTGCCGCAGCAGCCTAGCGCGGCAGGGCGCCGACCGGAAGCCCCCCGGCTTCCGGTTTCAATGCGACAGCGTGATCAGCTTGCCGCAGGCGTGATCAGCGGCTGATCGGCTTGTAGCGGATGCGCTTGGGCTTGGCGCCTTCCTCACCCAGACGCTTCTTCTTGTCGGCCTCGTACTCCTGGTAGTTGCCGTTGAAGAAGGTCCATTGCGAATCGCCTTCCGCCGCCAGGATGTGGGTGGCGATGCGGTCGAGGAACCAGCGGTCGTGCGAGGTCACCAGCACGCAGCCGGAGAACTCGAGCAGCGCGTCTTCCAGCGCCCGCAGCGTTTCCACGTCCAGGTCGTTCGACGGTTCGTCGAGCAGCAGCACGTTGCCGCCCGAAATCAGCGTCTTGGCCAGATGCAGGCGGCCGCGTTCGCCGCCGGACAGGTTGCCGACGATCTTCTGCTGGTCGCCGCCCTTGAAGTTGAAGCGGCCGATGTAGGCGCGGCTGGGCATTTCGAAGCGCCCCACGGTCAGGATGTCGGCGCCGTCGGACACCGCCTCGAACACCGTCTTGGAGGCGTCCAGCCCGTCGCGCGTCTGATCGACCGCGGCAATCTTGACCGTCGGCCCGACCACGATTTCACCCGAATCCGGCGTGTCCTTGCCCTGAATCATCCGGAACAGCGTCGACTTGCCGGCGCCGTTCGGGCCGATCACGCCGACGATGGCACCCGGCGGAATGGTGAAGCTGAGGTTGTCGATCAGCAGACGGTCGCCGAAACCCTTGGAAACATTGTGGAATTCAATCACCTTGTCGCCCAGGCGCTCGCCCGGCGGGATGAAGATTTCGTGCGTCTCGTTGCGCTTCTGGTATTCGACGCTGCTCATTTCCTCGTAGCGGGCAAGACGCGCCTTGCTCTTGGCCTGACGTGCCTTCGGGTTGCCGCGCACCCACTCCAGTTCGGTCGCCAGCGCCTTCTGGCGGGCGGATTCCTGCGACTCTTCCTGACGCAGGCGCTCGCCCTTCTGGTCCAGCCAGCTGGAGTAGTTGCCCTTCCACGGAATGCCGTGGCCGCGGTCCAGTTCGAGAATCCACTCGGCCGCGTTGTCGAGGAAGTAGCGGTCGTGCGTCACCGCCACCACGGTGCCCGGGAAGCGCACCAGGAACTGTTCCAGCCACTCGACCGATTCGGCATCCAGGTGGTTGGTCGGCTCATCCAGCAGCAGCATGTCCGGCTTGGACAGCAGCAGCTTGCACAGCGCCACGCGGCGCTTCTCGCCGCCGGACAGCGGGCCGATCTTCGCCTCCCAGGGCGGCAGACGCAGCGCGTCGGCGGCGATTTCCATCTGCGTCTCGACGTCCGAGCCGGCCGCGGCCAGCACCGCCTCGTACTTCGCCTGTTCCTCCGCCAGCTTGTCGAAATCGGCGTCTGGCTCGGCGTAGGCGGCGTAGATCTGTTCCAGCTTCTGGCGCGCCTCGACGATTTCGCCCAGCGCCGATTCGACTTCCTCGCGCACCGTCTTGTCCGGATCCAGTTCCGGTTCCTGCGGCAGATAGCCGATGCGCACGCCCGGCTGGTGCTGGACCTCACCGTCGTACTCACGGTCGGCGTTGGCCATGATGCGCAGCACCGTGGACTTGCCCGAGCCGTTCAGGCCGAGCAGACCGATCTTGGCGCCCGGGAAGAAGGACAGGGAAATGTCCTTGATGATGGTGCGCTTGGGAGGAACCACCTTGCTCACGCGGAGCATGGACATGACGTATTGAGCCATTTTGCCTAGTGCACTGACGAAGAAAACGCGCAAGTATATGCGCCGGGAGGTTGAAAGCCGATCCGGAAGGTGCAGCGCCGGCAGCCTTCAAGTACATTGTATTTTCCGTCGTAAAACGGCTAGTCGGAACAGAACCGGCGCCCGCTGCGCATATGCGCCCAGGTCGCCGGCCACCCACGCCCGGATCTCGCAGCTTCGATGCCCGACACGACACCAGACCCCCTCGGGGGAACGACCGCTGACCGCTCCGTGTGGCAGATCGTGCTGCCGGTGGTCGTGGCCATTGCGCTCGCGGTGGGCGCCTTTTCGCTGGTGTGGTCCGAGATCGGCCGCCGCCACCAGGAGCGGGTGACCGAAAGGCTGGATTTCGCAGCGCATGACGTCGCCCAGCAGATCGAACAGCGCATGCGCGCCTACCGGCAGGTGCTGCGGGGTGCCCGGGCACTGTTCGACGCTTCCGACGAAGTCACCCGCGAGGACTGGCACGCCTACGTGTCGGCGCTGTCGCTGCAGCGTGACTTTCCCGGCATCCAGGGGGTGGGGTTCTCACGCTTCGTCCCGGCGGCCGAACTGAGTGCCCACGAACTGGAAATGCGCTCGACAGGGCACGGCGACTACCGCGTCCGCCCGCCGGGCGAACGCCGCGAATTCAGCAGCATCGTCTACCTGGAACCGTTCGACTGGCGCAACCAGCGCGCCTTTTCCTTCGACATGATGTCGGAACCGGTGCGCCGTGAAGCCATGCAGCGTGCCCGGCTGAGCGGGGAAGCGGCCCTGACCGGCAAGGTGCGGCTGATACAGGAAACCGACCAGGACATACAGACCGGCGTGCTGCTCTATCTGCCGGCCTACCGTCACGGCATGCCGCTGGACACAGAAGTCCAGCGCTCGGACGCGCTGATGGGCTGGGTATTCAGCCCGTTCCGGATGCGCGACCTGATGGAGGGCACGCTGGGGCGCTCCATGACCGGCCTGCGCATGCGCATCTACGACGGCGAGGGCCGGCCGGAGGCGCTGCTGTACGACAGCCATCCGGACGACCCGGAGCGCTACGACGCGCCGGAGCACCGCCTCGAACGCGACATCGATGGCCGGCGCTGGCTGCTGGTGTTCGAACAGCGCGAGGTCACCGCGTCGGAGCTGGACCGCTGGCGCACCGAACTGGGGCTGGTCATCATGTTCGGCGCGCTGCTGGTCGCGCTCAGTGCCAGTCTGGGCATCGCTCGTCGACGTGCCGCCCGGCTGGCCGCGGTCAGCCGCTCGCTGGCGCGCAGCGAATCGATGTATTCCACGCTGGTCAATCTGTCGGGCGAGGGCATCCTGTCGGTCGATGTCCGGCAGGCCATCGAATTTGCCAACCCGGCGCTGCACCGCATGCTCAATCTGGACAGCCGTGACGTGGTCGGTCTGCCGGCTGACGAACTGGCCCCGGACGGCGGGCGCCATGCCCTGCAGGCCATGTTCACCGCACTGCTCGCAGGCGAGACAGTCAGGATGGAGCTCACGCTGAAGGCACGCGACCGCGGCGACGTGACCGTACTGGCGTCCGGCGTGCCGCGCATCGACAGCGACGGGCGCGTGACCGGGGCCATCGTCGTGATGGCCGACATCAGCGAACGCAAGGCGGACGAAGCGCGCATCGCCTGGCTGGCCACCCACGACAGCCTGACCGGGCTGCCCAACCGCTCCCTGCTGGCCGACCGGCTGAACCGCACCCTGGTGGCGGCCCGGCGCTACGACACGCCGTTCTGCGTGCTGTTCATCGACCTCGACCACTTCAAGGACGTGAACGACAGGCTGGGCCACCAGGCCGGCGACCAGGTGCTGATCGAAGCCAGCCGCCGCATGCTGTCCTGCCTGCGTGCCGCCGACACGCTGGCGCGCCACGGCGGCGACGAATTCGTCGCGCTGCTGCCGGAAACCGGCAGCGTGGACGCCGCCTGCGCGGTGGCCGAGAAGATACGTGCCCGGCTCGGCGAACCTTTCATGGTCGAACGGGGCGACGCGCAGATTTCGGCCAGCATCGGCGTGGTGACCTGCCCCGAGCAGGGCGAGGACTTCGACACACTGCTGGCGCGTGCCGATGCCGCCATGTATGCCGCCAAGGCCGACGGACGGAATACCATCGCGGTCTGGAAGGAACAGGACGGCAAACAGGACTTCAAGGACCCCTCATGATCGGATCGATCGGCCTCATCGTCATCGGCGCACTGCTGCTGGCGTCCAACCTCAATCTTTTTTCGCTGCGCGAGCTGGCAGAACTGTTCGGCACCTGGTGGCCGGCGCTGCTGATCGCCGCCGGGGTCGCCGGCCTCGCCAAACGCAAGTGAGCCTTCCGACCGTCCGTCACTGACGGATACAGATTCCCGGTTTTCGTCCGTTATTCAGGCACTTGTTAACAGGAGTGCCCGTCATGCCCGGATTGAAAACACTGCGCGGCCGACTGCTCGCCCTTGGCATCATCGCGCTTGCCGGCCTGATGGCGGCAGGCGGCTTCGGCCTGCTCCAGCTCTACCGCCTCGACCGCGGCGTCGCTGAAGATCTGGGGCGCCTGCAGCGCACGGTCGAGATCGGGCTGGATGTCCAGAATGCAAGCATCGACTTCAAGACCCAGGTGCAGGAATGGAAGAACATCCTGATCCGCGGCAGCGATGTCGAGCAGTTCCAGCGCTACGCAAAGAGTTTCGAGAAGCACGCGCAGGAGGTGTCCGCCCGTCTGGCCGACCTCGACGGCCGCCTGCAGGCGGAAGGATCGCCGCGCGTCGCCGAGGTGAAAGCGCTCGCCGCCGCACACGCCGCGATGCAGGCGCGCTATGTGGCGGCCCTGAAGAACTTCGACCCGGCCGATCCCGAATCGGGCAAGAAGGTGGATCGTGCCGTGAAGGGCATAGACCGCAGCGCGACCGAGGCGATGACCGCGCTGACCCGGCTGATCGAGCAGGACGTGAAGACGCTGGGCGACGACACGCGCGCCCGCACCAGCGCGCTCTACCGCACAGGCCTGATCACGCTGGGCATCGCCATCGCAGTGCTTTCGCTGCTGCTCATCGTCGGCATCGTGCTGACGCTGCGTCGTCTGACCACCAGTCTGTCCTCGCTGCAGGGTGCGCTCGGTCAGGCACGGGCGCGGATGGACCTGACCGTGCGCGCACCCGACAGCCGCGGCGACGAACTGTCGGCCGCCGGCGCGTCGATCAATGCGCTGTTCGCCGAGCTGCAGTCGACACTGAAATCGATGCGCGACAACGCGCAGCAGGTCGCCAGCCACTCCTCTTCACTGCACGGCTCGGTCGACACGCTGGCCGGTGCCGTGGCACAGCAGAACGATTCGACCTCAAGCATGGCGGCGGCGGCCGAACAGCTCGCAGTCAGCGTGGCCCACGTCAGCGAAAGCGCCGGTCACGCACGCGACGTATCCCGCAGCTCGCTCGAACGCGCCGACTTCGGTGGCGGCGTGATCGAAACGACCGCCTCCTCGATGCGCGACGCAGCCGTGGACGTCCAGGCGGCGGCCGGCGGCATGGAGGAACTGAGCAGGCAGGTGGAACAGATCGGGGACATCGCCGGCACCATCAAGGGCATCGCCGACCAGACCAATCTGCTGGCACTCAACGCGGCGATCGAAGCCGCACGCGCCGGCGAACAGGGCCGCGGTTTCGCGGTCGTGGCCGACGAGGTGCGCAAGCTGGCCGAGCGCACGACCGAAGCGACCAAGCAGATCGACGGTGTGGTCGGCAACGTCCAGTCGGTCACCGAACAGACGCGTAGCCGCATGCAGGAACTGGTGTCGCAGTTCGACCAGATCGGCCACTCGACACAGCAGGCGGCGCAGGCGATGGGCGACATCAAGAGCGAATCGCGCAACGCGGTCGGAGCGACCGATGAAATCTCGCGCGCGCTGCGCGAACAGACCAGCGCCAGCGAAAGCATCGCGCAGCAGGTCGAGCGCATCGCCGGCATGAGCGAGCACAACAGCGCGGCGGTACGTCAGGTGAGTCAGGCGGCCGACTCGATGAACGCGCTGTCGCAGTCGATGCGGCAGCGCCTGGAAACCTTCGTCGTCTGATCCGGCGACACGGCCCGCGCGCGCGGGCCGGCCCCCTCACTTGCGGCCGTAGGTGTCCTCGAAGCGGACGATATCGTCCTCGCCCAGATAGCTGCCGGACTGCACCTCGATCATTTCCAGCGGCAGCTTGCCCGGGTTTTCCAGCCGGTGCGTGGTACCCAGCGGAATGTAGGTGGACTGGTTTTCCGACAGCAGCAACACGTTGTCGCCGCAGGTGACGCGGGCGGTGCCGCTGACCACGATCCAGTGCTCGGCGCGGTGATGATGCATCTGCAGCGACAGCGAAGCGCCCGGATTGACCACGATGCGCTTGACCTGGAAGCGCGGGCCGGCGTCGATCGAGTCGTAATAGCCCCACGGGCGATACACCTTACGGTGGTTTTCCGCCTCAGGGCGCTTCTTCGCCTTCAGTTCGGTCACGATACGCTTCACGTCCTGGGTGCGGTCCTTGGCCGCCACCATGACCGCGTCACTGGTTTCGACCACCACCACGTCCTTCAGGCCGAGGCAGCTCACCATGCGGGTTTCGGCGAACACCAGGCTGTCCGAAGTGTCCTGCAGCAGCACGTCGCCGCGCGCCACGTTGCCGGCGGCGTCCTTGTCGGCCACCTGCCACAGCGCGTCCCAGGCGCCGACGTCGGACCAGCCGGCGTCCAGCGGCACCACGACTGCCGGCGCCAGGCGCGGCTCTCCGGCGGCCAGCGGTTCCATGATGGCGTAGTCGATCGAATCCGACGGGCAGGCGGCGAAAGCCGCCTTGTCAACGCGGTAGAAGTCGTGGTCGGCGGCGCCGCCTTCATAGGCGGCACGGCTGGCGGCCTCGATGTCCGGACGGAAACGCTTCAGCAGTTCGAGCGCGACCCCGGCCTTCATCATGAAGATGCCGGCATTCCACAGGTAATCGCAGCTTTCCAGGTAGGCAGCCGCGGTCGGCGCGTCCGGCTTCTCGACGAAGCGGTCCAGCGTGCGCGCCGGGCTGCCGGCCAGCGCCGCACCCACCTTGATATAGCCGTAGCCGGTTTCCGGCCGGTCCGGCGTGATGCCGAAAGTCACCACCGCACCCTGCTCCGCCTGGGCCGCACCGATGGCGACCGCGGCACGGAAGGCCGGGGTGTCGCGGATCACGTGGTCGGACGGCATGACCAGCAGCACGGTGTCCGGTCCGGCTGCGGCCAGCGCAGCCAGCGCCAGCGCCGGCGCGGTATTGCGGCCGACCGGTTCGAGCAGCAGCGCGGCCGGATGCACGCCGATCTGGCGCAGCTGTTCGGCAGTCAGGAAACGGTATTCCTCATTGCACACCACCAGCGGCGGCGCCAGTTCGATGCCCGGCGCGCCAGCACGCAGCGCGGTGTCCTGCAGCAGCGTGTTGTCACCATCGAGCGGCAGCAGCTGTTTCGGATAGCGCTCGCGCGACAGAGGCCACAGGCGGGTACCGGAACCGCCGCACAGGATGACGGGCTGCAGGGACATGACGCTTACCTGAGAAGAATCGGAAGCGCACGAGTCTACGCGAGGCGCCGGCCGTTTCTGCGATAAATCCGTTACAGCGCGCTGCAGGACGCTGGACCGGCAGGCCCGCCGGCTCAGGCGGAGGTCTGGCGCAGCGGCAGACGCAGCGTGAAGGTGGTGCCCTGCCCCGGCGTGCTGTCCACCGCGATGCTGCCGCGATGGCGGCCAACGATGCTGTGGGTGACCGACAGGCCCAATCCGGTGCCCTTGCCCACCGGCTTGGTGGTGAAGAAGGGGTCGAAGATGCGCTTGACCACCTCGGGCGGCATGCCGCAGCCGGTGTCGCTGAACTGGACCACCACGCTGTCGCCCTCGAGCCGGGTGCGCAGCGTGATGGCGCCCTGCCCGTCTATCGCGTGCGCGGCATTGACCAGCAGGTTCAGAAACACCTGATTCAGCTGGAAGGGCATGCACTCGATCTGCGGCAGATCGCCGTAGTCCTTCACCACCTGTGCCTTGTACTTGATCTCGTTCATCACCACGTTGAGCGTGCTGTCGAGACAGTTGTGCAGGCTCGCCCACTGCCACTCGGTTTCGCCCACCCGCGAAAAGTCGCGCAGGTCGGACACGATGCGTTTCACCCGCTCCAGGCCGTCGCGGCTTTCCGCCACCAGGCTGCGCGCGTCGTCTGCCATGAAGTCGTAGTCGATATCGGCTTTCATCTGCGCCATGTCGGCCTGCACCGCGGGCGGTAGCTGATCGAGCTGGCGGTCGTAGGCAGCGATCAGCGCGAACGCGCGCTCGATATAGCGTTCCAGCGCACCGAAATTGGACATGACGAAACCGACCGGATTGTTGATCTCGTGCGCAACGCCGGCCGCCAGCTGGCCGATGGCGGCCAGTTTTTCCGACTGGATCAGCTGTTCCTGCGCTTCGGCCAGACGCGCGATCAGCGTCTGCTGTTCGCTGCGTTCGGCCTCCAGCGCGCTGACGGTTTCGGCCAGGCGGCGGTGCAGCAGCGCTGCGTCGGTCACGTCGAACACGCACACCAGCACCAGCACCGCTTCACCGTGCTCGTCCTTGAGCGGAATGAAGCGGGTGTCCTGCTGCATGCAATCAACGCCACCGGTGATCGGCCGGTTGTGAGGAATGCGGAACAGCCAGGGGCGCTGCTCCCACGAGGTGAAGGACGGCGCGCCCAGCGCGAACACCCGCTCGAACTTCTTCTCCAGCCAGCCGCGCGGCAGATCGGAGAACAGGTCGAAGATGGAGCGCCCGATCGCCGCCTGCCTGCCGAGACCGCTGTGCGCCACCATGAAGGCATTCCAGCTGCGCACGCACAGTGCGCGGTCCACCGCGAACACCCCCACGTCGACCATGTCGATCAGACGTTGGCCGGCGGTCATGTCAGGTTCGAAGCGTTCCATGTCGGCGCCCTCCGCAGCGGTCCGCGTCAGAAGTTGGCGAGGAAGTCGTCCAGCGCGCGCCGTATGGCGCCCATGCTGTCGGCCGGCAGCATCATGAGCAGGCTGCAGGCGAAGCTGTGACGTTCGAGCCGGAAATTGACTTCTACGATGAGCGCGCCGGTGTCCGCCGGCGCCGCCGACGTACGGTCGAACAGCCCGGCGGGCGGCACGTGGCTGGCCAGCACCGACGGCGCCGAGAAGCACACGTCGGCATTCAGCTGTTCGGCAATGCCGCCCAGGCAGGCACTGACGATGACGTTGGATACGTCCAGCAGCAGTTCGTCCTCTTCGCAGTCCTCCAGCGCGCTGCCATAGCCCATCAGTCCGGCCAGATCCCGGCAGCCGGTGATGCCGAACACCACGATGGCCTCACCGCGCACCCGGCCGAAAAAGCCCTGGCGCACCGCGGTCAGCGTTTCGTCCGGAATGAGGTCGGCCACCGCGGCGGGCAGGCGGTCGAGCCCGGCTTCGCGCACCCGCGGCACCGACAGTTCGACGAATTCGTCGAACACGCCGGCGATCGAGCGGCCGGCACGGCCCATGCCGATGTTGGCGATCTCCTGCAGCGCCTCGTTCTGTTCTTCGGTCAGCAGGTTCAGGCTCATACCACCACTCCGTATTCGCGCAGCACCGGTTCGAGCTTGGCGGCGTCGACCGGCTTCTGGACGAAGGCGATGGCGCCCAGCTTCATCACCCGTTCGCGCGCCTGCGGCTGGACGTCGGCGGACACCACGATGACGAAGCAGTTGAGGTCCTCCGCCTGCAGCGTTTCCAGCACGCCGTAGCCGTCTATGCCCGGCATGTTCAGGTCGAGGAAGATGACGTCGGCACGGCCCTGGCGGTAGGCGGCGATCGCCTCCTCGCCGTTGCAGGCCTGGCGGATCTCGATGTCCCAGTCCGGCGGCAGCGACTTGATCAGCATCTTGCGCGCCATCGCTGAATCATCGACGACGAGTACGGAAATGGGCATGGTGTCAGCTCGCTTTCGCAGAGGCGCCGGGGTGGACGTGAAGTTTCATGGTCGGGCTCACCCGGGCCGCGTATTCGCGTATCTGGCGGATCACCACGCCGTCGAGCACGAAGTCGGCAGCCAGCAGCAGTCGGCCATCCCGGTCGACCAGATCGCGTGACAGCTTCATGCCCGGTTCCAGCTTGTCGACGGTGAGCGCGTCGTCCCGCACGCGGGCCGTGGTCGCCTCGTCGAGCGCGGCACGCAGCGCGACGACGATGCCCGCGTCGTAGCGGCTGCCCCGACCCAGGAGGATGTAGTCGAAGCTCGCGTCCTCGCTGTGGCGGACCCCGCACACCAGCCCATGCATGTAACTGTCGAAATCGTTGGCCACCGCGAGGATGCGCGCACCCGGGGGTATGGCCTCGCCCTGCAGCCCGTCGGGAAAGCCCTTGCCGTCCCAGCGCTCGTGGTGATGGCGGATGATGCGTGCCGCACCGCGCATCGAATCGAGCGCCAGCAGTGCCGACTCGCCCTGCGCGGCGTGAGCGCGCCAGGCCTTCAGCGGCTCGCCAGACAGCCGGTCGCTGGGCTGGGCGATCACCTCGTCCGCGAGGCCGATCTTGCCGATGTCGTGCAGCAGCGCGGCGGCGAACACCTCGTTGATCTGCGCCTGGTTCAGGTTCAGATGCCGCGCCATCGAGCCGGCCAGCGCCGCCACCCGCGCGGAATGTCCGCGCAGCATCGGATGCCGTATCTCGATCAGGTTGGAGAACACCTTGATCGAAGTGAGGAAGTTCTGCTTCAGGCTTTCGTTGGCGCACGCCAGTTCGGCGGTACGCACCTTCACCTTCTCCTCGAGCAGCACATTGATCTGCTGCAGTTCCTGGTTCTGCTCCTCGATCCGGGCCCGCAGCTGCTCGCGTTCACGCTCCAGCACCCGGCGCGCCAGGCCGTCGCGTACGACCGCCAGCAACTGTTCATCGTCCCAGGGCTTGGAAATGAAGCGGTGGATCTCTCCACGGTTGATCGCCTCTATCGTCGACGACAGGTCGGCGTAGCCGGTGAGCAGCACACGCACCGACGCGGGCCAGCGCGCACGCACGCGGGCCAGGAATTCCGCACCGTTCATTTCCGGCATGCGCATGTCGGAGATGATCAGATCGACCGGCGTGCCGTCAAGCAGCGCCAGCGCTTCGGCCGCGCTTTCAGCGGTATGGATGGCATACCCCTGCGGACGCAGCAGGCGGCGGAGCGAAGCGAGGATGTTGCGTTCGTCATCCACGCACAGCACCGAAAGCGGCGGCAGGTCGGCGGGCGCAGGCTCGCTGCGTTCCAGCGGGACAGTCGGATTCATACCCATGATCATCGACGGAGCGTGATATTGATCACGATATCGTCCGCCCCACCGGACCCCTTGATGGGGCGACACAGTTGTTCATGCTTGCAAAGCGGCGTAACCGAAAGCCACGTCCGGCTCAGGTTTCGGCCAGCAGCGCGCGCCATTCGCCCGAACGCGCCCGAAGGCGCCGCACCGCGATCACCGCACGTTCGACATCGCTCTGCGAAGGTGCCAGCCGCTGCCAGCTGCTGCGCTGCAGCCGCGGTGCCGGCTCGCTGCCCTCCTCGCCCTGCGCGACATGGGCGATCAGATTGGCCAGATGGATCAGGTGCACCAGTACCGGGTCGTCCGGCGCCGGCCGATGATGACGGCTGATTGCAGCGGCGAGCGCCTCCGGCAGCTTCCACGCTCCAGCCAGCAGCAGGCCGGCCTCTTCATGTCCGCTCTCTCCGATCGCGATCTCGGCCTCGGCGAAACTGCATCCCTGCTCACGTGCATGCGCCTCGACGCGCGCGAGTAGATCCGGGCGCGCGCACGCGACCACCAGCTTGCCCAGGTCGTGCAGCAGACCGGCGAGGAAGGCTTCGTCGCCGCACAGCCCGTGGGTGCGCGCGAGCGCGCGCGCGGCCGCCGCGGTTTCGAGCGCATGCAGCCAGAACGCATAGGTGTCGAAGTGGCCTGCCGGCGGACGCAGTGCGTTGCGCATGCCCAGGATGAGCAGCATGTTGCGGACCGCATTCACGCCGATCAGCGTGATCGCGTCCTGCATGCTGGCCACCCGCCCGGCCAGTCCGAAGAAGGATGAGTTCGCCAGCTTGAGCGTGGCACCGGCCAGCGCCGGATCGCGACCGACCACGCGCGCGAGCTGGGCGCCGTGCACCTGTTCCTGACCGATCATCATGACCAGTTCGGCCACCACCTCGGGCAGGGGTGGCAGCACGATGCTGCCTGTCCGTACCGATTCAGTCCGCTCCATGTCCGTCCTCCTCCAGCACCACGCGCACCACCACCTCGGTCAGCATGGCGATGCACGGATCGTCGGCATCGCTGCGTGACAGCACCCGGGCCACCGACTCACGCAGGCGCAGCTCCCGCGCGTCCATGCCGTCATCACCGCCGATCGGGGGCACGTCCACCGGCGGGTCCTGCGGACGCCGCGTGTCACAGCACATGACCGTTCTCCGGAACCAGAGCGACCACCCGGCCGGTACCACCGGGCAGCACGCCGATGCACAGCGCCCACTCGCGCCCGGCAAAGGCGAAGCCGCGCTCGTAGCCGGCTTCGCGCCCGCGGACCAGCGCCGTCAGCGAACCGTCGGCCGCCTGCAGCCCGAGATAGCGCGCTGCCGCGTCGTTGGCGGTGACCAGCTGGCCCTCGGCATCCAGCCCCAGCACCGGAAAGGGCAGCGCATCGTTCATGTCCTGCGCCAGATGCAGCGCGTAATCACCCAGCGAAATGCGGTGGTCCTGTTCGGACAGCAGTGTCTTCAGGCGCTGATTCGCGGCGCTGAGGTCGGCATTGGCCGTGGCGAGCGCCAGCTGAAGCTGCCGTGTCTGCATGCGCGAACGGTGCAGATCAGCCGCTTCGTTGAGCGCGAGCAGCAGCTGCGCGTCATCCCAGGGCTTGGCGATGAACCGGTACACGGCGCCCTCGTTGATGGCGTCGGTGATCGACTGCACGTCGCTGTAGCCGGACAGGATGAGGCGCACCGTATCCGGCGCATAGTCGCGCACCCGTGCCAGCAGCTGTACGCCGGTCGTGCCCGGCATGCGCTGGTCCGACAGCACGATGTCGGCCGGCTGCTGCTGCAGCATGGACCAGGCCTCATCCGCGCTGCCGGCGGTGCACAGTTCGAACGGCGCGCCCCGCAGCAGACGCCGCAGCGCGCTCAGGATGAAGGCCTCGTCATCGACCGCCAGCAGCGACAACGGGCGGGCGTGGCCCTGCCGCGGCGCGAACACCTGAGGCTGCAGATGCACCATCCAGCCATCGCGGCCTTCGCACAGCGGCTCCGCCGACAGCCGCCACACCGCCTCGATCCAGCCGGTGGAGCGCAGCAGCGGCGCAACGGACCCGCCGAGCAGTTCCTGCACCCATGCGTCGAGATGCCGCGCTTCACCGCGGCGTTCCGGATCAGCTGGCGTCCAGCACGCGCCGGCTGCTGCCGCCGCGCGCCACAGCTCGTTGGACCACACGGTGGCCCCGTCGCGATGCAGGGCCAGTGCATCCCACACCAGTGCCGGACCGCCGGCCACTTCACTGTCTCGATTCATCCTCGCACTCCAGGGTCGAGCGGTCAGAACAGTTCGATGCGTGCGCCTTCCGGCTCACGGACCATGCGGTTAAGCGCTTCATCATGATCGGCGCGCTGCATCCGGGTCAGTGAGGGCGGCCATGGCAGCACTCGCGCGGCGGACCCCACACGCCCGGCGTCTGAGCCGGCATCAATCCTGGAAAGCGGCGGGTCGCTCAACACCCTGTTCATCTGATTCCGATCCATGGCCGTCTTCACCCACGCCATCGTCATTCCCTCATGTCTGTCGCGGCCGGCATTGCCGGTCGTTCACCGCGCGCGACGGCAGACTCGGCCCCGATACGGACCGTGATCTGCGTCACACTTCAACGAGGGCTAACGGGTGGGCCGGAAGAGGCTTGAGAGGGCGACACAGTTCTTAAACAGGGTGTCGACGCTGTGTCCTGCGACGCGAAAGCTGCACTGCAGCAACGACTTGCCTGGCGGCCGTCTGGTCCGGGCGACGCGGCGCGGACACACAGTGTGACAAGTGGACGCTTCAGACGCGCCGGCCTGCCGGCGCGAGCGGTCAGGCCAGCCAGCGTTCCATCTGATGGACCGGCGCATTGCGCAACCGCCACAGCTGGGGGTTATCGCGCTCGGCCCGCTGGCCGGCTTCAGCGACCGCGACCGGTGCGCGGTCGAGGATGCACAGCCGGCGGCTGATGCAGTCAGCGCGCCACTGCGGGCTGGCCACGCGGCCCCGCTCCTCGACCGCGATGCGGGTGAGCGCGAATTCGTCCTGCGGATTCTCCCGCTCGATTCGGCGGCGGATGGCGGCATGCGCCTTGTCCAGGCTGCCCTGCTGCACGCACAGGTCATACAGCGCGGCGAGGCAGCGGAAATTGCGTATCGGTATCGGCCGCACGCCCTTCAGCCAGGCCAGCGCCACCACCAGCTTGCGGCCGTAGGTATCGTAGGCGTAGCGCAGCCATTCGGCACGGAAGGCCGGTTCGCGCCCCACCGCCTGCAGCGCGGCAGTCCAGGCCGGATCGAAGCGGGCCTTCTGCGGCCCACGGCTCAGCGCGTCGGCCCAGCGCACCTGGGCGGCCCGCGACGGCAGCTTCAGCATGCGCTGCCATTCATCCCACAGATCGCCGAAACAGCTGCGCAGCCGCCCTTCGTCGCGCGCGGCGAAGCGGCGGAACAGTTCCTGCAGCGTGCCGGTGCCCAGATTGACCTGCAGCGGCCCGAAGGACAGGCCGGCGCCGTCGAAATTGCCGGTCACCTGCTGATAGGGATCACCGCTGGTTTCGAAGGCGGCGGTGACCGCGATCGCCAGTTCCAGTGCGCGCTCGGCCGGCAGCGGCGGCAGCGCGGCCGGATCCGGCAGTTCGACATACACCCGCTCACCGCGCCGCTCGGCACGCGCCAGCCAGCCCTCGCGCACCACCTTCTGCGCCGCCGCCAGCAGCGCGGCCGGATCGGCCGCCTTCAGCCAGACGAAGAGGCCGTCGCGACCGGCGCCCAGCCCGGCCACCGGCGCCATGCCGGCGATGCTGATGCCCTGCCCGAGCGCGTCGCGCACGCACTGCACCGCCGCCAGCAGTTCGCGATGTACCCGCACCGAGCCGTCCGGCCGTACGTACTCGGACAGCGAAAAATTGGGCGTGACCGCCGCCCGCGCCGGTCCGCCCACCAGCCAGTCAGCGTCGTACTTCAGTCCCTTCGCCATGGCAATCCCCCTCACGCACCGAGCGCGGCGCGTATCTTCTTCATGCCGGCGCGCAGCACGCCGGCGTCGATCAGGAAGTCGAGGTGGTCGAGCACCGACGCGTGCTCGCGCGCGCTGCCGCCGCGCGCGAAGGCGGCACGATAGGCGGCGATGACGGCCGTCTGTTCCTGCGCTGCCAGCCGGCCATCGAGCAGCGCGTCCAGCAGCAGGCTGTCGCCGACCACCGCGGTACTCCAGAAATCGGGGTTCGGATGCGCGGCCGCCACCTCGCGCGCACGCACGCAGCCGGCGCGCACCGCCGCGGCGACGTCGGCCGGCAGACGCTGGTCGGTCAGGCGCGCATGCAGCAGCCGGGCGGTCCACAGGTTCAGGAAGGCGTAACTGTCCACCGTGGGCCCGGGCGCCCGCTCGGCCTGTTCCAGCGCGCGACCGTAATGCAGCGCCATCGCCTCGAGCGCCGCCAGCCGGTCGGCACCCTGCTGCATCCATGCCAGGCGCTTGTACGCGCTGCCGGTCAGCGCACTGCGGCGGGCGGACGGCACCAGCAGTTCGAGGTCGGCGATGGCGCGGCGGATGTCGTCCACCGGCGCCGCAGTGCGGCTGTTCTGCGCGCGCGCCAGCGCCCAGGCGTCATCGGCGGCGCGCACGCTGAAACTGGCCGCCAGTTCGAGCACCCGCAGCGGGCAGTCGCCGTCGTCAGAGGCGCGGGCGCGCGCAAGCCAAGGCGCGGCCACGGCATACAGGCCCGCCTCGCCCAGATACAGACCGATGGCGGCCGCGACGTCGGCACGCGCCAGCCAGTCCTCGCGCACCGCGGCCGGCAGCCGCTGCAGGCAGCGCTCCAGCCAGGCCTGCGGTTCGTCATGATTGCCGATGCACAGCGCACTGGTCCTGTTGTCCAGTTCGGCCACCAGTTCCGACGGCGTGCTGAACGGCGGCGGCGCGCTGTCGCGGTGCAGCGGGCCGGTCGGGTCGAGCCGGTAATCCGGATCGCCGTAGCACTGGTAGGCGCCCCAGGTATTGACCCGCGGGTGACGGCTCCAGGTGGCTTCGCGCGCCAGCCTGACCGCATCGCCGAAGCCGCGGCCCTCGAGCAGCGCGCCGTACAGGGTTTCGGCAAAGCAGCGTGCCGCCGCGTCGTCGACCGCCCAGCCGGCCGCGACCACCGCGCGCACGCCCATGCGGATGAACTGCATCGCGAGGTTGGCGGCCAGACGGTTGAAGTCGGTACTGGCGCCGCCATCGCCCCCGGTCGCGCCCAGATGGCAGCAGTTGATGAACACCAGTTCGGGCACGTAGCGCATCTGTTCCACGTCACCCGGTGTCAGGAACCAGCCGTCTCCGATCACCATGCCGGACACGGTACGCGCCTGCGCCCCGCCTTCGACCGGGGTGGCGGCCGGCAGCACGTATTCATGCACGCCATGGCCGGCCAGATGCAGGATGCGCCATGCGTCCTGATGCAGCGCGGCCATGATGGCGCGGCCCTCGGCCTGCACCAGTTCGGTCACCGCGCAGCCGCCACCGGACAGCACGGCAGCCACCGCGCGCGCTTCGGCGGCGGCTTCGGGCAGCGCGGCGAAATCGCGGCCCAGCGGTGCCGGGTCGCCGATGACCAGCGCACTGGCCCGGGTCGCCCCCTGCGGCCGCTCGCGGTACTGCGCTGTGCGCAGCTGGCGCAGCATGCCGGACGCCACCGCCGGCGGCTGCTGCCCCCCCTGCCAGCGGTCTTCCAGCAGCTCCCACGGGTAGCGGCCGGACACTTCGTCCACCAGCAGCACCAGGCTGCGCCGCTCGGGTGCGAGCTGCTTCATGCGGTGCGGCAGCAGCATTTCGAACAGCGTGCGCGCGGTATCGGCATCGGCCGCACAGGAGCGGCAGGCCTGCCGCACGAAGGCATCGACCTGCTGCAGCTGGCCGCCGACCAGGCTGATTTCCGCGCGGGCGCGATCGGTCAGCGCGATGAAGCGCAGTTCGTCCCGTCGGGCGTCATGGCTGATTTCGAGCCGGTGCCACCAGCTGGCGTCCTCGTCGAAACTGACCCGGCGGCGTCCGCCGTGCCCGCGCCCCAGCACCTGTTCCGGCCACGCGAAATCGCTGGCCAGCGCACCGCGCACCACTTCGCGCAGCGCGGCCGCGGCCTGTATCGCGATGTCCTCGTACAGCTCGATGAATTCGACCTCGGCGATATCGACGCGCGCGGCCAGTGCACCGTCATGCAGTGCACGCCGCGCATCGTTCACGCCCCGCAGGATGGACTCGACCGAATCGCGCACCCGCATGCCACCGGCACCGGTGCCGATCAGCAGCGTGGACACGCACAGCGTGCGCATGCCATCGGCCGGGCCGAAGCGGTCGTCCGGCCACTCGATCACCTGCAGCGCGAAATCGAGCAGCGCATGACGCACGCCATCCTGCAGCAGGCCGGGGCTCAGTTCGCCCACCTCGCCCAGGCCGATCACGATGGCGCCCTGCGGGTGCTGGTGCATTTCGCGCGGAATGAACACGCCATGCGTGCCGGCCGCCCCCGGGTAGCGCCCCAGCAGCTGGCTGCGCGACAGCGCGCCGTCCATCCGGCGGTCCATGCTCGCCTCGGCACTGACGATGGTGTCGCCGGCGTAGTGCCCCACCATGACCGGGTGACGCGCATAACTGAGTTCGCAGTGACGGACACGCACCGTGACCACGGTCCGGATCTCCGCGGCATCCTCGACCGGTGCGGGGCTGCCGCCGAAACCGAACAGCGCGAGATCGCCCGGCTGCGGAATGCCGTCGGCCGGAGGCGCCGGCCGCAGCAGGAAATCCGCGCCGTCGGCGCCGGCCGCCCGCGCACCGGCCGGCGGCGCCGACGGCAGACGTCGGGTGCTGCCGGTCATCAGCAGATCGAGGTAGCCTTCGAAGGCGCGGGTCTGCGCGCACAGGAAGTCGTGCGCGGTGTCTTCGGCGTACCACACCGGCACGCCAGGCAGCGCGCCCGAAGCCCAGCTCACGGTGCCGTCGCCGCGCGCGGTGGCGACGAAGTCGATGCGACTGCGGCCGAGCGGCCACGGGTCGTCCTCGCCGCTCACCTGATAGCCGATGACAGTGGCCGGCTGGCAGCCGGCGACATAGCAGGTGAGCCGGGCATCGACCGCGGCCGCGCGCAGCCGGTCCCAGGTGTCCCGCGCGGTTTTCAGCGTGGCCGCGTCGGCGGTGCGCCAGGCCGCACCCAACTGACGGCGCAGCGCGGTCCACAGGCCAGCGTCGGCGAAATCCGGGTCGCTGTCGGCGAAGGGCAGCAGTTCGAGCAGACCGGGATAGGTGCTCACCAGGTCGATGATGTCGGTGGTGCTCTGGGTGAAATCGAGCAGGGCCAGGCGCGCCTGTGTGGGGTTGTGGCCGGTGAGCCAGCGCACCGCCTCGTGCGAGCCGAAGTTGGGCGTGCCCAGCATCAGGAAGCGGCTGCCGGGCAGCCGCGCGATGCGCGCCCAGACCGCTGCGCCGCGCCCGCCGTCGGCCATCAGCGCGCGCACCACCAGACCGCCCATCGAATGGGCCACGATGTGCACCGGCTGGTGTTCGGCTTCGGCGCGCGCCACCAGCGCCTCCAGCCGCTCGGCCAGCCGGACGGCGGCGGCACGCACTGATTGCCGCCAGTCGTAGGCGAAGACGTCGACCCGGTGGGTGCGCGCGAGGAACTCGACCAGCGGGCCGTAGAACTGATCGACCAGACCGCCCGGTTCGACCTGCGCCGCGCCCATGTCCAGCCGCCGCAGGCCGCCGTTGAACAGCGCGAAGTAGTCGAGCCACACCGGATCGCCGCCCACGCTCAGTTCGCTGCCCATGGTGCCCGGGAGCACCAGCGCGAACGGCCTCGGTTCGGCGGCGGTCTGGCTGCGCGCGACCGCTCCGCGCCAGCGCGGCGCCTCGTGCTGTGCCCGGGCGATGGGCTGGAAGCCGCCGTCCTCGCTGTCGGCGCGCAGCAGGCCGGCGGCCAGCCAGCGCACGCTCTGCGCATTGACGAAGTAGCGGAAGTGATTCACCTGCCCGCCGGCGTCGCGCATGAAGCGGGCGCCGCCCGCCGGCCGGTTCAGGCCGCCGGTCATCGAGCCGGTGTTCACCACCAGATCGTGGTCGGCGCCGTAGAACCAGTCGGTCGCCAGCAGCTTGATCTTCTGCCACAGCGAATCGCCTTCGACGTCGCCGGCGATCACGCTCAGATCCGCGGCGGTGCTCAGCTCGGCGTGGTTGAGCAGGCGGGTGAGCGCGGAGCCCGGCATCATTGCCTCCGCGCCCGGCAGCGTGCGCGGATCGGTGCGTTCCTTCACCACCGCGAGCAGGAAATCAACCGCGTCGCCGAACAGGCCGTGACCGGACAGGAAATTGAGCACCGACAGCCAGCGGTCCAGCCGGCCGGACGCCAGCGTGGTGCCGCGCGCCGGACAGGCCACCCGCACGAATCGGCGCACCCGGATCTGCCGCGTCTTCAGTTCGCTCAGCAGCGTCGCCAGCAGTGCGCGATCCGCCTGATAGGCGGCGTGGCGGGCCGCTTCGGCCGCGGCGTCCAGCGGCCCGAGGCCGATCTGTTCCGACAGCGTGCGATCGGCGGCGAACAGTGCGTCCAGCCGCCCCTCGACCAGGTCGAGGTTCGTGCATTCGCCCAGACACAGCAGTTCGCCCACCAGCCCGCCGCGCGAATGACTGACCAGATGCAGTTCGGCCCCCTTCTGCAGCCGCTGCACCAGCGCCAGCGCATTGGCGATCGGACTTTCGGTCAGCGTGCGGTGCTCGAGCGCGAACACGCGATCGCCGTAGCGCGCGGCCAGTCGGCTGCGCAGCAGTGCGCCCTCCCGGTTGTCCGCGGCCCACAGCCCGCCGAAGCTGCCTTCGCAACTGGATCCGGTACCGTGCAGGAACACCAGCAGCGGCCCGGCGGACGCCGGCAGCGACTCGCGCGCCGGCAGCGGTGCGAGCGCAAAGCGGTCGAGCGCGCAGCGGTACAGGCCGGGCGCCCGCCCGAGGCACTTTTCCTCGAAGCCGCGACCGAGCGCGGCGGCGGCCTGCTTCTTCAGATCGACGCCGAAGAAATCCAGCACGCGGATGCCCAGACCGACCAGGCCACGCTCACCGCCGGGGGCCGGCGCCGACAGGGCCTCCACCGTCCAGCCGGCGCCGCCATCGCGGGCCACGGTGCGCCGGCCGTGCTCGCGCAACAGATCGTCGGCGCGACTCCAGAGGACGAAGCCGTTATCCAGCTCGATGCGGACCACATCGTCGGCCGGGGCCTCGAACTCACCGGCGCCCGCGTCCCGCGTGCTGCCCGGATGCAGACGGCGGGCGTGACTCAGCGTCAGCGACGTCGGCAGCGAAGGCGCGGGGGTGGCCGGGCTGGCCGCTCGGATGCGCAGCAGGGGGGGCGTCATCGGGATCGTCCTCCTAGGGGGCGCGCGGCCGGCCGCGCACTCAGGGTTGTCGGGCCAGCACGACCGTATCGCGCTCGCCGCTGTTGAGCTGCAGGCTGCCCGCCATCACCCGCCCTTCCGGGCCGACGCGCAGGTCGAGATGGCCGGTATCGACGACGAAGCTGCCCTCACCGCGTTCTTCTGCGCTGGCGATCACCACGGCCAGATCGGCGCGGTCGGCCGACAGCCGGCCCTCGGCAGTGAAAAGAATGTGAGTCAGCGGCCCCGCCTTCATCGCCGCCAGCGTGTCGAGATAGGCGCGCCAGTCCGGATCGTTGTCGACGCGCACCGGCTCTGAGCGCAGCAGCAGGCGCTCGCCCTGCTGGCGGATGGTCAGCGGGATGCGGTCGCCGTCGGCGGTGGTGAGCAGCCATCGACCTTCCAGCGACCCGCGCGCCGGCTCGGCCGCCTTCACCTCGAGCGGCCGCGAGGGATCGGGCGGCGGTGGGCTCGCATCACGCGGACCGGCAGCGGTGGGTGGCAGGACGATGTCGTCACGGGCGGCGTAGCGCACGCCGGCGAGGGTCAGCAGCAGCACGGCGGCCGCCAGCGCCCAGCGCAGCGCATGCATGCGCGGGCGCGGAGCCGCCGGCGTGCCGGCCGGTGCCACGCCCAGTCGTTCGATGTCGGCGATGATGCGGGGCAGATCGAGCCGGCTCCAGTCGTCGGTGCGCAGCGGCAGCGCGTGGCGCTCGGTCAGCGCGTGCATGGACGAAGGCAGGTCGTCGGCCTGCGGCATCGGCGTGCCATCGACCCGCAACGGCATCAGCACCGCGCCCGCATCGATCGCGGATTCGACCTCGAGGCGCACCGGGTCGTCGGCATCGTGCAGACGCAGCCGGCCGTCCGGATGGCGGGCCGCGGCAAAGCAGGGCGTGATCAGCAGCAGCACCACCGGCCGGTGGCCGATGGCCCGCGCGATCTCCTGCCGCCAGCTGCTGCCGCCGCGCAGGTCCTGCCGGTCGAGAAAGACCTGGTCGTCGCCGAACACCCGGCCCAGGTCGTCAGCCAGCCTGCTCGCGTCCTTGGCACCATCGATGGTGCGATAGCTGATGAAGATGCGGTTCATGGGCGCCACCGGAAACCGGCCGGCGTTCGCGCTGCGACGTGCGGATGCCTGCCCGGACGGGTCCGTTCCGAAGCGGCCGGACACCTTTTTTTGCAGTCTATGCCTTCCGCACATGCACGACCACCGGCCCGATGGACGATGAATGCGATGCACCGGCGGGCGAGCAAGGTCACCCGCCGGCCGCTTGCGCCCGGCCGAGTGCATCTGCCGTGCTGCTGGGGTCGGGAAGGACCGTGGGCGTCGGCGGCGCGCGAACGGCGCTGCGATCACCGCACGTCGGTGGAGGGCGCTTCGATCGGCATTCCGATCCGCACCGCCGGAGCAGCGCCAAGGTGCGCATCCGGACGGCGCTCACCCGCCGTCAGGCGACAGGCTCGGGCAGGCCCGGTCCCTTCCGTCGGCAGGGACCGGACCGAGAGGACTCAGCGCAGGCTCAGAGCACGCGGGCCAGACGGGCCTGGACGCGCTCGCGGCCGAAGGCTTCGAGCACCGCGTCGATCGACGGGGTCTGCGGCTGGCCGAGCAGCGCGACACGCAGCGGAATCGCGACCTGCGGCATCTTCAGGCCGCACTCGGTGCAGGTTTCCTTGATCGCGGCCGACAGCGCCGCCTTGTCCCAGGTGGCTGTCTCCAGCCGCGCCGACAGCTTGCGCAGCGCGTCGCGCGCCGGGTCGGTCAGGTGCTGGGCGATCAGTTCCGGCGCGACGTGCAGGTCGATGTAGAAGGCCTCCAGCGCGTCTGCCAGTTCGACCAGCGTGGCAACGCGGTCCTTGTACAGCGCGACCAGCGGCTCAAGCGCCGGGCCGGCTTCCGGATCGACGCCACGGCGCGCGAGACGGCTGGCCACGTCCGCCGCCAGCCAGGCGTTGTCGGTCTGCTTGATGTAGTGGGCGTTCAGCCAGCGCAGCTTTTCGGTGTTGAACTGGGCGGCCGAGGGCGTGATGTGGTCGAGATCGAACCACTGCACGAACTGCTCGCGCGAGAAGATTTCGTCATCGCCGTGGCTCCAGCCCAGACGGGCGAGATAGTTGATCACCGCCTCCGGCAGATAGCCGTCCTCGTCGTACTGCATCACGCTGACCGCGCCGTGGCGCTTGGACAACTTCTGCCCGTCATCGCCGAGAATCATCGACAGGTGGGCGTACTGCGGCACGGTCGCACCCAGCGCGCGCAGGATGTTGATCTGGCGCGGCGTGTTGTTCACGTGGTCGTCGCCGCGGATGACATGGGTGATGCCCATGTCCCAGTCATCGACGCAGACGCAGAAGTTGTAGGTCGGCGTGCCGTCTGCGCGGGCAATGATGAGATCGTCCAGTTCTTCGTTGGCGATCGCGATGCGCCCCTTCACCTGGTCCTCCCACGCCACCACGCCGTCCAGCGGGTTGCAGAAGCGGATGACCGGCTGCACACCTTCCGGCGGCGTCGGCAGCGACTTGCCCGGCGCCGGGCGCCAGCGGCCGTCATAGCGCGGCTTTTCGTTGTTGGCGCGCTGGCGCTCGCGCAGCGCGTCGAGTTCTTCCGGCGTGGTGTAGCAGCGATAGGCGTGGCCCTGTTCCAGCATCTGCGCGATCACCGCCTTGTAACGGTCCATGCGCTGCATCTGGTAGAACGGGCCTTCGTCATGGCCCAGATCCAGCCACTTCATGCCATCGAGAATGGCCTGCACCGCTTCAGGCGTCGAACGCGCGACGTCGGTGTCCTCGATGCGCAGGATGAACTGGCCGCCGTGACGGCGCGCATAGGCCCACGAAAACAGCGCGGTGCGGGCGCCACCGATGTGCAGATAACCGGTGGGGCTGGGGGCGAAGCGGGTGCGGACAACCTGGGACATGAGGGTGCGGACTCCAATGTAAGCCCGCAATTGTAGCGCGACGCGAAAGAGCATTTGACGCCGCTGGTTCCGCCGGCTATTATTCGCGCCCTGTCACGAATACAGGGCAGTTAGCTCAGCGGTAGAGCACCGCCTTCACACGGCGGGGGTCAGTGGTTCGATCCCACTACTGCCCACCACATTCAGGGCCCGAATCCAGCGATTCGGGCCCTTTTTCTTTTCCGGCATACGCCGCCTCCAGCGATTCAAGCTTTCCGCGAGGCACTGCCCGCGCGAGCCGGCTACACTGCGCCCGCCCTGCAAGTCTGTCGCACCACTTTGACGCGCGGTCCAGGAAAATATACATTCACGTCTGTTTGTATAAATCCCCTACAGTTTTCATGGTCAGACGGACGAAGGAAGAAGCGGAAGCAACACGAGTGCAGTTGCTCGATGCGGCCGAACGCTGCTTCCGGGAAAAGGGCGTGGCCAGCACCACGCTGGACGACATCGCGAAGGCCGCTGGCCATACGCGCGGCGCGGTCTATTGGCATTTCGAGAACAAGGCCGACATCTTCGAAGCAGTGTGCGAGCGAGTCGTGACGCCGATGCAGGCCATGCTGGGCGATCTGGCGGCCGATCCGGGCAGCGATCCGCTGGGCTATCTGCGCAAGGACGCCATCCACGTGCTGCGCATGCTCAGCGAGTGCGAGCGGGTGCAGTCGGTGTTCGAGATCAAGTTCTGCAAGCTGGACGGCGGCCCGGATTTCGACCGGCTGCGCCGCGCCGAGCTGGAAACGCACGGCCGCTGCCTGTCCATGCTCGAAGTCATTTTCGACGCAGCTGTCCGGCGCGGTCAGCTGCCGGCGCATGTCGATCCCAAGGTGACCGCGGAGGCGATGCATGCCTTCATCGGCGGTCTGATGCGCAGCTGGGTGGAGCGTCACGATTTCGATCTGCGCGCGCACGCCCCGTGGCTGGTCGATACCTTCCTGACCGGCCTGCGCAATGCACCGGTGCCGGAGACATCGGCCGACTGAGCCGGCTCCCTGAAAAACAAAAAGGCCACCCCGCGGGGTGGCCTTTTTCATGCCGGGCGCGAGCGCCCTGCTCTCTGTCACTCAGGGCTGCTTGGGCGCTTCGAGCAGCTTCTGGTTGATCTTGACCGGGTAATCCTTGCGCAGCGCGGTGATGTAGGACGCGAAATCGTCCTGCGACACCGTCTGTTCAAGCTGGGCCTTGATCGCCTGCACACGGGCCGGGTCCAGCGCTTCCTCCGGCTGCTTGACCGCGCTGATGCGGAAGATCGCGTAGCCGCCGTTGTCCATCGGGAAGCCGAGATAGGCCGGCAGCTTGTTGGCCGGTGCGTTGAAGATGGCCTTCACCATGACCGCGGCCGGTCCCTGCGCCTGGGCGCGCGACACGTCCTGCGGCGGCGACCACACCAGCGGCGCCTCTTCGCCGGCACGCAGCTTGGTCAGCGAGCTTTCTCCGCGTTCCAGCGCCAGCTTGCGGCCGGCCTCGAAGCCCAGCTTCTTCTCGATGTCGGCCTGCACCGATTCGAACGGCTTGATCGACGGCGGAATCTGCTCGATCACGCGCGCGGAAACCAGGGTGTTCGGCGCAGTCTCGACCGCCTGGGTGTTGCGGCGGTTCTTGATCGCGTCTTCGGCGAAAATGGCATCACGCAGCTTCACGCTGTCGAACGGGGCCGGCATCAGCATGCCCTTCGGAATGAGCGGGCTGGTCTTCACCTGCAGACCCAGCTTCTCCGCCGCCGGCGCCAGGCTGTCCGCCTGCTCGTACACCGTGTTGCTGAAGGTTTCGGCCAGTTCCGCGAAGCGACGGCGCGCGGCCTGCTTCTTCAGCTCGTCGGTGATTTCGGCACGCGCCTGTTCCAGCGTCTTGCCCTGACCGCCGCGCACGTCTTCGAGCTGGATGATGTGGTAACCGAAATCGGTTTCCACCAGACCGCTGATTTCGCCCTTCTTCAGCGAGAAGGCGACCTCCTCGAACGGCTTCACCATGGTGCCGCGACCAAAGAATCCGAGGTCGCCACCGTTGTCCTTGGAACCCGGATCGTCCGAATTGGCCTTGGCCAGCTCGCCGAACTTGGCCGGATTCGCCTTCAGCTGCTTGAGCAGCGCTTCGGCCTTGTCCTTCACTGCCTTGCGCTCTTCCGGCGTCGCGCCCTGCTTCACGCCGAGCAGGATGTGGCGGGCCTTGCGCTCCTCGCCCTGCATGTACTTGGACTGATTGGATTCGAACGCCTTGCGCACCTCCTCTTCCGCGATGTCCATCTTCGCGGCCAGCGTGGCTTCGCTCAGCATCAGGTACTCGACCTTCACCTGTTCAGGGACGGCGAATTCCTTCTGGTTGTCGTCGTAGTACTTGCGGATCTGTTCCGGGGTGATCTTGATCTGCTCGATGAATTCGAAGGGCGTGATGATGGCCTCGCTCACTTCGCGCTCTTCCTGCTGCATCTGCGCCCAGCGGCGGGCCAGCGACGGCGGCACGAAGGAACTGCCTGCGACGCCTGCGTAGAGCTGGCGCATCACGAGGTCCTGACGGATGCGGGCCAGCAGGCCATCACGGCTGTAACCCTGCGCCTGTGCCACCTGGTCGAACCGCGCTTCGGAGAACTTGCCGTCGACCTGGAAACCGGGCACACCAGCGATGATCTGGCTCATGCGCCCGTCGGACACCGTCAGGTGCTGGCGCTGCGCTTCCTGCATCAGCAGACGCTGGCTCACCAGGCCCTCGAGCACCTGGGTGCGCGCTTCCGGCGTTTCCATCATCTTGGGGTCGAATTCCTCGCCGGCCATCTCGCGCAGACGGTCGGTCTGTTCGCGCAGCGCCTGCTGGAACTCTTCCGGGACGATTTTCATCTTGCCGACCACTGCCGCGTCCTCGCGTGCGGAATCCCGGTTCATGTAGGACTCGACGCCGAAGAATGCGAAGGGCAGCACCATCAGCAGCAGGATGATCTGCACCACGCGCTTGTTGTTGCGGACTGCATCGAACATAAGCACCTTTCGCGGAACCCGGTTTTCCGGGCGCGGAAATGAAAAAGGCGAACTGTCGTTCGCCCGCTGTCAGTGTTGGCGGAGTGGACGGGACTCGAACCCGCGACCCCCGGCGTGACAGGCCGGTATTCTAACCAACTGAACTACCACTCCTGATACAGCGCATCCGGGCGTGTGGTGGGTGCTGACGGGCTCGAACCGCCGACATTCGCCTTGTAAGGGCGACGCTCTACCAACTGAGCTAAGCACCCGCTCGGACCGGCACAGGGCCAGGCTGCAAAAAACAGCCCGCGATGATACCTCACAAGACGAGGTTCGCGGGCTGTCGCTCGGCCGCTTTCAGTGCGTAAGGACCGTGCTCGCGGCAGCGGGTTCCTCCACCTTGGCGACCACGGCCGCCGGGTCGGCTTCAGGCAGCGGATCGGGCTTGCGCTCGAGCGCACGCTCCAGCACGTCGTCGATCCACTTCACCGCGACGATTTCGATCGAGTTCTTCAGGGTGTCCGGCATTTCGGCCAGATCCTTGACGTTCTCGTGCGGAATCAGCGCGGTCCGGATGCCGCCTCGCACTGCGGCAAGCAGCTTTTCCTTCAGGCCACCGATGGCCAGGACCTCGCCGCGCAGCGTGATTTCACCGGTCATCGCGACATCGGCGCGCACCGGAATGCCGCTCAGCGCCGACACCAGCGCAGTCGTGATCGCGATGCCGGCGGAAGGACCGTCCTTGGGCGTCGCACCTTCCGGGAAGTGCACGTGCAGGTCGGTCTTCTCGAACACTTCGTCCTTGATGCCCAGACGACGTGCGCGCGAGCGCACCACCGAACGTGCCGCCTCGACCGACTCCTTCATCACGTCACCGAGCGAGCCGGTACGCTGCACCGCGCCCTTGCCCGGCATGGTCGCGACTTCGATCGTCAGCAGTTCGCCGCCGACCTCAGTCCAGGCCAGACCGGTCACCTGGCCGATCTGGTTGTCCTTCTCGGCGATGCCGAAGGTGTAGCGGCGCACGCCGAGGAACTTGTCGAGGTTCTTCGCGTTGACCACCACCTTGGACGAGCGCTTGCGCATCACCAGGCCCTTCACCACCTTGCGGCAGATCTTGGACACTTCGCGTTCGAGCGCACGTACACCGGCTTCGCGGGTGTAGTAGCGCACGATGTCGCGCAGCGCGTCTTCGGTGACCGACAGCTCTTCCTTCTTCAGGCCGTTGTTCTTCATCTGCTTGGGCACCAGGTAGCGCTGGCAGATGTTGACCTTCTCTTCCTCGGTGTAACCGGACAGACGGATCACTTCCATCCGGTCCAGCAGCGGCGCCGGAATGTTCAGCGAGTTCGCGGTCGCGACGAACATGACGTCCGACAGGTCGTACTCGACCTCGACGTAATGGTCGACGAAGGTCGAGTTCTGTTCCGGATCGAGCACTTCGAGCAGCGCCGACGACGGGTCACCGCGGAAATCCTGGCCCATCTTGTCGACTTCGTCGAGCAGGAAGAGCGGGTTCTTCACCGCAACCTTGGTCATGTTCTGCAGGATCTTGCCCGGCATCGAACCGATGTAGGTGCGACGATGACCGCGGATTTCGGCTTCGTCACGCACGCCGCCAAGCGCCATGCGCACGAACTTGCGATTGGTCGCCTTGGCGATCGACTGACCGAGCGAGGTCTTGCCCACGCCCGGAGGGCCGACCAGGCACAGGATCGGCGCCTTCAGCTTGTCGACGCGCTGCTGAACCGCCAGGTATTCGAGAATGCGTTCCTTCACCTTCTCGAGACCGTAGTGGTCCTTGTCGAGAATCTTCTCGGCTTCGGCCAGATCCTTCGAAATGCGGGACTTCTTGCGCCACGGCAGGCCGACCAGCGTTTCGATGAAGTTGCGCACCACGGTCGCTTCGGCCGACATCGGAGACATCAGCTTGAGCTTCTTCAGCTCCGACTGCGCCTTGGCGATGGCTTCCTTGGTCATTCCGGCAGCCTTGATCTTCTTCTCGATTTCCTCGAGATCGGCGCCGTCCTCGCCTTCACCCAGTTCCTTCTGGATGGCCTTGACCTGTTCGTTCAGGTAGTACTCGCGCTGGCTCTTTTCCATCTGCCGCTTCACGCGGCCACGGATGCGCTTCTCGACCTGAAGGATGTCGAGTTCGGTCTCCAGCTGCGACAGCAGACGCTCGATGCGCTCGGCGGTGCCGAACAGTTCGAGGATGTCCTGCTTCTGTTCGAGCTTGAGCGGCAGGTGAGCCGCCACCGTGTCCGCCAGACGGCCGGCTTCCTCGATGCTGGACAGCGAGGTCAGGATTTCAGGCGGGATCTTCTTGTTCAGCTTGACGTACTGATCGAACTGGCTGATCAGCGCACGACGCATGGCCTCGATCTCGTGCGAGGTCTGTTCTACCGCAGGCACGGTCGTTACCTGAGCCATGAACAGCGTCTTGATATCAGCGATGTCCTCGACGCGCGCACGCTGCGTGCCCTCGACCAGCACCTTCACGGTGCCGTCAGGCAGCTTCAGCATCTGGAGGATGTTGGCGACGCAGCCGATGCGATAGAGGTCTTCCGCATTCGGCTCGTCCTTGGCAGCCGACTTCTGGGCCACCAGCAGGATGCTCTTGCCGGCTTCCATCGCCGACTCGAGTGCCTTGATGGATTTCGGGCGACCCACGAACAGCGGGATCACCATGTGCGGGAACACGACCACGTCCCGCAATGGCAGCAGCGGCAATTCGAGTTGCTCGGGAACGGTTTGGAGGCTGGACATTGCAATTCCTTAACGCGACAGTGTCAGACAGATTGGGGCGGCACTTCCCGAATCAAGCCGCCCCGGCTCCGGCACCCGCGCAGCGCGCAAACCGACGCGCGGGTTTCAGTTCGAACCGGACACCTTGGGCTGTTCGGCGAACAGCATGATGGGCTTTGTTTCGCCCTCGATCACGCCTTCGTCGATCACCACCTTTGCGACATTCTCGACGCCCGGCAGTTCGTACATGGTATCGAGCAGCGCGGCCTCGATGATGCTGCGCAGACCACGAGCCCCGGTCTTGCGCTTGAGCGCCTTGCGGGCGATGGCCTGCAAGGCACCGGGGCGCACTTCCAGTTCGACACCTTCCATCTGGAACAGCTTCTGGTACTGCTTGATCAACGCGTTCTTCGGTTCGATCAGGATCTGGATCAGGGCATCCTCATCCAGTTCCTGCAGCGTCGCCACGACCGGCAGACGACCGACGAATTCCGGAATCAGACCAAACTTGATCAGATCTTCCGGCTCGACGTCCTGCAGCGCTTCGCCGGCGCTTCGGCTGTCGCGGCTCTTAACCTCCGCTCCGAAACCGATGCTCACGTGTTCGGTGCGGTTGCGAATCACCTTCTCGAGCCCGTCGAACGCGCCGCCGCAGACGAACAGGATGTTGGTGGTATCGACCTGAACGAAGTCCTGGTTCGGGTGCTTGCGCCCGCCCTGCGGCGGCACGCTGGCCACCGTACCTTCGATCAGCTTGAGCAGCGCCTGCTGCACGCCTTCACCCGACACGTCACGGGTGATCGACGGGTTGTCAGACTTGCGCGAAATCTTGTCGATTTCGTCGATGTACACGATGCCCTGCTGCGCACGCTCGACTTCGTAGTCGCACTTCTGCAGCAGCTTCTGGATGATGTTCTCCACGTCCTCGCCGACATAGCCGGCTTCGGTCAGCGTGGTCGCATCCGCCATGACGAAGGGCACATTGAGCAGCCGGGCCAGGGTCTGCGCCAGCAGCGTCTTGCCCGAACCGGTCGGACCGACCAGCAGAATATTGCTCTTGGACAGCTCCACCTCGTCCTTGCGGGACATGTGGCGCAGGCGCTTGTAGTGGTTGTACACCGCCACAGCGAGGATGCGCTTGGCCGGCGACTGCCCGATCACGTACTGATCTAGGATTTCGCAGATTTCCTTGGGCGACGGCAGGTCGCCACGCGAACTTTTGCCCGCCTGCTCGTTGCTGATCTCGTCGCGGATGATGTCGTTGCAGAGATCGATGCACTCGTCGCAGATGAAGACCGACGGCCCGGCGATGAGCTTCTTCACCTCATGCTGGCTCTTTCCGCAGAAGGAGCAGTACAGCAGCTTTTCGGAACCCGATTTCTTGTCGGTCATGAGTCAACTCCAAACTTGACAGGTACGTCACCCGGCTTGAGCCACGCGGCTGCTCAGGCGGCCGAGCTCTCGGCGCGGGTGGTGAGCACCTTGTCAATGATGCCGTATTCGCGCGCCTGTTCGGCCGACAGGAAATTGTCGCGGTCAGTGTCGCGCTCGATCGTTTCTATCGGCTGGCCGGTATGGTGCGACATGATGGTGTTCAGCTTCGCGCGCAGCGTAAGAATTTCGCGGGCGTGAATTTCGATGTCCGAGGCCTGACCCTGGAAGCCACCCATCGGCTGGTGAATCATCACGCGCGAATTCGGAAGGCATGCACGCTTGCCCTTGGCGCCCGCCGACAGCAGGAAGGCGCCCATGCTGGCCGCCTGACCGATGCACAGCGTCGACACGTCGGGCTTGATGAACTGCATGGTGTCGTAGATCGACAGCCCTGCCGTCACCGAACCACCAGGCGAGTTGATGTAGAAGAAGATGTCCTTGTCCGGATTCTCGGATTCAAGGAACAGCAACTGCGCAACGATCAGATTGGCCGTCGCATCATTCACCGGTCCGACCAGAAACACCACGCGTTCGCGCAGCAGACGCGAGTAGATGTCGTAAGCACGCTCGCCCCGACCACTCTGCTCGATGACCATGGGCACCATGCCCAGACCGACGGTTTCCGACATCATTCCCTAAGCTCCCGGACGGGGCCGCGAGCGGCCCCTCTGTCTATCATTCAAGCAAACATCGGCGCCGACGCTGCCGGCGATCGAAGCTGACCGTTGATCAGTTCGTCGCCATCAGGTCGTCGAAGTCGACCGGCTTGTCGGTCACCTTAGCGACACCAAGCACCCAGTCAACCACATTGTCCTCGACAACCAGCGCTTCCACCTGTGCAAGACGTTGCGTATCGCTGTAGTACCAGCGGATCACATCGGCTGGATCTTCGTAGCTTTGAGCCTGTTCCTCGACCACGGCGCGGATTTGTTCCGGCTTGGCATACAGTTCATTCTTCTTGACGATCTCGGCGACCAGCAGACCCAGACGCACGCGACGCACGGCCTGATCTGCGAACCACGCGGCCTCGACCGGGATATCCTTCACGTTCATGCCGCGCGACGCGAGATTGGCACGAGCCTCTTCCGCCATGCGCTGCGATTCCTGCTCCACCAGCGCCGTCGGGACATCGAAGGCATGCGCTTCGATCAGCAGATTCATCACTTCGTTCTTTACGCGAGCCTGCAGGCGCTTCTTCACTTCCCGCTCGAGGTTGGTCTTCACATCGGACTTCAGCTGCTCGACATCACCCGACGGCACGCCCAGCGACTTTGCGAAATCCGCGTTCACTTCCGGCAGGACCGGCGATTCGACCGCCTTCAGCTTGACTTCGAACTGCACCGTCGTGCCGGCCAGATCCTTCGCCTGGTAGTCTTCCGGGAAGGTCAGCGAGAAGGTCTTGGTCTCGCCTGCCTTCATGCCTTCAACGTTCGCCTCGAAATCCGGCAGCATAGCGCCCACGCCAAGCACGACAGGGAAGTCTTCAGCAGTGCCGCCGTCAAACGCTTCGCCTTCGCGGGTGCCGCGGAAGTCCATTACGACGCGATCTTCCTTTGCGGCAGCCTTGTCAGCGGCCACATAGGAAACACGCTGCTTGCGCAGCACTTCGAGCGTCTTGTCGACCTCGGCATCACCGACCGACAGCGTCGCGCGATCCAGAGCCTTGTCAGACAGATCGGCGGTTTCGATTTCCGGATAGACCTCGAACGTCGCACTGAAGAAAACCTTGCCCGGCTCGGTCGATTCCATCGGCTCGATCTTCGGGAAACCCGCCACACGCAGATTCTGCTCGCGCACCGCGGTGCCGAAGGCCTGCTGGACGGCCTCGGTAAAGGCTTCGGAGCGGGCCTGAGCGGAATACTGCTGCTCGACGATCTTCATCGGCACCTTGCCCGGACGGAAACCCGGCATCTTGACGGTGCGAGCCATGCGCGCGAGGCGGGTCGCGACGTTCTTTTCCACATCCGCGGCGACCACCGACATATTGATCTTCCGCTCGAGAGTGTTCACGGGTGAGGTGTTCTGCGCCATTAGCGAATGTCCTTGAATCGTAAGGGAAAGTTACGCGTGTTTTTGTGAAGTACCGCGATCGCGGATAGCCGTCAAGAATAGCACAGAGCGCGCGCTCTTGTCCGACGGCGGGACAGCCCGCAGCGCGTACCAACTTGAGGCTGCCAGCATGCTGTTGCGCGCCGCGTTGTGTGTTGGGCGTGATTTTGGTGTTTTAGAAACACGAACGCCCGATCACTGGGTTGTGATCGGGCGTTGTGTTGAAGGGTAGCCTGGCGCTGACCTACTTTCGCGAGCGGATTGCTCACTATCATTGGCGCGGCTGCGTTTCACGGTCCTGTTCGGGATGGGAAGGGGTGGTTCCACAGCGCTATGGGCACCAGGCTGAAGCTTGTCATGCAGGCTCGAGGTGCATCGTGCCTGCATGTGGAAGAAGTAAAGGATATGGGGTGATTGTGTGCGCGAGGCACTTTTGATCACCGGTGCAGATTCAACGTTTTGTTGAG
>NZ_AFHG01000029.1 GCF_000214035.2 Methyloversatilis universalis FAM5 | reverse complement strand
CGGCTACGAGAACCCGACCATTTTCGAAGTCATGCTGCGCATGGGCGCGACCGGTGTGCTGAGCGCGCCGCTGCGCTCGACCGGCGTACTCGCCTCACTGGTGCTCACCGTCGGCCTGACGCAGGAAATGCGCGGCTACAAGAAAAGGGTGCAGCGGCTGGAGCAGAAGCTGCTCAGCGTGAACCAGATCAACGACGCCAAGGCCATCCTGATGCGCACCCGTGGGGTCAGCGACGCCGAGGCCTACAAGATCATCCGCGAACAGGCGATGAGCAAGCGCATCCCGACCGAGGAGATCGCGCGGGCCATCATCCATGCGGACGAAATCCTGTCCGGACGATGACTGAAGCATTGCAATGACAAAGGCCGCCCGGAGGCGGCCTTTGTCATTGCAGCGAAAGAACGGTCAGAACAGACCCGACACCTTGCCGTGCTCGTCGATGTCGATCTTTTCCGACGCCGGCACCTTGGGCAGGCCCGGCATGGTCATCATGTCGCCGCAGATGGCGACCACGAAACCGGCGCCGTTGGCCAGGCGCACTTCACGGACGTTGAGCTTGTGGCCGCTCGGTGCGCCCTTGGCGTTCGGGTCGGCCGAGAAGGACATCTGGGTCTTCGCCATGCAGACCGGGAAGCGGCCGTAGTCGGCGTTCCAGCTTTCGAGCTGCTTGCGGGCGGCGTCGGAGAAGGTGACCTCACCGGCGCCGTAGATTTTGGTGGCGATGGCGGTGATCTTGTCCTGCAGCGGGGCGTTCTCGTCGTACACGAACTTGTGCTGACCCGGCGCGTTGTCGCAGATGTCGGCCACCATGCGCGCCAGTTCCTCGGCACCGGCGCCGCCGTTCGCCCAGTGGCGGGCGATCACGAACTTGCCGCCCAGCGCTTCGATGCGGCCCTTCAGCAGCGCGATTTCAGCGTCCGTGTCGAAGGTGAAGTGGTTCACCGACACGACGCAGGGCAGACCGTAATGCTCGGTGATGTTCTTCAGGTGACGCTCGATGTTGACGATGCCCTTGGACAGCGCGTCGAGGTTCTCCTGGTTCAGGTCTTCCTTCTTCACGCCGCCGTGGAACTTCAGCGCGCGGATGGTGGCGACCAGCACCACGGCGGAGGGCTTCAGCCCCGCCATGCGGCACTTGATGTCGATGAACTTCTCGGCACCGAGGTCGGCGCCGAAGCCGGCTTCGGTCACCACGTAGTCGGCCATCTTCAGGCCGGCCCTGGTGGCCGATACCGAGTTGCAGCCGTGCGCGATGTTGGCGAACGGACCGCCGTGGATGATGGCCGGGTTGTTTTCCAGCGTCTGCACGATGTTCGGCTTGATCGCGTCCTTCAGCAGCGTCGCCATGGCGCCCTGCGCCTTCAGGTCGCTCGCGTACACCGGCTTCTTGTCGCCCAGCGTGTAGCCGATGATGATGCGGCCGAGGCGTTCCTTCAGGTCGGTCATCGAATTGGCCAGACACAGGATGGCCATCACTTCGGACGCGACCACGATGTCGTAGCCGTCCTCACGCACGAAGCCGTTGGCGGTGCCGCCGAGACCGATGGTGATCTTGCGCAGCGCGCGGTCATTCATGTCGACCACGCGCTTCCACTGGATCAGCCGCGGATCGATGCGCAGTTCGTTGCCGTGGTTGATGTGGTTGTCGATCAGCGCCGACAGCAGGTTGTGCGCGGCACCGATGGCGTGAAAATCGCCGGTGAAGTGCAGGTTGATGTCTTCCATCGGCACGATCTGGGCGTAGCCGCCGCCGGCCGCGCCGCCCTTCACGCCGAACACCGGTCCGAGCGAGGGCTCGCGCAGACAGATCATGGTCTTCTTGCCGATACGGTTCAGCGCATCGCCCAGACCCACCGTGGTCGTGGTCTTGCCCTCGCCGGCCGGGGTAGGGCTGATCGCGGTGACCAGGATGAGCTTGCCGTCCGGACGGTCCTTCAGGCTGTTCAGGTATTCGAGGGACACCTTGGCCTTGTAGTGGCCATAGGGTTCGATCGCGTCTTCCGGGATGCCCAGCTTGGACACCACCTGGCTGATGCGCTGCATTTTCGCCTGCTGGGCGATTTCGATATCGGATGCCATATTGGTTTTTTCCGTTTAGTCGTAAATCGGTTGTGGAGCGGCGGGCCTCACTACCCGCCGTTGCTGCGTGTGTTGTGCTGTCGGGTTCCTCTTCGTTCTGTACCTGTAGCTCCCATGGCCGGGCACCTCCCCGGCCATGCCTTCATGCCGACCCCGGAGGTCAGCGTGCTGCAGCGATCGTGTCGGCCTTCGCGATCAGTGCTTCGGCCATGCGGATGCTGGCGATGTCGATCAGGCGACCGTCGAGCGAAACGGCACCGCGGCCTTCCTTCGCGGCCTGGGCCATCGCTTCGAGAATGCGGCGTGCCTTGGTCACTTCAGCGTCCGACGGCGTGTAGACCTTGTTGGCCAGTTCGATCTGCGACGGATGGATCGCCCACTTGCCTTCGTAACCCAGCACGGCGGCGCGATTCGCCGCTGCAATATAGCCCTCGGGATCATTGAAGTCACCAAACGGGCCGTCGATCGGACGCAGGCCGTAGGCGCGGCAGGCCACCATCATGCGGGTCTGCGCGGCGTGCCACGGATCGGTCCAGAAGGACTGGCGGTTGCCCTGCTCGTCCTTGTCGGTCAGCACCACGCTGTCCTTGTTCACGCCACCGATCACGGTGGTGCGGGCACGGGTCGAGGCGGCGTAGTCGGCGACGCCGAAGCTCATCGCTTCCAGGCGCTTCGACGACTGCGCGATCGCTTCGACGTTGGCCATGCCGAGCGCGGTCTCGATCAGCACTTCGAAGCCGATGCGCTTGGTGCGCTTCTTGGCCGCCTCGATCTGGGTGACCATCATGTCGACCGCATACACGTCTGCGGCGGTACCGGCCTTCGGAATCAGGATCATGTCGAGGCGCGGGCAGGCTTCGACGATGTCGACCACGTCGCGGTACATGTAGTGGGTGTCCAGACCGTTGATGCGCACCATCATGGTCTTGTTGCCCCAGTCGATGTCGTTCAGGCCTTCGATGATGTTCTTGCGGGCCTGCTCCTTGTCATCCGGCGCGACCGCGTCCTCGCAGTCCAGGAAGATGATGTCGGCAGCGGACTTGGCCGCCTTTTCGAACATGGCCGGGTTGGAACCCGGAACGGCCAGTTCGGAACGGTGCAGGCGGGGCGTGGCTTGTTCGATGATCGTGAAGCTCATGTGAAACTCCTCGGTTGGAATGGCTTGAAAGCGGTTTGAAAGCGGTTCTACGACGGGATCAGCCGGTCGCGCCGAAGCCGGCGGACACGCAGTTGATCGACAGCAGCAGGGTCTTGCGGAATTCCTCCTTGCGCACCGCGTCCTCGGTCATCCGGAAGGCGCGCAGCAGCGACACCTGCTGGCGGCTCACCTGATTGACCACCGGCAGCCGGTGATCCAGCTTCTGGCGGTATTCCGGGAAGCGCTCGGCCAGGCCGCGGGTGCCCGACAGGCGCAGGATCTGCGCGCGGGTGATGTCGTATTCGCGCGCGATCATGCCGAACACCTGTTCGCGCACGCCGGCGTCGGCCACCAGCTGGCTGTATTCGCGGGCGATGTCCAGATCGACCACCGCCAGCGTCTTTTCCACCTCGTCGACGATGAGGCGGAACAGCGGCGATTCGTCGAACATGCGGGCCAGCAGCGCTTCGCCGCGACTGCCGCGCACCTCGATGAAATTCGCGAGACTGGACCCCACGCCGTACCAGCCGGTGACGATGTGGCGGTTCTGCGACCAGGCGAACACCCAGGGAATCGCGCGCAGTTCGGCCAGCGACTTTGCGCCGAAACGGCGGGCCGGACGCGAGCCGATGTTGAGCAGCGATATTTCCTCGAGCGGGCTGGCTTCCTGGAAATAGGCGACCAGCGCCGGATTCGAAATCAGGTTCTGATAGGCCGCGTGGGCGGCACCCGACAGCGCTTCCAGCGCGTCATCGAACTCCGGACTGGAGGACGAGCCCGCAGCGGCCTGCGACTTCAGCGCGTGATCGAACACGCTGGCGGCCAGCAGTTCGAGATTGAAGGCGGCGGTGCCCTTGTTCGCGTACTTGCTGGAAATGACCTCGCCCTGTTCGGTCAGCCGGAACAGCCCCTGGATGGAGCCGCGCGGCTGGGCGCCGATGGCGCGGCCGGCGGGCACGCCGCCGCGGCTCACCGAACCGCCGCGGCCGTGGAAGAAGGCGATCTTCACGCCCGCTTCGGTACCGACCGCGGTCAGCTTCTGCTGCGCCTTGAACAGTTCCCAGTTCGACGACAGGAAGCCTCCGTCCTTGTTCGAATCGGAGTAGCCGATCATCACTTCCTGCACGCCGCCGAGCGCGCGCACCGAGCGCTTGACCAGCGGCAGCGCCAGCAGTTCGCGCATGATGGCCGGGGCGCGGCGCAGGTCGTCGATGGTTTCGAACAGCGGCATGATGGGCAGCGAACAGCGCTCCACCCCGGCCGGATCGGCGAACAGGCCGGCTTCCTTGGCCAGCAGATACACGCCCAGCACGTCGGACGCGTTGCGGGTCATGCTCAGGATGAAGCTGCCGAAGGCTTCACGACCCACCTTGGGCCGCATGTCGGCGATCAGCCGGAACAGACCCAGCGTTTCGTTGGCCACCGCCGGCAGGCCGGAGAGGTCGCGCATGCCGGTGCGCGGCGCGGCCAGTTCGGCCATCAGCCAGGCCTGCCATTCCTTGCCGTCCTGCGCCGGCGCGGCTACATCGTCCGGCTCGCCGCGGCTGACGCGCCACAGCGCTTCCAGCGTCTGGGTGACCCGGGTGGAGTTCTCGCGCACGTCGAGCCGTACGGTGCTGAAGCGGAACAGATCGACCTGGCGGCGCAGCGGCACCACTTCGGTGTCGGCCAGACGCCCCAGTTTCGAATCGCGCAACCCGGCTTCCAGCGTGCGCAGATCGGTCACCAGCCGGTCGGCGGATTCGTAGCCGCGGCGGCAGGCCGCGCCCTCTTCCGCTTCGGTACAGGCGATGGTGTCGTCCAGCTTGTTCAGCACGCACACCAGGAACTGGCGGAAGGGCTCGCCCGGATTGCGGGCGGCGATCACATTGCCTTCGCCGCTCTCTTCCAGCGCCAGCGTGAGCGCATCGCGGAAGTCGCCGGACAGGGTGAGCGAAGCTTCGGTCACCGACAGCCCGCGCAGCAGTTCAAGCACCGACTGGCGGTGACGGCGCAGTGCGGCCAGCCGGCACTCGATCAGTGCGCCGCGCGTGATCGCGTTGGTGACGAAAGGATTGCCGTCGCGGTCGCCGCCTATCCAGGAACCGAATTCCAGGAAGCCGGGCAGGTTGGCCTCGCCGAAATGCTGCGCCATCGCCTCGTCGGCGCGCGCCAGCACGTCCGGGCCGACCTCGAACAGCGTTTCATTGAAGAAATGCAGGCCCCAGGCGATTTCCTGCGACACATTCGGCTTTTCCAACCGCAGTTCGCCGGTCAGCCACAGCAGTTCGATCTCGTTGCGCAACGTGTCTTCGAGATCGTGGCGCTCGCGCGGCGTCCAGCGCGGCGATTCCAGCTCGATCAGCATGCGGTAGATGCGGCGGTGACGCTCCAGCACGGTCACGCGCTTGGCTTCGGTCGGGTGCGCGGTCAGCACCGGGCGCACTTTCAGACCGGCAAAGGCTTCGCGCACGCGCTCGGCCGACAGGCCGGCCTTCTTCGCGGAGGCCAGCACATTGGCGAAGGAGCCGGGCAGCGCCTCACGGCCCTGCAGTCGCTCGACTTCGCGGCGCTTGCGCATGCCGCCGTTCTGTTCGGCGATGGACAGCAGCTGGAACAGGATGCCCTGCGCCTGGATGGCACGGCCCAGCATCTGGGGGGACAGCGTGTTGCCGGATTCGCCGGCCAGTACGGGCAGCAGTTCCGGATGGTGACGTTCGACCACTTCGCGCAGCAGCGAAAACAGCAGGTCGATCGCCTTTTCCGAGAAGGCCGCCCCGGAGGCGTCGGCCGACGCGGGGACGGAAATGGGATCACTCACCACGGTGGGAGTCTCGCAGGCTGGTGACGGGCGTCCGCCCCACCGGGGCGGACGGAAAGCAGGGCGCGCTCCGCACGCCCCGTGCTGCTCTGCGCTTACAGCCTGGCCAGAACCGAGGCCACGGTGCTGCCCAGCTCGCCGGCGCTCGGTGCGACGGTCAGGCCGAAGGAACGCATGATTTCCGACTTCTCGGCGGCCGAATCACCGGCGGCCGAGATGATGGCGCCCGCGTGGCCCATGCGGCGGCCCTTCGGTGCGGTCAGGCCGGCGACGTAGCCGATCACCGGCTTCTTCATGTTTTCCTTCACCCAGGCAGAGGCCTCGGCTTCCTGCGGACCACCGATTTCGCCGATCATCACCACGGCGTGGGTGTCCGGGTCGTCCTGGAACTTCATCAGGTGGTCGAGGAAGGACGAGCCGTTGATCGGGTCACCGCCGATGCCGACCGAGGTCGACACGCCGATGCCCAGCGCCTTCATCTGTGCGGCCGCTTCGTAGCCCAGCGTGCCCGAACGCGACACGATGCCCACGTTGCCCTGCTTGTAGATGTGGCCCGGCATGATGCCCAGCATGGCCTTGCCCGGGCTGATGATGCCGGCGCAGTTCGGGCCGACCATCAGCGTGCGGCGTTCTTTCGGGTAGCGCATGAAGTAGCGCTTCACCCGCATCATGTCCTGCGCCGGGATGCCGTCGGTGATCGAGCACACCAGCTGGATGCCGGCGTCCGCCGCTTCCATGATGGCGTCGGCGCAGAAGGCCGGCGCAACGAAGGTGATGGACGCTTCGGCACCGGTCGCGGCGACCGCATCGGCCACGGTATCGAACACCGGCTTGCCGAGATGGGTGGTACCGCCCTTGCCCGGGGTCACGCCGCCGACGACGTTGGTGCCGTACTCGATCATTTCCTTGGCGTGGAAGGTCCCTTTGTCGCCGGTGAAGCCCTGGACGATGATCTTGGTCTTTTCGTTGATCAGAATGCTCATAACTAAATCCTCGTGTGCATCGGTTATCCGCCGCGCGCCGCCCGCCGGGCCGCCCCAGGGGCGGATGCAGCCCCCTCGCGGGGCAGCGAGCGGAGTGAGCGTGGGGGTCTATTCACTCAGCTGGCGGCGTGGGCGCGGGCGGCATCGACCGCCTTCTGGGCCGCTTCGGTCAGCGAATCGGCGCTGATGATGGGCAGACCGCTCTCACGGATGATGCGGCGCCCCTCTTCCTCGTTCGTACCGGCGAGACGGACGATGAGCGGCACCGTGATATCGATGTCGTTGCAGGCCTGAACCACGCCCTGGGCAACCCAGTCGCAGCGGTTGATACCGGCGAAGATGTTGACCAGGATGGCCTTCACGTTCTTGTCCGACAGCACCAGACGGAAGGAATTGGCCACGCGCTCGGGCGAAGCACCGCCACCGACGTCGAGGAAGTTGGCCGGGGCGCCACCGGCGTACTTGATGGTGTCCATGGTGGCCATGGCCAGACCGGCGCCATTGATGATGCAGCCGATGTCACCATCGAGACCGACGTAGTTCAGGTTGTGCTCGGCGGCCTGCACTTCGCGCGGATCCTCCTGCGACGGATCGCGCATGTCGGCCACGGCACGCTGGCGGAACATCGCGTTGTCGTCGAAGGACATCTTGGCGTCCAGCGCCAGCACGCGGTCGTCCTTGGTGACGACCAGCGGGTTGATTTCGACCATGGTGGCGTCAAGATCGCGGAAGGCGCGGTAGGCGCCCATGATCGCGGTCACCGCACGCGATACCTGCTTGATGTTCAGGCCCAGACCGAAGGCGATCTGGCGGGCCTGGAAGGCCTGCAGGCCCACAGCCGGCTCGACCACGACCTGCATGATCTTTTCCGGAGCACTGTGTGCCAATTCTTCAATTTCCATCCCACCTTCGGCAGAGGCGATGACGCGAACGCGCTCGGCTTTGCGGTCCAGCACGATGCCCAGATAGAGTTCGCGTTCAAAGGGCTCGGCGACCTCGACATAGACGCGCTGCACCGGCTTGCCTTCGGGACCGGTCTGGATGGTCACGAGACGCTTGCCCAGCAGTTCGCGGGCGGCGGCATCGACCTCATGGTAGGTCTTGCACAGCTTGATGCCGCCGGCCTTGCCGCGGGCTCCGGAGTGCACCTGGGCCTTCACCGCCCAGTGCCAGCCGCCCAGTTCGGTCGCCGTATACACGGCCTGATCCGGGCTGTAGGCCACGCTGCCGCGCGGCACCGGCACTCCGAAGCCCGCCAGGAGCTCTTTCGCTTGGTACTCGTGAATGTCCATGCTTCACCTTCTGTCGTAAGGAAGATAAGGGGTGGCCCATCGCTGGACCGCGAGGCATCCGGGCCGGGCCGAATGCCGGTATTCGTTGGAAAGAATTATGGATGACCTGTTTTCAATTAAGCTTCACTTATACTTATCACGGCGATAAGAAAGTCCGATACGAGGCCGTGGATGCATCAGATATAGTCCGATCGCCTTGCATTACTTCATAAGGTCTCGCGGAAACGCAGGCCGAAAGCTCACATCAGAAAGGTAATCCGAATGTTCGACCCGAAAATGACCATTGCCCAGTCCGACCCCGAACTGTGGGCGGCCATGGAGGCGGAATACGCTCGCCAGGAGCACCACATCGAGCTGATCGCGTCGGAAAACTACGCCAGCCCGGCGGTCATGGAAGCGCAGGGTTCGGTACTGACGAACAAGTATGCCGAGGGTTACCCGGGCAAGCGCTACTACGGTGGCTGTGAGCATGTCGACGTCGCCGAACAGCTGGCGATCGACCGTCTGAAGTCGCTGTTCGGCGCCGAGTATGCCAACGTGCAGCCGCATTCGGGTTCGCAGGCGAACGCCGGCGTCTACATGGCGATGCTGCAGCCGGGCGATACGATCCTGGGCATGTCGCTGGCCCACGGCGGTCACCTGACCCACGGCTCGTCGGTGAACTTTTCCGGCAAGATCTACAAGGGCGTGGCCTACGGCCTGGATCCGGAAACCGAAGCGATCGACTATGCACAGGTCGAAGCGCTGGCCAAGGAACACAAGCCGAAGATGATCGTGGCCGGCGCCTCGGCCTACGCACTGCACATCGATTTCAAGCGTTTCCGTGAAATCGCCGATTCGGTCGGTGCGTATCTGCTGGTCGACATGGCCCACTACTCCGGCCTGGTCGCCGCCGGCCTGTACCCGAGCCCGATCGGCATCGCCGACTTCGTCACCTCGACCACGCACAAGACCCTGCGCGGCCCGCGCGGTGGCGTGATCATGGCCAAGGCAGAGTTCGAGAAGCCGCTGAACTCGATGATTTTCCCGGGTATCCAGGGCGGTCCGCTGATGCACGTCATCGCCGCCAAGGCCGTCGCCTTCAAGGAAGCCGCGACACCGGAATTCAAGGTCTACCAGCAGCAGGTGCTGAAGAATGCCCAGGTGATGGCCGAAACGCTCGTCGAGCGTGGCGTGCGCATCGTTTCGGGCCGTACCCAGTCGCACCTGTTCCTCGTCGATCTGCGTGCCAAGAACATCACTGGCAAGGACGCAGAAGCAGCGCTGGGCCGTGCACACATCACGGTCAACAAGAATTCCATCCCGAACGACCCGCAAAAGCCGTTCGTGACGAGTGGCATTCGTATCGGCAGCCCTGCTATGACGACCCGCGGCTTTAAGGAAGCCGAGGCGAAGATGGTTGCAAACCTGATCGTGGACGTGCTCGACGCCCCGAACGACGAGGCGGTGATCGCCCGCGTCGCGGCCGACGTCACCCGCCTGTGCGCCGATTTCCCGGTGTACGGCCGCAAGTAAGCGCGCCCGTCAGCCACCCCGAATCCATCCAAGCAATTAATAAGGAGTTTCGCCATGTCTAGAATCGCTGGCCGCAATCACCTCTACGTGCCGGGTCCCACCAACACGCCGGAGCGCATCCTTCGCGCCATGGTCGTGCCGCAGGAAGATCACCGCTCGCCCAAGTTCCCGGAACTGGCGCTGTCGGTGCTGACCGATCTGAAGAAGGTGTTCAAGACCACCGAAGGCACCATCTTCACCTTCCCGGCATCGGGCACCGGCATGTGGGAAGCCGCGCTGACCAACACCCTGTCGCCGGGCGACAAGATCCTGTGTTCGCGCTTCGGCCAGTTCAGCCACCTGTGGGCCGACATGGCGCAGCGCATGGGCTTCGAAGTCCAGGTGCTGGACTGCGAATGGGGCACCGGCGTGCCGTACGACCAGTACGAAGAGATCCTGCGCGCTGACAAGGAGCACAAGATCAAGGCCGTGCTGGCCTGCCAGAACGAAACCGCCACCGGCGTGACCAGCGACATCGGCCGTGTCCGCAAGGCGATCAACAACGCCAACCACCCGGCGCTGCTGATGGTCGATACCGTGTCCTCGCTGGTGTCGATCGACTTCCGCATGGACGAGTGGGGTGTTGACTGCGCAGTGTCCGGTTCGCAGAAGGGCTTCATGCTGCCGGCCGGCATGGGCATTCTGGGTGTCAGCCCGAAGGCGCTGAAGGCGATGGAAACCGCGACCTCGCGTCGCTGCTACTTCGACCTGGGCGACATGCTGAAGAATAACGCCACCGGCTACTTCCCCTACACGCCGTCGATCCCGATGCTGTACGGCATGCGTGAGTCGCTGAACACCATCTTCGAAGAAGGCCTGGAAAACATCTTCGCCCGCCACAACTACCTGGCCTCCGGCGTCCGCGCCGCTGTCCAGGAAGGCTGGAAGCTGAACCTGTGCGCCAAGGCACCCGAGTGGTACTCGGACACGGTCAGCGCCATCCTGGTGCCGGAAGGCTTCGATGCGACCAAGGTGATCAGCAACGCCTACGCCAAGTACAACCTGTCGCTGGGCGCCGGCCTGTCCAAGGTTGCCGGCAAGGTGTTCCGCATCGGCCACCTGGGCGACCTGAACGCCCTGTCGCTGATGAGCGCGATCGCCGGCGCCGAAATGTCCATGCTGGACAACGGCATCAACGTCACCCCGGGTTCGGGCGTGGCCGCGGCGTCGACCTACTGGCGCACCCACGCACCGCAGGCCAAGTAATATGCGGCGGCCCGCCTCGTGCGGGCTCGCGTGTCTGCTCGGCCGGGTTCGCCCGGCCTTTTACATCCAATAAGTACAAGGGAAGAGAACATGTCGCATCACGTCGTGTTTCTGGACCGCTCCACGCTCAAGGCCAACGTCCGCCGCCCGTCCTTCGACCACACCTGGGAGGAGTACGACACGACTTCGCCGGAACAGGTGGTTGAACGTCTGAAGAACGCCACCGTCGCCTTCACCAACAAGGTGCCGCTGCGCGGCGACGTGCTGGCCCAGCTGCCGAACCTGAAGTACATCGGCGTCGCCGCCACCGGCTACGACGTGATCGACGTGCCGGCCTGCCGCGAACGCGGCATCGTGGTCGCCAACATCCGCAACTACGCGGTGCACACCGTGCCGGAACATGCGTTCGCGCTCATCCTGGCCCTGCGTCGCAGCATCATCGCCTACCGTCAGGACGTCGAACGCGGCCGCTGGCAGGAAGTGGATCAGTTCTGCTTCTTCGATCACGCCATCTACGACCTGTTCGACAGCACCATCGGCATTTTCGGTGAAGGCGTGCTCGGTCAGGGCACCGCCAAGATCGCGCGCGGCTTCGGTATGAAGGTGCTGTTCGCCGACCATCCGGGTCCGAAGGCGCCGGGCGTGGAATTCACGCCGGTCGAAGAGGTGCTGGCCCAGTCCGACATCATTTCGCTGCACTGCCCGCTGACGGCCGACAGCCGCAACATGTTCGGCATGGAACAGTTCCGCAAGATGAAGCGCAGCGCCATCCTGATCAATACCGCCCGCGGCGGCCTGGTCAACGAAGAAGACCTGGTGACCGCGCTGAAGGAAGGCGTGATCGCCGGTGCCGGCTTCGACGTGCTGACCAAGGAACCGCCGAAGGAAGGCAACCCGCTGCTCGACCTGCGCCTGCCCAACTTCATCCTGACGCCGCACGTGGCCTGGGCCTCGGACGGCGCGATGCAGTTCCTGGCCGACCAGCTGGTCGACAACGCGGAAGCCTTCGTCAAGGGCAGCCCGGTCAACACGGTGACCTGATCGCCGCGCGACACGCAGCAAGGTCCGTCGGCTGTGCGGCCAGCGGATTCCACCTTTCCAGACATCCGAGACATCACAATGAAAAAGCTTCTTTACCAGTTCGATACCGATGAACATCCGTCGGTGTTCGACAGCGTCGTGTGCCACGACGGCGGCGCGGACCACGTGATCGGCTACGGCGGCGTGCATCCGCACAACGTCGGCGCGATGGTGGATGGCACCATCTTCACCCGCGCTCCGAAGGACAAGAAGAACACCGCCATCTTCATCGGCGGCAGCAACATGGCCGAGGGCGAAACCCTGTTCAAGGCGGTCAAGAAGCGCTTCTTCGGCAACTTCCGCGTGTCGGTGATGCTGGATTCCAACGGCTCGAACACGACGGCAGCCGCCTGCGTGGCCTGGCTGGCGCACAGCGGTTCGCTGAAGGGCAAGAAGGCGGTCATCCTCGGCGGCACCGGCCCGGTCGGTACGCGCGCTGCGGTGATGCTGGCCAGCGAAGGCGCCTCGGTGACGCTGGTGTCGCGCAAGCTCGCCACCGCGGAAGAAGCGGCCAAGCAGCTCAAGGCCAACTTCAACCTCGACGTGGGCGTTGCAGAAGCCGGCGACAACGAGGCCCGTGCCCGTGCCATCGGAGGCGCGAACGTGGTGATCGCCACCGGCGCCGGCGGCATCCAGCTGCTGGAAGAGCGTCACTGGAAGGACAACCCGACGCTGGAAATGATCGCCGACGCCAACGCCACACCGCCGCTGGGCATCGAAGGCGTGGACATGATGGACAAGGGCGTGGTCAAGCACGGCAAGATCGTGTTCGGCGCCATCGGCTTCGGCGCACTGAAGATCGCGCTGCAGCGTGCCTGCGTGGCCAAGCTGTTCGAAAGCAACGACATTTCGCTCGACGCGTCGGAAATCTACGCGATGGCGAAAACCATGGTGGGCTGAGCGATGAGCCAGATCAAGGACAAGCCGGTCACCGCCTTCCTCGACGAGCTGGCCTCCAGCGCAGCCACGCCGGGCGGCGGCAGCGCCGCGGCCATCATGGGTGGCATGGGTGCCGCGCTGGTGAGCATGGTGTGTAACCTCACCATCGGCAAGAAGGCCTATGTCGAGGTCGAAGGCGACATGAAGGATCTGCTGGCGAAGGCGGAAGCGCTGCGCACCCGGCTGACCGACTTCATCCGCGCCGACGTCGAAGCCTTTGACGGCCTGATGGCGGCCTACGGTCTGCCGAAGGACACGGACGAGCAGAAGGCTGCGCGCTCGGCCGCGATCCAGGAAGGTCTGAAGAAGGCCACTGACGCACCGCTGGCCTGCGCCCGCGCCTGCGCCGACGTGATCGCGCTGTCGCGGGTCGCCGCCGAGAAAGGCAACACCAATGTGGTGTCCGACGCCGGCGTGGCCGCGCTGGCCGCGCTGGCCGCGCTGCGCTCGGCTGCGCTGAACGTCGATATCAACGTCCCGAGCATCAAGGACGCCGATTTCGCCGCATCGCGCCGCGCCGAAACCGATGCACTGCTGGCCAAGTGGGTGGCGGAAGCCGACCGCGTGGTCGAGGTGGTCAAGAGCAAGCTCTGACCTCCGCTGTAACTGATCGGGTTCAGGGCGCCTGCGGGCGCCCTTTTTTATTGCCGGCCCGACCGGCTTACTGCTGCTGCGCCTGGACCTGGGCCTGCACCCGGTTCAGCCATTCGCGCATGGTCGCCAGCAGTTCGCTCTGGCTGAAGGAACAGCTTTCACCCGAAAACAGCCGGGCTGACTCCAGCCGCATCAGCAGGCCGTCGAGCACCTCTCGCCATTTCGCCGGCAGCGCCGTGTCGTCCACACCGTGGCGGCGCCAGATGGCGACCAGGGCATCCATGTCGATGCGTCCTGCCTCGAAATCGGCCAACGAGCGGCCGAGCGCTTCGTTCATGTCATCCGTCCTCTCAAGGGGCCGCCCTGCCCCGCTTGCGCGGCCAGCGCCGCAAGCGCGTACAATCGCGACCCTGGTTGCATTGCACAAAATCTTCGCCGGACCTTCACGGTGCGGCCACCGGGATACCGCATGAGCCTCTACGCCCTCGACGGTCAGGCGCCCGTCGTCCATCCGAGCACCTGGATCGCGCCCAACGCCACCATCATTGGCGACGCCGAACTGAAAGCCGACACCAGCGTGTGGTTCGGAGCGGTCATCCGCGCCGACAACGACCACATCTCGATCGGCGAGCGCTCGAATGTACAGGATGGCGCGGTCCTGCACATCGATGACGGCGTACCGCTCACCATAGGCAGCGACGTGACCATCGGCCACCACGCCATGCTGCATGGCTGCACCGTGGGCGACGGCTCGCTGGTCGGCATTCACGCGGTCATCCTGAACCGGGTGGTGATCGGCCGGCACTGCCTGATCGGCGCCAATGCGCTGATCCCTGAAGGCCGGGTCATCCCGGACCGCTCGCTGGTGCTGGGTTCGCCCGGTCGCGTGGTGCGCCAGCTCAGCGACGAGGAAGTGGCCGGCCTGATGCGCAGCGCCGCCGGCTATGTCGACAAATCAAGGATCTACCGCGACAGCATGATCGAGGTGAAACGCGGCTGACGGCTCCGCACTCTGTTTCGCATCGTCACCAAGGCTCAAGCCCGCCCCCTGCACGGTCGTTAATCCGAAAGATCTCTTCATCCGGATGACCGCCATGAGCCAGCGCACCCAGTTCTTCTTCACCGGCGCCCACGTGCTGCCCGCCGTCATGCTCGCCGCCAATGGCGAAGCGGCCGGCGCCGCCGTACTCAGCTATCTGGCCCTGCTCGGCATGGCCCTGCTGTCGGCGGTCGCGGACGAACCCGCCCGCGTGCCGGTACGCATCAAGGCGGACGAGGAGCGCGACATCCGCCGCCGGCGCTGAGCGCCGACACGCGCGGAAACATCTGCGGCCGCGCCATCCGCGGATACGCCTCATTCCACCCGGCTATACTTCCGCGGTCATCACGACGGCGGGAGCCCCATGAAACATCTTCCCTGGCTGCTGCTCGCAGCCTGCATCAGCACGGCCCAGGCGGCCGACACGCCGGCGCCGCGACGCGAAGGCATCGTGGTCGATCTCAACGCCGACGCCTCACGCTTCGCACCGAACGACCTCGCACGCGCGACCGCCTTCATCGAATTAAGCGACGCCACGCCCGGTGCGCTGGCAAAGAAGGTGAATGCGGTCATCCAGTCCTCGCTGGCCGCTGCAAAACCCTATTCCAGCGTGAAGGTGCGCAGCGGCAACACCTCGACCTATCCGGTCTACGGCAAGAACGGACGCACCATCGAAAGCTGGCGCATGCGCTCCGAACTGCTGCTCGAATCCAAGGACCAGGCCGCACTGTCGGAACTGCTGGGCAAGCTGCAGACGCAGATGGCGGTCGGCCAGCTCACGCTGGAACCGAGCGAGGACGCCGCGCGCGACGCCGAGAACGCCGCCATCACCGATGCCATCGCCGCCTTCAACGCACGCGCGAAAATCGTCGCGGCCTCGCTCGGCGGCAACTGGCGGGTGCTGCACATGAATGTGAACAACACCTCGGGCATGCCGCCGCCGCGGCCGATGATGCGGGCCAAGGTCGCCATGGCCGAGGCGGCGATGGCGGACATGCCAGTCGAAGCCGGCGAGTCGCGGGTGAGCGTGAACATCAGCGGGCGGATCGAGATTGACCGCAGGTAAGTTCAGGTTGCCGCTGCGCGCGCTTGCCCTCGCTGCGGCCACGCTGCTGGCGGGCTGCGGCACGCTGCCGCCGCCCGCCAGCACGCCGGAACCGCCGGTGGCCCGGCCTGAACCGGCGCCAGTCCCGTCGCCGTCCCGGCCACCGCAGAACGCGGCCGCGCTGCAGCTGGCCGACGACAGCCACGCCCAGGACGCGGTCATCTATGCGCTGGGCCTGATCGGCAACCACTACCGCTTCGGCGGCCGCAATCCGGACAGCGGTCTGGACTGCAGCGGCATGGTGAGCTGGATTTTCGAGCAGGTGGCCGGTCTCAGGCTGCCGCACAACGCGGCGCAGATCGCCAGCCTGTCGCGGCCGGTCGAGCGCACCGCGCTGAAGCCGGGCGATCTGGTGTTCTTCAACACCAACGGCAAGCACTATTCCCACATGGGCATCTACGCCGGCGAGGGCCGCTTCATTCACGCCCCGAGCACGCGCGGCAAGTATGTGCGCACCGACGCGCTGGACAGCGGCTGGTTCGCCTCGCGCATCAGCGGACTGCGCACGCTGCGGCGTGACATCTGAAACGGAGCGGGAGAAAGCGGCCTGACTGAATTCAGGCGCTGAGCGCGAGCGATTCCGGGCCCGGGCGGTGAAACGTCGGTACCGGAGACGGCGTCAGGGCTTGTTGCTGCGCGGCACCTGCACGAAGGCTTCGCCCGGCTTGACCAGGCCCAGTTCGATGCGGGCGCGCTCCTCGACCGCGTCAAAGCCGGTCTTGAGGTCTTTTACATCGGCTTCCAGCGCGACGTTGCGCGCCTCCAGCCGGGTATTGAGCGTGCGCTGGGCTTCCAGCGCGCGCTCCGCTTCCCATGCCTGCAGCCACCCGCCCTTGCCGAGCCAGAGCGGGTACTGCAGCGCGGCGATCAGTGCCACCAGCAACAGCGTGGGCCAGTGACGCACCATGATCGCCGTGCCTGCCGCTTACTTGCGCAGGTTGTAGAACGCCGAAGCGCCCGGGTACCACGCGGTGTCACCGAGATCTTCTTCGATACGCAGCAGCTGGTTGTACTTGGCAATGCGGTCGGAGCGGCTGAGCGAACCGGTCTTGATCTGCATCGCGTTCAGGCCGACCGCGATGTCGGCGATCGTGCTGTCCTCGGTTTCGCCCGAGCGGTGCGAAATGACCGCGGTGTAGCTGGCGCGCTTGGCCATTTCGACCGCGGCGAAGGTTTCGGTCAGCGTGCCGATCTGGTTGATCTTGATCAGGATGGAGTTGGCGATGCCGCGGGCAATGCCTTCCTTCAGGATCTTGGTGTTGGTGACGAACAGGTCGTCGCCGACGATCTGCACGCGGCTGCCCAGACGTTCGGTCAGCAGCTTCCAGCCGTCCCAGTCGTTCTCGGCCATGCCGTCCTCGATGCTCACGATCGGGAACTTGTCGGCCAGCGTGGCGAGGTAATCGACCAGCTGGGCCGATTCCATGGTCAGGCCGGCGCCTTCCAGCACGTACTTGCCGTCCTTGTAGAACTCGGACGCGGCGCAGTCCAGCGCCAGCACCAGATCACGGCCCGGCTCGTAGCCGGCGGCCGAGGCGGCATCGAGAATCATGTTCAGCGCTTCCTCTGCGCTGCCGACGTTGGGGGCGAAACCGCCTTCGTCACCGACCGTGGTCGGGTAGCCCTTCTTGTCGGTGAGCTTCTTCAGCGCGTGGAACACTTCGGCGCCCATGCGCAGCGCTTCGCGGAAGCTGGTCACGCCGACCGGCATGATCATGCATTCCTGGAAATCCAGGCTGTTGTTGGCGTGCGCGCCGCCATTGATGACGTTCATCATCGGTACCGGCATGGCCATGCCACCCGAGCCGCCGAAGTAGCGGTACAGCGGCAGACCGGCTTCTTCAGCGGCCGCCTTGGCCACCGCCATCGACACCGCCAGCGTGGCATTGGCGCCGAGGCGCGACTTGTTCTCGGTGCCGTCGAGCTCGATCAGGGTCTTGTCGATGAAGGCCTGCTCTTCGGCGTCCAGGCCGATGATGGCTTCGGAAATTTCGGTATTGACGTTCTCGACCGCAGCCAGAACGCCCTTGCCGAGGTAGCGGCCCTTGTCGCCGTCGCGCAGCTCGATGGCTTCGCGCGAACCGGTCGACGCGCCGGACGGCACGGCCGCGCGGCCCATGATGCCCGATTCGAGCAGCACGTCCGCTTCAACGGTGGGATTGCCGCGCGAATCCAGTATCTCGCGCGCGACGACATCGACGATTGCACTCATGGTCGCTCCAAGGTCCTCAGTAAATTATTGCGTTTGAATTGTTATGCCGCCCTGCACCTTCACGCGAAGGCGGATTCGAGGAATCCGTGCTTCTTGGTGACGGCGTCGAGGTCGCGCAGCTGGGTCAGCAGCGCTTCCATCATCGGCAGCGGCCATGCGTTGGGGCCATCCGACATCGCTTTTTCGGGATTCGGATGGCTTTCCATGAACAGGCCGGCGATGCCCACGGCCACCGCAGCCCGCGCCAGCACCGGCACGAACTCGCGCTGACCACCCGAACAGCTGCCCTGCCCGCCCGGCAGCTGCACCGAATGCGTCGCGTCGAACACCACCGGACAGTCGGTGTTGCGCATGATGGCCAGCGAACGCATGTCGGACACGAGGTTGTTGTAGCCGAAGGAGGCGCCACGCTCGCACACCATGATGGTGTCCGCGCCGCCGTTCGCTTCCTTCGCCTTGTCGACCACGTTCTTCATGTCGCCCGGCGCCATGAACTGGCCCTTCTTGATGTTCACCGGCTTGCCCGTGGCGGCGCAGGCGTGGATGAAGTCGGTCTGGCGGCACAGGAAGGCCGGCGTCTGCAGCACATCGACATACTGCGCGACGATCGGCGCTTCTTCCGCGGTATGCACGTCGGTCAGCACCGGCACGTTCAGCTCGCGCTTCACGTCGGCCAGGATTTCCAGGCCCTTCTCCATGCCGGGGCCACGGTAGCTCTTGCCCGAGCTGCGGTTGGCCTTGTCGAAGGACGACTTGTAGATGAAGGGAATGCCCAGACGGGCGGTGATTTCCTTCAGCTTGCCGGCCGTATCGAAGGCCATGTCGCGCGACTCGATCACGCAGGGGCCGGCGATCAGGAAGAAGGGCTTGTCGAGACCGACATCGAATCCGCACAGCTTCATGGTGTGTCTCCTCAGCTCGCGACCTTGCGCGACGAACGCTTCACCGCACCGCGTGCGTCCTGGCGGGCAATGGCCGCGCGGGCGAAGGCGGAGAACAGCGGGTGGCCGGCGCGCGGCGTCGAGGTGAATTCCGGATGGAACTGGCAGGCGACGAACCACGGATGGTCCGGCAGCTCGATCATTTCGCACAGCGGGTCGGTCGCGTCCTGCGAACGGCCGGACACGCGCAGACCCACCTTTTCCAGCTGGGCGAGGTACTGGTTGTTCACCTCGTAGCGGTGACGGTGCCGCTCGACGATGGTGGCCGCACCGTAGATGTCGCGCGCCAGGCTGCCTTCGGCCAGATTGCAGTTCTGGCCGCCCAGACGCATGGTGCCGCCGATGTCGGACGATTCGTCGCGGCGCTCCACCTTGCCTTCGGCACTCATCCACTCGGTGATCAGGCCGATCACCGGATACGGCGAATTGCGTTCGAATTCGGTGCTGTGCGCGCCGGTCAGGCCGGCCACGTTGCGGGCGTATTCGACCACCGCCAGCTGCATGCCCAGACAGATGCCCAGATAGGGCACGCCGTTCTCGCGTGCAAAACGGATGGCCGCGATCTTGCCCTCGACGCCGCGGCGACCGAAACCGCCGGGCACCAGGATGGCGTCCATCGGGTCGAGCAGCGAACGGCCGCCGTCGGTGGCGCGCTCGATCGCTTCCGAGTCGATGTAGTGGATGTTGATGCGCGAGCGGGTGTGGATGCCGGCATGCACCAGCGCTTCCGACAGCGACTTGTAGGATTCGGTCAAGTCGACGTACTTGCCGACGAAGGCGATATCGACGTCGCGCTCCGGGTGTTCCATCGCGTCGATCAGTCGCGTCCACGCGCTCAGGTCGGCGGCGCGGGCCAGGATGTTGAGCTTGTGGCAGACGATCTCGTCCAGCATCTGGTCGTGCAGCATGCCGGGGATCTTGTAGATGCTGTCGGCGTCGGTGACCGAAATGACCGCTTCCGGCTGCACATTGGTGAACAGCGCGATCTTGCGGCGCTCGTCGTCCGGCACCACGCGGTCGGAGCGGCACAGCAGCACGTCCGGCTGGATGCCGATTTCGCGCAGTTCCTTGACCGAGTGCTGGGTCGGCTTGGTTTTCAGTTCGCCGGCGGTGGCGATGTAGGGCACCAGCGTGAGGTGCATGAAGCAGGTGTTGCCGCGGCCCTCTTCGATGCCCATCTGGCGGATGGCTTCGAGGAAGGGGAGCGACTCGATGTCGCCCACCGTGCCGCCCACTTCGACGATGGCCACGTCGGCGCCTTCGGCCCCGCGTTTCACGTAGGCCTTGATCTCGTCGGTGATGTGCGGAATGACCTGCACCGTCTTGCCCAGATACTCGCCGCGGCGCTCCTTCTTGATCACCGCCTCGTAGATCTGGCCGGTGGTGAAGTTGTTGCGCTTGCCCATCTTGGCGCTGGTGAAGCGCTCGTAGTGGCCGAGGTCGAGATCGGTTTCGGCCCCGTCTTCGGTCACGAAGACCTCACCGTGCTGAAACGGGCTCATCGTGCCCGGATCGACGTTGATGTAGGGGTCGAGCTTGAGGTGGGTGACGCGGATGGAACGCGATTCGAGGATCGCGCCCAGCGAGGCGGCTGCAATGCCCTTGCCGAGTGAGGACACCACACCGCCGGTGACGAATACGTACTTGGTCATGTATTGCGCTGCAGCGGGAAATGCGCAGTTTACCGGAAAAGCGGCGCACCATGAACACCGGCGTAAGTGGCGGGCCTCAGTCCACCTCGTCCATCCAGGCCTGCTGTATGGCTTCCAGGATGCGTTCGCCGCAGCGCTTGGGATCGTCGTCGAAACCGGGCAGCGCCATCACCCATTCCATCAGGTCGGTGAAGCGCACATAGCGCGGATCGACGTCCGGTTTCGCCTCGGTCAGGGCGATCGCGATGTCCAGCGTATCGGTCCATTTCATCGTGTATCCCCTTACTTCCGGCCGCCGCCTTCGCCGACCATGTTGATCGTGTATTTCGGAATCTCGACCACCAGCGGGGTTTCGGCCACCAGCGCCTGACAGGACAGGCGGGAATTCGGCTCCAGCCCCCAGGCCTTGTCGAGCATGTCCTCTTCCAGCTCCTCGGCCGCCTCAAGGCTGGCGAAGCCCTCGCGCACCACCACGTGGCAGGTGGTGCAGGCACAGGACTTCTCGCAGGCGTGCTCGATCTCGATATCGTGGGCCAGCAGCGCGTCGCAGATGGAGGTGCCGGGTTCGGCGTCGATCACCGCGCCGTCCGGGCACAGTTCGACGTGGGGAAGTACAACGATCTGGGTCATGCGTGTCTCGGTATGCGTTTCTTTTTACAGGGATTCGACGCTGCGGCCGGCCAGCGCGCGCTGGATGCTGCGGTTCATGCGGCGGGCGGCGAACTCGTCGGTCGCCCGGCCCAGCGCATCCAGCGCCTTCTTGATCGCGGCGACATCCTGACCGGATGCGGCGCTCGCCAGCTCGGCCAGCACTGCGTCGATGTCTGCGCGCTCGGTGCTGTCCAGCAGGTCGCCGTCGGCGGCCAGCGCGGCGCGGGTGGCTTCGCCCAGGCGTTCGGCCTCGACCCGCTGTTCGGCCAGCGCACGGGCGCCCATGTCCTCGGTCGCGTGCTCGAAGCCGTCCTTCAGCATGCGCGCGACCTCGTCGTCACCGAGACCATAGCTCGGCTTGACCTCGATGCGCGCTTCGATGCCGGTGCCCATTTCGCGGGCGCTGACGCTCAGCAGACCGTCCGCATCGACCTGGAAACTCACGCGGATGCGCGCCGCCCCGGCCACCATGGGCGGGATGCCGCGCAGTTCGAAACGCGCCAGCGAACGGCAGTCGCTCACCCGTTCTCGCTCGCCCTGCACCACGTGGATGGCCATCGCGGTCTGGCCGTCCTTGAAGGTGGTGAATTCCTGCGCGCGTGCGGTCGGAATCGTGGCATTGCGCGGAATGACCTTCTCGACCAGTCCGCCCATGGTTTCCAGGCCCAGCGACAGCGGAATCACGTCCAGCAGCAGCCAGTCGTCGCCGGCTGCGCGGTTGCCCGCCAGCACATTGGCCTGGATGGCGGCGCCGATGGCCACCACCTTGTCCGGGTCCAGATTGGTCAGCGGCTCCTGACCGAAGAATTCGCCCACCGCGTGCTGCACGTGCGGCATGCGGGTCGCGCCGCCCACCATCACCACGCCCTTCACGTCTTCCGGCGCCAGACCGGCATCCCGCAGCGCCTTGCGGGTCGGGACCAGGGTCTTGTCGACCAGCTTCTGGGTCATTTCGGCGAACTGGTCGCGGGTGAGCGTCAGATCGATCTCGTCGCCGGACGACAGCTTCAGGCCGATATGCACGCTGTCCTGCGCGCTCAGCACTTCCTTGGCGCGGCGCGCCTCCATGTGCAGCAGCCGCATGTCCTCCAGCCCGGGCGGACTGACCCGCGACGCCTCGATCAGCCAGCAGTACAGACGGTGGTCGAAATCATCGCCGCCGAGGGCGGCATCACCGTTGGTGGCCAGCACCTCGAACACGCCGCGCGACAGCTTGAGGATGGAAATGTCGAAGGTACCGCCACCCAGGTCGTACACCGCGTAGATGCCTTCGGACGCGTTGTCGAGGCCGTAGGCGATGGCGGCCGCGGTCGGTTCGTTCAGCAGGCGCAGCACGTCCAGCCCCGCCAGCTTCGCGGCGTCCTTGGTCGCCTGACGCTGGGCGTCGTCAAAATAGGCCGGCACCGTGATGACCGCGCCGGTCAGCGGGCCGCCCAGGCTGGCCTCGGCACGCACGCGCAGTGCACGCAGAATGTCGGCCGACACCTCGACCGGGCTCTTCGCGCCCTGGGCGGTGCGCAGGCGCACCATGCCCGGCGCGTCCTCGAACACGTAGGGCATGGATTCGACATGCGCGACGTCGGCCAGCCCGCGTCCCATGAAGCGCTTGACCGAAGTCACGGTATTGCGCGGATCCTGCGACTGCGCGGCCTGCGCCGCGTGACCGACCACGGTCGTGCCATCGGCCATATAGCGCACCACGGACGGCAGCAGCGCCCGGCCCTTTTCGTCGTTCAGCACCACCGGCACGCTGTTGCGCACGGTGGCGACCAGTGAATTCGTGGTGCCCAGGTCTATGCCCACAGCCAGCCGGTGCTGGTGCGGCGCGGTGGATTCGCCCGGTTCGGCGATCTGCAGCAGGGCCATCAGTTTTCCAGTGTTTCGTGTGCTTCGGCGATGTCCTCGCCCAGACGGGCGATGAACATCATGCGGCGCACCGTCGCGGCAGCGGCCGCGGTGTCATGCGCCTCATCGAGTTCATGCGCGAGCAGCGTCTCGGCTTCACGCCGGGCCGCACGCAGGGAGCGGGCAAGGCCATCGAGTGCGGCCGGGTCGCGCGCATCACGCGCCTCGTCCAGCGCCTCGCGCCATTCCATCTGCTGCATCAGGAAGTCGGCCGGCATCGCGGTGTTGTTTTCCGCGCCGACATCGACACCCGACAGTTCGAGCAGATAGCGGGCGCGGGTCAGCGGCGCACGCAGCAGCCGGTAGCCTTCGTTGATACGGGTGGCCCACTGCATGGACAGCCGGCGCTCCTGTTCCGGACGGTGCGCGTGGCGGTCCGGATGGGCTGCGGACTGCAGCTCGTGGTAGCGCGATTCAAGCGCCCGCTCGTCGATCACGAAGCGGCGCGGCAGACCGAACAGCGCGAAATGGTCGCGGCTGAACAGGTCGGCGTCCGGCAGCACGCCGGCCGGCTCAGACATTGAAGCTTTCGCCGCAGCCGCACTCGTCCTTCACATTGGGGTTGTTGAACTTGAACCCCTCGTTCAGGCCTTCGCGCACGAAGTCCAGTTCGGTGCCTTCCAGATAGGGCAGGCTTTTCGGATCGATCAGCACCTTGACGCCATGGCTTTCGAACACGAGATCATCGGTCGCCATTTCGTCGGCGAATTCGAGCTTGTAAGCCATGCCCGAACAGCCGCTGGTGCGCACGCCCAGGCGCAGACCGACACCGCGGCCGCGCTTGGCGATGTAGTTGGCCACATGCTTGGCCGCCTTTTCGCTCAGAGTGACACCCATTCGCGCTCTCCTCAGTTATCCATCGCGCCACGCCCGAGCCGGCGCGCCATCAGTGAGACGGCGCACGCGGCAGGCGTGGAGGCTTTCATGTCAGGCTGCGTCGGCCGACGAGGTCGTGCCGTGCTTCTTGCGGTAATCCTCGACCGCCGCCTTGATCGCGTCTTCGGCCAGGATGGAGCAGTGGATCTTCACCGGCGGCAGCGCCAGTTCTTCGGCGATCGCGGTGTTCTTGATCTCGAGCGCCTGGTCCAGGGTCTTGCCCTTGACCCACTCGGTGACCAGCGAGCTCGACGCGATGGCCGAACCGCAGCCGTAGGTCTTGAACTTGGCGTCCTCGATGATGCCGTCCGCACCCACCTTGATCTGCAGCTTCATCACGTCGCCGCAGGCCGGCGCGCCGACCATGCCGGTGCCAACGTCATCGTCTTCCTTGCCGAAAGAGCCGACGTTGCGCGGGTTTTCGTAGTGGTCGAGCAGTTTGTCGCTGTAGGCCATGTCTTTCTCCTTGTCTTCCTGTCTGTCCCGGATGCGCTCACCTGTTGGCGCATCCGCAGAGTGCCCTTGCTCTCAGTGGTGAGCCCACTGCACGGTGTTCAGATCGATGCCTTCCTTCACCATTTCCCACAGCGGCGACAGTTCGCGCAGCTTGCCGATCTTGCGATGGAGCAGATCGATGGTGAAGTCGATTTCCTCTTCGGTGGTGAAGCGGCCGATCGAGAAGCGGATCGAGCTGTGCGCCAGCTCGTCCTCGCGGCCGAGCGCGCGCAGCACGTAGGACGGTTCCAGACTGGCCGAGGTACAGGCCGAGCCGGAGGACACCGCCACTTCCTTGATCGCCATGATCAGCGACTCGCCTTCGACATAGGCGAAGCTGATGTTCAGGTTGTGCGGCACGCGGGCTTCCAGGTCGCCGTTCACATAGGTCGCCTCGATGTCCTGCAGGCCCTTGAGCAGACGGTCGCGCAGCATGCGGATGCGTTCGTTCTCGGCGCCCATTTCCTCGCGTGCGATGCGGAAGGCTTCGCCCATGCCGACGATCTGGTGGGTCGCCAGCGTGCCGGATCGCAGGCCGCGCTCGTGACCGCCGCCGTGCATCTGCGCCTCCAGGCGGATGCGCGGCTTGCGGCGGACGTACAGCGCGCCGATGCCCTTGGGGCCGTAGGTCTTGTGCGCCGAGAAGCTCATCAGATCGACCTTCAGCTTGTCCAGGTCGATCACCACCTTGCCGGTCGCCTGCGCCGCATCGACGTGGAAAATGATGCCCTTCTCGCGGCAGATCTCGCCGATCTCGGCGATCGGCTGGATGACGCCGATCTCGTTGTTCACGAACATGATGGACACCAGCACTGTGTCCGGCCGCAGCGCGGCGCGGAAGGCGTCGAGGTCGATCAGGCCGTCCTCCTTCGGATCGAGGTAGGTGGCTTCGAAGCCTTCGCGTTCCAGCTCGCGGAAGGTGTCGAGCACCGCCTTGTGCTCGGTGCGCAGCGTGATGATGTGCTTGCCCTTGCCCGAGTAGAAATGGGCCGCGCCCTTGATCGCCAGATTGTTCGACTCGGTCGCGCCCGAGGTCCAGACGATTTCCTTCGGGTCGGCATTGACCAGCTTGGCCACCTGCTCACGCGCTTCCTCGACCGCGGCTTCCGCGTCCCAGCCGTAGGCGTGGCTGCGCGAAGCCGGGTTGCCGAAGTGCTCGGTCAGCCAGGGAATCATCTTGGCCGCCACACGCGGATCGACCGGCGTGGTGGCCGAGTAGTCGAGATAGATCGGGAATTTCAGCATGTCATCGGCTCCATCAGGTCCTTGTTCGTTCTGTCACGCCGCGGCCATCGCACGCAGGCCGCGGAGTTCGTCCGCCACCCGCGCCAGTGCGCCGCAAAAATCATTCACGTCCTGCATCGTGGTCGACGCGCCCACGCTCACCCGCACCGCACCGCGTGCCAGATCGGCCGCCACGCCCATTGCGGTGAGCGTGCGCGACGGCTCGGGCGAGGCGCTGGAACACGCCGCGCCGCTGGCCACCGCGAAACCGGCGCGGTCCAGCTTGCCGACCAGGGTTTCGCCATCGATCCCGGGCAGCGCGAAATAGCAGGTATTCGGCAGGCGCTCCGCACCGGCGCCGAACACGCTGCCGCCCTGCTCCGCCACGCAGCGTTCGATCAGCGCGCGCTGCGCCTGCATCGCCTCGCGACGCGCGCCGAGCGCAGCCACCGCCTCTTCGCAGGCCACGCCGAAACCGACGATGGCCGCGATGTTCTCGGTGCCGGAACGCAGGCCGCGCTCATGTCCGCCACCGGCGATCAGCGGTTCCAGATCGACCCGCTTGTCCAGCACCAGCGCACCCGCACCCTGCGGGCCGCCGATCTTGTGCGCAGACAGCGTCATCGCCGCCACGCCGAGCGCCCGGAAATCGACCGGAATCTTGCCCAGCGCCTGCACCGCATCGGTATGCAGCCAGGCGCCCTGCCTCTTCGCCGCAGTGGCGAAGGCGGAAATGTCCTGCAGCACACCGGTTTCGTTGTTCGCGGCCATCACCGACACGAGCTGGGCACGCACATCCAGCGCGTCAAGCTCAACTCTGCCGTCGGCGTCGGCCGGCATTTCGGCCAGCGTCCAGCCGGCACGCACCAGCTGGCGGGCCGGCTCGCGCACGCAGGGGTGCTCGATCGCCGACACCTGCACCAGACCGGGCTTCATGCGGGCCGCTGCTCCCTTGATGAACAGGTTGTTCGCCTCCGAACCGCCACTGGTAAAGACGACCTCGGTCGGGTGCGCACCGACCGCAGCCGCCACCCGGGCGCGGGCGTCATCGATTGCCCGGCGCGCGGCACGGCCGTACTCGTGCCGGCTCGACGCATTGCCGAAGCGTGCGCCCAGCCAGGGCAGCATCGCCTCGCGCACTGCATCGAGCAGCGGCGCGCTGGCGTTGTGGTCGAGATAAACCGGGGCAAACATGGGAATCAGACCTGAACCGACACCTGCTCGCTCGAACAGGTGCGCGCCACCACGCTGTCGTGCAGCACCACCTTGTGGTTGTTGCGCGCGCGCTGCTGCACCACCAGGTCGTGCAGGTGGATGGAATCCAGATAGTCGTGCATGTGACGGCTGAGGTTGGACCACAGGTCGTGCGTCATGCAGCGGTGCTCGTCGTGGCAGTTTTCCTTGCCGCCGCACTGGGTGGCGTCCAGCGGCTCGTCCACCGCCAGGATGATCTGCGCCACCGAAATGTCGCGCGCGTCGCGCGCCAGGCAGTAACCGCCACCCGGGCCGCGCACGCTGGCCACCAGTTCCTGACGGCGCAGCTTGCCGAACAGCTGTTCAAGGTAGGACAGGCTGATGCGCTGGCGCTCGGCCACGCCCGACAGCGTCACCGGGCCGTTTTCCTGGCGCAGGGCGAGGTCGAGCATCGCGGTCACTGCGAAGCGGCCCTTGGTGGTCAGTCTCATGGCGTGAACTCCCGGAAGGCGGTCGGGAACCGGCGCGCAGACGCAGGCCGATTCAATTCCCGATCATTTTTGTCGACTTTATAATTCCCGACAAGTTCAGTCAACAATTCGACCGGATGCGCCCGAGGTCCACGTGGGCGTGATCGGCGATCTCTTCCTTCGCCTCGTCGTCCAGCCGGATGCCGGCGCGCTCCAGCTTCTGCAGCAGGCACTCCAGCCGGCGATCGCTTTCCAGCGCGTGATCGACCAGCGCGGTCAGCGCCTTGGACACCGGATCTTCCATGTCGCGGGTGATGCCGTAGGCGGTGAAGCCGGCCTGTTCGGCCCGCCGACGCCGCTCTTCCTCGGCACCGCCTCCGCCTGCCTCGATGATGCGCGCCGGGTTGCCGACCGCGGTCGCGCCCGCCGGCACCGGTTTCACCACCACTGCACAGGAGCCCACCTTGGCGCCATCGCCCACCTCGAAACCGCCGAGAATCTGGGCACCTGCGCCCACCACCACGCCGCGCCCCAGCGTCGGGTGACGCTTGGCGCCGCGGTAGAGCGAGGTGCCGCCCAGCGTGACCGCCTGATAGATGGTGCATTCGTCGCCCACCACAGCAGTTTCGCCGATCACCACACCCATACCGTGGTCGATGAACACGCGCCGGCCTATGGTGGCGCCAGGGTGGATTTCGATGCCGGTCAGTACCCGGCCGATGTGCGACAGGAAGCGCCCCAGCCAGAGAAAGCCGCGCCGCCAGCAGGCGTTGGCCATGCGGTGGATGAACAGCGCATGGATGCCGGGATAGCAGGTGAGCACCTCGAAGGCCGAGCGCGCGGCCGGATCGCGGTCGAGCACGCTGGCGACGTCTTCGCGCAGGCGTTGGAACATCGTTTTCTTTCCTTGTGGGAAGCCGGCAGCGTGGCCGGATCGTTTAAACCCGAGAATTTTAGTCGGTTTTTGTGCACCTGCGAAGGCGCCGCCCCGCCCCTCAGCTGCCGCCGCGCGGCTTGCGTCCGCCGATGGCCTTGAGTGCTCCCATCAGCAGATGCAGCTCTTCCGCCTCGACGCCTGCGCGGCCGAACAGCCGGCGCAGCCGCGGCATCGCCCGGCCCGGGTTCACGCGGTCGAGGAAACCGGATTCGGCCATCAGGTCCTCGAACAGCACGTACAGGCTTTCCAGCCCCTCGTGCGGCGCCAGTTCGGCCGGCGGCTCGGCGGGGATCACCGCGCCGCCGACCGCCACCCGCAGTTCGTGACACATGATCTGGGCCGCGGCCGCCACATTGAGCGAGCGGTAGGTGTCGCTGGTCGAAATGGTGACCGGCAGCGAGCACATCGCCACTTCCTCGTTGGTCAGCCCCGAACTTTCGGTGCCGAACACCAGCGCGACCTCGGCGTCGTGGCCGGCCAGCACGCCCGCCAGTTCGACCGCCGCCGAGCGCACGTCGCGTACCGGCAACGCCATTTCGCGCCGGCGGGCGGTCAGCGCAGCCTGCGCCACGGTACCGGCGAGGGCCGCCTCGATGCTGTCGACCACCACCGCGTTGTCCAGCACGTCGGTGGCACCCGAACTCATGGCCACCGCCTCTTCGTGCGGGAAGTGCTTCGGATTGACCAGATAGAGCCGCGACAGCCCCATGACTTTCATCGCGCGCGCGCAGGCGCCGATATTGCCCGGGTGGGTGGTGTGCGACATGACCACGCGCACGCGGTCAAGGGAAGCGAACGGGTTCAAGCGGGACACCTCGGTGGATCGGCGAATGAGGGGAAACGTGGGGGCCGGCGCGACGTCAGCGCCGCCAGGCTCGAGCGAGGCTCAACTGAGGCCATCCGGTTCATATTAGAATGCAGGGTTTTCCTGCCGAGATGCGGGCCATGAGGCCCGCGTACAGAGACATCCATGCATCCGACGCTCACCACCGCCGTCAAGGCCGCCCGCCGCGCGGGCCAGATCATCACCCGTGCCAGCGAGGATGTGGATCTGCTGAAAGTCAGCAGCAAGCGCCAGAACGATTTCGTGACCGAGGTCGACCGTGCCGCAGAGGACGCCATCATCGGCATCCTGCGCGAGGCCTACCCGGACCACGCCATTCTAGCCGAGGAGAGCGGCGAGTCCGGTGCGACCTCGGACTACCGCTGGATCATCGACCCGCTGGACGGCACCACCAACTTCATCCACGGCACGCCGCAGTACGCGGTGTCGATCGCGCTGGAACACCGCGGCCAGATGCAGTCGGCAGTGGTGTTCGATCCGCTGCGCAATGAAATGTTTACCGCCAGCCGCGGCCGCGGCGCCTTCCTGAACGACCGCCGCATCCGCGTGTCGCGTCGCGCCAAGCTGGGCGAAGCGCTGATCGGTACCGGCTTCCCCTACCGCGTGTGGGACCATGTCGATGCCTACCTCGGTATGTTCAAGGACATGATGCAGAAGACTGCCGGCCTGCGCCGCCCGGGCGCCGCCGCGCTGGATCTGGCCTGGGTGGCCTGCGGCCGCTTCGACGGTTTCTTCGAGATCGGCCTGTCGCCGTGGGACATCGCCGCCGGCAGCCTGCTGGTGAGCGAAGCTGGCGGCCTGGTCGGCAATCTGCTGGGCGAAACCGGCTACATGGAAAGCGGCAATCTGGTCGCCGCCACGCCGCGCATCTATCCGGCACTGCTGCAGACCATCGAACCCCACCTGACCGAAGCGCTGCGCGCCTGATCCGGCCCGGAGCTTCACGACGAGGATGACGAGCGCCGACCTGTCGCAGCACACCCCCATGATGCAGCAGGGACAGTTCTAACTGCAGAGCGCCTTTCAGAGGGGCGCTTTCAGAAGCTACGCCAAAAACCACACCGAAACTTGCGCCGATAACTGTACATTTGTACAGTTATCGGATGCGCTGCATGATCCGCCGAATGCTCGATAAGGGCATGACCCTCCCCCGCACCTGGTTCAACCGCCTGCCCTGGCTGACCGGCAATTTCATCCTGACCGAACAGTTCGACGAGCACCGTCGACGTCACCTGAGGGTGGCAATGCTGATGCGCGAACGGTCAGAGGCTGAGGTGCTTCCGCTCTTCGACGCCCAGATCATCCAGGTGACGTCGGAATTCCTGATCGTGAACGGCATCGAGCGGCATGAGGACATCGTCTCTCCGACGATCGAGTACCCGCAGTCCTGGTGGGTCGAGTTCAGCAACGGTCCGCCGGAGGGGTGAGTGCCCTCTGCCTATCCGGCGCGGCCGGCAGATCCGCGAGACTGATCCGGCCGCATCACCACCCGGTCAGAATGTCGCGCAGGGTGCGCACCAGGCCAAACAGGTCGATGGCTATCTGGCGCCAGACGTTGCGATCGGCACGCAGCCCAGCGACCTGATCGCGCAGCCGCTCGCACTCAGGGCACGACGGCGGTCTGCTCACGGACCCAGGCCTGCAGCGCACGCAGGCGCTCGGCCACCAGGTGATAGCTGCGGTAGTTGCGCGTGACGCTGGTCAGAGTCTCGATCAACCCGACCGGCTCATTGTTGTCCGGCAGGCGCTCCAGCTGCGCCGGTGGTTCCATGAGCATCGCCGGCGGAGTCGGCAGGACAACGACCGGCACAGGCTGCGGCGTTGAGCACCCAGCGCACACCAGCAGGCAGGCGGCCATCAGGCTCGCAGCGGTCTTGGACATAGACAGGTACCTCTCTGATGACTGCATCGGCCTCGCGCTCGATGACGCGGACCCGGTCGACGTACTGGGTGACGACGCGCTCGGTCACCTCGGCCTGCCGCTGGCGCACGAAGGCAACTGCCGAGGATTGCTCGGCAGTTGCCAAGTCCCAACGGTCCTGCACACTCGAAGCTCCGCGCGTGTAGCCCCAGCCAGCGGAGGCCGCCACCAGCGCCCCCAGCGCCAGCCACAGCACCCAGGACGGCAGCGCGCGGACGAACGTGCCCGCGATCACGGCCGCACCAACCCGGTTTCGTAGCGCACTCGACCGCCGCGATTGATGGCGGTGAGGATCTGGCGGCGCGGTTTGCCGAGCTGCGGCAGGCCGATGTGCACCCAGCGGCCATCGGGATCTGCGGCACTCGGGCGCTCCAGGATGAGCTGGTCCCACACCAGGCCGGCGGCGATCAGCTCCTGGCAGATCGCTCGCGGTGAGCCGAAGGCCGGTGCGGTGAAGTCCGCCGCGAGGCCCAGCAGGTGGGCGCTGGTGGCGCTGCCACCGACCGCCGCGTTCAGGGCGGCACTGCGGTAGCCGCTGCTGATGAGCACGGGCACGCCGCCGAGCACGTCGCGCACCTGCTCCATCAACTCCGCCAGACGCTGCAGCGCGTGCAGCGCGGTGGTGCCCGGCGTGTTGTCGATGCGCAGGCGGCGGGCGGCGTCGCTGGCGGTGAACTCCAGCAGGGTGAAATGCTTGGTCAGATTCACGGCGCCACCTTTCCGCGCGCCCGCACCCGGTCTTCGATGATCTTGATGAGCTCCGCCCCCATATGCCCCGCAATGGCACACGCCACACCCGTGAGGGGCATCGACACGTGGTTATCCTGGCAGAGCAGCGCCACGCAGAAGCCGGCCAGACCGGCCGAGGAGATGTGAGACACGCAGAACCAGAAGCTGAACCGAGCTCCCTTGGCCAGATAGCGCAGGTAGCTCACCACCCCGCCCCAGAGCGCGATGGCCACCATAAGCAGCAGGGTGAGCCAGTCGATTCCGTGGGCCACGGGAACTACGGGGGCGTCAGGCGGACGACTGGGCATGAGGGTCTGCGGGTTCATGGTTGGCTCCCTTGTTGATCAATTCTGTGGATCAGGCCACGTTCAACCAGGCAGCCGTCGCGCACCCTCTCAGCGACGTCGCGAGCGGTGCCGCTGACGCGCCAGGCGGCGCCGCGCTCGGTGGTGACGATGGCGCCGGCGGCGGCGTCTTCGACGGCGGCGATCTGGTGGGCGGGGATGGCCACCTCTCCGCCGGCGACGCGGGCGAGCAGGATGAGGGCGGTGCAGAGGGTGTTCATCGCCAGTCCTCGACGCGAAGTGAGCGGTCCTGTATCTGGCCGGTGGTCGAGGCCTGGATCGCTTCGAAGTAGTAGGTGTGGGCGCCGTTGGGCGGGTTGTCTTCCCACCGGTGCGTGACCCAGTTGCTGCCGATGAGGTTGCCCACCGGCCAGGTGGTGAGCACCGTGAGGTCACGGCGGATACGGAAGCGCAGCGTGCCGTTGCTCTCGTACGCCGAAACGTCGATGACCGCCTTGGTGCCGGCGGTGGTGATGGCCACTGACTGCAGCACCGTCCAGCTGGTGGTGATCGTCAGGTTCGACGTTGCGCTGCTCTTCTGGGTCTGGATGAGCTGCCCCTGCAGCCGGCCGGTGACGGTGAGCGTACCGTCCGAGCCGTCCCACGCGAGGTAGGCGCCGCCCGGGTTGCCGATGCTGAACTTGTAGTGCCCACCCTCGTAGCCGAGGAACCAGCCGGTACCAACGTTGAACGCGGTCTGCCCACCCTTGATCGCTCCGCCGGCGTTGAACGTGATGCCGCCGCTGGTGACGGTCTGGCCGAGCTCGAGCGCGCCGCCGGTGTTGTCGGCATCGACCGGCGGTTTGGTGCCGCCGATGTCCTCGTAGTCGATGGTGGCGCCCACACCCGCGGCGGTGGCATATACGCCGGCCGTGGCGCTGGCCGGGTGCCAGCCGCTCAGGTTGCCGGTGCGATCGACCGAGCGGATCCAGTAGTAGCGCGTAACGCCCTCGGTGAGGCCGAGCCGGTCATAGGCACGGCCGGCGACGGTATTCACCAGGGCGGCGGTGGCGCGGTCGTTGGTGTCGGCCTCCCACACCTCGATGCCGGCCAGATCGCGGTCGACGGCATTGGTCCAGACGAGGCGTATGCCGCCCACCACACCGGTGGCCATGAGCGACGAGGGGTCACCCGGCGGGGTGTCTTTGCCGGTGGCGGCGATGGTGCCGGCCACCCAGTCCGACGGCACACCGGCGACGTTGATGGCGCGGATGCGCACGTCGTAGGTGGTGTCATCCTGCACCGGCTCGATGTAGGCGCTCTGCGTGCTGAAGGCCAGGAAGCCGTTCAGGTACTCGGTGGCGCCGATCGGCTTGTACTGCACCTCGGTGTTGGCCACGAACGCGTCAGGGCTGGCTGTCCATTGCACGTAGATGCGCGGAATGACGGTGCCGTCGGCGCCGATGATGGCCTGGTCGCTGCCGCTGTCGAGAATGAGCCCGGAGGGCGGCGGCACCTGAATCAGACTGGGCAGCAGCGTGTCGGGCGCTGGGTCGACCACCGTCGCTTCGCCGGACGCCCAGGCGTAGGCGCTGGCGGCCTCTTCCTTCAGTTCGAGATCGACGCCGCCATCCGGCGACAGGCGCCAGGTGGTGACGCTGAACACCTTGCCCGCCCAGCCGAGCTGCGCGATGTTGAGCGCGATGAAATCGCCGGCGCGCACACCGAAGGCCGTGAGCTTGCACGGCATGCTGACGGTGATGCCCTGCCGCGCGCGCTCGAGCGTGATCTTGGCCAGGCGCTGCGCGGCGTAGGCGCTGGTGGTGTACGGCAGCTCGATGTCGGTGGTGATCTGCTCGCCGCCGTCCTGCAGCTCGTACATGCCGTTGGTGATCGGCATGAAATCCGACGGCTGCCAGTATTTCTCGGGGTCTACGTAGGTGCCGCGCACCCGGTTGAACAGCTGCTGGCGCGGCACGCGCGGGCGCACCACGATCGGGCCGCGCAGGTCGTCTTCATCGAGCGTGACGGTGGGCGTGAGGTACTGGCCACCGTAGAGCACGTACTTGCCCTGCGAATAGATCAGCTTGCCCGCGCCGGCTGTCAGCAGCCCGCGCAGCGCGTCAATGGGGGCAACACCGAGATCGACCGTGCCGTTGCAGGTGTAGCGCCGCTCGGTGCCGCCGTCGGGCGTGGCGACCAGCTCATCGCTGAGGTTGGCCGCAGCGATGAGGGCGTCGGCGTCGATCTCGTCGGCGGTGGCGCGCAGGCCGTGCTGGCCGGCCACGTAGTCACGCACGCACAGCGCCCAGTTGTCAGACCAGGCGGTCAGGCCGGTGCGCGGGTCATAGACCCGTTTGCCTTTCACCAGCGCCTTGATGTTCTCCAGCCCGTAGGGGTAGGCCTTCTGTTCCTTGTCCCACTTGAGCCGCAGGTAGAGGTACGCGATGCCGCGCAGGCGGTGGTCTGCTGTCCAGTCGGTGACCTCGCTGTCGAGCACCGAATCGGCCAGCTGGTCGGGCGCACCCAGGTTCTTCCTCACGCGCATCCAGCCGCTGAAGCGGCCCGAGGTAACGTTGCCGTCGGCGTCCAGATCGCCGACCTTCTCGTCGCCAAACCAGACGTCGCCGATCTCCTCGACCTGATGCCCCGCCAGAGGGATGACCACGTGCAGGAACTTGTTTTCGGTGCCGGTGCTGGTGGCGTAGATGATCGGGCCGCTGGTGACGCACTGGCCATAAACGACCTGCCGCGTGGCCACCGCGCTGCGGATCATCTGCTGCCGGTCCTGCGCCTCGACGGTGAACTTCGGCAGCTTGGGCTTTTTGTTCAGGCCCAGGGCCGAGGACAGGCCAGCAGAAATGGCCGCCGCGCCGATGGCTGACACGAAGCTGTAGGCAAGCGTACCGGGCAATAGGCTGAGCGCACCCGCAAGCGCTCCGCCCCCCGCCGATGCCAGCACCGCAATACCGACCTCAGGCATCGCCCACCCTCCAGCACGCCAGCCAGGCACTGCGCGGCAGAAACACCACGCCGCGACGGCCAGGTGCCGCAGCATGGGTACCGATGCACACGGCGAGGCTCTCACCACGCTCGTGCTGCACCAGCAGCACGTCACCCCTGCGGGCGAGGGCCGGGGCCACCTCGCCATCGAGGCAGAGGCTGGCCATGTCGCGCAACGCGCCGCTCACGTCGCCGGTGGCCAGGTGCGCGCTGGCACCCCGCAGGCCCATCTGCAACGCGGTGACCTCGTCGCTGTAGCGGCCGCGCCAGCGCTCGGCCAGATCCACGCCCGTGACCGCGGCCACCGCGTCGGCGGCGAACAGCGCGCAGTCGTTCTGCCCCCAGCGGAAGGGCATGGCCCGCCGTGCTTCGACGAACGCCGCCAGCCGCTCCGGCCAGTCTTCAAGCCGCTTCATGCCGTACGCCCCCACACCAGCGTCTTCTCAACCATCTGCGCTACGAATTCGAGGCCACGGTCGCCCGGGTACTCCGCGAGCTGGTCTTCGTTGGTGTAGCGACGGATGCGCGGGCGCTCCCAGTCGGTGATACGCGACTCAGCGGTCAGCGACACCGATGCAGTCTCGCCGAGCTGAATGTCCGGCGTGTCCATGCGACCACTGAACACCAGCACCGGGTCCGCGAGCGGCCGATAGTCGGCATCCAGCGGCGCGAACCACAGCTTGCAGCTGCGGCCCTGGTAGTGCTCGCCCAGCACCCGGCTCATCATTTCGGACGGTATGCCGTTCAGCACCAGCGACACACCGGTCATCTGCAGGTCGCTGTGCTCAGGAATGACATCGACGCTGCCCACCTGCCCGAGGCCCAGCCAGTTATGGCCGCCCCAGTCGATGGACACCGCACTGTTGTTCGCCCGCAGCGCATCGGACGGGAAGTCCAGCTCGACCAGCAGCAGGGCAGGTACGTATCCGTCCTGCACAGCGGCCGAAACATCGGGCGTCAGGTCGCGACTCATGACCAGGTCTCCACGCAGTTCAGGGTGAATGACTCCAGCGCGCCGATCACCGAGCGCTGGAACGAGGACTCGACGTCGTCCGCGGTGAGCCGCATGACGCAGACCGGGCGGACGAAATTGAGCGCCAGATCGTCGGCCGGGCTGCTGCGCACCGGCTCATCGAGCGTGAGGGTCATGACCCCGGCACCGTTCTCGACCGCGTCAGCCACCACCATGCGCAGCTCGTCGCCGAGGCCTACGAAGTCACCCGCGCGCACCGAGCCACCGGCGCCCCAACCGTCGGTCAGCAGCGCGCTGCCGGTCTGGCCCGCGCCGGCCACGCGCGGCGTGCCGGCCAGCGTGCCGGCCGGTGTGGGCCGCGCGAAGTTGTGCAGGTAGAAGCGCCCTGCCCGGCCGCGCAGGCTGTACAGGAAGGCCCGCATGCGGGCCGCTTCGTCGGGCGTCAGGTTCTGCCAGGTGCCGGTGAAGGCCCAGCGGGCGCCGGGCAGGGCGAGGGTCTGCACGCTGCGGGTGAGCGGGCTTTCGAACACTTGGGTGTTGCTCAACTTGCGCCAGGTGCAGCCACCGGCCGGGCCCAGCCCGCCGCGCACTGTGGGGAAGGTCAGTATCGTCATGTGCGCCTCACCGCCCCACTGCGCGAGCCAGCGCACCACCGCGCTGAATCTCCATACGCACGGCACCAACCGCCTCTTCGCGTGCGCGAAGCATGGCCGCCTGTATTGCCGCCTGATCGGAGCGAGCGTCGACGTTGATGTGCTGGATGATGGTCACGTTGCCGCCAGACCCGCCCAGCGCAGACCCGCCACCGGCAGCGGTCTGCGTGGGGGTGACGTAGCCGTCCTGATTGGCCATCAGGAAGGTGCGGCCGCCGGCGGTGAGCAGTTCGCCCGGGCCACCGGTTTCATTCACCTCGTACAGCTTGCCGCTACGCACGGGGCCGCCTTTGGCGCGACGACCACCGAAGCTAAAGATCTGAGACCAGTCGATACCCTTGGCGAAATCACTTACGGCGCTTCCAAGGGGCTCGGTGACGGTCTTACGAATGATGACCTGAGCGATATCACGACTCAGGCCTTGGAGGAGATCGCTGAAGCCCTTGCCGGCAAGGATCGCGTTCTCGAATGCGCTCGACATCGTGAGACCGAACTCCTCCGCAAAGGACTTCGACTTCCTCAACTCATTGTTTCGCTCTTCGAGGGACTGCTCCTCCTCCTCGATGAGCTTCTTTCGTACCTTGTAAGCCTCTTCCGCAGTGAGCTTCCCCTGCGCCTCCAACGCAGTGACAACCTGAAGCTCCTTTCTGTACTTCTCAGCCGGGTCGGCCAGATCGCGGTACTTGGCGATGAGGTCATCGAGCCGGTCGTTCGCGGCCTCCTGCCACTTGGCGAGGTCGGCATTGGCGCCGCCGTCGAAGTCGCTGGCGTCGAGCTCCCACCGCAGCTTGAGCGGTGACCAGTTATCGACCAGCTCCTGCGCCTCGCGCTGCATGCGCTCGCTGTCGCCCTTCGGGGCCTTCTTGTCCTTGACGGTGAACTTGGCGCGGATGCGCTGCTCCACCTCGGGGGTGAAGGCGCTGCCCAGCTCCTGCCGCGCCTTGGCCAGCTCGGCGTTCAGCCGCTCGGCGTCGGTGGCGTACTTCTCCAGCCAGCGGTCGCGCGCGCTCTGCTGGCCGATCTCCTGCAGCTTCTTCTGCTCGACGGCCAGGTCGCGCGTACGCTGCAGCAGCGCGGCCAGCTCCAGGCCGGTCTGCTGCAGCAGCGCCATCTGGGCGGCGTCGTTAATGCCGGCGAACTGCCCCTCGCGCCGCTGGATCTGCTGCATGCGGGCCTGCAGCGCCGCAACCCGCTCGGCGGCGTCGCCGCCCTGCTGAGCAAGGCCGGGCATGCCACTGGCCGCCAGCTTGTTGCGGTCACGCAGCTTGGCGATCTGCATATCGAGCGACGCCACGATATCGCCGGTGCTCTGCTCGGTGGCGCGGGTGGCGGTGTCTGCCGCGTCGCGGGACGAGTTGCCCCACATCATCCAGGCGGTGGCGCCGAGCGACAGCGCGGTCGTGACCAGCCCGATCGGGCCACCGAGCGCACCGAGCACCATGCCCAGCCGCCCGGTGGCCGCCACCGCCGCCTGTGCGGTGGCCAGGCGCTGCGTGGCCTGCGTGAGGCCACCCATGGTGAGCGTGGCCGCTGCACGTGCCGTGGCCGCCTGCTGAGCGGCCTGGGCGGCGGCCAGCTCAGCCAGCGCCAGGTTGCGCGTTTCGCGTACCGCCGCGATCTTCGCCGCCGTGGCCGCCGCGAGGCCCGCGATGACGCGGCCCGCCATGACGCCCGCCAGCACCCCGGCCGCACCGGCCAGCGTGTCGAAATTCGTGGCCAGGCCGTTGATGACTTCGGCCACGGTGCGGAAGGCGCCGGTGCCCTGTTCGAAGCTGCCGACGGTGTTGGTGAAGGCGTTGTCAAGGTTGGTGAGCGCGCGACCCACGGTCAGCGGCAGTTCGCTGAACTCACGCTCAACGGTCTCGCGCTGGCTGCGCAACGCGGCCACGATGGCCTGCGAGGTGATGGCGCCGCTCTCGGCCAGCTCTTTCAGCTTGCCCACGGGCACGCCCAGGCCATCGGCCAGCACGCGGGCAAGGCGCGGCGCCTGTTCGAGCACGCTGTTCAGCTCTTCGCCCCGCAGCGTGCCACTGGCCAGCGCCTGGCCGAACTGCGTCAGCGCGGCTTCAGCGGAGGCCGCACTGCCGCCGGAAATCGAGATCGACTGCGCAACGATCTGCGTGGCCTCGGCCACCTCGCGCTGGCTGATGCCGATATCGGCCGCCGAGTCGCTGAAGCGCCGATACACGGTGGCCACCTGTTCAAGCGACTGGCCCGACGCCTGGGCGATGCGGAACACCTCGCCGTAAGCTGCGGTGGCCGCCGAGGCGCTGCCGGTGCTGATGCGCAGCTGCGCGTTCAGCGTGCTGAAGGCGTCAGCGGTGCGCGCAATCTCGTTGAGGCCGAAGCCGGCGCCCAGGCCGACGGCGATGTTCTTGAAACTGTTGGCGACGTTGGTGCCGAGCTCGCGCAGGCTTTCCGACGTGCGGCCGGCGCGCTGCTCCAGGCGCGCGAAGTTGGCCTCGGCCGAGGCCACACCGCCGCGGGTGTCGTCCCTGGCGGTGATGAGGATCTGAGCGAAATTTCCGGCCACGTCAGCCCCTGGTGAGTGCAGCGGTGATTTCGGCCGCGAGCGCCGGCACGGCGGCGCGCACGGTGTCGGCAAAGCGCAGGCGGCGGCGCAGGGTGACGCGCGGCACCAGCGTGGCGATCGGTATGTCTTGCCCGCGCTTGAGCCGGCCCGTGCCGCCGGCGGCGCGCTGCGCCTTGCGCTCGGCCGACCTGAAGCGCGACAGCACGCGGTACTGCTCAGGCAGGTTTTCCGCCATGAGCACCGGCAGGCCGCTGCGGCCCTTCACCCAGTACGCATTGCCCGCGCGGTTCAGTTCGCTGAGGATGCGGCGGAAGCGCTTCGGCCCCACGCGGATGAGCGGGATGAGCAGGCGGCCGCTGATGGTGGCGCCGGTCTCGTGCGTGCCCAGCCAGGGAATGCGGCTGCCGACCTTCAGCGCGGGCATGCGGCCCGGCTTGTCGGCATAGACACGGGCGCGGAACGAGCGCCACGCCTTGTTGCCCTTGAGCGCTGAGCGGGCGTTCTGCTGCGCGGCGCGGGCGATGGCCGGGCCGCGCCGGCGCATGACGGCGGCCACCTTCTCGCGTGCGCCGCCGGTCACCTCACGCGACCAGGCGGCGCGGCTGGCGGCGCTGAGCACGCCGGCCGTGGTGAGACCGACCTTCACCGGCCACCCCGCTTTGCCTGCTCGTTGATCATCGCCCGCACTGCGCTCTCCATCGTCCGCATGTCGTCGAACATCTGGCGCCGCCGCTCGGTGCCGTGGATCGCGTGCAGATCCATCACCACCGGCAGCGCCTCATACCTCAGCCCGATGAGCTGGCCCGAGGGGGCCACCTGCCACTGCGAGCCCAGCGCGTCGAACAGCTCGACCGCCGCCCAGTTTTCAGGCCACACATCGATCGCATCGGGTGCGTCATCGAGCACCCAGTCCAGCCCGACCGCGGCGAGGCCCTTGCGCCGCGCGGCTGAGTCGAGGCCGCCGTGCAGGGCACGGGCGGCCTCGCTCAGTTTTTTCGCCGGCCCTCGATGTGGCCGCGCAGGTAGGCTTCGAGAATCTCTTTGCCCGCCTGGTCGTAGCCATTGACCAGCTGCTTGAAGGCCTCGACCGAGAACGGCACCGGCTGGCCGGCTTCATCCACCGGGCCGCCCCAGTCGGTGACGACTTCGGCCAGTGCATCGGCGTCGGTGCGGCCCTGGGCGCTTTCGATCCACTTCACGCGCTCTTCGCGCGACTTCCAGCGCACGGTGAGCTCCAGCTTCCCCGGCTGCTCCTCACCGGGCACGGTGAGGAGCACATCGACTTTGAATGTCGGAGCAGGACAGAGACGGATCATGGCGATCAGCTGAAGTAGGTGATCGGGGTGGCCTGCAGCGCGATGGACACGCCGAAGGTGGTGACCTCACGACCGGAGATCGACGGGATTTCGGACACCGAGAAGATGCCGGCGCCGGCGGTCACGTTGCTGCCCTTCGAGATGCGGAAGGCGGTCGAGGTCGCACCCGCCGAGCGGGCCGAGGTCAGGCCGGCGGAGGTGTCCATCACATCGAAGCCGATGTTGTAGGCGGTGCGCGTGGTCGGGATCTGGCGATCCGTGTAGCTCGACAGCGGCGAGGCGTCGGTGAATTGCTGTTCGCCGCCGGTGGTCTGGAAGCTGTCCGCCTTCACGTGCTGGATTTCCGTCCAGGTCGTGATCTTCTGCGCGCTGCCGAGGCCCGAGCCCGCCGGATAGAGCGTGGTGTCGGCGGTATTCACGCCTTCCAGGGTCACATCGTTGGTCGAAACCGCCTTCACGCGCACGACGCGGCCGTCAAGGCTGCCCCAGCCGCTGGAGACCTTGATCCAGTCGCCCGGCGTGAGGCCGTGCGACGCCTCGAAGGTGGCCACCGCTTCGGCGGCGTTGCTGATGGCGGTGATGTTTTTCGCGGTGGCCAGTGCGGTCGCGATCTGAACAACCGAGCCGGCGCCAGTGCTGTAGGACATGGTCGTCTCCCTTAGACGATGGTTGAGATGGACACGACCAGGCGCAGCACGCCGGCCGGTAGGTTGGTTTCGTCGTCGAAGTCGGGCTCGTCGCTGATCTCGGCCACGGAGCCGCCGAGCCAGGTGTCAGGCGAGGCGCCCAACAGCTCGGCCTCGACCCGCTCGGCGATGTCGTCGAGCAGGTCATCCACGCCGTCAGCGGCCTTGACGTGAATGTCGATGCCGACGGTGATCTGGCGCTCCTGCGGGCCGCTGCCGGTCAGCGTAATCGGTGACGACTGGCCACCGCGATTGACGACGTTGAGCGCCGGCAGCTCGCTGTCAGCGAACGGCGTGACGCGCGAGGCCTCGACCGTTGTGACGCCGGTCAGGCCCGTGAGCAGCGCGACGACGCTGGCGCGGATCTGTTTGCGCGGGTGGCTCATGCCTGGTGCAACCTCACCACCGCCATGCCCGTGCCGTCAGGCTCGGGCACTGCGGCGGTCTTGAAGGATCGGGCGCCGACGGTCACGGCCTGGCCGCGGGCGACCGACGGGAAGTCGGCGACGCGGTAGGTCAGGCGCGGGGCGCTGCCGGCGACGTCGAAGGCTTCGGCGTAGGCCTCGTCGAAAATGGCCCGACCGGCCACGCCGTCGATGACGACGTCGGTGCCGAAAGGGCCATTCACGAGCAGGGCCGGCGCGAAGTTCATGGCGTCAGACCGGGGCTTCTTCGGCGGCCTTGGCGCGTGCCTTGGCGGCGGCTTCCACGGCCTTCACCATGTCGGGCGTGGCGCTGTAGAGCTTGGTCTTGGTGGGGTCGTCCGCCTTGTTCAGGTAGAGCGAGCGGCCGTACTTGGCGAGCTCGATGGCGGTGTCCTTGTTCACGTCGATGGTTTCGCCCGCTTCGTGGGCGATGCCGCCGGCGTCGTCGCCGTGATTGACCAGGCAGGTTTCGATGATGAGGATCTTGGGCATTGGGGTCTCCAGAGCCCGGCGTGCATGCGTCTGCACGCCGGGTGTCAGGTGAGTGGGAATCAGCTGGTGAGGGCGTCTTTCATCACCGCGAAGGAGGTGGCGTGACGCACGTTCACGTCCATGTCCTGCAGTGCGACCAGGCGCTTGGCGCCGGTGGTGCTCAGGCTGTACGGATCGAACATCAGGTCGAGGCCGCCCCACATGAAGATGAGCAGCTCGGCCCAGTTGCCGTAGGCGATGCCCGAGCACACGCCGGAGCTGGTGCCCTTGGTCAGGTTGGAGGGCACGGCGTTGGAGGTGTAGGCGTTGTAGCCCAGCAGCTCGCCCACGCGGCCGGCACCACCGGGGGCGCTGGTCCATACCGGCTTGCCGTTGGTGCTGGCGAACTCCTGCGTCTTGCGCAGCTTGCCCCGCACCTTGGTGTTGGTGAGGTAGGCCAGGCGGCCGCCGTCGGCGTTGGCATTGGCCACGGCCGATTCCAGATCGACGATGTGGTCATAGGTGGGCGCGGCGCCGTTGGTGCCGCCCACCACCGCGCCGGTGCCGCTGATGTTCATCAGGCCGGTCGGCTCGTTGCTGCTGCCGCTGCCGTTGATGGCGGCGCGGAAGGCTTCCTGCGCCATCTGCAGCGCGAGGTCGGAGCGGACGAACAGCTCGACGTCGATGCTCGACTGCAGAAGCAGGCGGCGGCTGTAGTCGGTGAAGCAGCCCACCGTCTTGGGCGTGCCGCTCACCTGGTCGACCGACTGCTGGCTTTCGGTGGGTGCACCGTTTTCCGCCACCCAGTAGGCGGTGGCGCCGCCGGTCTGGCGCGGAATGGCGATGTTGCCGCTGAGGTTGGTCAGCATGGTCACGCCCAGCTCGTCGAACAGCACCGCATTGCGGAACAGCTCGATGAAGCTGGAGCCCAGCAGATCGGTGGCGACCAGGTTGCCGCCGGCGGTGGGCGTGCCGACCACCAGGTCGCGCATCTGGATGCCGGTGTGCATGCTCTGGCCGCGCAGGCCGTGCAGGGCGAACAGACTGCGCACGGCGGCGCCGGCCTTCTGCGCATCGACGCGCAGGCTGCGCAGCAGTACGTCGGCCGGCAGCGTGATGGAGCCTTCGCGGCCGGTTCGCTCACCGCGCTTTTGCTGCGCTGCACGCGAGGCCTCGTTCTCAAGCGGGGCGATCTTGTGGGCGTTCAGCGGGTCATGCGCAGCCAGCAGCGCGCGGCAGAACGAGAAGGACTCGATCTCGCGGTCGCTCATGCCGATCTCGGGCGACTCGGCCACGCGCACGCGGCCGGTGTCCTGCAGCTCGGCCATGACCTTGGCGCGAAAGGCATCGACCGACATGCCGGCGTCGATGGCCTGCTCGGCCTGCTCGCCCATGCCCCACTGCTTGCCGACGGCGCGGATGTCGCGCATGCGGGCGCGCTCGGCGGTGATGGCGTCGCCGACGGTTTGCACCGACGTGGCCGGTGCGGCCGGCGCCTGCTGTTGCTGCTGCGTACGGGTTGCGACGGCCGCGCCGCCGTCGTCGAGGTTGTCCTCGGGCATGATGCTCTCCTGGGTGGCGCGGCTCGGGGCCGCAGAGTTGGCCGGCTTGAAGCCGGAAACGAAAATCTTGGAGCGGCCGACACCGACCGTGGGGTCGGCGGGCACGGCCACGTGCGACACCTCATAGGGCGTCCAGCGCGTGGCGCGGTAGGTGTCGATGCCGGTTTTCTGGTCGCTCTTGACCAGCACCAGCTCGTCGATCATGTAGCCGACGGAAATGAGGGTGCGGATGCCGTCCTGCACGTCGGTGAAGATCTCTTCGCTGCGCGCGCTCTTGCCGTAGCGGGCCACACAGCGGCCGGTGCGGTCGGCGTCGATGGCGGCACTGCCCTGCACCACCACGCCCACGTGGTCGCGGGTGCTGTGCTCGACCAGCACGGCGCCGCCGTTGTTCATGCGGCTGAGATCGACGGCGCCCGGGTCGTGGCTGAGGATTTCGACGCCCCACCAGCGCTCGTACGGCTCTTCAGAGGAGAACGCGATCGGCACCGTGCGCGCCTCGGCATCGATGGCGGCACGGTTCAGCGGCAGGGCATTGACCACGTGCGGGATGGCGCGCAGGAAGGCCGCGCGCTCATCGCGCTCGGCGCGCACGTAGGCATCCGTCACCGCCGACCAGATATCGGCCTGCGGCTGGAAGTAATCGCGGGTGGTGACGCTCGGCGAAAGATCGATGAGCCTCGACATGACTGCGCCTCAGTGAGTGACTGAGGCGCAGTGTGGAGAGGAGGCGCGGAAATTTTTAGGGGGAAAAATTTCCGGGGTAACAGATGAAGAAGCCGCCCGGAGGCGGCTGTGTGGCGTCAGTTCGACTTCGACCAATTCACAACAGCGAATTTTGTATTGAAAAACCGTCCGGTCGCTGCCGCAGCGTTCTGACTTGCATACGCGTAAAAGAACGGACGCACCGCCGTAGTTCCTGGCGTCACCACCGAAAGCGGAGTTGCAAAAACCATCGGCCGACCTGTGGGGATCGTGATCGTGTCGAACGTGTCTGCGTTTGCTTTTTTGAACATCTGGTACGGCGTGACGGCTCCGCCCGTATGCGCCAGCTCCAGCGTCAGATCACGCAATCCGGTCAGCGCGGTAGCACTGTCGATCTCAAATTCGACGAGAAGCTGCACGATGTCGCCAACCGCAAACGACGAGGGGCCAGAATTGATCGCGGAGGTGAACTCGCTGAACATGTTCTGAAAACCTGTCGAGGTGCCCGCGGTTACGGAAATCTGCTGCGCCTGTCGACCGTTTCTATTAACAACGGCAGCTGCAATGGTTGCTGACGTCATGTTGTTCGCGATCGTCAGGTTATTCGCAACACTACCCGTAACCGGCGCGCTGGCCGTTCCACCAGTACCAGAGGTGAAAGCGTTCCCGCCGATATATCGAGCATCCCCGGGGCCGGGTATGAGGCCGAAACCTAGAATCCCATGCAATCCGAGGATATCTGCGATTCGCGCACCGATCAGCGGGGCTGCAACTTTCGGATGGACGGACGTATCGGTGTAGTTGGCGTAGATGCCAGACGAAAGCGGCTGAGGAGTGGTCAGTGCGCTGTCCATGTACAAATCGGAGACCGGCACATAGATCATGCCGGGATACAGGGATTGAAGGCTTTCAACGTAATTCGTCAGCGCCCAGTATTCCGTGGCGTGCGCAGCCGTGCTGTAGCTCTTTGACGGAAGGCAGCCGATGAAAATGGGAGTAGTGCCTTGCGCAAGGCAGCCGGAAATCGTGTTCCGATATGCGGTCTGCGCCTGAACTCTCGTGATGGTTCCGGCGACGATTTGCGTGACGTCGTTCTCGATCATCTGGATCAGAGCGTAATTCGGTCGGTACGCGCCAAGCGTCACGGCAAACGCCGTGTTGTAGATATCGACTGACGTAGCCCCGCTGTAGCCGTAGATGCCCTGCGTCAGCAGCGACGAGGCAGACGCGCCGACTTGCACGGTTGCGCCGGTCTGCAGCCATTCGAATGCATGGCCGCTGAACGCCTGCGCCCACCACAGATGCGCATCGAAGGAGACTGAGCCATTAACCGTATTGGCGCCGATACGGTTCTGCGCGCAGATCGAATTTCCGAAAGCCATTGCAGTCGGAATGCCGGAGATGGCACGGCGCAGCGGGACTATCGCACCAGCAGCCTCAACCACCGCAGCGGCCTCCGCGCGCTGCACATCATCGGTCATCGTCGCGTCTACGCGTGCGCCACGGTAGCCGCTCGAATCCACCGCCTTCCCTACCCCCACCAGCTGATCTGCCAGTTCGGTACTGACGATCGGTGAGGCGCCCTTGGCGAGCAGCGTGGGGCCGTCCCACACGTCTTCCAGCATGGTGATCTGCGGCATGTTCAAGCTCCTGCGATGTGCAGGCGGCTGGCCCGCCCGCTGGTGGATTGATCGTTGTCCTGCTCGCCTTCGTCGTCAGCCTGGTCGTTCGGGCGCGGCATGTTTTCGGCGTCGAGGTCGCCATAGAGCGCCTGCTCTTCGGCGATTTCGCGCTCGATTTCGTCGGGGTCTTCGGCGCGCTCACGGATGATGCGGCGGCGGCTGGTGAGGCGCAGGCGCAGGTTGATTTCGTTGGCCTGGGCTTCCTTGACCGGGTCGATGCCGACCCAGCGGCGCGGCTGCCACGACATGGCGTCGATGTACTGCTCCAGCCGGTCGTAGGCGAGCCGGCGGAAGGGGGCATAAGCGAGCATGGCGCGCGAGAGCCAGGCGGCTGCGACGCGCTCGTGCAGCTCTTCGACAAGTTCTACCTGGCGGAACTTGTAGACCTCGCGCTCATCGACGATGCCGACGCGGGCGGATGAGTAGTTCACCGCCTCGAGGTCGTTGCCGTGGGTGGCGTAGCTCATGCCCAGGCCGGCGCTGAAGCCGCGCACGCAGGCCTTGGTGTACTCGTTGTAATTGACGTTCGGGTAGTCGCTGTCGAACTTCTGGAACTGCACGCCGTGCGGCAGGGTGTCGAACTGGCCGGGCACCAGCGTGTTGAACTTGGAGGAGGCATCTTTCAGCGCCTGCAGCTCGTCCACGCTGAGTTCGCGGCCCTCGGCCCGCGCCTGATCGAGCACGGCGCTGATGAGATGGTCGGCGAAACCGTCCGGCGCCTCGCCGGTGGGCGTGTAGAAGAAACCGCCGCGCTTGGCGCTGTGGGCGCTGGCCACCGCGGCCGAGCGCTCGAAGTCTTTCAGCAGGTACAGGCGCTCGGCGCCCACGGTGAGCGCGGGGTAGCCGCGCAGCTGGTCGGGCTCTTCCTTGTCGAAGCCGTGGATGATTTCGGCGGCCGGCACGCGCACGTGGCGCCGGCCGACGGCGGGCACGCCGCTGAAGAGGTCTTCGCCGGGCTGCACGGTGAGCAGCCAGTAGGCGACCGGGCCGCCGGCGTCGTCGATCTCGATGCCCATGCGGATGCGCCGGCCCTGGTACTCGCCGCGCAGATTGACGTCGAGCACGGCGGGGTTGAGCACGTGCAGCAGCAGGCCGTGCGGCCCACCATTGACCAGGCGAATGAGGAACTCGCCTTCGCGCTCGCGGCACAGCAGGCAGAGCTTTTCGACCTGCCGCCAAGTCAGCGTACCGGTGAGGTCGCAGTTTCCGCGCCGGCCGAAGTGGCGCCAGCCGCCTTCGATCAGATCATTGACGCGGTCGTTGGGGTCGCCGTTGCGCTTGTCGAGCGTCATGCGGAGCTGGATGCCGACCGGGCCAAGCACGTTGCTCTTGCTGAGCCAGAGGTAGCGGCGCGCCCACTCGTTGTTGCGCGCCAGCGTCTTGGAGCGGCCACGCAGCACGCCGAGGCGGCTGGCCAGGGCGTCGTTCAGGTTGATGTCGGCGGTGTCCCACGCTTCAGACCACGGGTGCGTTTCAGCGGCGTCGAAGGCGCCGCTGCGCGCGTACCGGGCGGCGGCGGCTTCGACGACGTTGTGCACGGTGCGCTCGAGCCACTGTGCACGCGCCTGCACAGATTCCCGACGGCCGAAGAGTTTCTGCAGGAAGCCCATGCTTACCTCACTGGCTACGGGTGACGACGCGGCCGGGCGCGCCGCCGGCCAGCACGGCGCCGGCGATGCGCTCGCGGGCAACGTCGCGCTCGAGCCTGGCGATCAGGGTGATCAGATCGGCCGCGCTGCGGAACTTCATGCTGCGGCCGGCGATGGTGTAGCTCTCGACGGTGGCGCCGCCGTCGGCGGTGTAGGCGGCGAGCGCGGCGCGGGCGTCTTCGAGTGCCTTCTGCGCCTGGGTGCGGCTGTCGTAGGTGGTGGCCGTCGCGAGGTTGGGCAGCACCGGCAGCACCGAGTCATGCACCGTGAGGCGATCGGCCGAACGCCAGGCCCAGCCGAAAAGCCGGGCCTTGCCCGCGGGCACGCCGGCGGTCTGCGACGCGCTCAGGCTGACGATGTACTCATCGCCCTCGACATCAACCACGCAGTCGGCGTAACCGCCGGACCAGAGCAGCCGGTACGCGAGCGACCAGCCGTCAGCCGGCCGGTGCTCGGGCAGCGCGGTGCGCCAGGTGACGGAGTCACCCGCACGCAGGGTGACGGGCTCGGTGTAGGCAGGATCGCTCATGCGCGGCAGCGTGCATGAGCGGCGCGGAAATTTTCAGGGGGAAAAATTTCCGGGGGTGGTGGGCCTGGTCAGGTTTGCGCTGCCCGAGGCATTGGAACTCACTCACCCGCGGTGCTCATCTAGTTCGGCTTGCTCAGCGATGTGCTAGGCCGCAGTAGCCACGCCCGGTGGCTTCAAACTGAGGCGGCAGCGGCAGGCGAGACTTGCGTATTTCGACTGACTGCTTCACTTCAGTGCGCCACGCCATGCACGCGGGGCCTTCGCAATTCTTGTCCATCGCGCAGCACTTGTAGTCCTTGGCTTCTTCAGGCTTGCAAATCATTCTCGTCCTCTCGCTCCGGCACCATGCCCATACGTGTCCGTTACTTCCCCGTCAGCTGCCTGATCTGCCGCAGCCGTCGCTCCGACACCCCGAGCCGCCGCGCCATCTCTGACAGATCCGCCTGCGGCTCACGCTCCAGCGCCTCGACGAGGCGCCCTTTCTTCTTCCGGCCGACATAGACCTCGTCTCCGCCGTACTTGGCGCGTAGCTCGGCTTCGCACAGCGCCGCCACGTCGTCGGAGACACCGAGGCGGCGCAGGATGTCGCGCATGTCGGTGACGAGGTCGCTCAACGCGCCCTCCGCGCCGCAAGCATGGTTTCGAGCGGCGTGCGCTGCTTGGCGGGTTTGCCGCGACCGTGCCGGTGCGCGTCGATGAGCGCCATGATGTCCATGGGCTCAGCCGGGGCCGGCTCGGCAGCCTGGGCGGTGGGCTGGGCGGTGGGCTCTGCGCCCTGCTCGCCCGCCGGCTGCTCGACCACCGCAGGGGCGGCGGCCTGCGCGGGCTTGCGCTCGGTGAGCACCACCACGGCCTGCTGAAGCGCGGGCGGTGCGGCCGGCGGGGTGTCGTCGATGAGGGATGACTGCCGCAGCATCAGCTCGGCGACGTCCCACTGCACGGGCTTGCGCAGGTGCAGGCGCAGGTAGCGGCTGAGGTAGACGGCATAGACGCAGGTGTCGAGCGCCTCGTTGTGGCGGTCGGTGCGCTTCTTCCAGGCGCGGCGGCCGGAGCGGTTCGGCACCTTGATCTCCGACAGCATCTGCGCGTACCAGTCGGGGCGGACGCCCTTGTACCAGTGCATGCGGCCGGCGCCGGTACCGGTGAGGCGGATGCGGCCGGCGTTCGCGGCGTAGCCGAGGATGAGGTCTTTGGCCTTGGCGGTGCCGACGATGTTGATGGCGACGCCGGCCTTGCTGGCCTTGGTGGCGCGCTTGTTCGGATCGACCAGGCGCGGCGGCGTCCAGATCTCGACGCGGCCTTCGTCGTCGCTGGCGCCCTTGAGCGCGAGCACCGGCCGCACGCCCGCCTGGTGGTGGCGCCGCACGAAGGCGTAGCCGGCGTCAGAGGTCTGGCCGTCGGAGCAGTCGATACCGACCGCGCGCACGGTCATCCACACGCCGAGCGCGTGCTGGTAGCGGCGCTGCATGAGCTGCTCGAGCTCCAGCCAGGCGCCGGCGAGCGGGATGATGGTGGTGCCGTAGTACTCGCCCCAATGCACCAGCCACATTTCTTCGCCGCGGCCGACCGCCCACAGGCTGACGGCCAGGCGGTCGTGCTGCACGTCGACCAGCAGCAGCAGTTCGATGCCGCCGACCGGCACCTGCCACTCGGGGTAGTCCTCGGCGCGGTCGATGAGCTCCTGGTCTTCCGGCAGCTCGCCCTTGTATTCCCAGCAGCGGCCGAGCGACGAGTTCCAGAAGGCGATCATTTCGCCCGGGTCGCCAGCTTCCAGCTTTGCCTGGGCTTCCAGGAACTTGCGCGCGAGCACCGGCACACGCGAGCCGACGAAGGTGCTGCACAGCTCGCTCAGCTCATGGAAGCCGGCGATGCCGTTGAAGGGCTTGGTGGCCACCCAGCCGTAATCGGGCCGGCGCGAGGCGGCGAGGATGTTGGCCTCGCGCTGCTCGTCGGTCCAGACCGAGCCGCAGTGCGGGCAGCTGTAGAAGGCGCGCGAGGGGTCGGACCGGCCATAGACCTCGTGCGCGGGCTGGTCGGCCGGGATCTCCGGAATGGTCACGTTCTCCCACTGCGGGGTGTGCGACTCGCCGCAGTCGTGACAGGGGATCATCGGCACCCGGGCATCGCTCACCGCGATCTCGGCTTCGATGTTCGATGCGCCCTTCGCGGTGGGCGTACCGCCGATCAGGATGAGGTGGTCCTCGTAGGTCTTGGCGCGCTCCTCGACCAGCTTGATCACGTCGCCCTGCCCCTTCACGTTCTGGCTGGCGTCGTCCGGCTCTTCGACCACCACGATGCGCGCGCTGGTGGATTTCACGTCCGCCGGGCTGTTGGCGCCCACCAGCTTGATCAGGCCGCCGGCGTAGCGCTTGCGCAGCGTGCTGTTGCCCTTCGCGCGGCTCTTGAGGCTGATGCACGCGGACAGCGCCTTCGTGGCGCGCACCATCGGGTCGAACTTCTCATCCGCGAAGTCGCGGGCCGACTGGGCACGCGGGAACACGGCCACCTGCACGCTGGGCCGGTGCGCAGCGTTGTAGCCCATCACGCTGCACACGACGCCGGCGGTGTAGCCGATCTGGGCAGGCTTCTGGGTGGCGATCTTGCGCACCGCGGGGTCATCGCACGCGGCCAGGATGCCGCGCAGCATCGGGGTGTTGTCGAGCGAGTACGGGCCCGGCAGCGCGCTTTCTTCGGGGCTCAGCTCGCGCTCCGATTCCGCCCACTCGGCGTACGACAGCGGCTTGGGCGGCGCCCAGTTCGCCCAGGCACGCGCCAGCATCTCAGCGAGCGCGGCCGCGGCCTGCTCGAGGTCGAGGAACCCAGCGAGGAAGTCAGGCGCCGGTTGCATCCTCGTCCTCATCCTCTTCGTCGTCGGACACGTCGCCGGCCTGCGCGGTGGCCACGCGACGCAGCGCCGCCTCAACGATCTCGCCGCGCAGCGCTTTCCGGCGCACCGGATCCTGTTCGGCGTCGTGCTCGGCCCAAGTGCGGCCGCGCAGCAGCAGTTCGCGCGTGGCGATGATCCGGGCAGCCAGGGCGCTTTCGACTTGGCCGGCCGGCACCAGCATCTTCTGGTCCTTGGCGATCGCCATGGCCAGCTGCTGCGACTTGAGCCGGTCCAGCTGATCGCGCGGCGACTCTTCGCGCACCCGCTTCAACTCGCGATCGACGCGCCACACGATGGTGTCCGCCAGGCGGTACCGGTTCGGCCGGCCCTGGCCACCGCGCTCGAGCACCGGCATGCCCTCGGACTCCCACGCCTGGATGGTCACATCGGACACCCCGTGCGCCAGGGCCAGCTGCTGCTGCCCGCTGATGTACCCGTCGCTCATCGGACCAACCAACCCCATGAACCGGCCACAACTGGCGAAAAAGCGCGGTCTTCTTCACCGTATTGCGGATTTGCCAGGAAGGACCCGCGCATCACGCGACCCTCCGCCACGGCTGCAGGCGCGCGTTCGCCTCACGCGCAAGGGCGGCGGCCTCGACTTCAAGCCGCCGCACCATGGCACTGCGGTCGCGGGCATGCTGGGCGTAATCGCCGAGCCACGCGGCCCACAGGTCCAGGTGCTGGCCAGCCTTCACGGCCTTGGCCACCGCCTCTCGAAGGTCGGCGATGTCCGCATCGGTCCAGTCATGGACGGCGCGCAGTTCGCGCACCGCGTCCGGGAAGCCCCGGCGCATCTGATCTAGGCTCATGTCCGACCTCCTCTCAGGGTTGGACGAAAGGTTGGACGGCTGAAACCCGCGCCAATCCTTGATCTGTCCAACCTCCCAACGAGGGACAACGTAGCTGCGCGCGTGCACGCGTATGCACGCGCTCGCCCGCCCCTGCGCGCCCTCGTGCGGGCGGCAAGGTTGGCCGACGTTGGGAGGTTGGACGGATGGCGGCGGCAAGCCGTTTGCGCCGTCCAACCTTCGTCGAAAGGTTGGACGAGGTTGGACGTCAGATCGGAACATCGTCGCCCTCCCATGGGTCGCGGGCCGGCTCGTTCGCCTTCACACCCGCCTTCCATGCCTCAGGTCGCATCCAGTAGCGCTCACGCGCACCGGTGGTGTCCCGTCCCTTTGTCCAGCCCAGCCGCTTCATCACGATGCCGATACGTGTCGGCATCTGCCGCGTGTTGTCGATCTTCGACGGCTCGACCTTCAGGCAGTCGAGCAGCACGTCGAGCGCCGTCACCCGGTCCTTCGTGACTTCCTTCAGCCACTTGGCCAGCTGCGCTTCCCACGGATCATCGATCTCGCGCTCACGCTGCTCCGGCTCGAAGAACGCCTCCTGCTCCTCGCGCGTCGGGTGCCATCGCTCGTCCTGCTGCCAGCGCCAGAAGGCCTCAGCGAAGAGCTGGTCGCGGTCGCGGGCCAGCGCCTCCAGGTTGATCCGGCCGACCGCCTGGGTGCGCCACGGCCAGTACCGTGTGTTCCCGGTGCTGTCCTTGAAGTACTCGTCCTGGTTCGTCGTGCCCATGAACACGGTCTGACGCAGATGGTCGGCCGGCTCGCGGTCATAGGGCGCCCGGAAGCGGTCCCGCAGCGACGAGATGAATGCCTTGATGCGTGTGCTCTCGGCCTTATTGAAGGCGTCCAGCTCGGCGATCTCATAGACCAGCACGCCCTGGATGTTCTGATAGACGTCCTTGCTGTTCAGATCGAGCGGCGTGTCGCTGTACCACTGGCCACCGATGATGCGCACCACCGTCGACTTGCCCTGGAACTGCGGCCCTTCAAGGATCGGCATCGAGCGCACCACCGCACCCGGCTGCATGATCCGGGCGATCAGCGACACCCAGAAATACGTGCCCGACAGCGTCGCGTACGTCGACGGCGCCACGCCCAGGTAGTCGGTCAGGAAGCTCGGCAGGCGCTCCTGCCTGTCCCATTCCACCGCTTGGACGAAATCCTGCACCGGGTTGAAGGGCGCTTCGCGCGCAACCCAGCCTGCGGCGAGGGCCAGCGTATCCACGCTGCGGATGACGAGCGACTGCGTCTCGCCCAGCCACATGCCCAGCCGGTAGTTGTGATCCTCGCGCCACTCCTCGCCGGGCACGAACGGCCCCGAGTGCCACGGCGGCGGCCGCATGATGCGGATCTTCCGCGCAAACGTATCCGCCGCCAGCATGCCCGCCAGTTGCGGGTGGTGGTTCAGGAACAGATACACGTTCTCGCGGCAGTCCATCAGGAACCTGCCGCGGAAGAACAGCCGGTCAGCCCACGGCTTCGGGCTGTCGGGCACCTCGATGTCAGGCGGCGGGCCATCCTCACCACCGCCCCCACCTGCGGCCTGCGCAGCGGGTTCGGGGTCTGGCGCCGTCCCGGCCGATTCATCCACCGCCGGTGCCGGCGGTGGATCCGCCATCGGGCGCTGCTTGCGCGGCGGCTGCCAGCCGCCCAGCATCGCCAGGCGGAAGATCACGCCATCACCACCGGGCGCGCGCCCGCCGAATGACCGCCAGTGCGGGATCAGCGAGTCAGCGCCTTGGTACTTGCCCCCCTTGCTGCTCCAGTAGTCCCACACCGAGAAGCCCGCCTGCTCACCCAGCGCGTCATACAGCGCCATGCCGATGGCCAGCCAGTCGTTGTAGCCGATGTCCGCATCCACGTACGCCAGCGCGCTCTCGATGCGCGCACGGTCCGCGTACCCGCTGCCCGCCGGTGCCGGTGTGGCCGCCCGCTCACGCGCGGGTGCCGCTGCGCGCTCAGGCTTCGCCTTCGCCTGGGCAATCGTCGCGTGCAGGCGCCCGAGCACCTCGGGCGATATCGGCTGCGCGTCGGGTGGCGTGTCACTCAGCCGCCGGCCCGTCACCGTGAAGAACTGGCGACCGCAGAAGACCTCCACACCGATGTCGTTGCTCTTCGCGCTCTGCGTCTCGCCCAGCACATAGATGTGCAGGCCGGTGCCTGACGGTGAGTACTCCGTGAACGACGCACACGCCTGCACGATGGCCAGCGCGCGGTCCTGCATCTCGCCCGTCTCGGGGTCGATCACCTTGTCCAGGTCGATGCCAATCAACCCATCGCCCGGCAGGAAGGCGAAGCCGATGCCCGCCCAGCGATCCGGCGCCGTCAAGAGTGCGCTGACCACGTCATCCAGCTGCACCAACTGCGCGCGGTCCGCCTCGTTACCCTGTTTGCCGGTGCGCCGCTTGCCGTTCGCGTAATACGGCACCTTGCGCGGCTTCTTGTCACCCGGCTTCTCTTCGAAACGCCACAGCAGCCACTGCCGCCGCTCCGCCAGGGCATACGGAATGTTGTCCCACTCGATCGCCGCGCTCATGAGCCCTTCCGCGCGCGCCGTGCTGTCCAGTCTTCCTGGCACTCGATGCAGCACCAGCGGTCGGCAATCGCCTCGCCGGCCGCGTCAGCTTCCGCGATGTCGTCACCGCAGTTCAGGCATCCGCCCGTCGCATCGGGCAGGGTCGGCACCGGCCGGCGCGCCGCGGCGATCGCCAGCTCGCGGTCGTGCTCTTCGCGCTCGGTCGCCTGGTCGTAGAGATCAGCCACGCGACACCCCACGAAGCCCCACCACACGCGCCCGCTCCACCACCATGCTGCGCGCCTGCTCCAGCAGCTCCAGGTGCGCGGCGATGCTCTCGTTCACCTGCACCTGCAGCCGCTCGAACTCATGCGCCCGCAGCTTGCCGTCGCGCATGTCTTCCTGCAGCTCCGCGAAGACATCCGCGAATTCCTTGTTGCAGGTCAGCACGTGCTGCAGCAGGTCTTGCCGCGAGCACTCAGGCACCTCGGGCAGGCGCACCACCACCGCGCCCTGCTCCGCCGCCAGCGCCTCGATCACCCGCAGATCGCCGGTCAGCGCCGTCACCTTGCGCACATCCGACAGCGTCGGCTCATGCCCCAGCTCATTCGGGTTCGCCTTGTTGAGCAAGGCCTTGTATCGCCGGCCCATCGCATCGGCCAGCGCCTTCGCGCCCGGCGCGTAGTCCGACACCACGTTGTAGAACGCCTGTTCAGGAGTCATCTGGGAATCCTCGGTCACTGTCCCGTGGAAGGCCCCGCCCCGCTGCGCGAGACTGAAGGCAAAGAAAAGCCGACCGGCCAGGCCGGTCGGAAACCCGCCGCCTGCTGTCCGGTTCCAGGCGGTGAGGAGGAGACGAAAAGGGAGGCGCGCCCCATGCGGATAGAATCAGGGTTCCAGACCATCATCATCACCACAGGAGCGCACCATGATCGAGAAGCCCGTCGAGTTCGACCCCGACAACATGGACGATTTCGACAAGAAGCTGACCGCGTCGAAGTACATGAACGTCGTGATGCAAGAGTTCGCCCTTGCGCATGCCGAAGCCATATCACTCGTTATTTCAGCACTTGGCCGTCAAGTCGATCTGCCACGGCTCTCAAAAGACCTGCGAGCTGCGATCGAAATCGGACAGCAGCACCAGGCCTTCCATCCGGTTGCGCTGAAGATGGCCGCGAGCGTGTACAAGACGATCGACGCGCAAGCTCGAGTGCAAACAACCGATCGCGCTCCTCGCGACCGGGGACACTGAGAAATGCCGACGCCATCACCACGCGGACGTTTTCGCGCATCTCCGCACTGGCTTCACGCGTTGCCACCTTGGCCAGCTCATCCTGCTCAACGAGGCGGTCGATATCGGCCGGCATCAGCCTTTGAATACACGCGCATCCGTGCTTTTGCGCCGCACCGCATGTGCAGTCGATCCAGACGCGGGTGTACGGAATACGGACGCGCCTCGGCGTCGCGGACACAGGTGTGCTCACGGCTCTCTCCTCATGGGTGAATCGGACTGGTTTGCCGAGGCCAGGCACGCGTCCACACGAGGTGCGCTGTCCCTTACGGCGGTTTCGAGATGCGCCCGCGCGCTCTCAACTTCGGCGCTCGCCAGCAGCATCGCCGGCGTGTCGTACCACTCAGGCCGCGTCACGGGTCACCTCGCCTTCCATCAAAGAAAGGACATCAACATGAAGTGGATCTTGATTCTGGGCATTCCGTGGGGCAGCGCCCTCAGCGTCGACGGCGTGTCGCTCACTACGGCCACGTTCGACGACCAGCGTGCTTGCGAAGCAGCGCTCGACAAGGCCAAGGCCGTGCGCCGCTGGAAAGATCGAGCGACGCCGGACGGCCTGTGTGTGCCGAGTGCAAGCGAAGAGAAGAAGAGCAGCTGACTTCATGAGGCGCGTTCCTGCTGAACGGCATCGACCGCCGTGACGCCCGGGAACCACCCAAAGTAGCTCGCGAGATGCGCGACTTTCGAGTAACCGGGGTCGCCCTCGCCGTTCTTGATCCGCAACAGCGTGTCGTAGGCGATGCCGGTTTCCTCGGCAATGCGCCGAAGCGACCCGTTTCGCCCTGCCAACTCTCTCCTGACGAAGGAAATCATGTCCATGCGCACCACTTTAGGCTTTTTTGCCTCGTTTGAAAAGGCACAAATGCCTTTCGCGCGGTTGCACACTAGCCACATGAAGAAAGATGCAGCGACCGTACTGGCGGAGAACCTCGACCGCTTGATGAATTCCAGACCACCGCGCCCCAGCCAGAAGGCCGTTGCGCAGAAGGCTGGCATCGACCAGAAGACGGTAAGCCGCATCCTCAGCAAGTCTGTTTCGACCTCCATTTCAGCCGTGGAAGCCCTCGCCCGAATATGGGAGCTGGAGCCTTGGCAGATGCTTTTCCCGGACTTGGACCCGAAGGCGCCGCCCGTCGTGCCGCGGACAACTGCCGAGCGGCGCCTGTACGCCCAGGTACGCGACGCCGCTCTTGAGTTCGCCGCCGAGCCACCCGCCGACTACCATGACCGATAGCGTTGCTCGCCGACTCACCGAGGCATCCGAAACCGGTGAAGTACTCATCGTCGCCTATGACGGCGGACTCGAGCCCGGCACATTGCGGCAAATCTATGTCATCGCCGTTTCGGGTGACCGAGCTCGCGTTCGCGAAGCCAACGAGCAAGGACCACGGACATACCTGATAGATCGCATCAGCCTGGTCACCGACACAACCGGTTACGACTGGAAGCACCGAAGCGAGGCCCCCAAGGCCAAGAAGGGCCGGCGAAGAGCCCAGGATCTGGAGCCAGCCAAACTGTTCCGATACTGGGCATATGCGGTCGAGCCCCACCACTGGCCAATATTCGGAATCGCCTTGCGCGAGTACATCAACCCCGAGCGAACGAAGATCGCCCGGAACTTGGCCGCGCTTTCCGGCACCCCGCCGGGCGACGTATCGCGGATCGCCATCCGCGACCGACTGTGGACGCGACCTCAGCAGCCTATCGACGTCTGCGAAGGCGACCTCTTCTGGGCGCGTGATCGATCATCTGCTATCGAAGTTGTTGCCGTCCGCGACACGATCGAGATTCACATCGTTACGCGAGACCCACGCCGCCGATTTGCATACCTCCTCACTGAAGCCCAATTCACACACTGTCTAGAGCACGGCGAAGTCGAAGAAGAGCTGCGAATACCTCCCGCCCTAAGCTACAGCGACACCCTTCGTTTCCTGATCACCCAACCCTAGAAGACCCGCACGCAATCACCCTTTTGGATGACCCGGCACCAGTAAGGCACTTTTGCCTTGCGAGAAAGGCATAAATGCCTTATCTTGGATTTCAAGGCGACATTTCTGCCTTGCCAAGGAGGTCACCATGCCCGAAGCAGCACCCACCACCTCGATCACGCTCGACGAGCTGCTGCTCATCGCGCACGAGGCCAATTCCGCCGCACCCGGCGACAGTAGCCAAGCGCGGAACGACCGCGCCCGCAGCTTCTTCGCCCGCCTGTTCGTCCTCCTGCCCGACGAGGCCGCCGTCCAGCTCGCCCGCGCCATGAACTACCCGCATCTGGTGAAGATCGCCGAGCGCCTGCGCGACGAGGTGATGGCATGAGCGCGCTGCTGGTCATCCTCGAAGGTCCGCAGGGCTGCGGCAAGACGACGGCCGCACCCTTCATCGCGCAGGCCTTCGGCTGCACGGATATCTATGCCGATGAGCCGAGCCGTCGTGCCGTCGAAACCGCCCTGTATGAAGGCCGGCGCGTGCTGGCGTGCGTAAGCGGCAACTTCTTCTTCGCGCCGACCGACGAAGCCGCGCCCGTGATTCGCATCAGCATCGAAGGCGATCGCCCGACACCCACGCTGATGACCTTGCTCGCGGCGCTGGAGCAGCCCGCTGGATGCATGGCCTTGCAGACAATTGCGGAGCGCCACGCATGAAGCCCCGCGACACCCTCACCCGCCGCGAGCTCGCGTTCTACCTGCTCGTCATCCTCTGCGGCCTGCTCATTGTCGGCCGGCTCGACTACGCCGACGCCGTCATGGTCGAGAACGAGCGCCTGCAGTCCGCCCTGGTCGCTGAACGCGCCGCGCTGGCCGCCGAGTGCAGCGCCGACATCGAGCACCTCGACCGCACCGTCACCCCCCGCCCCACCCAACTGGAGATGTGACCCATGCGCGAGCTGCTCTTCACCCCCATCCCCATCACCGTCTGGCAGATGCTCTGCCTGCTGGCCTTCGCCGGCTTCATCGGCTGGGTCGTCGCCGTCACCCTGCACTACGACCGCGTCGACGAAACGCTCTGCCAGCTGCACGCGACCGACCCGGCGCCCAACACGGCGCCCGCGCTGACCGTGGTGCTCGACACCCTCAGCGGCCTGTTCACCGCCCACCGTGAGCTCATGTGGCGGCACGCCGTGCTCAAGGGCAAGCCGCGCGACGGCAGCGTGAGCCTCACCAGCACCGCCGCCCTCGCCCGCGCCTACACCGTGCTGCGCGCGCACGGCCGCACGCCCAGCACCGCCGAATGGCCGGCCGACCTGCGCGAGCGCGCCACCGACGAACCGCTGCGGAGCGCCGCCCGATGAACGCCCCCGGCACCCTGCACAACCCCTTCCTGTTCGAGCCGGACAACCGCACGCCGGTCACCGTGATGCTCGACCCCGCCACCGCCACGCGTCTCGAAGCGGCCATGGCCGAGCACCGCGAAACCCACCCGCACGCCGATGACGACGCCCTGTGCGACCTCATCTTCAGCACCGGCCTGCACTGCTTCGAGCAGGCGCTGAAGGGCATGCGCACCGCCACCACTTGCCCGGAGGGCAGCACCCATGCCGAGCACCCGTGATCCGCGCCAGGTGCTGAAAGAGGCGCGACAGATCGCCCACGACCACGGTTGTTTCGTGAGCGAGAAGAAGGAAGGCAACGGCACAACCTACCTGCTCTACCGCAAGACCGAGCCGCCGACCTACGTCGGCAAGCGCTCATCCATCCAGGGCCTGCACTCGATGGTGTGCAAGGCCTGCAACTTCCACTGAACGAGGACCGCAACATGTCGCTCATCAACGACCTGCTGACCTCGATCAGCAAGAACCCCGGAATCACCGCGCAGGAGCTGGCCGACGAGTTGAAGCAAGACCTCAACCGCGTGCGCAACAACCTGTACGTGAACACAAACCTCGTCACCAAGAAGCGAGACGACGTCACCCGCCGGCCCGGCTATCACCTCACGGCCGAAGGCAAGGCGAAGCTGAAGACCGGCGGCGCAGACCTGGCTGATGCGCCCGAGCCGACCACGGCCGCGGCGGCGGTGGTCACGACTGAGCCCGCCACTGCGTCCGCGGTGGAAACGATCCCGCCCAAGGCCGAGGTCTCGCCCATCACCACGTTGCAAACCCGCATCGAAGAGCTGCAGGAACAGCTCAGCACGATGCACGCCGAGAACGTGCGCCTGCAGGCTCAGCTGCGTGCCGCAGAAGCTGCACGCCACGCGCCCGCCGCCACGGTGGCCACCCATGCCCCGGCCGGCTACCTCATCACCGCGCCCAAGCGCACACCCCGCCGCTTCACGTCAGACGCCACCGCTCGCGCCACCGCCCTCAAGGCCGTGCGCGCCGGCGCTGCCCGGGCAGACGTGTTCGCCCTCATCCCCGTCGGCACCGCGCGTCGCGGCGTCGAATGGGCCGACCCGCAGGAGCCCTGACATGATCACCGATCTCTCCCGCCCCCTCGACTACGACACCAAGTCGCCCGAGTACCGCGCCTGCATCACCCAGGCGCTGGGCGTGCGCACGCTGCACGCCTCGCCCACCAACCCGCGCAAGCACTTCGACGAAGCTGCGCTCGCCGAGTTGGCCGAGAACGTGCGTCAGCACGGCGTGATGCAGCCCATCCTGGTGCGGCCGTGGCCCGCCAATCAGCCGATATCGGCCGACTTCACCGGCGGCTTCCCGCTGTACGAGGTGGTGGCCGGCGAGCGCCGGTACCGGGCCGCACTGCGTGCCGGGCTCGACCTCATACCCGGCCTCGTCCGGCACCTCACCGACCGCGAAGTGCTCGAGCTGCAGATCATCGAGAACCTGCAGCGCCGCGACCTCACCGAGTTCGAAGAGGCCGACGGCTACCGCCTCATGATGAAGGACCACGGCTACACCGCCGACGAGCTCGCCGCCCGCATCAACAAGAGCAAGGCCTACATCTACGCCCGGCTCAAGCTGTGTGACCTCGACTTCCGCGCCCGCAAGATCATCGACGAAGCAGGGCTTTCGGCGTCCATCGCGCTGCTCATTGCCCGCATCCCGGTATCGCCGCTGCAGAAGCAGGCGGCCGAGGAGATTACCCGGCGCAACATGAGCCACCGCCAGGCGCAACAGCACATACACGAGCAGTACATGCTGGATCTGCGCAAAGCCCCCTTCGACCGCAAGGACGCCAGCCTCACCGACGCAGGCAGCTGCACCGACTGCCCCAAGCGCACCGGCAACCTCGCCGACCTCTTCACCGACGTGGCCAGTGCAGACGTGTGCACAGACCCGCACTGCTACCGCGACAAGAAGGTCGCCAACATGCGCGCCACACAGCGCAAGCTCGAAGAGAAGGGAAAGACCGTCGTCACCGGCGACGACGCGAAGAAGATCCTTCCCAGCGACTACCACGACCGCCCGACCGACGGCTACGTCAGGCTCGACCAGCAGGACTGGCGCGCCCGCGACGAAGACGGCAAGGCCCCGACCTACGGCCAGCTGGCGAAGCAGGCCGGCATCGAGCCCATTCACGTCGTGCATCAGGCCACGCAGACCGTCGTGGCGGTGGTGAAGGAAGCCGACCTGAAGAAAGCGCTCAAGCAGACCGGCGACAACAGCCTGAGCAAGGCCGACGACGCCGCCCGCGCCGAAGAACGCAAGCGCAAGGAAGCCGCCGAGTTCCGCCAGCGGCTCTATGCCGAAGTGCGGCAGGAAATCGTCGCGCACCTGGGCGCCGGCAACCCGCTCGACTCATGGCACCTGCGCACCATCGCCCGCCAGACCTACTGGGGCGCCGGTTTCGAAGCTTGCCACCGCATCACGCAGAACTGGATCCCGCGCGAAGAGATCGGCGACGGCCACGAGCGTCACCGCGCGCTCGGCGAGCGCATCGCATCGATGAGCGACGCCGACCTCATGCTGCTCATGATCGACTGCTGCGTAGGTGGCCACCTGCATGTCGCGGGCTACTCCACCGGCTACGCCGAAACCCCGCCCGTGCTTGCCGAGCTCGCCGTGCGCTGGGGTGTCGATGCCGACGCGCTGAAGAAAGACCTGAAGGCCGCCGCACGCGAGAAGTCCAAGGGCACCAAGGCCGGTACCGCCCGAAAAGTGGCGGGAAGAACCGCCGAAAAGGCCCCTGACCCCGAACCCGCTGCGCGTGCGAACGAGCCTAAGCCGGCGCCGAAGCGCAAGGCCAAGGCCACCGCCCCCGAGGGCGGTGGCGAAGCCGGCTCGATGATGACCGAATGGCCCTTCCCGGCTGCGGGCGCAGACCCCAACCCGGCTGCGCCCGCAGCCGCTGGCCAACCCAATGAACAGGCCGCTGGCGCGGCGAAGAAACCCCGGGGAAAGACAAAAGCAGCTGCCGGGCAAGCCCGGCAGGAGGAAGGAAACACCCCCGCGACTGACGACGCCGGCGAAGGCGCGATCGAGCGCTGCACGCGCACGATCGACATGCTCAGCGGCCAAGCGGCGTGCGAAGAAGGAGCGGCGGCATGAGCGCAATCTGCATCTACCACGGTAACTGTGCTGACGGTTTCACGGCCGCCTGGTGCGTGCGCCGCGCACTCGGTGATGGCATCGAGTTCCACGCCGGCACCTACGGCAAGGCGCCGCCCGACGTGCGCGGCCGCGATGTATTCATCGTCGATTTCAGCTACCCGCGCGCGGTGCTCGAACAGATGGTGAGCCAGGCGCGCAACATCACCGTCCTCGACCATCACAAGACCGCCCGCGAAGACCTCGAAGGCCTGCAGGGCGCCCTCACCGTGTTCGACATGGAGCGGTCCGGCGCCCGCATCGCATGGGATCACTTCTTTCCGTTCGAAGTACCGCCCAAGCTGCTGCTGCACGTCGAAGACCGCGATCTGTGGCGCTTCGCGCTGCCCGACACCCGCGAGATTCAAGCGAACGTGTTCAGCCACGCATATGACTTTGCGGTGTGGGACCAGCTCATGGCCACCGATCCGGCCGTGCTGGCGGCCGAGGGCCGCGCGCTCGAGCGCAAGCACCACAAGGACATCGCCGAGCTGCTCGGCGTGGTCACGCGCCGCATGTTCATCGGCGGCTACCTGGTGGAATCGGCCAATCTCCCCTACACCATGTCGAGCGACGCCGGGCAGGCTCTGATCGCCCGAGGCAACGCCTTCGGCGCATGCTACTTCGACACGCCCGACGGCCGGTGCTTCAGCCTGCGATCGACCGAGGCCGGCCCGGACGTGGGCGCGATTGCTGCGCACTACGGCGGTGGCGGCCACCGCAACGCGTCCGGCTTTCGGCTGCGGTATGACCAGCTTCACCTGGTCGAGATACCCGAAGGCGGTGCCTGATGGCCAGCGTCAACAAAGTCATCCTCGTCGGCAACCTCGGCCGCGACCCCGAGACGCGCTACGCCCCCAACGGCGACGCCATCTGCAACATCACCGTGGCCACCACCGATACCTGGAAGGACAAGCAGACCGGCGAGAAGAAAGAGCTCACCGAGTGGCACCGCGTCAGCTTCTACGGCCGCCTGGCCGAGATCGCCGGCCAGTACCTGAAGAAGGGCTCACCCGTGTATGTCGAGGGCAGCCTGCGCACCCGCAAGTGGCAGGACAAGGAAGGCATCGACCGCTACACCACCGAGATCCGCGCCGAGCAAATACAGATGCTCGGCACCCGCCCCGCTGGCGGCGACACCGCCCCCGCACGCCAGGCGCCCGCCACGCGGCCCGGCTCGGGTGCGAGCGCAGGCGGCCACCCCGATGACGACATCCCGTTCTGAGGCCGCCATGCGAAAGCTCACCGAAGCCCAGATGCACGACCTCGCGCACAAGCTCACCCGCCTGCGCGCGATCGACGACGAAGTGCGCCGCCACGCCGACGCCGCCATCACCACCGGCATCCGCCTGCAGGACGCCCGCAACCGTTACCACGCCCTGCACCAGGTCATCACCGGCAACTACGGCCGCGAGAACGCTCCCGCGCCCGACCTCGCCATCCATGGCCCGCGCCCCGGCCGCCCCAGCACCCGCCCGTCCGTCACCGTGCTCGACCCGTACGAGCAGACCGACGCCACCGCGCGGCACACCGACCCGACCAGCCAGGAGCGATGAGATGAAGGAACGCCCGATGCTCATGAGCGCGCCGATGGTGCGCGCGATCCTGGCCGGCACGAAGACGCAGACGCGGCGGGTGGTGAAGCCGCAGCCGCAGATGGTCACCGACCGCACGATCAAGCCGTGGGACGGCGATGCTGACGCGCTGCTGAGCCTGCTGACGAAGACTGGAAAATCCTGCCCCTACGGACAGCCCGGTGACCGGCTGTGGGTGCGCGAGGCCTTCTGCGACGCCAGAAAGGCTTTGCTCGGCCGAGTTCTTTATCGCGCAAGCGGTGATGTGGCCTGCGGCTGGCAGCCCAGCATCCACATGCCCCGGTGCGCCAGTCGCATCACCCTGGAAGTGACCGCCGTCCGCGTCGAGCGGCTGCAGGACATCAGCATCGAGGACGCCAAAGCGGAGGGCGCTTGGCCTGACTCATCCGTCGTTGGCAGATGCATGGCGTACTTCGGTATTGATGCACTGGCGGTCAACCCGCGCCTTGCGTTCCGCATGGTATGGGAGCAGATCAACGGCCCCGGCTCTTGGGACGCCAACCCCTGGGTGTGGGTCGTCGAGTTCAAGCGGGTGACGCCATGACATACCGCGCCGCCACCGACCCGCTCTACGACATCTGTCTCGTCTGCCTGCAGCGCGGCCACTGCTCGGGCAGCTGCCCGAGCTGGAAACGGAAGGACACCGAGCTTTGACCCACGTCATTGAACACACAATGGACGCCGTGACGTCAGCTATCAATTCACCGGCACTGCGCTACCACGGCGGCAAGTTCCGCCTGGCGCAGTGGGTGATGCAGTTCTTCCCTCCGCACCAACGCTACACCGAGGCCTTCGGCGGCGCCGCTGGCGTGCTGCTTCAAAAGCCGCGGGCATACGCAGAGATCTACAACGACCTCGACGACGAGATCGTCAATTTCTTCCGCGTGCTGCGCGACCCAGTCCAGTGCGCCCAGCTGCTGCAGGCCCTCCATTTCACACCCTACGCGCGCGCCGAGTTTGATATGTCGTGGACGCCGGCGGCCGACCCGGTCGAACAGGCCCGCCGCACGGCTGTGCGCGCCGCTATGGGCTTCGGGAGCGCAGGCGCGACCAAGGGCTCCACCGGCTTCCGCATCGACAGCAAGCGGGCACACGGAACGGCGCAGATGCTCTGGACGCGCTACCCGGAATCGGTCATGGCAGCAGCCGAGCGGATGCGCGGCGTGCTGATCGAGCACCGTCCGGCGATCGAGGTGCTGACCCAGCACGATGGCCTGGATGCCCTGCATTTCGTCGATCCGCCCTACGTGCTCGACACCCGGAACATGCGTGCATCGACGCGCTGCTACCGCTACGAAATGAGCGACGACGATCACCTCCAGCTGCTGCATACCCTGCGGCAACTGAAAGGTGCGGTCGTGCTGTCCGGCTATCCGCACGCCCTGTACGACGACACGCTCCACGACTGGGCGCGCCACACCACCAGCGCCCGCATCTCCGCCGGTCGTGGAACTGGGTTGCGCACCGAATGCGTGTGGCTCAACCCTCAGTGTGCGCGGGCGCTGGCCGGCAAGACGGGAGGACTCTTCGCATGACCACGCCGATCTACCTGGACCGCGCCGGCGCTGCGGCGTGCGTGAGCCTGTCGGAATCGACGATCGAGCGGATGGTGCGCGAGGGCAAGTTCCCGAAGCCGCGGCAACTGTCTGGCGCGCGCGTGGGCTGGCTCTACCGCGAGCTGCTGGAATGGGCCGAGGCGCGCCCGGTCTCCGAACTGCCACCGCCGGAGAACACCGGCGCCCGCAAAGGCCGCCGCGCTGCTCAAGACGACGCCGCGAGCTGCTCCCAGTAGTCAGCCACTCTGGTCAGCCACTCGCGTCGCTCGTTGTCGTACTGGTGCAGGTTATAGACACCCTTGACCCCTTCCTGCATGTGCCCCAGCACCGCCTCGGCCACGCTGTCGGGGCACCCGAGCGAGGCCAGCGTCGTGCGCACCGTGCGGCGCAGATCGTGAGGCGCCCAGTGCGTCACCGTCAGCCTGGGCTGCGTCGGCGACGTGAATGTGCAGTAGGGCTGGCGGTAATACACGCCCTCGGTGATCACCTTCTGCTGCACGTGGCCAGCAACGCCGCGCACCGGCCGGAACAGCCAGCCGGTCGGGTACATCTTCAGCCGCCGCCGCACCACCCGCTCAGCACGCCCGATCAGCGGCACGCGCAAGTCACCGGCGCCGGGGTGGCGCGCGTTCTTCGTCTTGGCCTTCGGCACCGTCCACCACAGACCCGTCGGCTCGTCGGTGATCTCCTCGGCTTCCATGGCCACGATCTCCGCACCGCGGGTGCCCGTCCATAGATAGACCGTCAGCACGTCGTCGAGCAGCTGGCTGAAGTTCGGCAGCCAGTTGATCAGCTCGCCAACCTCGCCCGGCTTCAGCACACGTTTCGACGTGCCCACCGCCTCGCCGGCGATCTGCTTGCCCTTCGACCGGAGCTTGCCGCGCATGATCTGCCGCCACCAGTTCGGCGTGTCTTCGGGTAGTTCGCCGGCGTCGATCGCGTAGTCCCACGCCGCACCCAGCTCGCTCCGCAGCTTCGACGCCTGGACGGGCGCACCGGCCCAGCGCTCGATCAGCGCAAAGGCCTGCCGGCGCGAGTAGCTGGCGGCATCGCACTGGCCATCGTCACCGAGCATGGTGTCGAACATGCGCCGCACCTCGGTCGCGCCCTTCGCCTTGCGATGGCGATCGACGTGGCCATCGAGGTACAGATCCGCCACACGCCGCACGGTGAGCGGCCCGCGCCGCTCGACCACCAGGCGCGCATGCGTCTGCACCCGCTCCGCCCGCCGCTCTGCCGCCGGGTCGCGACCCGCGTCCCGAACGGCGCGCGCCTCTTCCCACGCGGCCAGGGCTGCGGCGTACGACATCGCCGGCCAGGCGCCCAGCTTCACCTGGCGCATCTGCCCGCTGGCGTTCTTGTACCGGTAGATCCACGCGCGCCGCGTGGCCGTGGCTTCGAGCCTCAGCCCCGGCGCGCCGGCAATGGTAAGGTGCTCGCCTGGCGCGAGCAGCCGAGCTGTACGAGCATCGAACATCTGGCGTAGGTTTTCCCGCTGCAGCCGCAAGCGAGCGGCGTAGGTTTTCGAAAAGCTGCGCCGAAATCCTACGCCAAAACCTGAAGTGCAGTGCATTCCGATGACGTGCCGTGACAAAACACGCGCGGTCTAGCACTGCCGATAAGCCACTGATTCAGCAGATGGAAGTTAGAAAAGACACACCAAAACAAGCGCCTGCGGACGGTCCGGATTCAGGACATACGCCGATGATGCAGCAGTATCTGGGGTTCAAGAGACAGTACCCCGATCTGCTGGTGTTCTACCGGATGGGGGATTTCTACGAGCTGTTCTTCGAGGACGCAATCCGCGTCGCGCGGCTGCTCGACATCACCCAGACCCACCGCGGCCAGTCCGCCGGCCAGCCGATTCCGATGGCCGGTGTGCCCTTCCACGCGGTCGAGCAGTATCTGGCCCGGCTGGTGAAGATGGGCGAGTCGGTGGTCATCGTCGAACAGGTCGGCGACCCCGCCACCTCCAAGGGCCCGGTCGAGCGCGCGATTTCGCGCATCGTCACCCCAGGCACCCTGACCGACGCCAGCCTGCTGGACGAACGCTCGGATTCGCTGCTGATGGCGCTGCACGTCGAGCGCGCACGCGCCGGCGTGGCCTGGCTCAATCTGGCCAGCGGCGAACTGAAGCTGACCGAAGTCGCGGCCAATGTGCTGCCGTCGCTGCTCGACCGGCTGCGCCCGGCCGAACTGCTGGTCGCCGACACCGAGGGCGCGCCGGAAGGCAGCTGGGCGCTCACGCCGCGCAGCGCCTGGCAGTTCGATGCGCTCGAAGCCACCCGCCTGCTCACCGCCCATTTCGGCAGCCGCGACCTGTCGGCCTTCGACGTGGCCGAGGTGCCGATCGCGCTGGCCGCCTGCGGCGCGCTGTTCAGCTATGCACAGGCCACCCAGCAGCGCGCACTGGCCCACGTCACCACGCTGGCGGTCGAGCACGATTCGAACTGGCTGCGCATGGACGCCGCCACCCGGCGCAACCTCGAACTGACCGAAACCCTGCGCGGCGAAGCCGCGCCCACGCTGCTGTCGCTGCTCGACACCTGCGCCAGTTCGATGGGCTCGCGCTGGCTGCGCCGCGCGCTGCACCACCCGCTGCGCGACCGCGCGCGGGCGGACGCCCGTCAGGAAGCGGTGGCCGCGCTGCGCGACACTGACCGCGCCGACCTCGTGCATGAGGCGCTGCGCGGCATCGCCGACATCGAACGCATCGCCGCCCGGGTGGCGCTGCGCACCGCCCGGCCGCGCGACCTGTCCAGCCTGCGCGACTCGCTGGCGAAGCTGCCGGCCATCGCCGACGCGATTCCGCTGGACCGCGGTCTGCTCGACCAGGCACGCGCCACGCTCGCGCAGCCGCCGGCTGCCGCCGCACTGCTGGCACAGGCGGTGATGGACGAACCGGCGGCCCAGCTGCGCGACGGCCGGGTGATCCGCGCCGGCTTCGACGCAGAGCTGGACGAGCTGCGCGGCCTGCAGGACAACTGCGGTGAATTCCTGCTGGCGCTGGAAGCGCGCGAACGCGAACGCACCGGCATCGCCAATCTGAAGGTCGAGTACAACCGGGTGCATGGCTTCTACATCGAAGTCACCAACGCCAACGCCGGCCGCGTGCCGGACGACTACCGCCGCCGGCAGACGCTGAAGAACGCCGAACGCTACATCACGCCCGAACTGAAGGCCTTCGAGGACCGCGCGCTGTCCGCCGCCGAGCGCGCCACCTCGCGCGAGAAATTCCTGTACGAACAGCTGCTCGACGCGCTGGCACCGGAGCTGCCGCAGCTGGGCGACATTGCGCGCGCACTGTCCGAACTGGACGGCCTGATCGCCTTCGCGCGCGCCGCCCAGCGCCACGACTACTGCCGGCCGCAGTTCGTCGACGAACCGGTAATCACGATAGAGCGCGGCCGCCATCCGGTGGTCGAACAGCAGGTGGACAGCTTCATCGCCAACGACACGGTGATGCACGACGCACGCCGCATGCTGCTCATCACCGGCCCGAACATGGGCGGCAAATCGACCTATATGCGGCAGGTGGCGCTGATCGCGCTGATGGCCCACTGCGGCTGCCCGGTGCCGGCGCGCGCGGTGCGGCTGGGTCCGCTGGATGCCATCCATACCCGCATCGGCGCCTCCGACGACCTGGCGTCCGGCCGCTCAACCTTCATGGTCGAAATGACCGAGGCGGCGGCCATCCTGCACGGCGCGACCGAGCGCAGCCTGGTGCTGATGGACGAAATCGGCCGCGGCACCTCGACCTTCGACGGCGTGGCGCTGGCGCAGTCCATCGCCCGCCACCTGCTGACGCGCAACCGCAGCTGGACGCTGTTCGCCACCCACTACTTCGAACTGACCCAGCTCGCCGCGACGCATCCGGTGTGCGCCAACATGCATCTGGACGCGGTCGAGCACGGCAACCGCATCGTATTCCTGCACGCGATCGAAGAAGGCCCGGCTTCGCAGTCCTACGGTATCGAAGTGGCGGCGCTGGCCGGCGTGCCGGGCACGGTGATCCGCGACGCACGGCGCGCGCTGCAGCAGCTCGAAGCCAGCCGCGTCAATGCCGGCCCGCAGGCCGACCTGTTCGCGCCGCCCCCGCCGCCGCCCGAACCGGTGACGCATGCGGCGGTCGACGCGCTCGGCGCGCTCGACCCCGACAGTCTCAGTCCGCGCGAGGCGCTGGACGCCCTGTACGCGCTGAAAAAGCTGCTCTGAGGAGACCGTGATGGCTCACGCCGTGATCTGGATCATCGTTGCGCTGATGTTCGGCCTGTGGACGCTGATCGCCTGGACCGCCGACAGCGTGCTCGGCTGGCCGGGCTGGAGTGCGCACACGCTCGCGGAATGGCCGCTGTGGCTGGACAGCCTGCATCCGCCGGTCTGGCTGGCGCCCTGGCTGCCCGAAGCATGGCTGGATGATGCCCGCGCCTGGCTGCTGGACGCCGGACCGGAAATCGAGGAGGCGCTGCGCGCCGCACCTGACCTGCGCGGCATCGCCGGCTTCATCGTCTGGAGCGCCTGGGCCATCGGCACCGGCTCGCTGCTGCTGATGGGCATCGCCGGCAGCGCGGTGGTGAAGATGTTCGGACCGAAGAAGGCCGCCTGAGCCCCTGCCGCTGGTCGCAGTTTTCGCCTGCAACGCACGCCCTGGCGGGCCATCGCGCCTGATGCGCGGCCCCTGCGCATGGCGCGCGCCCGCTGACCCGTGCGGACCTCCCCGCGCCCTTCCGAGTCGTCCGGTCACCGCGGGTTAAAGGGCAGCCGGCACCTTACGGCCGCCCCTTCCCGGACCTGCGGCCCTGCCCCGGCAATCAGGCCGGCATCAGCTTGCGGTTGCCCGCGCCCGGCAGCACCTTCAGTGCCGGACCGTTCTGCAGCACGTAGCTGCGGCTTTTCACCGTGCTGACAAAGCGCCAGTCGCAGCGGCAGGCGTCTTCGGTCACCGTCACCACCATGAAGCCGCGGCGGGCGGTATCGGCGTACTGCAGCGGGCCGATGATCTGGGTCAGGCCGGCGGCCACCGCCAGCGGGTTCTCGCTCGGGAAATACTCTTCCAGGCCGGGCGAGGTGACGCCGGGCGTCGCGAATTCAACGCCCACCTGGCGGCCGGCGTAATCGGCGAGGTCGCTGGCCCAGGCGTTGTGCGTATCGCCGGCCAGCACCACCAGATTCCTGTCCAGTGCGCGGGCGGTGCCGAGCAGCGTTTCACGCGCGGCGGCGTAGCCGTCCCAGGCATCGAGGTTGTACGGGATGGCCGGCTGCGCGAGCACCGCGCGCTCCTGCGGCGTCAGCGTGGCCGGCGCGGTCTGCGCCTTCACCACCAGCGCGCTGTAGGCCGAGAAGCTGATCTGGCCCAGCACCAGCGGCGCCGGAATGTTCATGCGGCCCATCAGCACCTGCTGGCCCAGCACATCCCAGGTGGTGTCCGACTGCGCCAGCTGCAGACCCAGCCAGTCCTGCTGTTCGGCACCCAGCAGCGTGCGGTTCGGGTCGGCCATGTCGGCGGCGAAACGGGCGGCGTCGAAACCGCTGGCGCCGAAGTAGTTCGCGTAGTCCAGCTGCAGGTCGCGGCCGATCACGCGGGTGTCCAGCATGTGCAGCGACAGCAGGCTGCCGAAACGGAAGCTGCGGTAGATGCGCTCCGGGTGGGCCGGATCGGCGACCCGGGTGGGCATCCACTCGTGGTAGGCGCGGACGGCCGCGGCGCGGCGGTCGGCGAATGCACCTTCCACGCCTTCGCTGTGGTTTTCCGCGCCCTCGCGCCAGGTGTCGTTGGCGATTTCGTGGTCGTCCCACACCGCGATCACCGGCAGCGCCGCGTGCAGCGCCTGCAGATCGGCGTCGCTGCGGTACTGCGCGTAGCGGGTGCGGTAGTCGTCCAGCGTCAGGATTTCGCCGGCAGGCTCCGACAGCCGGCCCATCGCCGCCGCGTCGCCCGAGGCATAGCCGCCGCGCGGGTATTCGTAGAGGTAGTCGCCGAGATGGATGGCGACATCGAGGTCGCCCATCTTCGCCGCCTCGGCATACACGTTGAAATAGCCGGCCGGGTAGTTGGAACAGGAGAACACCGCCAGCTTCACCTGGCCGACCGCGCCGGCGGCCAGCGTGCGGGTACGGCCGACCGGCGACAGCTGGCCGTCGGCGCGGAAGCGGTAATAGAGCCGCGCCGACGCCGGCAGGCCCAGCACGTCGGCCTTCACCGTGTAGTCGATGTCCTCGCCGGTGAGCACGCGGCCGCGCCGGATGATGCGGCTGAAGCGCTCGTCCAGCGCCACTTCCCACAGCACCGCCACGGTGCCCGGCCGGGTCGGCGACACGCGGGTCCAGATGATGACGCGGTCGGCCAGCGGATCGCCGCTGGCCACGCCGTGACGGAACAGACCGTCGGTCGCCGCCAGCGCACTGGCCGAGCGCACCACGGCGGAACCCGCCAGCGCGCCGGCACCGACGGTGCGGATGAATTCGCGACGTGAAAAGAGGGGGCGGGACATGACAGGCTCCGTGCAGTCGTTGAACTGGCCGGGAGTGTGGTCAGTGCCGGTGACAGATGGATGACGGATTGTTGAAGCGACGGTCGTCCGGCCGACATGCGGACGTCACACGGGCCGCCTATCGTGCGGCGCAATACCTGCATTCCGGAGTCCGCCATGAAAAACATTCTGCTTGCGCTGGGCGCCGCGGCCGGCGCGCTGTGCACCACCCTGCCCGCTCACGCGATCACGCTGGAATCGGCCTCGCTGAACGGCAATCTGCTGGACAGCTCGTTCAGCACGCCCTCGCTGATCGCGCTGGATCTGACGCTGCTCAATCACGCGCCGCTGCGCTTCAGCTTCGTGGTCGATGCCGACGACGTGGGCCGCGGTTGGGCGGATTTCAATGCCATCGTCCGCGACGTCGGCGGGCTGGGCATCGGCTCGCTCACGCTGGCCGGCGTCCGCTTCGAAGCGCTGTCCGACCCGCTTGCGGCCACCCTCGGCGGCAGCCTGCTGCCGGCCACGGTGTTCGCGAGCACCCCCACCACCCTCAACGTCGGCACCCTCACGCTGGCAGGCGATCCGGCAACCGAGCTCTACCTCGGCAATCCTTTTCTGGAGGCCGGACGCCTCGATTGGCGCATCGGCTTCGCCGGCCTGAACGCCGGCGACCGCCTCACGCTGGACCTGAGCACCACGCCCGCGGTGCCGGAACCGGACGACTGGGCCATGATGCTGGCCGGTCTGGGCATGATCGCGCTGAGTGCGGCCCGCCGCATCGGCCGCTGAAAGACCTCCGACTATCCTGAGCGCGGCGGGAAAGCCGCCACCACCGAAATCGGCGCGGCATGTCACCGGCGCGGTGGGAGCGGCGCACTCGCCGCGATGGAGGTGCTGGCAGAACCGGTCAGCCGCGGCCCAGCCACTGCTTCAGCAGGTCGCGGGCGGCGGGGCTGGTACGCGTGGCCGCGGTCACCTTCGCCTGATCGGCCGACGGCGCATCGAGCCGCAGGCGGAACTTCATCAGTTCGTCCCGGCGGAAGGCGTGCACCTTCACCTCGTCGCCCGGCTGGCGGCGCTTGAGCAGCGCGTCCAGCGAAGCCGGGGTGACCCGCAGTCCGTCGAAAGCCACCAGCACGTCGCCGGCCGACAGGCCGGCGCGCTGGGCGGCACCGTGGTCCAGCACCTGGGTGAGCTTCACGCTGTCGCCGTCGTTTGCGGTCTTCGCACCCAGCACCGGCGCGCTGCCGGCCGCCTCGAACCTGAGGTCGAGGCCGACCGCATGCAGCAGCCGCTCCAGCGGCAGGTCCTCGGTGCCTTCGGTCGCCTCGTCGAAGAAGCGCTTCAGCTTGAGCCCGCTGACCGCTTCGGCGGCACGCCGCACGCCATCCTCCGGCACGCCCTGACCGGTCTGGCCGTAATCCGCCCACAGCCGGCGCATCACGTCGTCCAGCGTGACCGTGCCACGGGTTTTCGTGCGCAGCGTGAGATCCAGCGCCAGCGCCACCAGCGCGCCCTTGGCGTAGTAGCTCACGATGGCGTTCGGTGCGTTCTCGTCCTGCCGGTAGTACTTGATCCAGGCGTCGAAGGACGATTCGGCCACGCTCTGCTTCAGCCGTCCGCTGCCGCGCATCACCTGGGTGACGGTCTTGCCCAGCAGCTTCAGGTAATCGTCCTGGGCAATGACGCCTGAGCGCACCAGCGCCAGGTCGTCGTAATAGGAGGTGAAGCCTTCGAAGGCCCACAGCAGCCGCGTGTAGTTCTCGACCGTCAGATCGTAGGGCACGAAGGCGGCGGGCTTGATGCGCTTCACGTTCCACGAGTGGAAATACTCGTGGCTGCACAGGCCGAGGAAGCCACGGTAGGCGTCGCTCATCGCGGTCGCCCCGGGCGCCGGCAGGTCGTTGCGCGAGCACAGCAGCGCGGTGCTGGAGCGGTGTTCCAGCCCGCCGTAACCGTCGCCGACCGCCATCACCAGAAATACGTAGCGCTCGAACGGTGCCGGTTCGCCGAACAGCCGGATCTGCCATTCGCACACCCGCTTCAGGTCGGCGCACAGGCGGGCGGCATCCAGATCGTGGCGGCCGGTCACCACCACTTCGTGCGGCACGCCGCAGGCCTTGAATTCGTACAGTGCGAATTCGCCCATCTCGACCGGGTGGTCGATCAGTTCGTCGTAGTCCGCCGCGCGATAGATGCCGAAGCCGTGACGCTTCGCGCCCTGCTTGCCCGGACCCTCCGGCAGCGTGGTCGCGACGCGCCACGCCTTGTAGGCGCGGCCGGCCGGCGGGCGGATGTCGACCTCGCACGGCGTCTGTTCGCAGCCATGCACCTTCAGGAACACGCTGCTGCCGTTGAAGAAGCCGTGCGAGGTGTCGAGGTGGGCGGCGCGTACCGACAGGTCCCAGGCATAGACCTCGTAGCGCACCCGCAGCGCGCCGTCGCAGGGCGCGGCGCGCCAGGTGTGCTTGTCCAGCTTGGTGAGCGGCACCGCGCGTACCCCGTCGCGCGCGTCGATGCGCACGATGTGGCGGGCGAACTCGCGAATCATGTAGCTGCCGGGTATCCAGGCCGGCAGCGACAGCAGCTGGCCGTCGGCCGCCGGCTTCGCGATGTCGATCTCGACCTCGAACAGATGGGCTTCGGGATGGATGGGCGTGATGCGGTAGCGGACGGCGCTCATGTCGGTGACGGGCGTGATGGCAGCGTGGAGACAGCCGCGATTTCACCACAGGCCGGGGCCTGCGCGTCACCGCATCCGGTCCGTCCTGTCCTACATGCGACACGGACGGCACTGACATCGACTGTCATGCGGAATGCCTACAGTGTGCACATGGCCATCGCGCCCCCACATCCGAACAGGAGCCCGATCATGCGACACACCCCGCTGCCCCGTCCTTTCATTCTCGCCTCGGCCGCTGCGCTGGGCCTGCTGCTGGCCGCCTGCAACGACACGCCGCCGCCGCAGGACGCCACGCTGGGCCAGAAGCTGGACAGCGCCATTGCCCGCACCGAACGCAAGGCGGACGAACTGGGCGCCCGCGCCGAAAACGCGCTGGACAGCGCCCAGGTCCGCGCCGAAAGCGCGACCGCCGATGCGAAGGCGGCGGTCGAATCGGCCGCCGGCAAGATGGCCGACCGGATCGACGACGCCACCATCACCGCCCATGTGTCGGCACGTCTGGCCGGCGACCCCGAACTGAGCGCGCTGAAGATCGAAGTGAGCACGCACGACGGCAAGGTGACGCTCAGCGGCCCGGCACCGTCCGAGGCGGCACGCGCCCGCGCGGCCGAGCTGGCGGTATCGGTCAAGGGCGTGACCGGCATCGACAACCAGCTTCAGGTGAAGGCAGGCTGACGACGGTTTCCGATGAAAGGCGGGGCGGTCCGGCGGGCGGATATATAATCCCGCCTGATGAAAGGACCGCCATGCCAAACAAAGATACTGATCAATTATTCGAAGCCAACCGCAAGTGGGCCGAGCGCATGCGCGCCGACGACCCGCAGTTTTTCGAGCGACTCGCCACACTGCAGTCGCCGGAATATCTCTGGATAGGCTGTTCCGACAGCCGGGTACCGGCCAACCAGATCGTCGGCCTCATTCCCGGTGAGGTGTTCGTACACCGCAACGTCGCCAACGTGGTGGTGCAGACCGACCTGAACTGTCTGTCGGTCATGCAGTACGCGGTGGACGTGCTCAAGGTGAAGCACATCCTGGTGGTCGGTCACTACGGTTGTGGCGGCGTGCGCGCCGCGCTGCACGACATGCGCTTCGGTCTGATCGACAACTGGCTGCGCAACGTGCAGGACGTGCGCAACAAGCATCGCGGCCTGCTCGATGCGGTCGCCGAGGGCGAAATGCAGGAAGACCGGCTGTGCGAACTGAACGTGATCGAGCAGGCGATGAATGTCTGCGAAACCACGGTCATCCGCGAAGCCTGGGCCCGCGGCCAGCAGATCCGGGTGCACGGCTGGATCTACGGCCTCAAGGACGGCCTGGTGCGCAATCTGCGCATGGAAGCCGGCAGCGAGGACGAGCTGGAACAGGCTTACGACACCGCCCTGGGTTCGCTCACCTGAACCTGCCCGCCCCCCGGCGCTCGCGCGGCTGACTGCTGCCGAGCGACCCGACATCACCGCGCCCGCTCCCTTTCGGGCGCGTTTTCCGCCGCCTCCCGCCCGCCGATAGTCCGTTCGGACTATCGGTGCAGCGCATTCCGCTTCTTATCCCTGTCAGAAACGCATCGCAGACTGCGCGCGAACGATTGGCGTGCAAACCTTGGCGCCGACGTCCCCGACCACGTCCCTGCAAGGAGCTTCCATGTCTTCGATGCTGCACCCCGACAACGACCAGACGATCAATCCGTCCGGCAACGAATCCATCCGCGACGTGATGGAACAGTTCACCGGCCGCCGCAATTTCATGAAGGGCTCGCTGGCCACCGCCACGCTGGCCACGCTGGGCGGCTTCAGCCTGGAATCGCTGGCCGGCGGCTACCCCGGCTACGCCGGCAGCCCGGCCCCGACCGGCAGCATCGGCTTCACCGGCGTACCGGCCAACGTGGTGCCGATGACCGACGGCATCACCGTGCCGGCCGGCTACACCGCCCGCGTGCTGATCGCCTGGGGCGACGCCATCGGCAAGACCGGCCCCGAGGCGAACACGCACTGGGACCCGGCCACCGAAATGACCGCTGCCCGCCAGCTCACCACCTGGGGCGCTCACAACGACGGCATGCACCTGTTCCCCTTCCCGGGCAACGGTGCCGGCAATCTGGCCAATGACCGCGGCCTGCTGGTGTCCAACCACGAGTACGTCGATCCGGCCCAGTTCGTGAACATCACCACGCCCTACACCGGCATCACGATGACCAAGGCCATCGTGGACGCCCAGGTGGCCGGCCACGGCGTCAGCGTGGTCGAAGTGCGCAAGGTGAATGGCGAAATGAAGGTGCAGCGTCCGTCCGCCTTCGCCCGCCGCATCACCGGCGCCACCCCGTGCAAGCTGAGCGGCCCGGCCGCTGGCCACGCGCTGGTGAAGACCGCCGCCGACCCGTCCGGCACCACCGTGCTCGGCACGCTGAACAACTGCGCCAACGGCTACACCCCGTGGGGCACCTACCTCACCTGTGAAGAGAACTTCAACGGCTACTTCGGCTCCACCGCCGCCAAGCTGGCCGCCCAGCCGCTGACCGCGCACGAGAACCGCTACGGTCTGGCCGCGGCGGGCTTCGGCTACCGCTGGCACGAAGCCGACGCGCGCTTCGACTTCCGCGATAACCCGAACGAGCCGAACCGCTTTGGCTGGGTGGTCGAGATCGACCCGTGGAACCCGAACTCGGTGCCGGTCAAGCGCACCGCGCTCGGCCGCTTCAAGCACGAAAGCGCGGAAACCGTGGTCGGCGCCGACAACAAGGTCGCGGTCTACATGGGCGACGACGAGCGCAACGACTACGTCTACAAGTTCGTGTGCGCGAAGAAGCTGGACACGAAGAACCGCGCCGCCAACCGCGACCTGCTGGACGCCGGCACGCTGTACGTCGCGAAGTTCAACGCAGACGGCACCGGCACCTGGCTGCCGCTGGTGTGGGGCCAGAACGGCCTGACGCCGGAAAACGGCTTCGCCGACCAGGGCGAAGTGCTGATCAAGACCCGCCAGGCCGCCGACCGCCTGGGCGCCACGATGATGGACCGCCCGGAGTGGATCACCCACCACCCGGTCACCCGCGAAATCTATCTGACGCTGACCAATAACAACCGCCGTGGCACCACGCCGGCCTCGTCGAACAAGGCCGATGGCACGACGGTCGCCGCGTCCGCCCGCCCGCCGGTCGATGCCGCCAACCCGCGCCGCGACAACCGTTACGGCCACATCATCCGCTGGACCGAGAACGGCAACGACGTGGCCGCCACCGGCTTCCAGTGGGACATCTTCGTCGAGTGCGGCGACAAGCTGAACGCCAACGCCCACCTGCAGGGCAACATCATCGGTGACGACCTGGGCGCACCGGACGGCCTGTGGTTCGACAAGGACGGCCGCCTGTGGATCCAGACCGACCAGGTCGGCAACGCCACCGGCGACTTCGCCAACATCGGCGGCAACGCCATGTTCTGCGCCGACCCGGCCAGCCGCCGCATCACCCGCTTCCTGACCAGCCCGCGGAACTGCGAAGTCACCGGCATCACCACCACGCCGGACGGCAAGACGATGTTCATCAACATCCAGCACCCGGGCGAGGACTGGACCGGCAGCTTCACCGCCAACAGCACCTGGCCGGACAGCGGCTTCAACGGCCCGACCACCCAGAGCGGCAAGGCCGTGGTCAAGCCGCGCTCGGCCACCGTGGTCATCACCAAGGACGACGGCGGCGTGATCGGCAGCTGATCGCCCGCTCCGCATCCTTCACTCCGTCACGGGCACGCCACCGTCGTGCCCGTGACAGCCCTCTACGGAAAGGATTCATGATGAAACTGAAACTCGCCGCACTGACCCTGGCGCTCGCCGCCGCCCTGCCGGCCCAGGCCGCGCTGACCCACAACGAAGCCGACATCACCAACGCCCTGGTGGCCGACTTCGAGAACTTCGACGGCCTGCTGAGCACCGGCCCGGAAACCGTGGCCCCCGGCATCACCTTCACCGGCGACGCCGGCTCGGAACTGGGCGCCTACATCCGCGATCTGGGCAGCAATGGCGTGTGGGGCGTAGGCAACCACTTCGCCGCCTCCGGCGCGATCGGCGAACTGCGCTTCACCTTCGCCGACCTCACCGCCGGTGCCGGGGCGTTCGTGAACCACTTCGCCGCCAACGTGTTCCCGTTCTCGGTGGTGGTGTCGGTCTATGGCGACAACAACCAGATCCTGGAATCGCACACGCTGGCCATCGCCACCGACGAATACGGCTACAACGAAGGCCGCTTCCTCGGCATTACCCGCGATGTCGCAGACATCCGCTCGATCTCGTTCAAGGGCAATGGCGTGGTGGTGGACAATCTGGCGGTGTCGCAGCCGGTGCCGGAACCGGAAACCTATGCCCTGCTGCTGGCCGGTCTCGGCCTGATCGGCATGGCGGCCCGCCGTCGCGGCTGATCCGCTCCGCTGCACGCGCATCGGGCAAGCCCGGCCCCGGCCGGGCTTTTTTTCGTCCCTGCGGTGACGGTCCGCGAGCAGGCCCGCCGCCGCAGCACGCGATCAGGCGGTCAGCGGTCGCGCCAGTCGGCGCACCGCATACAGCGGCAGCAGCGTGGCCAGACCGGCGGCGCAGGCGGCCAGCCAGTGGCCGGCCGGCAGCGGCGCAAAGCCGAACCAGGCGGCCGGCGCCGGCAACACGGTCACCGCCAGCAGCGCCGCCAGCGTGCCGCCGATCACCGCGAGCGCCACCCGGTTACGCGCCGTGCCGCCGGTACCCGGCGTGCGCGCGACGAACACCAGCGCGATGCCGCTCGCCACCAGCGCGACGAATACCGCGCTGCGCGCCGCATCGGCCGGTTGCCCGGACCTGAGCAGTGCGACATGCAGCGCCACCAGCAGCAGCGACACCACCGCCCCGTAGAGCAGGCTCAGCGCGAGCCGCGCCGGCGGCAGCAGCACCGCGCCGCGTGGCCGCGGCGGCTCGCGCATCAGGCCAGCGTCGGCTTCGTCCGCCTCGAACACGATGGAACAGGTCGGATCGATCACCAGTTCCAGGAAGGCGATGTGCACCGGCGCCAGCAGCACCGGCAGGCCGAACAGCACCGGTGCGCCGACCAGCGCGATGATGGGCACATGCACCGCCAGCGTGTAGATCATGGCGTGACGCAGATTGCGGAAGATGCGCCGGCCCAGCCGGATCGCCTCGACGATGGACGCGAAGTCGTCCTCCACCAGCACCAGATCGGCCGCCTCGCGCGCCACGTCGGTACCGCGCCGTCCCATCGCGATGCCGATGTGGGCGGCTTTAAGCGCCGGCGCGTCATTCACGCCATCGCCGGTCATCGCCACGATGTCGCCGCGCGCCTTCAGCGCCTCGACGATGTCCAGCTTCTGCTGCGGACTCACCCGCGCGAACACGCAGCAGGCGGCCACCTCGCGCCGGAAGGTGGCGTCGTCCATCGCCGCCAGTTCCGGGCCGGTCAATACCCGCCCGCCGTCGATGCCGGCCTGGGCCGCGATCGCCCGCGCGGTGCGCGGGTGGTCGCCGGTGATCATGACGATGCGTACGCCGGCGGCCCGGCACTCGGCCACCGCCGCCGGCACGTCGGCGCGCAGCGGATCGGCCAGGCCGATCAGGCCGATGAAGCGGAAGGCGAAATCGTGCTGGATGTCGGGCCAGGCGCTGTCGCCCGGGTGCGACGCGTGGGCCACCGCCAGCACGCGCAGCCCGCGGTCGGCCAGTTCGGCGGCGCGCGCGCTGACCCGGGCCAGCGCCTCCGGTGACAGGTGGCAGAGGTCGGCGATCGCTTCCGGCGCCCCCTTGGCGGCCACCTCCTGGTGGCTGCGATCCGGCGCCCGCCAAAGGTGCGACATCGCCAGCAGGTCGGACGACAGTTCGTATTCGCGTGCGAGCTGCCAGTCCGGGTGCAGGTGTTCGGTATTCGCCAGATGGTCGCCGGCCAGCCGCAGGAAGGCCTGCTCCATCGGATCGTGCGGATCGGTTTCGCTGGCCAGCACCGCGTACTCGAGCAGGCGGTGATAGGTTTCCGGCAGGGCGTCCAGCTTCACGCCGCCGCCCAGCATAAGCACTTCGTCGCCTACCGCGAGAGCCGCCACTTCCATCCGGTTGCGGGTCAGCGTGCCGGTCTTGTCGGTGCACAGCACCGTGGTCTGGCCCAGCGTTTCGATTGCCGCCAGCCGCCGGGTGAGCACCTTCCGCGCGGCGATGCGGCGTGCGCCGAAGGCGAGGAACACGATGAGGATGACCGGAAATTCCTGCGGCAGGATGCTCATCGCCAGCGTGATGCCGTACAGCACGCCTTCCAGCCAGCCGCCGCGCAGCGTCGCGTAGGCCACCGCCAGCAGCACGCACAGCGTGATGCCCACCACCGCCAGCCGGCGCGCCAGCCGGCCCAGTTCGCGCTGCAGCGGCGAAGGGCCGCTGCCGGTACCGGCCAGCGACTTGCCGATGCGCCCCAGTTCGGTCGCCTCGCCCACCGCGCTCACCTCGACCGTGGCGCGACCGCGCACGACCAGGGTACCGGAATACACCCGCAGCGGCTCGCCGCCTGCCACCGGCAGCTTGCTCACCGGTTCGGACTCGCCGCTCAGCATGGACTCATCCACCGCGAAGTCGTTGGCGCTCAGCATCACGCCGTCGGCCGGTACCCGGTCCCCCTCGGTCAGCAGCAGCAGGTCACCGCACACCACCTCGCGGCCGGCGATGCGTTGCACCACCCCGTCGCGGATCACCAGGGCGCGCGGACTGGACAGGTCGCGCAGCGCCGCCAGCGCGTGCTCGGTGCGGCGCTCCTGGAAAACGGTGACCGCGATGATGAGCATGACGAAGCCGAGCAGCACCAGCGCCTCGTGCAGATCACCCATCAGCAGATAGATGGTGCCGGCCCCGAGCAGCAGCAGGAACATCGGCTCCCGCACCACCTCCAGCACGGTGGCCAGCAGCGTATGCGGCTTCTCGGCGGCGATCTCGTTCCAGCCGTCACGGGCGCGCCGCGCCGCCACCTCTGCCTGACTCAGCCCGCCCTCGCCCTGCGATCCGTTCATGCGCTCCATCCGTCATCCGGCCGCTGCGTCGGGCCGGTGCGAAGTCTGGCACGAAAGCTGCGGTGCTGCGGTCTCACCCGTCGCATGACGGGCCAAACGGCAATAACAGGACGCAGTACAGGCAGAAGTTGCCGGCAGCGCGCGGCAAATACCGACCGACCACACGAGAGGAATACACCATGTCACGGATGGAACATGCAGCCCACCTCGGCCGGGCGGCCGCCGGCGCCAGCCTGCCGATGAGCGATGCCGACGACGAGCCCAGTCATCTCGGCCAGTTCATCCCGCTGCACTACCACCACAACATGCTGCTCGACGCCAACCGCATGCGCAATTTCAAGGCTGCGATCGACGCCGTGGTGTTCAAGGGCGCACGGGTACTCGAACTGGGCGGCGGTACCGGCGTGCTGTCCTGCTTCGCGGCTGCGCATGCGAGCAAGGTGTGGTGCGTCGAATTCAATCCGGACATGGTCGCCGAATCGCGCCGCCTGCTGGCGATGAACGCGCAAGGACACAAGGTGGAAGTGGTGCATGCCGACGCCTTCGAATACCTGCCGCCGGAGCCGGTCGATGTGGTGATCTGCGAAATGATCCACGTCGGCATGCTGCGCGAGAAGCAGATCGACGTGATCGAGAACTTCAAGGCGCGCTACCGCGCGCGATTCGGCGACCGCCTGCCGGTATTCCTGCCGACCGCCGCGCTGATGGCGGTGCAGCCGCTGAACCAGGACTACGACTTCTACGGTTTCAACGCCCCCATCATCCAGTTCCAGCGCGTCGGCGCCGAGCACCCGGGCGCGACCGAACTGGCGGCACCGGTGCTGTATGGCGTGATGGATTTCGACGAAACCTGCAGTCGCGACATCGCATGGGAAGGCGACATCACGATCGGCGCCGACGGCACGGTGAACGCGCTGCGCTTCATCACGAAGAACATCTTGGCGCTGCTCGGCAACAAGGGCCGCACGCAGGACTGGCTGAACGACTATCTGGTGCTGCCTCTGGGCACGCCGGTGCAGGTGCGCGCCGGCGACACGCTGCACGTGAGCTTCAGCTATCGCGCCGGCGGTTCGCTGCAGTCGCTGGCCCGCACCATGCGGGCGCGGGTGACCGAACGGACCTGCGACAGCGGCAAGTGAATCGCTGCGGCGCTCAGCCGCCCAGCATCCACTTGATCACGCCCTTGGCGACGAAACCCATCATGCCGAGGCCGAGGCCGATCAGGATGACGAAGGTGCCGAAGCGGCCCGCCTTGGATTCGCGGGCCAGCTGCAGCAGGATGAACAGCATGTAGAGCATGAAGGCGGCCACGCCGAAGGTAAGACCGAATTCGGCGAACTGTTCTTCAGTGATGCCACCCATGGACGAATCCTGCTCCTGCCGTGTTCAAGAAATAGGTCGAAACCGCTTCAGTGCGCCCGCACCAGGTCGCGGTAGGCGTGCCAGCTCGCGTGTCCGAGCAGCGGCACCACCACCAGCATGCCGATCAGGCCGGTCGCCATGCCGAACAGCGTGAAACCGGCGATCGCCACACCCCACAGCGCAAGCGGCGCCGGGTTTTCCATCACCACGCGCCAGCTGGTGAGCACCGCGCCCCACACGCTGATCTCGCGGTCCAGCAGCATCGGAATCGCCACCACGCTGGACGCGAACACCGGCGCCGCCAGCAGTCCCCCCAGTGCCAGCCAGGCTTCGAACAGCCAGCCCTGCTCCGCCAGCACCACCACCCGCAGGAAGTCCTGCGGCGTGGACACCGGTGCCGGCGCGAACTTCCAGATCAGCGCGGCCGAGGTCATCACCCATCCGGTGCCGGCCAGCGCCAGCAGCAGACCGAACACCACCAGCCGCCGGTCGCGCGGCTTCCACGCGCGCAGTGCGGTCGCGAAATCTGCGCGCTGCCCGCGCTCCAGCGCCCGGCTGATCGCGTAGAGACCGGTCGCCACCACCGGCGCCACCAGCAGGAAGCCGGTGAAGGCACCGTTGAGCAGCCAGAACTGGTCAGGAATCCGCCAGCACAGCAGCACGCCGAACAGCGCCACCGCCGCCCCGTGCATCAGGCCGGGCAGCGGACAGCGCAGGAAATCGCGCCAGCCCTCGATCAGCCAGCCTATCGGTCGGCCGAGCGGAACGGGACGTGTGTCGAAGCGGCGGGATTCGATGATGGCGTGGCTGTCGTTCATGTCGTTCGGGGTGTCCGGGTCGATCGACGACGCGGCGGGCCGGGCCTGTAGGCCGCCCTGTGCGTCACGGAGTATGGCGGCACGCGGCAGTCTGCGTCTTGACGCAGCTCATGCGGTGCGCGAGCGCGCCAAGTATCCGGCAAAGCGGGCCAAAGCGGTGCTTCGATCACCGGACACCGGCGGAAACGCACCAGCGATGTGCCGTTTCCGCACCCGTATTGTGCAAAGCAACAAAGTTCTCAAGCCCGCGCCGGGCGGGCCGATGAGGCGGCAAACATGCCTGCCGGGGAGCATGCCGGACAGGCGCATACAGCATTCATGACCCCGGGACCGCCATCATGCACACCCTGCCCTGCCGCACGCCCTTGCCACGCCGATGCGCATCGCTGCGCCCGCGTGGAGCCCGGTCTTCGCAGCCGCGCTGACGCGCCCCCGCTTCACGGACACCACGACGCGACCGCAGTGCCCATGCACGGCCCGGCCCGTGCGCAGACCGGTCGCCTGACGCCTTTCCCCTCCCCAAGGAGCTTCCCATGCTCAAGAGCCACTCGATGGACCTGTCCGCCGGCGAACGCAGCTGGCTGCCGCTGGCCGGCCGAACCGGCAAGATCGCGATGCGCTGGGCCACGCTGGTGAACCGTCACCGCTACGCCGCGATCGAACAGACTTTCGACTCCTTCGCCCGCACCCGCGTGCGCATCCTCAACGACTGGGCGGAACAGCAGTGGGGCTGCCTGGAAAGCCTGTCGCGCGAACTGGCGGCCGGCTGGCCGCGCACGCCGCGTGCCCCGCTGCAGCACCTGCGCCGGCGCGCCACCGATTTCAGCGAACTGTTCGTGACCGACTGCGAAGGGCGCGTGCTGGCCTCGTCAGCGGACGGGCGGGAGGGCGCGCTACCGGCGTGCGGCCGTGCGCTGGCCGCCGGGCTGAAGGCGCCCTTCCTGCACGGTCCGTACAGCGACCCGGTCACGCTGGCGCTGGGCCCCTCCAGTTCGCGCTTCCACGACGCGATGACCCTCATGTTCATCCAGCCGGTGCGGGTCGATGGCCGCACCGTGGGCACGGTGTGCGGCCGGGTGCCGAACGACGTGCTGGGCGACCTGATACAGCGCGAAGCCGGCCACATCTTCCATGAGTCCGGCGACAACTACCTGTTCATGGTGAAGCCGGAATTCGACCGCGGCATCCGCCCGGGCACCGCGCTGTCGCGTTCGCGCTTCGAGGACAACGCCTTCACCCACGGCGACAACCTGAAGGACGGCGTGCGCACCGATTACGGCACGGTGCGGGTGCAGGCGCATACCGAACTGGAACTGGTATTCAACGACCCGGCCACCGGCGAGCTGCATCCGGGCGTGCGCGAAACGATACGCAAGGGCGAGAACCTGTTCGTCACCTACCCGGGCTATCCGGACTACCGCCACATTCCGGTCATCGGCAAGGGTGTCACCTTCCGCCTGCCGGGCTCGCCGGACACCTGGGGCATGATGTGCGAAGCCGATCTGGAAGAGGTGTACCGCTACCGCAGCCTGGGCTACCGGCTGCAGAAGCTCTATCTGCTGCTGGTCAGCGCGAGCTGGGGCAGCGCCTTCGCGCTGTCGGCGCTGGCCGGCCTGCCCGGGCTGTTCGCCTGGGCGCTCGGTCTGGTGCTGCTGGCGGCCGGCATGCCCATCCTGCAGCGCGCCGGCTGCCAGCCGGTGTCAGACCGCCTGCGCGAAGCCACCCGGGTGCTGCGCAGCACCGCCGAGGGCGGCAACCTGACGCAGCGGCTACCGCGTGAAAGCGTGCGCATCGACGAAACCACGGTGCTGGCGCAATGGACCAACAGCCTGATCGACAACCTGGACCAGACGCTGCGACAGATCGGGCGCACATCGGGCGAAATCAGCGAAACCAACCGCGGCCTGCAGGCGCGCAGCGAACATGCCGGCCGGGTGTCGGACGACATGCAGCGCGCGGTCGAGGACATGGTGAGCGCGGTACGCCAGCAGACGGTGGAAATCGACCAGGCCAGCGCCAGCACCCGGGCCATGCGCGACGTGGTGCAGCAGGTGAGCGACAGCGCGCAGGCGCAGTTCGCGCAGATCAGCGAACGCAGTCGTGGGATACGCGGCTCGGTGCTTCATTCCACCGACACCATACGCCAGCTCGAACGGCGCACGCTGGACATCGGCAGCATCGCCACGCTGATCAAGGAAATCGCGGAACAGACCAATCTGCTGGCGCTGAACGCCGCCATCGAGGCGGCCCGCGCCGGTGAAGCCGGCCGCGGCTTTGCGGTGGTGGCCGACGAAGTGCGCAAGCTGGCCGAGCGCACACGCGGCGCCACCGCGGACATCGGCCGCATGATCGAAGGCGTGCAGTCGCAGGCCGAACAGGCGGTGCGCACGGTCGAAAGCGGCATGGCCGACATGGAAGACGGCCTGAAGCTGGCGATCGAAGCCGCGTCCGACCGGCAGGAAATCGAACAGGTGGTCGAGCGGCTGTTCGTCACCATAGGCCAGATCGCCAGCACCACCCACGCCTATGGCGACCGCATCGGCTCGATTTCGGAGGCGGTGGACGCGATGCGAGACGCCACCGTGGCGTCGGCCCGCAGCGCCGAACTGACCGGTCTGGCGACCGCCCAGCTGGAAAAGACCGTGGGGCAGTTCAACGCGAAGGCGGCGTGAGCCGGGTCGGCGGCCCGCTCGCCGAAGTCATGGCGGCGAGGCGCAACTTCTGCAGGATTTCGCACCGTCCACCGCGGTGGCCCGTGGGAGCGGCGCCCTCGCCGCGATGGGGCTTTCAATCAGACGCCGTTGCCGTTTCAAGGCTGCAATCGCGGCGAGGCGCCGCTCCCACGGAATCTGAAAAGGCCTTCGCCATCGCAGCGATGCTGGCTGTCAGGCCTGCGGCGGACCGCCCGCCTCGGCCAGTCCGTCCAGTATCGGACAATCAGGCCGGTGGTCGCCGTGGCAACAGTGCACCAGGGTTTCCAGCGTGCGCTTCATCGCCGTCATTTCGTCGATGCGCCGGTCGAGGTCGGCGATGTGCGCTTCGGCGATGCGCTTCACGTCGCCGCTGGCGCGGTCCGGCTTCTGCCACAGCGCGAGCAGACCGGCGATCTCCGCCATCGAGAAACCGAGGTCGCGCGCACGACGGATGAAGCGCAGCGTATGCACCTCGCGCTCGCCGTACTGCCGGTAGCCGGCGTCGGTGCGCGCCACCGCCGGCAGCAGGCCCAGCGACTCGTAATGCCGCACCATCTTGGCCGACACGCCGGAGCGTGCCGCCGCCTCACCGATGTTCATCGCGCACCTCCCTCGGGTTTCCAGCGCCGCAGCAGCAGCGCGTTGCTGACCACGCTGAAGCTGGAGAAGGCCATCGCCGCGCCGGCGATCACCGGATTCAGCATGCCGGCAGCGGCCAGCGGTATGCCGACCACGTTGTAGGCGAAGGCCCAGAACAGGTTCTGCCGGATCTTTGCCCAGGTCCGCCGCGAAATGTCAAGCGCGTCGGCCACGCGTGCCGGGTCACCCTGCATCAGCGTGATGCCGGCGGCGTGCATGGCGACGTCGGTGCCGGTGGACATCGCGATGCCGACGTCGGCCGCGGCCAGCGCCGGCGCGTCGTTGATGCCGTCGCCCACCATGGCCACCACCGCCCCGCCCTGCTTCAGTTCGGCGACCACCTCGGCCTTGTGTTCCGGCAGCACCTCGGCGCGCACGTCGTCGATGGCGAGCTGCGCCGCCACCGCCGCTGCAGCGCCGCGGTTGTCGCCGCTGACCAGCACGGTGCGCACGCCGGCGGCCTGAAGCCTGCGCACCGCGTCCGCCGCGGAGGGCTTCAGCGTGTCGCCGAAGGCCAGCAGGCCGAGCAGGCGCGGTGAGTCGCCGAGGTCGCCCAGGTCGGCCAGCCAGGACACGGTGCGCCCGTCCGCCTGAAGCTGTGCTGCGCGGTCGGCGAGCGGCGACAGATCGACGCCCAGCTCGTCCATGAAGCGCGAACTGCCCAGCTTCAGCGCGCGGCCCTCCACGGTGGCCGCGATGCCACGGCCGGCGACCGCGGTCAGCGCGTCCGCCGGCGGTACGGTCACGCCTTCGCGCACCGCCGCTGCGGTCACCGCACGCGCCAGCGGGTGTTCGCTGCCGGCCTGCAGCGCGGCGGCCCGCGCCAGCAGTTGGCTGCGCGCACCGTCGGCCGGCTCGGCCGCCACCAGTTCCGGCCGCCCTTCGGTCAGCGTGCCGGTCTTGTCAAACGCGACCACCGACACCCGGTGCGCGATTTCCAGCGCTTCGGCGTCCTTGATCAGGATGCCGTGGCGCGCCGCCGCGCCGGTGCCCACCATGATGGCGGTCGGCGTCGCCAGCCCGAGCGCGCACGGGCAGGCGATCACCAGCACTGCGACCGCGTTCAGCAGCGCCGTTTCGGCGCTCGCCCCCGCGATCATCCAGCCGCCGAAGGTGAGCAGCGCAAGGCCGATCACCACCGGCACGAACACCGCGCTCACCCGGTCGACCAGGCGCTGTATCGGTGCCTTCTTCGCCTGCGCGCTCTCGACCAGCCGCACGATGCGCGCCAGCACGGTTTCGGCGCCGATGGCCCGCGTACGCACCATCAGCCGCCCCTCGCCATTGACCGCGCCGCCAGTCACCCGGTCGCCCACCTGCCGGGCAACCGGCAGGCTTTCGCCGGTGATCAGCGATTCGTCCACCTGGCTGGCGCCGTCCACGATGTCGCCATCCACCGGCACCCGCTCGCCCGGACGGATGACCACCTCGTCACCCACCACGATCTGCGCCAGCGGCAGTTCGATCTCGATGCCGTCGCGGCGCACCCGCGCGGTGTCCGGACGCAGCGCATTGAGCGCGCGGATGGCGTCGGTGGTCTGCCGCTTGGCGCGGGTTTCCAGCCACTTGCCGAGCAGCACCAGCGTGATCACCACCGCCGAGGCCTCGAAATACAGGTGCGGCATCGTGCCCGGCGCAGCGGTGAGCCACAGCCATACGCTGAGGCCCCAGGCGGCGGAGGTGCCGAGTGCGACCAGCAGGTCCATGTTCCCGCTGCCGGCGCGCAGCGCCTTCCAGCCGGCGACGTAGAAGCGGGCGCCGAGCCAGAACTGCACCGGTGTCGCGAGCAGGAACTGCAGTCCACCGGGCAGCATCCAGTGCGCGCCCCACAGCATGCCCACCATGGGCAGGGCCAGCGGCAGCGACAGCGCGATGGCCAGCGCCACTGGCCACCATTCGGGCAGCGCGCCGCGCGGCGCGACCTCGGGCGTGACCGCTGGCAGCGTGGCGCGGTAGCCAGCACGCTCGACCGCCGCCTGCAGCGCGACCAGATTGTCGGCCGCGCTGACGATGTCGGCGCTTTCGGTGGCCAGATTGACGCTGGCCGACAGCACGCCCGGCACCCTGTTCAGCGCCTTCTCGACGCGCGCCACGCAGGACGCGCAGGTCATGCCTTCGATGTTCAGGCGCAGCGCCTGCGGCTTCATCGCATAGCCGGCCTTCTCGACTGCCGCCTGCAGCGCGGCCGCGTCGACCGTGGCGTCGGCCTCGACCGCGGCGCGCTCGGTCGCCAGATTCACGCTGGCCGACGCCACGCCGGGCAGGCGGGCGAGCGCCTTCTCGACGCGGGTCGAGCAGGAGGCGCAGGTCATGCCTTCGACGCCGAAGTCCCAGCGGGTGAGCGGACCCGCAGCGGCGGGCAGATCGGAGGTGTTCATCGGACAATCCTGTATCGGGAGAACGCACCCAGTGTCGACCTTCCCATGATGGCAAGGTCAAGCGGAAAATTCAGCCGCCGACGCCGGGTATCGCGAAACGAAATGAAAGCGACTGGACGCTTGACCTTCCCATCGTGGCAAGGTCCATCATCCTTCCATCCCCACCCGACAGCGGAGCCCCGCCATGAACACGACCATCGAATTCACCGTTCCCGACATGACCTGCGGTCACTGCGCCGGCCGCATCAAGGCGCTGGTCGCCGGCATCGACGCCGACGCCAAGGTCGACATCGACCTGCCGACCCACCGCGTGCGCATCGAATCGACCGTCGACGCGGACACCTACCGCAGCGCACTGGCCGAGGCGGACTACCCACCGGCGTAAATGCATCCCTCTTGAGCAGGCGGCCGATCGCGACGGGGCGTCGCTCCCACGACATTCCCCGCGGCGACCGCGCCACCCTCGTTGGAGCGGGGCCCCGCCACGATTCCGGCGGCGGGGACAGGACAGGCGGACTGCTCAGCGATAGCTGCGATACACGCTGGCGTTGCCGTCCGCCTGCACCAGCAGCACGTCGTACGGGTCCTTGCGGCCCTTGTACTCCGGGCCGTCCATGCCGGGCGAACCGACCGGCATCGCCGGCACTGCCAGGCCGAGCGCCTTCGGCTTCTCCTTCAGCAGCTTATGCACCTCGCTCGCCGGCACATGGCCTTCGAGCAGATAGCCGTCGACCCGCGCCGTGTGGCAGGAGCCGAACTTCGCCGGCATGCCCAGCCGTGCGCGCGCCTCGTTGTTGCCGGTCTCATACACCTTGACCGCGAAGCCGTTCGCTTCGAGATGGGCCACCCAGTCCTTGCAGCAGCCGCAGGTCGGGCTTTTCCACACCTCGACCAGCGGCTTCGGGGCTGCCATCAGCATGGCGGCGCGCGGCAGCAGTACCGCGGTGGCAAGCGCGCCGATCAGCGCGCGACGTGTCGTGTTCATGTCCGGTCCTTTCAATGGTGGTCGTGCGCGCCGGCGGCCGGCTTGCGCACCTGCACTTCGATGTCCTGCGGCTGCACGAGCGGCATGCTGGAGGCGCCGTGGTCGTGGCCGGCCGGCGGCGGCGCGGCCGGCGGAGCCGCGCCCACTTCGTGCGCGACGGTGCCCGGCGGGTGGCGGAACCAGCCCGGGTCGGAGTAGTCGCCCGGTTTCTGGTCGCGCCGCACCTTGAACACCGAAAACATGCCGCCCATCTCGACCGAGCCGAAGGGGCCGTCGCCAGTCATCATCGGCGCGGTGTTCTCGGGCAAAGGCATTTTCATGTCGGCCATGTCGCCCATGCCGCGTTCGCCCATCGCCATATAGCCCGGCACGAGCTTCGATATGCGCTCGGCCAGCCCGCTGTGATCGACGCCGATCAGATTGGGCACGTCATGGCCCATCGCGTTCATCGTGTGGTGGCTCTTGTGGCAGTGGAAAGCCCAGTCACCCTCCTCGTCAGCGATGAATTCGATCTGCCGCATCTGGCCGACCGCGATGTCGGTGGTCACCTCCGGCCAGCGCGCCGACTTCGGCACCGGGCCGCCGTCGGTACCGGTGACCTCGAATTCGTGGCCGTGGATGTGCATCGGGTGATTGGTCATCGTCAGGTTGCCGATGCGGATGCGCACGCGGTCGTTCTTCCGCGCCACCAGCGGCGCGATGCCGGGGAAGATGCGGCTGTTCCACGACCACAGGTTGAAATCCAGCATGGTCATGGTTTTCGGCGTGTAGCTGCCGGGATCGATGTCGTAGGCGTTGAGCAGGAACACGTAGTCGCGGTCCACGGTCGCGATCAGCGGGTGACGGCCCTTGGGGTGAGTGACCCAGAAACCCATCATGCCCATCGCCATCTGCGTCATTTCGTCGGCGTGCGGGTGATACATGAAGGTGCCGGGTCGGCGCGCGACGAATTCATAGACGAAGGTCTTGCCGGGCGGGATCGCCGGCTGGGTCAGCCCGCTCACGCCGTCCATGCCGTTGGGCAGACGCTGGCCGTGCCAGTGCACGCTGGTGCGCTCGGGCAGCCGGTTGGTCACGTAGATGCGCACGCGGTCGCCCTCGACCACCTCGATGGTGGGCCCCGGCGACTGGCCGTTGTAGCCCCACAGGTGGGCCTTGAAGCCGGGCGCCATTTCGCGCACCACCGGCTCGGCCACCAGATGGAACTCCTTGACGCCGTCCTTCATGCGCCAGGGCAGCGTCCAGCCATTCAGCGTCACCACCGGGTTGTAGGGCCGCCCGGTCGGCGGCGTGAGCGGGCCGCGCGTATCGGCCGTGGTTTCGATCACCGGCTCGGGAATCGCGGCCAGCGCGACCCGGCTCACCGTGGTGGCCGCGACGGCCGCACCGGCGATGCCGGCACTGCGGAAGAAATCTCTGCGGGAAGTCATGTCATGTCCTCAATCCTGTCCGGAGTACGACCGTGCGGCCGTAGGAGCGGCAACCTCGCCGCGATACGTGACTGAGCGGCGGACGGCGCTCGGTCCGGGCAATGCATCGCGGCGAGGGCGCCGCTCCCACAGAAACACGCACACGGGTCGCATCCGGATGCACTCAGTGGGCGGCGTCGGCCGCTGCCGTGGAAAGCGCTGCGCCGGGGGGCGGCGCGAGATCGGGGCGACCGACCAGCGCCATGTCGAGGTCGGCCTGGGCGATCCAGAAGTCGCGCAGTGCCTCGATATAGCCATTCACGCCGGCCACTTGCGCGCGCGCGTCGGCCAGCAGTTCGAACACGCCGATCAGCATGCCGTTGTAGCGCAGCAGGTTTTCGTCGGACACCCGCTTCCTGAGCGGCACCACCTCGTCGCGGTAGTGGCGGGCGATGTCGAAGGCGGTGCGGTAGCCGGTATAGGCTTCGCGGACTTCGGAGCGGGCATTGACCGCCGCCTCCGCCGCACGCTCGACCGACTGCATGTAGATCGCCTCGGCGCGCGCCACTTTCGAGCCGCCCCAGTCAAACAGCGGCAGTTCGAAACTGATTTCATAGCCCTTCTTGTAGGACTCGCTGCGCCGGCCTTCGAGCACGCGCGCCGGCCCGACCTCGAGCACGTCGATGAAGCGCGTGGTCTTGGTGAGTCCGAGGTTGCGCGCGGTCGCTTCGGCGTCGAGCTTCGCGATCTGCAGGTCGATGCGCGAACCCATCGCCTGGCGCTCGATGTCCGGCGCGTCCAGCGGTGCGGCCGGCAGATCGGGCAGGCGGTCCGGCAGCGCGAAGGCGGTCTGTTCGCCCCACAGGCCGAGCAGCCGGGTCAGCCGCTCGCGGGCTGCGACATGCGCCTGCTGCGCGCGCGCCAGGTTGAGCGCGGCATCGGCCCGGAAGCCCTGCTCGCGCGCTTCGGCCAGCGCGCTGTGATTGCCGGCGGCGCGCATGCGCTTCGCCAGTTCGGCGCCGGCGTCGGCGGCGTCCATCACCTGTTCGGTGTAGCGCAGCGTCTGTCCGGCCGCCACCGCCTGCACCCAGGCGCGGCGCACGTCCGCCGCCAGCCGCAGCACCTGCAGCGATACGGCACGCTGCGACTGCTCGAAGACGCGCCGGTTCACCTCGACCGACTGCGGCATCGTCAGCAGCGAAAAGATGTTGAAGGTGAGCGCCTGCTCGATCTTGTAGTCGCGCACGCCGTTCTCGCGCTTGCTGGCGTGGAACATCGAGAAGGTCGGATTGGGCAGGCGCCCGGCGCGCACCACCTCGGCCTCGCGGATGCCCAGTTCGTGGAAGCCGGCCTGCAGGCCGCGGTTGTTCAGCAGCGCGATCTGCACCGCGTCATCGGCCGACAGCGGTTGCGCCAGCAGTTCGGCGACGCGGCCGGCGACCGCCTGCCGGTCTTCGTCGCTGCGCACGCGCTGCACGTCCTTGCCCAGCCGGTCGCGCGCGGTCTGCTCGACTGCGCCGAAACCGCCATCCGGGCTGAAGCTGGCGCAGCCGGCCAGCAGCGCGAGCGCCGCCGCCAGCGGCACGAGTTTCAGCCGGCCCTGTTCAGTGCGTGTGCGCATCGCCACCCTCCTTCACCTGATCGGCCGACTGCCCGGATGTCATGGCCCCGTGTCCGCCGTGTCCGCCGTGTCCGCCGTGTCCGCCGTGTCCGCCGTGTCCGCCGTGTCCGCCGTGTCCGCCGTGGTGATCGGCGTGGTGCGGACAGTGCTGCGGTGTGGCTTCCGGGGCGGCGTGGTCGTGCGCGCCGGCCGCCGGCGCAGCGGCTCGATGACCGGCGTGGGGATCAGCGGCCGCGGCAGCGGTGTGCTCCGCATGGGGGTCGGGGGCGGACCCCGCGTGGTCGTGCGTGCGGCCTGACTGGCCGGCCACCGCTTGGTTGGCGGCGCGCCAGTCGCCGACAGGCGTGGCGGCATCGCGGCGCGCGCTGTCCAGCGGTGAGCGGTAATGCAGCGGCGGCACTTCGGCCAGCGGGTCGGCAGGGTCGGCCGCGCGCAGCGGCGCAGCCGCGAACGCTGCGGCAATCAGCAGCGTCCGGGAAAGAATCCGGTACATGGTGTCCTCGCAAAGACGGATTGAAACGACGTCCGCGCGGGAGGCGCGGACGCAGGTCGTCATGCGGGGAGGTGTCTGGGCGGGCGTTCCGGCCCGTCGGTGATGAAGGCCGCAGCGGGCTGGGGCACGGGCAGCGGACGCTCGTGCAGGTGGGCCGGCGCCGGCAGCAGCGGCGCCGGTGAGGCGAGCGCGCCGCCGATGCAGCAGGCCGCGCAGGCGCTGCAGCCGTACTTGCCATGAGCCGGTGCGTGATCGGAGCCATGGACCGGCGCGCCGTCGTCGGTCGGGTGCGCCGCGTGCATGGACGGATCGTGGTGATGTCCTTCGCCCGCGTGCGCCGACGCCTCCATCTGCGTGCCGCCATGGTGAGACGGCGCGCAACTCAGCATGGACGCAGCAGCAAAGCCCTGCAGCGGCAGGGCGCACAGCAGCATCAGGATCAGCAGGAATCGGGCCGGGGACGACATCGTGAGCGCAAGGATATCAGCGGATGGCCGGACAGCGCATGACCGCGGTCAAGCGGTGCTCGGATCCACAGTCCAGCGCCGCCCGACACCGCCCTGCCCGTCGATGCTTTCCAGATGTACCGGGAAGCCCCACAGCCGCGCGACGTGCTTGAGCACCTCGTAGGCACCGTCGTGCAGCGGCCGGTTGTTGTGCTGGGTGTGACGCAGCATCAGCGACCGGTCGCCCCGGGTATTCACGCTCCACACCTGGATGTTGGGTTCGCGCGAACCGAGGTCGTACTGTCGCGACATCGCCTCGCGCAGATTGCGGTAGCCGGATTCGTCGTGGATGGCGGACACCTCCAGCGTCGGTTCGGTGTCGTCGTCGGTGATCGCGAACAGCCGGAAGGCGCGCATCACGCGCGGCGACAGGTACTGGCCGATGAAGCTTTCGTCCTTGAAATTGCGCATCGCGTGATCCAGCGTTTCCAGCCAGCTGCTGCCGGCCATGTCCGGGAACCAGGCGCGGTCCTCGTCGGTGGGCGCTTCGCAGATGCGCTTGATGTCGGTGTACATCGCGAAGCCCAGCGCGTACGGGTTCATGCCGCTGTAGGCCGGGTGGCCGACCGGCGGCTGATAGACCACATTGGTGTGCGACTTCAGGCACTCGATCATGATGCCGTCTTCGAGGAAGCCGTCGTCGTACATCGTGTTCAGCAGGTGGTGGTGCCAGAAGGTGGCCCAGCCTTCGTTCATGACCTGAGTCTGGCGCTGCGGGTAGAAGTACTGCGCCACCTTGCGCACAATGCGCACGATTTCGCGCTGCCAGGGTTCGAGCAGCGGCGCGTTCTTCTCGATGAAATACAGCAGGTTTTCCTGCGGCTCGGCCGGAAAGCGCGGCGCTTCGCGCTCGGTCTCGTCGCGGCCAGGCTTGCGCGGCAGCGTGCGCCACAGTTCGTTCACCTGCTGCTGCGCATAGGCTTCGCGGTCCTTGGCGCGCGCCAGCTCCTGCGTGAGGCTGAGCTTGCTCGGCCGGCGGTAGCGGTCGACGCCGTAGTTCATCAGCGCGTGACAGCTGTCGAGCAGCAGTTCGACCGCGTCGATGCCGTAACGCTCTTCGCAGCCCGCCACGTAATTCTTGGCATAGACTAGGTAGTCGATGATGGACGACGCGTCGGTCCACATCCGGAACAGGTAGTTGCCCTTGAAGAAGCTGTTGTGGCCGTAGGCGGCGTGCGCGATCACCAGCGCCTGCATGGCCATGGTGTTCTCCTCCATCAGGTAGCTGATGCAGGGATTGCTGTTGATCACGATTTCGTAGGCCAGACCCATCTGGCCACGCCGGTAGTTCTTTTCGGTGGCGATGAATTCCTTGCCGTAGCTCCAGTGCCGGTAGTTCACAGGCATGCCGACGCTGGCGTAGGCATCCATCATCTGTTCGGCGGTGATGATCTCGAGCTGGTTCGGGTAGGTGTCCAGACCGAAGCGCTCGGCGGTGGCGCGGATCACGTCGTGATACTGCTCGATCAGTTCGAAGGTCCAGTCGCTGGGCGCCGGCAGCCGCGAGGCGGGACGCTCCTTCAGCGGCAGCGGCGCACGCAGCGGCGGTGCCGGGCGGCGACCGCCGTACTCGTCCGGCGAGGCCGCGCGACCGTGGTTGCGGCGGTCGTAGGTATCGCTCATTTGGCGGCTCCTTCCTTCCTGAACAGGTCGCGGAATACCGGATAGATCTGGTCGACCTCGGCCGCCTTGCGGATGGCGAAGTTCGGTGTATCGGCCGCCAGATCCGAATACTCGTGCCACAGGTTCTGTTCCTGCTCGACCACCTGGATGTAGGCGAAGTAACGGACCAGCGGCAGGATCTTCTGCTCGAGGATTTCCCGGCAGCGCGGGCTGTCGTCGTGCCAGTTGTCGCCGTCGCTGGCCTGCGCGCCGTAGATGTTCCACTCGCCACGCGGATAGCGCGCCTGGATGATGTCCTCCATCAGCACCAGCGCGCTCGACACCACGGTGCCGCCGGTTTCGGTGGCGTGGAAGAAGTCGTGCTCGTTCACCTCCTGCGCCTGCGTGTGGTGGCGGATGAACACGATCTCGATCTTCTCGTAGTGCCGGGTCAGGAACAGGTAGAGCAGGATGAAGAAGCGCTTGGCCAGATCCTTGCGCGCCTCGTCCATCGAACCCGATACATCCATCAGGCAGAACATGACCGCCTTCGCGGTCGGCACCGGCGTGCGCACGCGGCTGCGGTAGCGCAGGTCGATCGGATCAAGGTAGGGAATGCGGTCGATGCGTGCGCGCAGCGCCGCGATGTCGGCTTCGATCTGTTCGATCTCGTGCAGCCGCGCCGGGGTGCCCGGCTGCGCGCGCAGATCCTCGAGCAGCGCCTCCAGCCGATGCAGTTCGCGCCGCGACTCGCTGCCGAGCGCGATGCGCCGGCCGATGGCGCCGCGCATCGAACGCACGACGTGCAGGTTGTTCGGGGTGCCGTCGCTGGAAAAGCCGGCGCGGTGCGTCTTGTACTCGGGCGTTTCGGCCAGCGTGGTGCGGATCAGGTTGGGCAGGGCCAGGTCATCGAAGAAGACCTGCATGAACTCTTCCTTGGTGAGGTGAAAGACGAAGTCGTCCTCGCCCTCGCCGGAATCGCTGGCCTGCCCCGAACTCGATCCGCGGCCGCCGCCTCCGCCCTGCGGCCGTTCGATGCGGTCGCCCTGCACGAAGTCCTTGTTGCCCGGATGGACCATTTCGCGCTTGCCACCCTGGCCGTGGCCGAACACCGGCTCGCTGATGTCGCGCTTCGGGATGTGGATGTCCTCACCCTGCGCGATGTCCCGTATGCCGCGGCCCTCGACCGCCCGCCGCACCGCCTCGCGGATCTGCTCCTTGTGGCGGCGCAGGAAGCGCTCGCGGTTGCCGATGGACTTGTTCTTGCCCGCCAGTCTGCGATCGATGATCTGCTGCAAGATGTGTCCCCTTCCCGCCGGGGCGCGCACGCCCCGGCCTTCATGTCAGTGCCGCACGCTCACGAACTCTTGCGCACGCGCAGGTACCACTCGCACAGCAGGCGCACCTGCTTCGGCGTGTAGCCCTTGCCCACCATGCGATTGACGAAGTCCTCGTGCTTCTTGGCGTCGTCGGCACTGGCCTTGGCGTTGAAGCTGATGACCGGCAGCAGTTCCTCGGTGTTGGAGAACATCTTCTTCTCGATCACCGTGCGCAGCTTTTCGTAGCTGGTCCACACCGGGTTCTTGCCGGCGTTGTTGGCGCGGGCCCGCAGCACGAAGTTCACGATCTCGTTGCGGAAGTCCTTCGGGTTGGCGATGCCGGCCGGCTTCTCGATCTTCTCCAGTTCGGCATTCAGCGAAGCGCGGTCGAACACTTCGCCGGTGTCGGTGTCGCGGTACTCCTGGTCCTGTATCCAGTAGTCGGCGTAGGTGACATAGCGGTCGAAGATGTTCTGGCCGTATTCGCTGTAGCTCTCCAGATAGGCGGTCTGGATTTCCTTGCCGATGAATTCGGCGTAGCGCGGCGACAGGTGTTCCTTGATGAAGGCGATGTACTTCTGTTCCACGTCCTGCGGGAACTGTTCGCGCTCGATCTGCTGTTCGAGCACGTACATCAGGTGCACCGGATTGGCTGCCACCTCGGTCGAATCGAAGTTGAACACCTTGGACAGGATCTTGAACGCGAAGCGGGTCGAAATGCCGCTCATGCCTTCATCAACGCCGGCGTAGTCCCGGTATTCCTGGTAGCTCTTGGCGCGCGGATCGGTGTCCTTCAGGTTCTCGCCGTCATACACCTGCATCTTCGAATACAGGCTGGAGTTCTCCGGCTCCTTGAGCCGGGTGAGTACCGCGAACTGCGCCATCATCTTCAGCGTGCCCGGCGCGCAGACGGCCTCGGCCAGCGAAGAACCGCGCAGCAGCTTTTCGTAGATGTGCACTTCCTCGGACACGCGCAGGCAGTACGGCACCTTGACGATATAGATGCGGTCGAGGAAGGCCTCGTTGTTCTTGTTGTTGCGGAAGGCCTTCCACTCGCTCTCGTTCGAGTGCGCCAGCACCACGCCGTCGAAAGGAATCGCGCCGAAGCCTTCGGTGCCCTTGAAGTTGCCTTCCTGGGTCGCGGTCAGCAAGGGGTGCAGCACCTTGATCGGCGCCTTGAACATTTCGACGAATTCGAGCAGACCCTGGTTGGCCAGGCACAGGCCGCCGGAGAAGCTGTAGGCATCCGGATCGTCCTGCGCATAGCTTTCGAGCTTGCGAATGTCGACCTTGCCCACCAGCGAGGAAATGTCCTGGTTGTTCTCGTCGCCCGGCTCGGTCTTGGCGATGCCCACCTGCTTGAGCACGCTGGGGTAGCGCTTGACCACGCGGAACTTGCGGATGTCGCCGCCGAATTCCTCCAGCCGCTTGACTGCCCACGGGCTCAGGATGCGATTGAGGTAACGACTCGGGATGCCGTATTCCTTCTCCAGGATGGCGCCGTCCTCGGACGGATCGAACAGGCCCAGCGGCGATTCGTTCACCGGCGAACCCTTGATCGAATAGAAAGGCACTTCCTGCATCAGCGCCTTCAGCCGCTCGGCGATCGACGACTTGCCGCCGCCGACCGGACCCAGCAGATAGAGGATCTGCTTCTTTTCCTCCAGCCCCTGGGCGGCGTGGCGGAAGTAGCTCACCACCTGCTCGATCGCGTCCTCCATGCCGTAGAACTCGGCGAAGGCGGGATAGATCTTGATCACCTTGTTGGCGAAGATGCGCGACAGCCGCGGATCGTTGCGGGTGTCCACCGTCTGCGGCTCGCCGATCGCCTTCAGCATGCGTTCGGCCGCGCTCGCGTAGGCCAGCGGGTCGCGCTTGCACTCCGCGAGATAGTCCTCCAGCGAAAGTTCCTCTTCGCGGGTGCGTTCGAAACGCGCGGCGAAATGACTGACGATGTCCATGCTGATCTCCAAGTCTCCGTTGACCTTCATACAAGGTGGTCCGGAAAACCCGCGCGGTACGCGCGATTCCACCGCACCCCCACATGTTCAGCTTGGTTCACCCGCGCCCTCGTCGAAAGCCCGATAAGCACCGTGATCACCATCCTGCTCCGAAGCGTGTGCGTCGTGTCGAGACATCGGGCACAAGATGCGCGGATGCAACACTCACGCAACACATCATCACAACTTCAGTGTCCAGTCGATACGGCGGCCGTCACCGAAGTTCCCGTCCTTTTTTCCATCGCGTCGCTTTTCGCATGGGGTCGTTCACGTCCATGCACGACACGGCGTTGACCGGATCACAGCAAGTTGCGGTCCATGCCTGACGATCTGCTGCCCGCCCTCGCCTTCTGCCCCGATGTGCGCGGTGCAAACGCCGTGCCGACGTTCTGTCCAGCGTGGGTGCGTCACGCGGATCCCGGGGCATCCGCGCACCGCGGAGGGGCGTGACGCACGGCGCGCACCGCCAGCGCGCCGCTCGCTCGGGAGCGGTGCCTGATGCCGGACAGACTGCTGCGCCGATGTGCGCACCGACATGACAGGACAGCAGCCGGAGATTGAAAGCGGCGACCGCTGCATGTACTGTATAAAAAAACAGCTATTGCACCATGGTCGCCTACGCCGAACTTCACTGCCTCAGTCACTTCAGCTTCCAGCGCGGCGCCTCGTCGCCGGAAGAACTGGTGACGCGCGCCGCGGCACTCGGCTACCAGGCCCTCGCACTGACCGACGAATGTTCGGTGGCCGGCGTGGTACGCGCGCACGCCGCGCTGCGCGCGCTGCCCGAGCCCCGTCCGGCGCTCATCATCGGCAGCGAATTCCGACTCGCCGACGGCCCGAAACTGGTGCTGCTGGCTTGCGACCGTGCCGGCTACGGCCAGCTGTGCGAACTGATCACGCGGGGCCGGCGTGCCAGCGAAAAGGGGCGCTACGACCTGCGCCGCGCTGACCTCGACGAGGGCCTGCCGGCGTGCATTGCGCTGCTGCTGCCGGACTGTGCGCAGACACTCGATCCGGCGGCGTTGCAGGCGGATGCGCAATGGCTGATGCAGCGCTTCAGCGGACGCGCCTGGCTGGCGATGGAGCGGCATCTGCAGGCGGACGACAGCGAGCGGCTGGCCACGCTGCAGTCGGTGTCCGCCGCCTGCGGCATTCCGCTGTGCGCGGCCGGCGACGTGCACATGCATGTGCGCGCACGCCGCCGGCTGCAGGACACGCTGACCGCGATCCGGCTGCACCGCGCGCTGAACGAATGCGACGGTGCGCTGTTCCCGAACGGCGAGCGCCATCTGCGCCCGCTGCACCGGCTGGCCACGCTGTACCCGCCGGCACTGCTGGACGCCACCGTGCGGATCGCACGGGAGTGCCGCTTCTCGCTCGATGAACTGAAGTACGAATACCCGGAGGAAATCGTGCCGGCCGGCCACACCCCCGGGTCCTGGCTGCGCCATCTGGCGGAACGCGGCTACGTAGAACGCTGCCGGCAGATCCGTCGCGTGATCCGCATGAGCGACGAGGCCTTCGCACGCAAGGCCGAGTGGCTGCGCGACACGATCGAGGAAGAACTCGCGCTGATCGCGGAACTGGAATACGAGCCCTATTTCCTGACCGTGTACGACGTGGTGGCCTGGGCCCGCAGCCAGGGCATCCTGTGCCAGGGCCGCGGCTCGGCCGCCAATTCGGCGGTGTGCTACTGCATCGGCGTGACCGAGGTCGACCCGTGGCGCGCGCACATGCTGACCGGCCGCTTCATGTCGCGCGAGCGCAAGGAAGAACCGGACATCGACGTCGATTTCGAGCACGAGCGGCGCGAGGAAGTGATCCAGTACATCTACCGCAAGTACGGCCGCGAGCGCGCCGCACTGGCGGCCAGTCTGGCCTGCTACCGGCCGCGTTCGGCGCTGCGCGACGTCGGCCGCGCACTGGGGTTCAGCGACGACGCACTGGACCGCCTCACCCGTGGCCACATGTGGTGGGACGGCGGCACGGTGCGCGAGGACAGGCTGCGTGAGGCCGGCTTCAGCCCCGACTCCCCGCGGGTGCAGCGGCTGATGGAACTGGCCAACGAACTGATCGGCGCGCCGCGTCACCTGTCGCAGCACGTGGGCGGTTTCGTCATCGCGCGCGGCCGGCTGTCCAGCCTGGTGCCGATCGAGAACGCACGCATGCCCGAACGCTGCGTCATCCAGTGGGACAAGGACGACCTGGAAGCGGTCGGCCTGATGAAGGTGGACGTGCTGGCACTGGGCATGCTGACCGCGATACGCAAGACCCTGCAGGCGCTGGCGGCCTGGGAGGACGGCCCCGCCGCCGGCGGCCCGGCTTCCCGCCCCGCGCCGCGCACGCTGGCCGACATTCCGCCTGAAGACGACGCCACCTACGACATGCTGTGCCGCGGCGCATCGGTGGGCGTGTTCCAGGTCGAATCGCGCGCGCAGATGAGCATGCTGCCGCGGCTGAAGCCCCGGCGCTATTACGACCTGGTCATCCAGGTCGCCATCGTGCGCCCGGGGCCGATACAGGGCGGCATGGTCCATCCCTACCTGCAGCGCAGGCAGCTATCACCGGGAGCACTCGACTATCCATCGGAAGAACTGCGCCCGGTGCTGGAGCGCACGCTGGGCGTGCCCATCTTCCAGGAACAGGTGATGCAGCTGGCGGTGGTCGCCGCCGGCTTCACCCCGGGCGAAGCGGACCAGATGCGCCGTTCCATGGCCTCCTGGCGGCACCAGGGCACGCTGGACAGGTTCCAGCAGAAACTGACCGACGGCCTGCTGAAGAACGGCTACATGCCGGAATTCGCCGAACAGATCTACCGCCAGATCGAGGGCTTTTCCGGCTACGGCTTTCCTGAATCGCACGCCGCCAGCTTCGCGCTGCTGGTGTATGCCTCGTCCTGGCTCAAGTGCCACCACCCGGCCGCCTTTCTGTGCGGCCTGCTGAACAGCCAGCCGATGGGCTTCTACGCCCCGGCCCAGCTGATCGCGGACGCGCGGGCGCACGGCGTCGAGGTGCGGCCGGCGGACGTGACGGTGAGCGGCTGGGACTGCGTGCTCGAAGCGGTACCGGCCGCCGGCACAGGCACGCCCCAGGCCGCCGTGCGCCTGGGGCTGCGCATGCTCAAGGGCGCGTCGGCCGAAGTCGTGCAGCGCATCGTCCAGGCACGTGCACAGGCGGCGTTCGACAGCGTGGACGACCTGGCCCGCCGCAGCCGGCTCGACCGCGGCGCACTGCGCGTGCTGGCGGCCGGCGGTGCGCTGGCCACGCTGGCCGGCCACCGGCGCCAGGCCCACTGGCAGGCGGCGGTGCGCCGCCCGGCCGCGCTGCTGCACGACGCCGCACTGAACGAAACGCCGCTGGCGCTGCCTGCACCGCGTGAGGGCGAGGATATCGTGGCCGACTACGCCAGCCAGGGCTTCACGCTGGGGCGGCACCCGCTGGCGCTGCTGCGCCGACGGCTGGCGGCGGAACGTTTCATCACGGCGGCCGAGCTGCGCACCCTGCCCGACCGCGCGCTCGCCCGCGCCGCCGGCATCGTGACCGGCCGTCAGCGGCCGGGCACCGCGAAGGAAGTGATGTTCGTGACCGTGGAAGACGAAACCGGGCTGGCCAACATCATCGTGCACAAGGACGTGCAGACCCGGCAGCGGCGCGAGGTGCTCGACGCCACCCTGCTCGGCATCTACGGCCAGGTGTCACGCGAGGGCGAAGTGATCCATCTGGTCGCACGCCGGCTGGTCGACCGTTCCGCACTGCTCGGCGATCTCACGCCGCGCAGCCGGGACTTTCACTGAACACCGCAGTACCGGAATCACACCGCATCCATCGATCGAGGACCTGACATGACCGCTGCACCCGACTTCGACGCGCTCGACCAGAACGGCATACGCCACCGCCTCTCCGACTACCGCGGCCGCTGGCTGGCGCTCTACTTCTATCCGCGCGACGATACGCCGCACTGCACGCAGCAGGCCTGCTCGGTGCGCGACCACCGAGAGGCGCTGGCCGAACACGGCATCGCGGTACTCGGCGTATCGGCGCAGGACGGCACCGCCCATCGCGCCTTCGCCGCGAAGCACCGGCTGAACTTTCCGCTGCTGGTCGACGCCGGCCAGACCCTGGGTCGCGCCTATGGGGCGCTGGGCGACGGCGTCGGCGGCTGGCTGCGCAGCCGGCTCGGCGCCTACCGGCGCATCACCGTGCTGATCTCGCCGGACGGCCGCATCGCGAAGGTGATCGATGCGCCGGACGTGCAGGACCACGCCGGCGAAATCCTGCGCAGCGTGGCGGCCGGGCAGGCGGCCGCGCTGCCCGGCGAGGCGCTCAGTTCTTGATCGAGAAGTCGGCGCGCGACGGCGCTGCCTTGCTGTCCTTGGCCTTGTCCTCGGTCTTTTCCGCCGCCCTGTCAGCTTCGCCGGCCTTGGGGGCCAGCACGAACAGCCGGGCGTCATCGATCTTGGCGTTGCGGCTCAGGTAGTCCTTCACCGCCTGTGCGCGGGCCAGACCGAGCAGGCGCAGGTCCTCTTCGCTCACTTCGGTATTGGTCAGGATGAGCTTTTCCATCTCCGGCACCGGCAGGTCCTTGGCCATGCCCACCACATTGCGCGGTTTGGGGAAATCCGAGGCCTTGTACACCGCCTTCAGCAGTTCCGGGTACTCGTCCGGCGACACCGTGACACCTTCGACCGACGTCTTGGCCCGCGCCGCCTTGGCCGCGCGCACCTTCTGGTCGAGCAGCGCACGGCGGTAACCTTCGATGTCGGTCGCACGGTCGGTGCGGCCGGTCACCTCCAGTTTCAGTGCCGGCCGGTCGGTCAGCGCCTTGCCCAGCGTGTCCAGCTTGCCGCGCGCCTCGTCGTTCAGCACCGCGCGGCCCGGCTCGAACGCCACGTGATCGAGATCGGCGTCGGAGCCGAACAGCGAACCGAGCAGCGCGAACGGCGAGGTGACCGCCTTCACGATGAGGTTCACGATCACCTTCACCACGATGCCGCCGATCGAGAACTGCGGATCGGACAGCGAACCGCTGATCGGCAGATTGATGTCGATCACGCCATTGCGGTCCTTCAGCAGCGAAACCGCCAGCAGCACCGGCGCCTTGATCGCGTCCGGGCTGTCCACCGGGCTGCCGAAGGTGAGTTGGTCCAGGATCACGTTGTTCTGTGCGGTCAGCTGGTCCTTGTCGATCTTGTAGGCGATGTTCACGCTCAGCTTGCCCTTCTCGATGCCGTAGCCGACGTACTTGCCGGAATACGGCGACAGCGGCGCCAGTTCGATGCCGCGCGCACTGGCCTTGATGTCGAGGAAGAGCGATTCGGCCAGCGGATTGATGCGGCCGGTGATGCTGATCGGTGCCGACCCTTCGACCACGCCGCGCAGTTCGACCTCACCGGCCGTGCCCGACGCGGAACTGAGGCCGGACACCCGGCCGCCCAGCTCCGACAGCTGGGCGCGGTAGTTGGGCTTGATGAAGAAGTCGCTGAAATCGACGCGGCCGCCCTGCATCACGACCGTCTTCACATCGATCGGCGGACGCGCCGCATTGATCATCTGCGCCAGCGCCGCACTCTGGCTGCCCGCCGGGGCGGCGGTGCCCTTCGCGGGCGGGGGCGCGGCCGGGGCCGGCGCAGGCTTCGCGGCGGCGACCGGTGCGGGCGTCGGCGCGGACTGTGCGGCCGCGTCCTTGCGCACCACGTCCTGCAGATTGAGCCGGCCCTGCGGCGACACGATGATGCGGGCGAAGTAGTCCGACAGCGCCACCTCATTGATCGACAGGCCGGCCAGCAGATCCGGCTTGCGGCTGTCCAGCTTCAGCGCGATGCCGCCGGCGAACAGCGAGCGCCACTTCAGCAGGTCGGCCGCGCTGGTCTTTTCGGTCAGGTGAATGTTCTCGACATTGGTTTCACCGTTCCACGCCAGCGCCCAGTCCGCGCCCTCGGTCTTCACGCCCAGATCGCCGCGCAGGCTGAGTACGCCGGCCAGCAGTTCGGCGTTGAGCTTCTGCGCCAGCCAGGGCTGGGCCACCATCAGGTCGAGCCGGCGCGCATCCAGTTTGAGATCGGCCTGCACCGGCGACAGCGCGAAGCCGCCGCGGGCGCCGAACAGCCCGCCCCGGGCATCGCGGAAACCGAAATCGACCTTGGATTTCTGCTTCAGGTCGGTGCCCACGTTTTCCAGCTTCAGCGCGATCCGGTCCAGTTCGATCACCGCCGGCGTGGCGAAGCCCCGGTCCTCGAAACGGACCGCGCCGTCCTTCAGGTTGAAGGTGGACAGCTGGGCTACCCAGGCGGGGCCGGACCCGCTGCCGGCCGCGGACGCCGGTCGTGCCGGCGCCGCGGGCGCGTCACCGGCCCGCACCAGCCCGGCCAGATCGATGCCGCCGTCGGCCAGGCGCGCGGCGCGCAGACGCGGCTTGATCAGATCCACGCTGTCCACCGCCACCTTGTGGGTCGATACGTCGATGCGGGCGCCGGTGACCGAAATGTCCTCCGCCTGGGCGAAGGGCTGCTTCTCGCCGCGGCGCGTGAGCTTGAGCCGGGCGATGCCGGCTTCGGTCACGACCACCTCGCCCTGCGGTGCGCCATCGACCACACGCAGGCCGAAACGGGTGCCCAGGCGCGCCTGTGCCTGATCGACCGAAAAATTGATCAGGTCGGCGAAATAGGGGCTGAAGCGCGGCAGGTCGACCCCGCTCACCGTCAGTTCGCCCTCGATGTCGGGCTTGGAGGCGCGCAGCTTGGCGTCCAGAGACAGCCGCACATTGCCTTCGCCCTGGGCGCCAATCACCAGCGTGGCCGGTTCGTCGCCCTGCAGCGAGAAATCGCGCAGCACGATGTCCATCGGCTCGATCGCGTAGCTGAAAGCCTTGGCCGGCTGCTCGTCGGTAAAGGCCACGCGGGCCTGCATCACCTCGAACAGCCCCACCTTCACCTCGGGCGGTGCCGCCGGTCTGGCTGCGGTCGGGGCCGGCGCGGTCTCGGCCGCGCCGGCACGCGGCCGCGGCTGCAGCGCCAGCAGGTTGAGCCGGCCGTCCTTGCCGCGGGCGATCTCGAAATCCGGCTGGTCGATGCGGATGCTGGCAATGTCGATCTTGCCGGCCAGCGGCTGGATCTCGTTCAGCACCACATCGAGTGCCGGCAGCTTGAACAGCGGCTTGCCGTCGCGGCTGTCCAGCTCGAGGTCGCGCAGTTCCACCGCGCCATGCAGCGCGATCAGCGGGTCACCGCCGGCCCTGGCCTGGCGGAAACTCAGCTCAATGTCGGTGTCGAGCGAACCGGAGGTGATGCGGAAACCCAGCGGCACCGGCGAGTATTCGTCGAAACGCGCCAGATTGAGTGCGTTGAATTCGATCTTGAGCGCCGCTTCACGCTCTTCGACGAAGGGCTTCACCTTGCCGTTGAGCGAGAACGGGGCATCGTTGATGCGCGCTGCCAGCGACGGTTCGACGAACAGTTCGACGTCGGCCGGCAGGTTGGACACGAAGGGCAGGCCAAGCCGGATGTCACTGATCACGTGCTTGCGCGCGAAGGGCTGGTCGTCGATGTCGATGCGGCCGTCACGCAGCTGGATGTTGTTGATCGAGAAGCGCGCCGGCTCCTCGCTCGGCGGCTGGTCGAGAATCTTCTGCAGCACGTCGCTGAAGTTGAACTGCCCGTGCTCGTCCAGCCGGACCACTTTCAGCACTGGCCGGTCCACCTCGACCGAACGCACCACCGGCGCGCCCCTGAACAGCGAGGACCACTCGACATCGACCGCCACCCGGTCAAGCGTGAGCGCCTCGTCCTTGCCATTGGCTTCCAGCAGCCGGATGCCGGAGGCGCTCAGCTCCAGCGTGTAGGGGTTGATCGCGACCTCCTGCACCGTCAGCGTGCGGCCGAGGAAGGCGGAGCCGTGCTTTTCAGCCAGCGAACGCACCAGATGCGGTGCGGCGAAGGCGCCGAGCAGTCCGAACAGCACCAGGCCCGCAACCAGTCCGAACAGGGTCTTGCGCAGCGCGGGGCGGGATTTGAGCGATGAAATCGTCATGGCAGCGGAAGTCGGAGATGTAAGTGGAATTGAATCGGCATCAGGATGCGCTGGCCGCGGCCAGATGGGCGTCGGCCGCAGCGACCGCCTGATCCAGTACGACGAGGAAATCCTGCAACGCGGCGTTCAGCGGTTCGGCTGACAGCCCGCCGCTGCGCAGCGCGCGCTCCAGTGCAGCGGCCTGCGCGCCGGCCCGGGCAAAGCACAGATTGAGACAGACGCCCTTGAGCGCATGGATCTGGCGGACCAGATCGCTGTCGGACAGCGTACCGATGCCGGCCGCCAGCCGGTCGCGCAGCGCGCGCACCTCGTCCAGCGTGGTCAGCAGGATGTCACGGTAAAGATCGAGATCACCGTCGAACTGGTCGGACACCGCGGACAGGTCGATGACCGGCGCAGTCACCGGCGCCGCATCCGGCGGCGTCTCCGGAACGGACGCCGCCACCGGCGCGCGAGGCACCGGCACGCTGCCGGCGCGATCGAGGGCGGCCGCGGTATGCGCCAGCACGCCCAGCAGGGCGTGCGTGTCGATCGGCTTGGTCAGGTAGGCGCGCATGCCGAGCGCCAGACATTCGTCGCGCTCTTCGGCCACCGCGTGCGCCGTCAGCCCGACGATGGGCGGTGCGGCCGCACCGAGGCGGGCCAGGATTTCGCGGGTGGCGGTCTTGCCATCCATCACCGGCATCTGGATGTCCATCAGCACCAGGTCGATGCCGCCCGCCACCACACGCTCCAGCGCCTCGCGGCCGTTGCCGGCCTGCTCGGCGTGGGCGCCGGCCCGCTCGACCAGATGGGCGGCCACGGTGCGGTTGACCGCGACGTCGTCGACCACCAGCACGCGGAGATCGCTGAGCGACGCCTCAGCCACCCTGCGTGCCGCGTCGCGCACGGCATCGATGTCCGACTCTTCCAGCCAGACCTCGGCCCAGAAGGTGGCGCCCACGCCGGGCTCGCCGTCGCCGCCCACGCTGCCGCCCATGGCTTCCGCCAGCCGCTTGCAGATGGTCAGGCCGAGTCCGGTACCTCCGTGACTGCGCACCACCGACGCGTCGGCCTGGACGAAGGGCTCGAACAGCGCGGCGATGTCGTCGCGGGCAATGCCGCGGCCGGTATCCCGCACGGTCATGCGCAGCTTCACCATGCGGTCCACCCGCTCCTGCAGCGACAGCCCGACGTCAATGCGCCCGCTGGCCGTGAACTTGATCGCGTTCGACACGAAGTTGTTCAGGATCTGCGCCAGCCGGGTCGGGTCGCCGACCAGCGCCGGCGGCACATCAGGCGCAAGCGAAAACGCCAGCGCGATCCCCTTGTCCTGGGCCTGTGACGTGAAGGTGGCGCGGCAGGTGTCCAGCAGGTCGGGCAGCGCGAACGGAATGGTTTCGAGATCGAGCTTGCCGGCTTCGATCTTCGAAAAATCGAGGATGTCATTGACGATCATGCGCAGCTGGTCGGCCGCGATGCCGAGCTGGCGACCGTGGTCGGCCATGGCGCCGGTACCGGCGTGCTCTGCCAGGATGCGGGCGAGGCCGACCACGCCATTCAGCGGCGTGCGGATTTCGTGGCTCATCGCCGCCAGGAAGGCGCTCTTGGCGCGGCTGGCTTCGCGCGCGTCCGACACCGCCTGCTCGGCGCGCGCGAGCAGGGCTTCGCGCTCCTGCTCGCGCGTCTGGAGCGAGGCCGCCATGGCGTTGAAGGTCTGCGCCAGCACGCTCAGTTCGCGTTCGCCCTGTTCGGCGACCCGTGCATCGAGCTGGCCGGACGCGATGCGCTGCGCGCCATCGGACAGACGGCGTATGCCGGCCGCCAGCCAGCCGCTCAGCAGCCAGGAAAACAGCGCGGCCAGCGCCATGCCCAGCGCGGCCACCATGGCGGCCAGCCGGTTTGCCTGCGCCACCTTGAGTCGGGCCTGCCGGCTGTCGATGCCGAGCTGGACCCGACCGGCCACCACCTGGCCCGCCCTGATGTCGGTCTGGAAGGCGTACAGGTCCTGCCCTTCGGCCAGCGGGTCGTCCATGGCTTCGAACGGCCGGGCCAGTGCATCCGGGTCGCCACGCGCCACCACTTCGCGCCCGTCCTGGTCGAACACCCGCACGAACACCGCTTCCTCGCGCGATACCAGGTCCAGCGACACCGCCTCCACCTTGGCCAGATCGCTGGCGATCAGCGCGTCGGACACCGCCGCCGAAAAAAGCGAAGCCGCCACCTGGGCGCTGCGGCGTATCAGATCGGCCTGCGAGCGCTCCATCTGGCCGAGCGCGCCGAAAATGGTGACCGACAGCGTGATGGCCTCGATCAGCGCGATGCCGATGATGGCCTTCCAGCGGAAGGACATGCGGGCGATGCGAAAGCCGCTCATGACCGGTTCAGCGGGCCGGCTCGGCCAGCAGGGCGTCCAGCACCCTGATGTCGAGCGCGCGGATCGGATCCCAGTCCCTGTCCTGGGCCGGTACCAGGCCCTTGAAGCCGATCTGCTTCAGCAGCGCCGCACCCTGCGGGGTCGCCGCGACCGCCTGCACGCCTTCCAGGAAGCTGCGGCCCAGCGCCTCGGGCGCGCCCGGCAACCGGGCGAACGCGTGCGGCGGATATTCGGCCGAACGCCAGATCACCTTCAAGCGGTCTCGCACGTCGGCATCGATGGCTTCCAGCGTGCGTTCGATGCCGCCGCCGGCCGGCACCAGGCCGCGTGACACGTTCAGATAGACCGAGTCGTGCGAGGCGACGAAACGCGGCTTCACGATCACCCCGCCCTTCTTCAGTTCGGCCAGCGGAATCACCGTGGCGGCGAACGCGGCCGGCGACGGGAAGGCCACCTCCCGGCCGTCCAGTTCCTGCACCGAGTTCACCGTACTGTCGCTGCGCACCACCAGCAGCCCCCGCAGCTTGCGGTCCTTCTCGCGGGCAAATGCCTGGTAGCCCGCGCTCTGATGGAACACCACGTAGTGATAGGGATTCATGTAGGCGATGGCGTATTCGCCGCGCGCCAGACGCTTCTCGAATTCGGTGATGGTGGGCGCGGTGGCGAAGCGGAACTCGCAGCCGGTGGCGCCCGACATGTCCTTCAGCAGCGGAATCCAGCTCTGGGCCAGTTCGCTGGCCGACTGCTGGGGAACGATGCCGACCGTGACCGTGCCCTCGACCGGGCAGGCCGCGTGCAGCGCCGACGCAAACAGGGTCGCGCACAGCGCAATGAAATGACGCAGTTGAAGACGTGAATGCATGGATCCAGGCCGGTGACAGGGCAAGACAAAACGGCGGCATGAACCGCTCACCGGCGATTCTATCGCTCAAGTCGCACACCGGTCCGGCCGATAGAACATACCGATTACCCGTGATGACCTGCCCAGAACCCGCCCATGTCTGATCTCATCGGATCCGTTGCGAACCTCACCGGTTACCGCGATCGCGATCTCATCGACAGCACCTTCGTATCCGTACTCGGCGACTGGCTTGATCCGGTGCGTCTGAGCCTCTACCGCTGCGTGGGTGACGTCGCTGACCTCCGGCTGCTGCTGCAGGCGCGCATGCGCAAGGGCGTGGGCATGGAAAGCGGGGATCCGAGCTGGACCGCGCTCGACGCCCTGCCCGCACTGTCCGCCCAGCCGCATTTCGAACAGGCTTTCGCATCGGAAGAACCCCTGCTCGACCTGCCCTTCGAAAACCAGGAAGGCCCCTGGCTCAACCTGTTCGCGGTATGGGCCGGAGCAAGACGCTTCGGCATCATCGAACTGGTCAGCGAACAGCCGCTGCTGCCGGTGCAGCTGCGGCTGGTCACCGGGCTGCTGAAGATCTATCGCAACCAGATCAGCCTGCTCGACTACAGCGAGCGTGACAGCCTGACCGGCCTGCTCAACCGCAAGACCTTCGACGAACAGTTCCTGAAGTGTCTGGACACCATGAGCGCCGCTGTCAACGACGACATCCCGGTGCCCACCTGGTGGCTGGGCGTGGTCGACGTCGATCACTTCAAGCGGGTCAATGACAGCTACGGTCACCTGATCGGCGATGAGGTACTGCTGCTGGTCGCACGCATCCTGCGCACCGCCTTCCGCCACAGCGAACACCTCTACCGTTTCGGCGGCGAGGAATTCATCGTGCTGCTGCGTGCGGAAGATGACGACGAAGCGCATCTGGCTTTCGATTTCTTCCGCCAGCAGCTCGCCAGCTTCGCCTTTCCCCAGGTCGGCTCGATCACCGCCAGCGTGGGCTTCACCCGGCTGCGGCCGATGGACAACGCCAGTGGCGCGGTGGACCGCGCCGACCGGGCGGTCTACCACGCCAAGCGCAACGGGCGTAACCAGGTGCACTCCTACGAGTCGCTGCTGCAGTCAGGGCTGCTCAGCGAGGTGAACAACAGCGGCGCGATCGAACTGTTCTGAGCCTCACCGGACGCCGGAAGGGCTGCGCAAACGCTCGGGACGAAGATCGCAAGGTCGGAAACGAGAAAGGGCCGCGGATGCGGCCCTTTCTTCAGCTGCGGTCGGCAGGACCGCAGCCCGGATGTTGGCGGAGTGGACGGGACTCGAACCCGCGACCCCCGGCGTGACAGGCCGGTATTCTAACCAACTGAACTACCACTCCAGAATCGGTGCCGGCGCGAGCGCGTCCGGACTAGCAGGCCAGCGTGGCGCTGGCGTCCCCACGGGGATTCGAACCCCGGTTATCGCCGTGAAAGGGCGGTGTCCTAGGCCTCTAGACGATGGGGACCAGGGTTGTCGACTTTCATCGACAACAAAAAAGGCCGCTTTCGCGACCTCTTCCGTCATCGCCCTGCCCTGAGACAGCGCGACGTGTGTTGGCGGAGTGGACGGGACTCGAACCCGCGACCCCCGGCGTGACAGGCCGGTATTCTAACCAACTGAACTACCACTCCATGTTGGTGCCGGCAGACTGCTTCCGGACTTGCACGCCAGCTTATCGCTGGCGTCCCCACGGGGATTCGAACCCCGGTTATCGCCGTGAAAGGGCGGTGTCCTAGGCCTCTAGACGATGGGGACCTAGTGGTGAAACTCGGTGCATCTTTACTGCTTTTCTCTTTCACGCCCAGGTCAGAAACCTTGGTGGAGGTAAGCGGGATCGAACCGCTGACCTCTTGCATGCCATGCAAGCGCTCTCCCAGCTGAGCTATACCCCCGTCGAAAGAGGAGCGCATTATAAACAGTGATCAGCGTTTGTAAAGCGCTTTCGGCGAAAAAATTTTTACGACCGTGCCGCAGACAGACATCCGATTCCGAATGAATACCCATATGGCATGGTCAGTCACTCGCCGTATTCAGGCAGCACCTTCCCCGGGTTCATCAATGCATGCGGATCGAATGCGCGCTTGATGGCCCGCATCATGTCCATCTCGACCACGCTCTTGCACTCGCCCAGCAGCGCGCGCTTGAGCTGGCCGATGCCGTGTTCGGCAGAGATCGAACCATTGAGCGCCCTCACCGCCTCGTAGACCACCGCGTTCGCGACCTGTGCGTCCGCCACCAGCCGCGCGTTATCCGACGCATCGCTGAACGACAGGTTGTAGTGCAGATTGCCGTCGCCGGCATGGCCGAAGGCAACGATGCGCACACCGGGCAGTTCAGCCTCAAGCCGCTCACCGGCCACCTCGAGAAACTGCGGGATGGCCCCCACCGGCACGCTGATGTCGTGCTTCACGCTGAAGCCCTCGATGCGCTGTGCCTCAGAAATGTTTTCGCGCAGCGACCACAGCGCGAGGGCCTGTGCGCCGTCCTGAGCGATCACCGCATCGCGCACTGTGCCGGACGCCATGCAGGCGGCGAGCAGCGCTTCCAGCCGGTCGCTGATCCGGTCTCCGCTGCCGGCCAGTTCCACCAGCGCGTACCAGGGCGCCGGAACCGACAGCGGATCACGCGCGCCGGGGATGTGCTGCAGCACCATTTCAAGCGCGGTGCGGCCGACCACTTCGAAAGCATTGAGCGCGTCACCTGCGCCGGCCTGGAGCCGGTGCAGCAGGTCGATCGCACGCTGCGGGCCATCGAGCGCAACCCAGGCCAGCGCGGTGTCGGTCGGCTGCGGCGCGAGCTTGAGCACAGCCGCGGTAATGAAGCCCAGCGTGCCTTCCGCACCGATGAAAAGATGCTTCAGGTCATAACCGGTATTGTCCTTGCGCAGCGCACGCAGACCGTCCCACAGCCGTCCGTCCGGCAGCACGACCTCGAGGCCGAGCACCTGGTCACGCGCATTGCCGTGACGCAGCACGTGCACGCCGCCGGCGTTGGTCGACAGGTTGCCGCCGATCTGGCACGAACCTTCGGACGCCAGACTGAGCGGAAACAGCAGGCCGGCGTCGCGTGCGGCCTGCTGCACGGCCGCCAGCGTGCAGCCGGCCTCGACCGTGATCGAGGCGTTGTCCGGATCGATCGCGCGGACGCGGTCCAGCCGCGACAGGCTCACCAGCACTTCGCGCCGGCCGGCGTGTGGCGTGGCACCGCCGCACAGGCCGGTATTGCCGCCCTGGGGCACCATGGGCAGACGCGCCTCGTTGCAGATGTGAACCACCTGTACCAGTTCGTCAACCGTGCCCGGACGCACCACGCACAGCGCCTCGCCGCTGTAGCGGCCGCGCCAGTCGGTGAAATGCGGCGTCGTGTCGGCCGCATCGGTCAGCACGCAGGCGTCGCCGAGCACGGCACGGAACCGGGCCAGCGCGGAATCGATCAGGCCGCTTTCCATGCCGCTGCGCCTCCGCGCTCAGTCTTCGGTGATGACTTCGGCGTACAGGTCGTGCACATCGCAGTCGGTGATGCGCACGCGCACGAAGTCGCCGACTTCCAGATCCTGACCGTCGAGGATGTGCACCAGACCGTCGATGTCCGGCGCATCGCCTTCCGAACGCGCGACCGCACCGTCCTCGTCGACCTCATCGACCAGTACGATCATTTCGCGGTCGATCTTCTCTTCCAGGCGCTGGGTGGAAATGTCTTCCTGGAATTCCATCAGGCGCTGACGGCGCTCTTCGCGCACCTCTTCCGGCAGCGCACCCGGCAGGTCGTTGGCACTGGCGCCCTCGACCGGCGAATAGGCAAAACAGCCGACTCGATCGAGGCGGGCTTCGCCGAGGAAGTCCAGCAGCTCCTCGAACTCCTGTTCGGTCTCGCCCGGGAAGCCGGCGATGAAGGTGCTGCGTATCGTGATGTCCGGGCAGATCGAGCGCCAGGCGCGGATGCGTTCGAGATTGTTCTCGGCATTGGCCGGCCGCTTCATCGCCTTCAGCACGCGCGGACTGGCGTGCTGGAAGGGCACGTCGAGGTAGGGCAGGATCTTGCCCTCGGCCATCAGCGGAATGATGTCGTCGACATGCGGATACGGATATACGTAATGCATGCGCACCCACATGTCCAGCTCGCCCAGCGCGTTCGCAAGGTCGTACAGCTTGGTGCGCAGCGGCTTGCCGCCCCAGAAGCCGGTGCGGTACTTCACATCGACGCCGTAGGCGCTGGTGTCCTGCGACACGATCAGCAGTTCGCGCACGCCGGCATCGCGCAGCGCCTCGGCTTCGCGCATCACGTCGCCGATCGGCCGGCTCACCAGATCGCCGCGCATCGACGGGATGATGCAGAAGCTGCAGCGGTGGTTGCAGCCTTCGGAAATCTTCAGGTAGGCGTAATGCGACGGCGTGAGCCGTATGCCCTGCGGCGGCACCAGATCGGAAAACGGGTCGTGCGGCTTGGGCAGGTGGCGATGAACCGCGTCCATCACCTCTTCGGTCGCGTGCGGACCGGTCACCGCCAGCACCTGCGGATGCGCGGACAGCACCTGCTGGCGCTTCGGGCCTTCGGCGCCCATGCAGCCGGTGACAATCACCTTGCCGTTTTCGGCCAGTGCCTCGCCGATTGCGTCCAGCGATTCCTCGACAGCGGCATCGATGAAGCCACAGGTGTTGACCACCACGACATCGGCATCGTCGTAGGTCGGCACGATGTCGTAGCCTTCGGAGCGCAGCCGGGTGAGGATGGACTCGGAGTCCGAAGTCGCCTTCGGACAGCCGAGAGAGACGAAGCCGACCTTGGGGGTCGGCTTCGCGGTGCTGCCAGATTCAGAAGTACGGGTCACGCCGCGTCTCCGCCGCAAAACCCGACATTTTACTTGTTTTGCGGGCCTTTATCGCCCCCCGGTCCGAAGCCCGGGAACTTGAAGCCGGACATCATCGAGCGGGTCTGCTGCTCGATCTGTTCCTGCATCTGCACGAACATGCGCTTGCTCTGTTCCATGTAGGCACCCATCATGCTCTGCATGGCCGGGCCCTGGAAGTTCAGGAACTGCGCCCACAGGTCCTTGCTCATGGCGTTGTTGTCGCCGTAGATGGCGCGCGCCTGGTCCTGAAGCTTGCTCTGCACGTCGGTGAAGGCCTTGATGTTGCCTTCAAGGTACTTGCCCATCATGCCCTGCATCGCATTGCCATAGAAGCGGATCATCTGCGACAGCAGGTCGGACGTGAACATCGGCACGCCTTCGCTTTCTTCTTCGATGATGATCTGCAGCAGGATGCTGCGGGTGAGGTCTTCGCCGGTCTTCGCATCAACCACCTGGAACTCTGCGTTCTCCAGCACGAGTTCCTTCACATCGGACAGCGTGATGTAGGAGCTGGTACGGGTGTCGTAAAGCCGGCGGTTGGGGTATTTCTTGATCAGGCGGTTGGTGGAACTCGTTCCCTCGCGGCTTTCGGAAGCGCTCATTGTGTGGTGTCCTCGCTCGTTTGAACTGCCCCGGGGCGGTGTGTCCGCCCACTCTTTTTCGATCATACAGCAAGCAAAGGCCTTATGCGGCAGTGCCGCATAAGGCCTTGCGAACCGTCACAAAGCGATGTTGCTGTGCGACGCGACGGTGATTACTGGTAGTACAGGCCGCCGTTGATGTTCAGCGTCGCGCCGGTCACGTAGCCCGCGTTTTCCGACGCGAGGTAGGACACGGCCGCGCCGATCTCTTCCGGCTTGCCCAGACGCTTCATCGGCACCGAGTCGATGATGCCCTGACGGATGTCCTCGCGGATGGCCATCACCATGTCGGTACCGATGTAGCCCGGAGCGATGGCGTTCACGGTGACGCCCTTGGACGCCATTTCGGCGGCCAGCGCCTTGGTGAAGCCGACCACGCCGGCCTTGGCGGCCGAGTAGTTGGTCTGGCCCGCCTGGCCCTTCACGCCATTGACCGACGAAATGTTGATCACGCGACCCCAGCCACGCTCGGCCATCTTGCCGGCGACGTGGTGGGTCACGTTGAACAGGCTGTCGAGGTTGGTGGTCAGCACCGCATCCCACTGCGCCTTGTCCATCTTGGAGAAGAACTTGTCGCGGGTGATGCCGGCGTTGTTCACGACCACATCGACCGGACCGATGTCCTGTTCAACCTTCTCGATCATGGCCTTGCAGGAGTCGTAGTCGGACACGTCGCCCTCGGCGGCTTTCATCTCGAAGCCTTCGGCCTGCATCTTGGCCAGCCATTCGTCCTTTTGGGGGAACGCGGGCAGACAGTTCGCCACGACGGTGTAGCCGTCCTTGGCCAGTGCCTTGCAGATTGCGGTACCCAGACCGCCCATACCCCCGGTAACCAGGGCAACTCGTTTCGTCATGACTTCTCTCCCAGCCAGCTGCGTTGAAAACCCTCCACCCCCGCCGGTCGGGGTGGAAGGTGTGCGCGGACCTCCGCGCCGGCGGTCAGGACATGTGCTGGCCGCCGTTGATTGCGATGTTGGCGCCGGTGACGAAAGCCGCTTCGTCCGACGCCAGATAGGCCACCAGGCCTGCGATCTCTTCCGGCTTGCCGAGGCGGGAAACCGGAATCTGCGGCAGGATCTTGGTGTCCAGGATGTCCTGCGGAATGGCGGTCACCATCTTGGTGCCGATGTAGCCCGGGGAAATCGTGTTCACGGTCACGCCGGCACGCGCCACTTCGAGCGCCAGCGCCTTGGTGAAGCCGTGCATGCCTGCCTTGGCGGCCGAATAGTTGGTCTGGCCGAACGCACCCTTGGAGCCATTGACCGACGACACATTGACCACGCGGCCCCACTTGCGCTCGGTCATGCCGTCGATGACCTGCTTGGTCATGTTGAAGCAGGAATCGAGGTTGGTGCTCATCACCACATCCCAGTCCGCCTTGGTCATCTTCTTGAAGGTCATGTCGCGGGTGATGCCGGCGTTATTCACCAGCACGTCCACCGGTCCCACTTCCTTGGTCACCGTCTCGACACACGCCTTGCAGGAGTCGAAATCAGACACGTCGCACGGGTAGGCCTTGAAGCCGTAGCCCATGTTGTTCATGGTCTGCAGCCATTCGGCTGCCTTGGTGTTGCCGGGGCTGTGGGTAGTCACCACGCGGAAACCCAGCGCGGCGAGCTTGATGCAGATCGCTTCACCCAGTCCTCCCATACCGCCCGTTACCAGTGCGACTCGCGTCATTTCCTTGTCTCCTATTTATTAGTCGAGGGTGTGTCTTCCGCAGCCCCCCTCATGAGGCTGCCATGCGTTCAGTTCGTTGCGCTGCCTTTCACGTAGCGCCCGGGTGCGGGCTCGATCACGGTGTATTGCGCGTTGCCCGCTCGTGACGGGGGCGCGACCTTCTTGCCTGACTTCGCAGTCAGCCACTTGATGTAGTGCTTCCACCAGCTGCCCGGCTGTTCGCTGGCGTTCGCGCGCCATTCCTCGGCGGTCGACGCATCGCCGCCGATCCAGTGCGAGCGCTTGTCCTTGGACGCCGGATTGATGACGCCGGCCACGTGGCCGCTGGCGCCCAGCACGAAGGTGGTTTCGCCGCCGAGCAGCTTGCGCACCAGATAGGCGCCGGTCCAGGGCACGATGTGATCTTCCGAGGTGGCCAGCAGGTAGGCCGGCATATCCACCTTGCCCAGATCGGCCTTGACGCCCAGCATGTCCAGCTTGCCCGGCACGCGCAGGCTGTTCTCGAGATAGAGGTTGCGCAGGTACCAGGCCAGGAAGGGGCCGGGCAGATTCGTGCTGTCGCAGTTCCAGTGCAGGATGTCGAAGGCCGGCGGCGTTTCGCCCTTCAGGTAGTTGCCGACCACGTAGTTCCAGATCAGGTCGTTCGGACGCAGGCTGCTGAAGGTCTGCGCCAGTTCGCGGCCGGGCAGCAGACCGCCGCGGCCTATGGTCTGTTCGCGCATCGCGACCATGCCCTCGTCCACCAGGCAGCCGATCTCGCCGGCGTCCGAGAAGTCGAGCAGCGTGGTGAGCAGCGTGACACTGGCCGCAGGCTTCTCGCCGCGGCCGCAGGCCACTGCCAGCGCCGAGGCCAGCAGGGTGCCGCCTACGCAGAAACCCATGGTGTTCGGCTGAGCGTCGCCGCTGATGTCGCGCACCACGTCGAGTGCGGTCAGCGGGCCCAGGCGCAGGTAATCGTCCCAGGTGAAATTAGCCAGCGCGGCATCCGGATTGCGCCAGGAAATGAGGAACACCGTGATGCCCTGCTCCACCAGGAAGCGCACCAGCGAGTTCTCCGGCTGCAGGTCCATCAGGTAGTACTTGTTGATGCACGGCGGCACGATGAGCAGCGGCTTGGCATACACCTTGTCGGTCAGCGGCGCGTACTGGATGAGCTGTATCAGCTCGTTCTCGAACACCACCGATCCTTCGGTCACCGCCAGATTGCGGCCGACCTCGAACGCACCGGGCGCCGACATCGAAATATGGCCCTGCTGCAGGTCGCGCACCAGATTTTCCATGCCGCGACGGATGCTTTCGCCTTCGGTGCGCAGCGCGGTTTCGACGAATTCGGGATTGGTGGCCGCGAAATTGGCCGGCGACAGCGCCTCGATCACCTGTTTGGACAGGTAGCGCATGCGGTCCTTCGCGCGGCCGTCGGCCACCGGCGTGGCTTCGACACAGTCACGCACGAAGGCGGAATTGATCAGATAGGCCTGGCGCAGGTAATCGAAGTACGGCTTGCTCCATTCCGGGGAGCGGAAGCGGCGGTCACCCGGTTCGGCCTTGGCCACCGGCTGCACGCCCTCATCGCCCGGCTTGTGCTGGGCAAAGGCCTGCCAGAGCTTGTGCTGGCTTTCCAGCCACTGCTGCTGCAGGGCCGCAAAACGGGCGGCTTCGGGCGCCGGGAAAGCGCTGCCTGCAGTCGGCGCATGCACCGCGAGCGCACTGTGCTGGCGGGCGACGAAATCGCTGAAATTCTTGCCCATGGCGGCCATCATGGCCGTCCAGTCGGGCGGAAGTGCCTCATTGCGAGGCGGGACGGACTTTCCGGGTGCTGCCGAGTCACTGCTCATCAAACCAAACCCCGTTCGTTCTTTCTTGTCTCAGACGCGATGCAGCGGCATCGCTCGGATCTGCGAGCATCTTGCCGTCCACGGGCGCGCCGGGCGAGCATATCAGTGCCGGACGCGCACGGGCGCCTCCTCTGTCCGGCAATCGCAGTGCGAGAGATTGTTGCATCGCACAAAATCACTGTCAATCCCGGCTGCCGGAAGTCTCTTCCGCGTGGCCATGCCCGCCTGAAAGGCCCCGATGTACATCGTTGCGATTGCGTGGATCTATGTGGTGCTGATGATGGCCGTGACCGAACATTCGATCGTGGCCGGCGTGATGACCGTGGTGTTCTACGGCCTGGCGCCGCTGGCGCTGTTCCTGTGGCTGTTCGGCACGCCGGCGCGGCGGCGCGCGCGCATGGCGCGGCCGCAGCCGGGCGAGGATGGACCTGCGGACGACTCAGTGACCGTGGGCAAAGCCGTCGACGAAGTGGTGGATCAGCAGAATGCTGCCCACGCCGAGCGAAATCAGTAGGACCTGCTGCAGCGTGGCGCCGATCTCCGCCCGCTTGTGCAGGCCCGGAATCAGATCGGCCACCGCCACGTAGATCATGCTGGCCGCTGCAATGCACAACAGGTAGGGCACCGCGTCGCCCACCAGTGACAGCGCGAAGTAGGCGCCCACCGCGCCGACCAGGGTGGCCATGCTGGACAGCAGGTTGAAGGCCAGCGCCCGCAGGCGGCTCATGCCCGAGTGCAGCAGCACCAGATAGTCGCCCACTTCCTGCGGGATTTCGTGCGCCACGATGGCAGTGGCGGTCACGATGCCCAGCGGCACGCTCTGCGCGAAGGCCGCCGCGATCAGCACGCCATCCACGAAGTTGTGAAAGGCATCGCCGATCAGGATGAGCGAGGCGGCGCGTGCCCCCTCGTTACCGTGGCCATGGCCATGCCCATGATGCGCATGAACGTGGTGCGCATGGGTCAGCGCCGCCTGCTCCGCCCGGTGGGCCTCTTCATGCGCTGCCTGGTGCGCCAGTTCGGCCGGGTCGTGCGCTTCGCAGCTCACTTCATGACAGTGGCGCCACAGCACCAGCTTTTCCAGCAGGAAGAAGCCGAGAATGCCGGCCAGCAGCATGGAGGTCGCCATTTCCACGCTGCCGATTTCCTCGATCGCCTGCGGCAGCACGCCCAGCAGCGCAGCACCGAGCAAGGCGCCGACCGAGTAGCTGATGAGCATGGGAATGCGCTGCAGATTGACCGCCATTCCGAACAGGGCGGCGGCGCAGACGCTGATCGCGCCGCCGGCGAGCGAGGCGAGCACGATCCAGGCAAGGACAGACATGGGAGCGTTTGAAACTGAAAATGGACTCTTATTATCCTTGATACGACGGTTCCGCGCCCAGCGCCGACGCATCGCGCGCCAGCCAGACCAGACTGGCCATGCGCCCGCACCGCCCGTCGCGGCGGTAGGAGTGGAACAGAGCCGCCTGACTCACCGTGCACAGGCCCCCTCCGTACACCGCCTGCACACCGGCGCGGGCCAGCTCCAGCCGGGCCAGCAGATAGATATCGGCGTACAGGCGATCACCGGTCCCGGGCCTGAACGCGGCGGCCGCGCCCGGCAGCCGTTCGAGAAACACCGCCCTCACCTCCGGTCCGACTTCGAACGCGTCCGGACCAATGGCCGGGCCCAGCCAGGCCAGAATGTCGCCCGGCGACCCGCCCATGCGCTGCACGGTACGCGTCAGCACACCCATCGCCAGGCCGCGCCAGCCGGCGTGGGCCGCGGCCACCACCGTGCCCTGCCGGTTGCAGAACAGCACCGGCAGACAGTCGGCGGTCATCACCGCGCAGACACTGCCCGCGCAGTGCGCGATCGACGCGTCGCCGGTGCCACAGCGTTCGCGGTCGGCATCCAGCACCTCGACGCCATGCACCTGCTCCAGCCACAGCGGTTCGGCCGGCAGGTGGGCGCGCAGCAGCGCCCGGTTGGCCGCCACCGCCCGCGCGTCGTCGCCGACGTGGGTGGCCGGATTGAAGCTGTCGAACGGTGCGGCACTGACGCCGCCCAGACGGGTGGTGACGCAGGCGCGCACCGCCGGCGGCGCCGGCCAGTCCGGCAGGATGAGCGGCAATGCGGGCGCGCTCATGCCGCCGCCCTCAGGCTGTCCAGCAGCGCGACCATGTCGGCCGGCAGCGGCACTTCCCAGCCCACCTCCTCACCGCTGCGCGGGTGCACCAGACCGAGTCGCCAGGCATGCAGGGCCTGACGGGAAAAGCGTTCGGCCACGTTACGCGGGGCATACACCTCGTCGCCGAGCAGCGAATGCCCGATGTGCGCCATATGTACCCGGATCTGATGGGTACGGCCGGTTTCCAGCCGGCATTCGACCAGCGTGGCATCGCGCAGCCGCTCGCGCACGAAATAGTGGGTACGCGCCGGTTTGCCGCCAACCTGCACCACCGCCATGCGGGTGCGCTGTACCGGATGGCGGCCGATCGCCGCATCCACGGTGCCATCGGCGCCGACCGATCCGGCCACCACCGCGAAATAGCGGCGCGACACGGTGCGCGCCTGCAACTGGCGCACCAGATCGGTCTGGGCCTCCACGGTGCGGGCCACCACCAGCAGGCCGCTGGTGTCCTTGTCCAGCCGGTGCACGATGCCGGCGCGCGGCACCCGGGCCAGCTCCGGCCAGCGGTACAGCAACGCGTTGAGCAGCGTGCCGTCCGGCACGCCATTGCCCGGATGCACCACCAGCCCGGCCGGCTTGTCGATCACGATCACGGTGTCGTCCTCGAACACCACCCGCAGCGGGATGTCCTGGGGCGCGTGCACCGTGTCTTCCGGCAGGCTGCCCGGATCCAGCTCCAGACGTTCGCCGCTGAAAGTGCGTCGCCGCGCGTCGCTGCATTCACGCCCGTCCACCCGCACCCTGCCCTCACGCAACCAGCCCTGGAGGCGGCTGCGCGAGTACTGCGACCACACCTTCGCCAGCACCGCGTCCAGCCGCTCGCCGGTCACGCCCGCAGGAACCGTCGCCAGAAGCCGTTCCGGAGTCGGGTTCGGCGGCTGCTCGGCGATATAATCGTCGTCTTGCGTATCTTCCAGGGTCAGTGCGGTCATGTGGCGTAGTGTAGCGATACTGTGGGTGGCTCTGGCCGCCGGGTGCGGTCTTCTGCCGGACAAGATCGACGAGACGGCGAACTGGTCGGCGCAACGCCTGTACCAGGAGGCCAAGCAGCTCATGAGCGACGGCTCCTACGAGCAGGCGATCAAGATGTACGAAAAGCTGGAGGCCAAGTATCCGTATGGCCGCTATGCCCAGCAGGCCCAGATCGAAGTGGCCTACGCCTACTACCGTCAGGGCGAGCGCGTGCAGGCGGTGGCGGCCTGCGACCGCTTCATCAGGCTGCATCCGAATCACCCCAACGTTGATTACGTTTATTACCTGCGCGGCCTGATCCACTTCAACGAGGATCTGGGCATCATGAGCAATCTGTCGCGCCAGGATCTGACCGAGCGCGACCCCAAGGGCCTGCGCGACTCCTTCGATGCGCTGAAGGAACTGGTGACCCGCTACCCGGAAAGCAAGTACGCGCCGGACGCGACCATCCGGATGAACTATCTGGTGAATTCGCTGGCGGCGCACGAAGTGCACGTGGCGCGCTATTACATCCTGCGCGGCGCCTACCTGGCGGCGGCCAACCGGGCACAGTTCGCGGTGAGCAACTATCAGGAATCGCCGGCGGTCGAAGAGGCGCTCTACATCCTGATGGTGGCCTACGATTCGCTGGGTCTGGTCGATCTGCGCGACGATGCGAAACGCGTGATGCAGAAGAACTATCCGAAGAGCGAATTCCTCGCCCGCGGCTTCAGGAAGCCGGGTGAGGACGACCCCTGGTGGAAGCTCTGGTAAGCGCCGCAGGCCTGCGCCGCGGTACCTGAATGCCCCTTCAGAAGGAGACGGATCATGTACAGCAAGGTACTGCTCGCCTACGACGGCTCTGAATCCGGTCGCCGCGCGCTGCTCGAGTGCGCGGAAATCAATGACCTCCTCCATGCCGAGATCCACCTGCTGGCGGTCGCGCCGATCGCCGCCACGCTGTTCGTGGCCGAAGGTTTCGTCGCCGACGTGCCGCAGGAAGAGGAGAACGAACGCTTCTCCGAGGTGCTGAAGGAAGGTCTGGAGCAGTTGAAGGCGCGCGGCGTCACCGCCGAAGGCCATCTGGTGACCGGCGACGCGGTGCGCGAAATCAGCCGTCTGGCGCACGAACTGAAGGTCGATCTGATCGTGATCGGCCACACCCACCACAGCTCGCGGCTGGAACGCTGGTGGAAGGGCTCGGTCGGCGCCTCGCTGGTCGAAGAGGCGCCCTGCAACATCCTCATCGTCGTACAGCGACCAGCATGAGCGCGGCACGCGCGCCCTCACCCGCTCCCCGCGACAGCCAGCGCGACTGGCAGCAGTACTCGGTACTCGTCGTCGACGACGAGGAAGGCATGCGCAGCTTCATAAGCCGCGCGCTCGGCCCGCGCTGCGGCCTGGTTGAAACCGCCGGCAGCGTCGAACACGCGCAGCAGCTGTTCGCGCGACTGCACTTCGATCTCATCATCCTCGACATTTCACTGCCCGGCCGCAGCGGCCTGGAATGGCTGAACGAGCTGCGCGAGCAGGGTCATCAGTGCGATGTCATCCTGATCACCGCGTTCGCCGACATCGAAACCGCGATCAACGCGCTGCGCGCCGGCGCGTCGGACTTCATCCTGAAGCCCTTCCGCATCGACCAGATGATGAACGCGGTCGGCCGCTGCTTCGACCGCGCCGGCCTGCTGCGCGAGAACTACGTGCTGCGCCGGGAGATCGCGCGCCAGACCGAAGGCGTGGCCGGCATGGTGGGCGAATCGCAGCCGGTACGCGAACTGGCCAGCGTGCTGCGCCGGGCGGCGGCCATGCCCAGCACCGTGCTGCTGACCGGCGAATCCGGCGTCGGCAAGGAAGTGGCGGCGCGCGCCCTGCACCAGATGAGCCCGCGCGCGGGTGCGCCCTTCGTGCCGGTCAATTGCGGCGCGATCAGCGCCGAACTGATCGAATCCGAACTGTTCGGCCACGTGAAGGGCGCCTTCACTGGCGCCCAGGACAACAATCCGGGCCTGCTGTTCTACGCCCAGGGCGGCACCCTCTTCCTGGACGAGATTTCCGAACTGCCGGCGGCGATGCAGACCAAGCTGCTGCGGGTGCTGGAAGACCGCATGATCCGCCCGGTCGGCTCGTCGCGCGAAGTGCCGGTCGATATCCGCGTGGTGGCCGCCACCAACCGCGATCTGGCCAGCGAGGTGCGTGCCGGCCGCTTCCGGCAGGATCTGTTCTACCGGCTCGACGTGGTGCGCATCACCATTCCGCCACTGCGCGAACGGCGCGAGGACGTGAAGCTGCTGGTCGCCCACTTCATGGCCCAGCTTTCATCGCGGCTCGGCGTGGCGCCCATTCCGCTCGACCGCGACACCGCCGCGCGGATGGCCACGCACGACTGGCCGGGCAACATCCGCGAACTGCGCAATCTGGTCGAACGCGCGCTCATCCTCGGCTATTTCCCGGCCGATGCCTTCGGCACGCTCACGCCGCCCCGCTCCACCGAACCGGCCGCCGCGCTGGAAGACGTCGAGCGCAAGCACATCCTCGACGTGCTCGCCGCCTGCGGCGGCAACAAGTCCGAAGCCGCCCGCCAGCTCGGCGTGTCGCGCAAGACCATAGAACGCAAGTGCGCGCAGTGGGGTCTCGCAGGATAAAGGCGACGCATGCGTCGCCCCTGCGAGACGGGTTCGCCAGCCAGGGCGAACCGCTCACGCAAGAGGTTTAGCAGCGCATGCGCTGCTCCGGCGACACGGACCGGCTGTGCAAAGCCGGCCTTACGCACAAGAGCTTGAGCCACGCGGTCGCCCGAGGGCGCCGATCGCCCCTCACGCCGCCAGGCGCTGCGCCTCTTCCAGTGCCTCGCGCACACCCAGCACCGCGCGTACGTCCAGTGCCTGCACGCGCGCCTGCTCGGCGCACAGCGCACCGCGAAAACCGAGGTAGTCGGGGCACAGCTGCGCCAGCGCCGGAATGTGGGCCACCCGCAGCGAGCCCGCGAGCCCGCACAGCAGACCGTGTGCGCGGGCGCGTTCGACGAAGCCGGACAGCCATTCGACACCGGCGACGTCCGGCAGGCTGTGGCCGGTCTTGTGCGCGGTATCGACCATGACGCCGTCGAAACCGGCAGCGGCGACCGCGTCGACCAGATCCAGCGGCGGTGCAAGGTCGGCGAACATGACCGCGATGCGGCGGGCACCGGCCAGCGGCGCCAGACCGCGCAGGCATGCATGCACGGCCGCGTAGTCGCGCCCGCCCTGCTGCCAGCCGGCAGGGAAAAGTCCGACCTTCACGTAATCGACGCCGGTCGTGGCGATGCGCGCCATCGCGGCCTGAACTGCCTGCGCATCCGGTTCGACGTTGCCGGCGGTGGCGCTGGTGAGCGTGCGGCCGGCGACGAAGGCGACGACCTCGCGGATCACGTCGGCCGGCAACGCCCCGAGCGCGCCATCAGCCGGCTGCTTCAGGTCGATCAGATCGACCCCGGCCTCGAGCACGGTGCGCGCCTCGTCAAGGTCGCGCACGCTGGCCAGCATGCGGATCACGCCTGCACTCCGGCGCGGTGCGCGGCGATGCGCTCGACCAGCCAGCCCCAAGCTTCGAGTTCGGCCGGGCCGGCGGTCTTGTCGATGGCGATCTGCAGATAGGCCAGTTCGGCGTCGATCTTCTCGACCGGCAGCATGTGCAGCCGGCTCACCAGGATGGCTGCCTCGATCACCGCTGAACGTGCGCGGTTGAAGCCCGGGAACACGCCGTGACTCTGCTCGTGCACAGTGCGGCAGTACAGGCGCGGGCGGACGTCGTCCTCCTCGACCTCGACCAGTTCCAGTTCGCGGTGGGCCAGCGTGTTAACCAGCCGCGCGCAGCCTATCTTCTCCGCCGGCTGCACCGGCCAGTCGCGGCGGCCGGTCAGCGCGCCGGCGAACACGCGCACGTCGTCGGTGAAGTTCACCACCGCGATGCGGGTGGCCAGCACGTTGTCCAGCGTACCGGACGGCCGGAAGGGCGCGAGCACGGTGAGGCCGCGCTCCTCGCGCACGCCCAGTGGCGTGATGTGGGTGCGGCCCTGCACGTCCACGGTGGTCAGTATGGTTTCCCAGATCATGCTTGGTCCTGTGTGTCGTCCGGCGGCGCCGGGTCGGCCTCGGCCGGCCTGCGCTTCGCCTTGCGCTGCAGCGTGGTACCCGGGGCGCAATGCGCCATCAGGTCCTGCGTCTTCTTCTCGACTGCAGCCCCCCAGTCCAGTTCCTCGTCCTGTGCGTAGCGGCGGCCCAGCTGCCAGGCAATCTGCGCGCGCGCCAGTTCGACGCCGAGGTAGAAGGCGTGCGCGCCGTCATCCGCGACGTTCAGGCCCGGGTACAGCGCGAACGGGTCGGTGCCCACCTGCATGCCGTCGCGGTTGTAGATGTGCACGCCCTGCTCGCTGAGCTGGATGCGGAAGTTGGGGTCGCGCACGGTGGCGGCGATGTCGGCGATCTCCTGCGGCGTGTCCGGGAAAGGACGGCGCTGGTGGGTGGTCATCAGCTCGCCGGAATAGTCGCGCGGCAGCGCGTTGTCCTCGCGCGCGGCGAACATGACGCGGCGCGCGATATCCGCTTCCTTCACCGCACGGCGGGCGTGCGGACTCACTTCGGTGGCCAGCACCGCACCGACGCGCAGCTCGGAAATGATGCCGAACAGCAGCGCGTTGATGCCGCTGGTATCGGCATCGGTCAGTTCGGTCAGATTGCCCACCCCCATCATGATGGGGATGTCCGGATGGGTCCGCCGCAGCTCGTGATAGCGCACGATGGACGCGGTGAAGCCGAAGTGGATGGGCTCGATGATGGGGTCGGCGTAGAAGGGCAGACCGCGCTCAGTCATGATGTCCGCCGCCTCGCGCAGCGAATCGAGGTCGCCCGGCGTGTCCGGAATCAGCACCGGAATCGCATCGACCTCGTCGGCCACCCACAGCGTACTTTTCTTCAGACTGAGCAGATAGTCGGCGCCGGCGCGCGCACCGCGCAGCAGGTCATCGGTGTTCAGCGAGTCGATGCTCACCTGGAAACCTTCGGCCTTCAGCGCGCGGATGCAGTCTTCCATGTGCGGGAAGTCGGTGTCCGGCAGACAGCCGATGTCGATCACGTCCGCGCCGTCACGGCGGTAGCGGCGTGCGGTGGCCAGCACCGCATCGACATCGACCTGGGGCGCATCGACGATTTCGGCGAAGATGAGCACGTCGTGCCGGTCGAGCACCCGCTTTTTCGCCTTCCGGCCGAAGTGCATCGGCAGGTCCTTCACCTCGTCCGGGCCGCGCTGCACCGGTACGCCGTAGTGCTGCGCCAGCGCGTCGAGGTCGCCGCGGCAGCGGCCGGGCACGACGATGCGGTCGGCCTGCACCTGATCGACCGGCAGCCGCCGGCGTATCAGGTCGGCGGTCATCAGACCGGCGACATTGATGCCGATGTCCAGCACCCGCGGCTCGAAGGGCAGCGGCTGCATGTCGTCCAGCACCCGCTGCAGGCTTTTCCACGCCAGATGCCCGGTCAGGAAAAGAATGCGTTCGCCCGGGATGGGCCCGCCGGATCGGACCTGCTGTTCAGCCATGACGATGTGACCGGTCGCCGCCGCGCCCGCTCAGCGCTGGACCGCCGCGAGCCGCTGCCTGAGCGCGGCCTGCAGTTCTTCGACGTTCTTCACCACGGTCACGCCTTCGAATCCGGACAGACGCGCGGTGTGCTCCAGGTCGATGGCACGCGGGTACAGCGTCACCCATTCGCTGGGCGACTCGGTGATCACCACCGGCTCGTTGTCGCAGGCGAACACGATGATGGGAATGCGCAGCTTGCCGGCCTGGGCGAAGATGTTGGTCACCAGGGTGTCGGAAATGCCGCTTGCACACTTGGCCACGGTGTTCGACGTGGCCGGCGCGATCACCACCGTGTGGTACTGCCCCTGGTAGAACAGCCCGACCGGCGCCGCACTGGCGGTGCTGTCGCGGAAGATGCGGTAGCGCTTCTTCATGTCGACCAGCGGGTAGCCGTACATGTTGAGCACCTCTTCGCCGGCGCTCGACAGGAAGAGGTCGATGCGGTCCAGCGTGTCGGCGAATTCCAGCGATTCCTTCAGGAAGTGGCCAGAGCCGGTCAGCCCCCAGGCGATGCGCGCATCGGGCAGGACTTCGGCTTCATCCGGAATGTCGTTCAGGCGCGGGTCAGTAGCCATCACCCGCCTGCGTGTCGGTATCGATGTCCAGTCGCTTCATCTTGCGATAAACGGTGTTGCGGCTCACGCCGAGCTCGCGGGCGAGGCCGGCGATGTTCCAGCGGTGGCGGCGCAGTTCCGCCAGCAGCGCATCGCGCTCGGCCGACTGCAGCGGATTGAGGTGACTGGTCGGCGACGGCGGCGGCACATCGGCGTGGCTGTCGGCCGCGGGCAGCGTGGCCACCGGCGGCGCCGGCATCGGTTCGGGCGCGTCCATCAGTTCGGCCGGCATGTCGCGCAGCGTGATCTCTCCGCCGTCGCACATGGCAACCAGCGTGCGCAGCACGTAGCGCAGCTGGCGAATATTGCCCGGCCAACGGTAGCGGTCCAGCACCTGCATCGCGGCCTGGCCGAGGCGAACCGGCGGATGGCGGCCGGCGCCTTCCTCATTCAGGCAGCGCTCGATCAGCGCGCGGCGGTCGGTGCGCTCGCGCAGCGGCGGCAGCGTCACTTCCATGCCGCGCAGGCGGTAATAGAGGTCTTCACGGAAGCTGCCGTCGCGCACCATGGCACGCAGGTCGCGGTGGGTGGCGCACACCAGCTGCAGATCAACCGGTACCGCGTTCTCGCCGCCCAGCGGCGTCACCTTGCGCTCCTCCAGCACGCGCAGCAGGCGTGCCTGAAGCTGCAGCGGCATGTCGCCGATCTCGTCGAGGAAGAGCGTGCCACCGTCGGCCTGCAGCACCTTGCCGCGACGGCCGTCGCGGTTGGCGCCGGTGAAGGCGCCCTGCTTGTAGCCGAACAGTTCGGATTCGATCAGCGCTTCCGGCAGCGACGCGCAGTTGATCGCGACGAAGGGGCCGCGCGCGCGCTGGCTGGACGCGTGAAAGGCGCGTGCGAACACTTCCTTGCCGGTGCCGGTCTCGCCGGCGATCAGCAGCGGAATGTCGCGGTCGAGGATGCGCATCGCGCTGTGCACATTGCCGGCCATGCGCAGATCGCCCAGATCGAGCTCGGCCAGCGCCTGGGCGGCCGAACCGGAATCGCCGCGCGCGCCGGACTGGGCGCGGTTGCGCGCCGGCTGCTGCGCCAGCAGATACCAGGTCTGGTGCTGCGGCATCGACAGCGTGAGCGGATGGAAACCGGCACGGAAGGTGCGCGACAGCAGTTCCGGCAGCGACTGGCCGAAGAACTCGGTCACCTCGCGGCCCAGCAGCGCCTCGCCATCCGGCGACAGCAGTTCGAAGGCAGTGTGGTTGGCTTCGATCACCTCGCCTTCAGGCGTCAGCGCGAGCAGACCGTCGACAGCGGTGAGCACGCGACCGGCGTGGGCGTGGAAACGGATGATGTAGTCGGTGGCGTGACGGGCACGGAAGGCGCGGTGCTCGATCACCCTGGCCGACCGTTCGACCAGCGCGCGCAGCGCGCGGGCACCGCCCGGAGACAGCGAACACACGGCCAGCACCGCCGCCACCTCGCCGACGCCGTCATAGATCGGCGCACCGGCACAGACCATGTCGGTGTGGCGGGCGAAAAAATGTTCCTCGCGCGAAATGACCAGCGAGTGACGCTCGGCCAGCACGGTGCCGATGCCATTGGTGCCCTGCACCTCTTCGCTCCAGCGCGCGCCTTCGACCAGACCGCGCAGCGAGGCCTCGCGGGCGAAGCCCGGGTGACGCACGATGCTCACGATGACGCCTTCGGCGTCGGCCAGCACCAGCGCGGAATTCGGATCGTCCAGCTGGCGATGCAGGGTCTGCATTTCCGGCACCGCGCTGTCCATCACTTCGCCCAGCCGGTCGCCGCGTTCGCGCCAGGCCTGGGGTGCGAGCGGCGGCGGCGCGTCGTCCGCCGCCGGGTCGAGCGCCAGTTCGTGAAAACAGCGCAGCCACGAGCGCGCCACCAGTTCATGACCGGACGGGCGCTGCGGACGGCTGATGATGGCGTGCACCGAACGGACGTGTTCGGCCACCTGACTGGAAGACACCATGTGTTCGACCTTGGGAACCGGTACGGCGGACGTGAGGGAAAAACCGGGCAATGGTAACACCCGGGCTCCGGAGCCGGCCACCGGCGGCCGTTGCGCAGCGCGGCACGGCTGCGCCCGAAGCGGCGCGCCAGTGTCGCGGAAGACGGCCACTGTGTTCCGCCCCGGGCGCGGCTGTGCGCGCCGGACGGACCGGTGCGCCGCTTCAGTCGTAGATGTCGGTCGACATCGCGCCGGGCTGGGCGCCGGAGGCCAGCAGGTGGGCCACCGCCAGCCGCTGCTTGCGGAACACCGCCCAGTACAGCGCATTGAAGCCGGCGCGGTCCGGCAGATTGGGGTCGAAGCCGGCGGCCAGCAGGCGGTCCAGCACCCGCAGATGGCCGAGCGAAGCGGCCAGTGACAGCGCGTGGCGCCCCTGCTCCCTTTCGGTATGCAGCCAGTCCGGCGAGGCGCGCAGCAGTTCGCCCACCACCTCGTCGCGGTCCAGCAGTACCGCATCGATCAGCGGCACATGTCCGTTTGCGCTCTTGGCATCGACGTCGGCGCCCGCCTTCAGCAGCAGCGCCGCCACCTTGTGATGGCCGGCAAGTGCGGCGGCGCCCAGCGGCGTGAAGCCGGATGCGCCCCTGCGATCCGGCGCTGCACCCGCAGCCAGCAGGGCACGCACGGTTTCGGTTTCGCCGGCGGCGGCCGCGTGGACCAGCGCGCTGTCGCCCCAGGCGTCGCGCACATTGGGCGCTGCGCCGGCCTTCAGCAGCCGGTTCACCGCCGCCCAGTCGCCGCGGCGCGCGGCCGACAGCAATGCATGATCAGCGCTGCGGTAATTGCGCGGACCGGCGTCGTCGCCGGTCCGGCGGATGTCGGCGTACTCCATCGCGGTCGCCGGCACCGCTGCACGCGGCCGCGCCGCGTCGGTGAAGCGGCCCTGCCACTCGGGCGGCAGTTCCTGGGCGCCGGCCTGCGCCACACACAGAACGCCGGCCAGCGACAGAAGCGAACGAAAGAGCGGGCGCATCATCAGGCGTCTCCGAAGGCCTCGCGGCCGGGTTCATGCGCGCGCAGCGCGGCGAGCCGGGCCACGGCCTGGGCACGGTTGGTCACGTCGAGCTTGCGCAGTATTTTCTGGATGTGGTTCTTCACGGTGAGCGGGCTGATGTTCAGGATCTGCCCGATCTCGTGATTGGTCTTGCCCTCGCGCACCCACTCCAGCACCTGCAGTTCGCGCGCGCTGAGCGTGACCGGCGACGCGCTCCGCCCCACCACCCGCTCGCCGCCCTCGCGCCGCTCGTGTTCGGTGATGCGCAGCAGTGCCAGATGCAGATTGGGCATCAGCAGTTCGATGCGACGCGCATCGAGATCGGTCGGCGCTTCCGGCATGCCGAGCAGCGCGAAGAAGGTGGACTGTTCGCCACGCGCTTCGCGGCAGCCGTGCGCCAGCGCGTGATCCACACCGGCGACCCGCGGCAGCTGGGCCAGCGCACGGCCGCGGGCGCCGCCCGGCACCAGCGGCTCCCGTCCGCCCGCCTGCCAGTCCGCCAGCAGTCGCGCGATCAGGCCGCCGCCCGGGTCGGTCAGCCGCGCCTCATACTCCGGCGACAGCACCGAGCGCGAGAACACCGACGCGGTGTACTCGCCGCGCTCGAAGTCACCGCAGGCGCACAGCAGCGTGTCATGCGGCAGGAAGGTCTGCAGCGAGCCCTGTGTCCACAGGAAGAACTGGAAGCGCTTCACCACCCGGATGGATGTTTCGATCGTGAACAGCAGCAGCTGTACGTCGATCTGATCCTTCGCGAGCGGATCCGTCATGGCAAACCGGGAGCTTTTCGGCCTTTGAGGGCCCTTGTTCGAATGATGCCCGGCCAGCAGGCCGGGCGCGTCGGTGTGTGAGCGCATAGCGCTAGCCGACATGCAGTTTTGCATCTGATTGTTTCAGCCCGGTGTCAGCCCGACTGCATGTGTCCGGAGATTCGAGCCTCACCGCAGGATTCGCCCGGGCAACCGTCAGGCGAAGCCCCGGTTGGCATCGCCGGTTGACGCCGGCGACTGGACCACGCAGGCTTTTCGTGCCTGATACAAACAGAAATCCGCACAACCGGGGCGCTTCGAACGCGCGCCCGGGCACTCGCCAGACAGAACTCCACAGAAGCGTCTCAAGCCATGCTCGTTATTCGCACCCTCGTACTGCTGTTGCTGACCTGCAGCACGGCACTTTCATTCGCGCAGACTGCGCCCGCCCTCTACGTCGGATTCCCCGCCGCCGGAGAGGTCGATACCGCGGCTCGCGCGATCGCGACTGAGCTCGGCAAGAGGCTCAAGCTGCCCTATCGCGTGGCTAATCATGCCGGCAATTTCACGAAGGTGGCCGTGGACAGGTTTCAGCAGGATCCGGCCACCGATAGCAAGCTTCTGCTTGCTTCGCCCAGTCCCGGCTACCCCTCCCTTGCATCCTTCCGGCTCGTGGCCCTGGTTGGCGAAATGTGGGGACTGCCGGAACCCTTCGGGCTTTATGCCGCGGAGCAGATGCCGGAAGAGAAGGCGCAGGCCATCGGCAAAGCCGTCCAGCCGCTGTTTGCGAACAGGGTGACGCCGCCTCCGGGAACTGGCACACAAGCAGTAACGGCGACTTCACCGCTCCGCGAAATCCGGATACCGGGCAAGACCGTGCAGGTTCCGGGCGGCGGTTTTGCAGAATCGGCGTCGGTTCAGACCCTGTGCCAGCCAACGTCGGTCAGGGCTCAGATCCGGGACAAGGCCGGCCGGAACTACCTGCGCGAACAGGATCTGCGCCAGGTGCTGGAGCACGGACAGCGGATCGCTCAGGCGTCGGATCGGTGGGCGCGTGCGCTGGGCACCAATACGCTGATTCAGCGCCAGCTCCCCAACCGGGGTACCAACGACCAGAACCTCGGCATCCGCCTGTCGAGGGAACAGATCGAAAACACGAACTGGGGCACGATGAAGCAGCCAGCCCCGACGCCGGTCATGCCGGTGATGCCTGAACAGCAGAAGGATCTGGACTACAACTTCGCGGTACTGGAAGCCGTTCAGGCCGACATCGAAACCGCGGCGCAGGCCTACCTCGCCGATCTGACCACGGTGGAACTGAACGCAGCCCTGGAAATTTCCCGCGCCGACATACCAGTCACGGAAATCGGCGACTTGACGCAGCAGCTTGATCGTTTCGTGATCGACAACTTCGTGTGCCGGAACGACCGACTGCTCGGCCGCAAGGCCATGGACGACCTGCGCACCAAAGGCTGGCCGGTGGTCAATATCAAGCAGGCCCTTTCACCTGCATGGCATGCACAGAACCTGCGCGCTCGGGAGGCCGGTGACCGCCTCGAAACCGCGTTCCTGGCGCTGGCCGAGCGCGCCATACGAGAACGGCGCTCCACGCTGGTCGGTCAGCTGAACAACGCCCGGACGCCCGAGGAACTGCCCCGCCTGATGGCGGCGGCGTTCGGCACCGGCCGTCTCGGCGTGCTGGCCATGAAGGACCCGGAACTCAGTGCCGCCTTCAGCGCGAGATCTGCTCACTTGCTTGCGGAGATTGCACATCAGGCAAGGCTCGCCGAGGAACGTCGCATCGCGGCAGACAAGGCTCGCGTCCTCAAGAACTTCAAGTCAAACGGCAAGCCCTCACAGGCTGACATTCAGGCGCTGATCGCGAAAGTCAGCATGCAAGCCAGCACCGAAGCGCTCCGACAGCGGGCGGAACTGCGTTCCGAGACCGGCTACAACCTGTACGGCGGTTTCTTCGACGTGGAGTGGAAGACCACCGAGGTGGACATCGTCGTCAGCAATCTGACGTGCCAGGCGAAAGAGGGCGGACAGCACTGTAGCTGGGACGAGCATTTCGTTCGCCGCGACTACGCCACCCTGCTGTCCGAAGAACCGATCCGGTCGGAGTCCTCCACATCAAGATGCGACGGGCGTTTCCGCTGGACAGCTACCCAGCTCACGATAGACGGCGAACTGGCTCCGCTCGTGACCTACGTGACAAGAGGACGCGGCAGTGCGGGCGGGGGCGGAAGCCCGTCCGGCAGAGGATCGCGCGATACGATGCTCGACCAATGGATAGAGCGGGATCGCGACAACCGGGCGCGTTACGACGAGGCCGTGCAGGCGGCGCAGTACCGCCGCATGGAACAGTACAACCCGCAGAAACAGTATTGAGCGGCCGTCATGTCCGGGTGCAGTGCACAGCCGTCATCAGCCCGTCCCGGGCGACAGCGGGACGAGGCGGAAACGCGGCCGGGCTCGACCTCTCGATCACGATCGGCAGCCGTATCTAGATCGAATCCTTCACGCGCCATGCCGCCACGGAAATGTCTGCAAAGGGCGGCTCAGGGTCACGATGGCGCAGACGGAAGGCGGCCCGGACGTCGGCAAATGAAAATGCGGCAGCCGGTACGCAGAGCGTATCGGCTGCCGCATTTCAAGTGGGTCGCAGCCAGGTGAAACCCGGTGCCGCTCAGCCCAGACGGCGGCGCGCGATGGCGCCCAGCATGCCGAGGCCGGCAAGCATCAGCGTGTAGCTTTCCGGTTCCGGCACGGCCGTGATCTGGAAAGCCGTGGTGTTCGGCACGAGAGCGGCGTAGTCGCCATTGTTCGTGTCTACCGTCCAGTTGTTCAGATCACCCAGGGCGGCCTTGGCAGCGGCCACGCTGCTGAAGGTGCGCGTGCCGGTGTACTGGGCGTAATCCGGCGTCGAGGTGCCGGCCTTGGCGGTCAGGCGGATGGCGTTCGAGCTGCCCTCGGTCAGGCCGGTGTTGGTGAGCGAACCGTCGGCCGCGAACGTGCCATTGGTGATGGCAGCCAGGAAGGTAGCGGGTGCCGTCACGCTGCTGGCCACATAGGCGTAAATGGTTTCATTCGAGTTGGCGATGCCCCAGTTGGCGCTGCCGGACACGGTGACGCGGCTCAGCGTGCCGACCGACGCCGACAGCGTGGTCTTGTCGTAGGCCGCAAGACGCACGACGGTACCTGCGGAAACGGCGGTGGCACCGGCGTTCCACTGGTTGTAGCTTTCGCCGGTATTGAAGGCGGCGCCGGTCCACTCGTTGTCGCTGAAGTAGATGGTGGTGTTGGCGGCGATATCGGCCAGCGCAACGAAGGACAGGCCGTCTTCGTCGGCATTGAAGGCGGTGAAGGCAATGTCGCCGGTCTGCAGCGCGGCCTGGGCGGAACCGGCAGCCAGCAGGGCGGCCAGCAGCATCGAAGTACGGATCATCGTGAATCTCCGGAATGAGAGTGGGATGACCGCACGATACGGCGCGTGGGTGACCGCCTGTTGAAGCCCTGAACGCGTTTTCGTGGTCTGTTCGGACTACGGCGCTACCGGCGTCCGTCGCTCGGAGCCGCTGTTCAGTCCTGCGGTGCAGCCCTGCTCATGCCGCCAGCGCCGCGCCAGCAGCGCCGACAGGATTTCGCTCCAGCGGCTGAACACGAAGAAATGCCCCTCGCCCGCCAGCAGCCTTACGCTGGCCTGCGGAAACAGGAAGGCCAGCCGGCTGGCGCAGTCGGCCGGCACGATGCGGTCGTCGCAGCCCTGCACGATTTCCACTGCGCCGGCATAGCGGTTCAGCACGAGCGCCCAGTCGGACGCGGCGATCGCCAGATCGCGCACGATGGCGGCCGCGCCCTGCCGGGTGGCGCGGGGCAGGTCGTCGAAGAACATGTCGTGAATATCGCGGCGCGCCAGTTCGGCGCGGTCAGCATCGCCCACCAGATGGCGCACGATGGCCAGCCAGGTGCGCGGCCACAGCGTGGCCACCAGCGCCAGCGGCTCGAACACCATGCGCGCCAGTCGGGGCGCGTGCACCGCCAGCCACACCATGCGCGCTTCCAGCCGGTGCGGCATCGGCAGGCCGACATGCAGGCCGTAGCCGGGCGCCACGCCGCTCACCAGCACCAGCCGGGACACCTGCTCGCCAAAGCGCTCGACCAGCGCACAGGCGAACGGTGCGCCGCCTGACACGCCGCCCACCGCGAAATCGCCCAGCTTCAGGTGCTCGACCAGGACCGCCATGTCGGACTGCCAGTCCGCCAGCCCCCAGCCGGGCGCGTCGTCGGACAGGCCGTAGCCGGCGCGGTCGGGCACGATGAGCCGCGCGTGCCGCTCGCTGGTCAGCGCGTCAAAGGGCGGCACCTGACGGCGCGATCCAGGCACGCCGTGACACAGGATGACCGGGTAGCCGAAGGGATCGCCGTACTCGGCCCACGCCAGCGTTCGCCCGTCCGGCAGCCGCATGCTGCGCTCATCCACGACCGGCCTCATGACATGAAGATTGAACGCAGCAGTCTGTGCCGGGCGTGTTTCAGTATCGCGACAGCAGGCTTCGCCGGACGAAAAAAAGCCCGCCGTGTGGCGGGCTTGCGACAGGGCCGGCAGCGCCGGCCGGAAACGCTTCAGTTCGCATCCAGGCTGCCCATCGCGCGCGGCCAGGTCACGATGCCCCAGGGCAGCTTCTTGTCGGCGATGCGGCCGGTCACTTCCAGCTTCTGCGTGTCGACCACCACCACCGCGTCGGAACGGCCGCAGGCGATCAGGATCTGCGCATCGTCCGGCGTGAAGGTGAAGTGCCAGCAACGCTCGGCATCCAGCGCCACGTCCTTGATCTTGTCGAAGGTTTTCGCGTCGAACACCTCAAGCGCCTTGGCGCGCGCGGTAGCAACGTACAGGCGCTCGCCCTTGCGGTCGAAAGCCACGCCGTAGGGCGTCTGGCCGGTGGCCACGGTCTTCACCGGATTCAGCTTGTCGTCCAGCACAAGGAAGTTGTTGCTGAACTCCAGCGTGGCGACGAAGGTCTTGCCGTCCGGCGACAGCTTGATGCCGCGCGGCCGGGTGCCGTACTGCGAGGTCTCGACCTTCTTCAGCAGCTTGCCGGTCCTGATGTCGTGCAGCGTGAGCGTGTTGTCGGCTTCGTTGGTCACCACCAGGCGCTTGCCATCGGCGGTGAATTCGATGCCCTCGGTTTCCGGTCCGCCGACGATGTTGCGCAGCACCTTGCCCTTCTTCAGATCGACCACCGCGACCTTGGCCGGCTCCTTGTCATCATCGTCGTCATCGTGGCCGCCTTCCTTGCCACCATCCTTCTTCTCGTCCTTCTTGTCACCCTTGGGCGGCGGGCCCAGCTTGGACGTCGGTTCGAAGGACACGAAGGCCATGTGGCCGCGCACCCGGACGAATTCGGGGTTCTTGCCGATCTTGATGCGCTTGTTCACCTTGCCGCTGGCGATGTCGATCAGCGCGATGTCGCCGGATTCGCGCACGGCCACCACAAGGGTCTTGCCGTCGTCGGTCACGCCAAGGCCGCGCGGCACCTTGCCGCCGACCTCGAATTCACCGGTCACTTCCATCTTCGCCAGATCGATGACCGAAATGCCGCCCTCCTGATTGCTCACATAGGCGGTGCCGGCCGCCTGCACCAGACCGGCGGCGGCCATCATCGAGAACAGGGCGGCCGAAATGAGGCCGCGACATGCGGACTTCAGTTGCATTGGGGAGTTCCTCCGTCGTTTCTTGTCGAGTGCCGGACCGGCAGCGTCGCGCAGTATAGAGAGCGGTCCGGGCCATCCGGTTCAGGATTTCCGCGAATCGGCTCCGCAGACCGGCCTGCACGGCCACCGGGAAGGCGTCCCGGAACGGTGCGGCAGGCCGGCGACCGGAACAAGGGAAAACATCCCGGCCGCCTGCGGCGGTAGAATGTCGGGTTTTACGCAATTCGGCCGGTACTCACCATGGAAGCAGAACGCCTCAACGCCATCGCCAATCACCTGACCGACCTGCAGTCGCGGGCCGGCGAACTGCGGAGGTATCTTTGACTACGATGCCAAGGCATCGCGGCTCGAAGAGGTAGAACGCGCGCTGGAAGACCCGACGGTGTGGAACGACACCGCACGCGCGCAGGAACTGGGCAAGGAGAAGCACGGCCTGGAATCGGTCGTCCGCACGCTGGAGTCGATCGACGCCCGGCTGGCCGACGCCCGTGACCTGTTCGATCTCGCCCGCGAAGAAGCGGACGAGGACACGGTGGTGGCCATCGAGGCGGACAAGGAAAAGATCGAAGCCGACGTCGCCGGCCTCGAATTCCGCCGCATGTTCAACAACCCGCAGGACCCGAGCAACTGCTTCCTGGAAATCCAGGCCGGCGCCGGTGGCACCGAAGCGCAGGACTGGGCCTCGATGCTGCTGCGCATGTACGTGAAGTACTGCGAGCGCAAGGGTTTCGGCGTCGAGGTGATGGAAGAGTCGGAAGGCGAAGTGGCCGGCATCAAGAGCGCCACGCTCAAGGTGAGCGCCGAATACGCCTACGGCACGCTGCGCACCGAAACCGGCATCCACCGGCTGGTGCGCAAGAGCCCCTTCGATTCCGGCGCGCGCCGCCACACCAGCTTTTCCAGCGTGTTCGTGTATCCGGAAGTCGATGATTCGATCGAGGTCGACATCAATCCGGCCGACCTGCGGGTCGACACCTTCCGCGCCTCGGGCGCCGGCGGTCAGCACATCAACAAGACCGACTCGGCGATCCGCATCACGCACGTGCCGACCGGCATCGTCGTGCAGTGCCAGAACGACCGCTCTCAGCACAAGAACCGCGCCGAGGCGATGGCCATGCTGAAGTCGCGGCTGTACGAAGCGGAGCTGCGCAAGCGCCAGGCCGCCCAGCAGGCGCTGGAAGACACCAAGAGCGACATCGGCTGGGGTCACCAGATCCGTTCCTATGTGCTCGACCAGAGCCGCATCAAGGATCTGCGCACCAACCACGAAGTGGGCAACACCCAGGCCGTGCTTGACGGCGATCTCGACGGCTTCATCCAGGCCAGCCTGAAACAGGGCGTCTGACGGTGCGTTTCCTGCTGCGCGCCGTGCTGTCCGGCGTCGCACTGGGCGTCATCGGGTGTGCGGTCGCGCTCGCCCTGCTGCTGTGGCGAGGGCTGGATCGCGCGCCGTCGATCGCGGAAGCGCCGCCGGCGCTGTCCGCCGCGTCGGTCGATGCGGCGATGCGCCGGGTCGGCGAGCTGGACCCGCGCAAGGCACGCACCCAGCGTGGCCGCATCACCCTGTCGGCGGAAGAACTGCGCGTACTGCTGCAGATGGCCGCGCGCCGGCTGCCGGCCACCCGCGCCGATCTGACGCTGACCGGCCGCGGCGACAGCGCGCTCGGCACCCTGCGCAGCAGCACCGCCCTGCCCGCCGGCCTGTGGCTGAACACCGAACTGCAGCTGGGCATGGATGAGGACGGTCCGGTGCTCGACCGGCTGCGCATCGGCGACCTGCCGCTGCCGCCGGCACTGGCCCGGCGTCTGGCCGGCATGCTGCTGCCGGGCGTGCTCGAACGCATCGGCTACCACGGCGACCCGGCGCTGATCGCGCAGGCGCTGCGCGGTGCGCAGCTGAGCAGCGCCGGTCTGTCCATCGACGACCGCGCCGGCCGTGGCGCCGCGCGTGAGGGCCTGCGCGCCCTGCTGCCGCCGGGCGAACCGGAACGGCTGGCCGACTACCACGCCGCGCTGCGCCAGTCACTGACCACACCCGGCGAGCGCGGCAACAGCCTGCTGCCGCCGCTGCAGGCGCTGTTCGCCCGGGCCGGCGAGCGCGCCGCCCGCGGCGGCGATCTGCTGACCGAACAGCGCAGCGCGCTGCTGGTGCTGACACTGCACGTGACCGGCCGCAGTCCGGCCAGCCTGCTGCCGGAAGCGGCGGACTGGCCGGCGGCGCCGCGCACCGTGCTCACGCTGCGCGGGCGCGAGGACATGGCCCAGCACTATCTGGGATCCGCGCTGATCGCCGCCTGGGCCGGCGGCCAGTGGGCGCAGGTGATCGGCCTGTCCAAGGAAATGCGGGATGCCCGTTCGGGCAGCGGCTTCTCCTTCACCGACCTGCTGGCCGACCGCGCCGGCACCCGTCTGGGCGAGCGGATCGCCGCCGGCCACACCGAGCCGGCGAAACGGCTGGCCGCCGGTCTGAAGGTGGACGCGCTGCTGCCACCGCTGGACGGCCTGGCCGAATTCATGCCGGAAGCCGAATTCGTACGCCGCTTCGGCGGCGTCGGCGCCCCGGGCTACCGCGCGGTGCTGGCCGACATCGACGCACGCATCGCTGCGCTGGAGCTGTACAGATGAGTACCGACAACGCCCACGCCGGCCTCGCCGATTTTCTGGCCGCCGGCACCGACGCCGACGAAGTGCCCGAGCTGGACCGCCTGCTGCGCGCCCGGCCGCTGCTGGGCGCCTTCAGTACGCTGTTCCACGGCTCGGAGGCCGAAGTGCTGATGCGCGTGATGGTGCTGGGCGAAATCGGCCGCAACGCCGACATGCCGCGCTGGTCGCCGGACAGCCTGCGCGCCCGCTTCGCCTTCATCGATCCGGTCAAGCTGGAAACCGTGCTGCGCCGGCTGCGCGACCACACGCTGCTGCGCTTCGAGGACGGCCAGTACCTGCTGTCGGACATCGGCCGCAATGCCGGCGCCGCGCTCACCATGCTGCTCGAACTGTCGGGCGAGGAAGACGCCGAACTGGGCTTCCTGACCGCCCAGCTGGCCGGCCTGCAGGCGGTGGACCGCGACACCGGCGACGCGCTGCAGCAGCTGCTCGGCAAGCTGAACGACCTCACGCTGCACTTCGAGGACGCCATCGCGTCCGGCTCCGAATTCCGCATCCTGTCCGCCCGCCGGCGGCTGGCCGCCAACGCGCGCTGGCTGGACCGCGGCACCGCGCTGCTGCGCGACCTGCTGGCCGACGAGGACATTCCGTTCGAGCGCGCCACGCTGGCCCAGCGCATCGGTCTGGCGCAGTCGCGGCTGGCGCGGGTGGACGCCTCCTTCCAGCGCGCGCTGAACAAGATCGAATCGCAGCGCGTGACGCTGGGTGGTTCCGGCATTTCGTCGTCCGACGTGGCCGGCTGGCTGCGCGGGCTGGACGCAGCCGCGCTGGCGGGGCTGTGCGCCGACGCGCTGACGCCCTGCCCCGACCTCACGCTGCTGGCCGGTGGCCACGAACTGCTGGACCGCGCCGAACCGGCGGCCGCCAACGAACCGGTGCCGGAGGCCGCGGCCGCGGTGCTGCCGGCACCGGACGACGCGCCCATTGCACCGGCGCCGCAGATGGAGGACCTGCGCCTGCTCGAACTGTTCGGCCAGCGCATGGCCCGCCTGACCGCCCCGTCGGCGCTGGCCGACATCGTGCCGGGCGGCAGTTTCGCCCAGGCCTCCTACCGCATGTCGCTGCTCGCCCTGCTGCGCGATGCCGACGCCGACGGCATGCGCGAAGCCGGCGAAGGCCCGATCGCGGATTTCCTGCGCATGCCGGTGGACGTGCGCTTCAGCGAACAGCTGCAGCCGGTCGAGGACGACAACGTCGCCGCCATCACGGTCGGCGAGGTCGTGCCGCGGCCGGCAGATCCAATCTGAATTGACGGGAGTGACGATGGAAACCGAACTGCGCACCCTCACCGCCCGCCTGCTGGCTCACCGCTCGATTCCGCGCAGCGATGCGCTGGCCCGCCGGGCGCTGGTCGATGACAGCTTCCGCCATGCGCTGGACAACCGGCTGGCCTCCGTCGGCCTGCAGCTGCTCGACAACCCCTATGCCGCCCACATCGCGGTCGGCCTGGCCGAAGACATGCGCGAGCCGGTGTTCGGTCAGGGCCGCGAATACGCCGCATCGAATGTCGGCCTCACCCGTGACGAACTGGCCTGGCTGATGGTGATCTGGGCGCTCATCGTGCTGCCCAAGCGCGAGCGCCAGGTGAACCGCCGCAGCCTGCACGACGACGGCCAGAACGACATGTTCGGCGCCGAAACCCCGGTCGAGCATGGTGAAACCGTATCCGGCGCGCTGTCGGAAGCGTCGCTGGCGGCCGACTTCGGCAATCGCCTCGGCGGCAAGACCAAGCTCAATTTCGCGCTCGGCAAGCTGGCGCGACTCGGCTTCATCGAACGGCGCGGCGGTCAGGTGCTGGAAGGTCCGCTGCTCGACGTGCTGCTCGACTACCGCATCCTGGCCGACCGGGTCATCCACGGCACGCTGGCTGACGTGCTGGCGGAAGCCGGCCACCGCCTGCCCGCCGCCAACGCCTTCGAACAGGCGCAGGCGGCACAGGCCGACGAGGACGGCGAAGAATGACGACGCAGCCCCTGCTCCCCTGCCCCCCTCACCTGCGCTGACGATCCACGACCATGTTCCACATCAAGCAACTCGAACTGGTGCACTGGGACTTCTGGCGCCGCTTCACGCTGCCGCTCGACGCCCAGATCATCACCATCGTCGGCCCCAACGGTTCCGGCAAGACCACGCTGCTCGATGCGCTGCGCACGCTGTTCGCGCTGCGCTGTTCCGGCAAGCGCGACTTCCGCCGCTACGTGCGGCGCGCCGACCGCGACTTCGCCTGGATACGCGCGGTGGTGGCCAATGTGCCGGGCGGCACCGGCAAGCGGCCCTTCTTCCCCTGCATCCACGACGAAGTGACGCTGGCCTGCCGCATCCGGCGCGCCGGCGGCGACTGGACGCGCGACTACGCCATCGTCGACGGCAACGTGGCGATCGAACAGCTGGAAGAGGCCGGTGACTGGGCCGGCCTGCGCGACTACCAGAACCGGCTCGCCTGGGGCGGCCTGACGCCGGCCATCGCCAAGGTGCTGTCGCTGGAACAGGGCGACACCGACAAGCTGTGCGAATACTCGCCGCGCGCGCTGCTCGATCTGGTGTTCGACGTGTTCGGCGACAAGGAGGTGCTGGACAACTACCAGGCCGCGCGCGAAGAACAGAAGAGCGCCGAGCGCGAACTGGAAAGCATCGGTCTGGACCTCGACCGCCTGCGTACCCAGGCCGAAGCCAAGCGCATGGAGGCCGACAACTACCTCGAATGGAAGCAGCACAGCGACGAGGCGCACGCGCTGGAGTCGGAAATCGTGCCGCGCCTGGAGGTGGCCGAACTGACCCGTGAAACCGAGGGCGAACGCAACGGCCTGGCGCGGCTGCGCGAGGATGTGCGGCGGCTGCGCTTCGAACACGACGCCGCCACGGCCCGGCTCGACACGGTGAAGTCGGAACGCGACGCCGCTCGCGGCGCTCTCGACGCCGCCCGTGCGACCGAAAAGGCGGCCGAAGCCGAACAGCTGGCGGCGCACGACGCGCTGCGCGACATCGAGCGCCTGCTCGATGAGGAACGCAAGCTGCGCGACCGGGTCGCCAGCGAACACGGCGCCGATGCACTGGCACTGGAAGCCGAACACGCCGACGCCGAATCGGCAGTGGCAAAGCTGGTCGCCGAAGAGCGTGCGCTGGTGCAGCGTTTCGAGGAGAAGACCGAGGCGCTGCGCGCCGCCCGCGAGCGCCGCGGCGCACCCAGTGACCGCGAAGTGAGCGAGTTCCGCGCCCAGCTCGACGAAGCCGGCATCGCGCACAGCGCGCTGTCCGACGTGGTCGAGGTGACCGACGCCGCCTGGCAGGCGGCGCTGGAGGCGGTGCTGCGCCCCTACCGCCATCTCATCCTGCTGGAGCGCGAGGACGACCGCCACGCCGCCTGGGCGCTCGGCGAGCGTGCGCGCTTCCGTCATTTCATCGTGGCCGAGCGCGAAAGCGCGCCGGCCGCGCGCACCGGCTCGCTGGCCGAAGTGGTGCGTTTCGCCGCCCCGGTGCCGCGCTGGCTGTGCGACCTGCTCAACCGCATGCAGCGGGTCGACGACGCCGAAGCGGCGCGCAGCCTGCCGCGCGATGCCGAATGGATCACCCGCGACGCCTATCACAAGGAAAGGCGCGGCGCCCGCCACCTCGGCCGGCCGAGCGAGTTCCACTTCGGCGAACTGGCCCGTCAGGCGCGCATCGCCCAGCTGGGCAGCGACATTTCGGCGCTCGACACGGCACGCCGCGCACTGAGCCCGAAACTGGATGCCGCGCGCGAAAAGGTGGCCGGCCTGCGCGCCCGCCTGCTCGGCCTGCAGTCGGCCAGCCTGCTGGCGGCACGCAGCGCGGAATTCGCCGAAGCCGCGGCGGCGCTGCCGGCCGCGCGCGAAAGAGGCAGCGCGGCCGAGGCGGCCCGCGACGTCGCCCGGCGTGAGGTGGAAGGTCTGAATGAGAACCTGCGCGGCATCGAGGTCGAATCGGACCGCCGGCGCCGCGAAATCGACGACAGCGGCCGCCGTCTGCGCGAACTGAGCCAGGAATCGGCGCCGCGCCGCGCCGAACAGGCGCGCCGGCTGCTGCGTCTGCGCAGCCGCCGGCGCGGCATGCCCGCGCACTGGCTGGACCCGCAGGAACTGGCCCAGCTCACCGAACGCTACGGCGACACCCGTGCCGCACGGCGCGAACTGGAACGTCTGCGCACGCTGCTGGCGCGCGGCGACTGGATCACCGACCCGTCGGCGCTCACGCTGCGCGAACGGCTGCGCGACGACCTGACCAAGCGCGAACAGGACTACGCCGCCCGCCAGGGCTACTGCGCCACTGCACAGCGCCTGACCGACGACGCGCGCTCGGCCTACATCGCCAAGCTGCGCGCCACGGTGCGCCAGTACGCGAAGAACCTGCGCGCGCTGGGCGAACTGGCGGGCGTCGGCGTGGACTGCCCGACGCCGCATCTGGACAACGACGACCTGTCGCTGGCGCAGGCCGGGCTGGACGTGAGTTTCGACTTCGACCGCAAGGGCGCGGTCGGGCTGAACGACGGCGAAGCGTCGGGCGGCCAGCAGGTGATGAAGTCGCTCATCCTGCTGATCGCGCTGCTGATGGACGACAGCCGCCCGGGCGGTTTCGTGTTCATCGACGAACCGTTCGCCCACCTGGACGTGGCGAATATCGACCGCGTCGGCCGCTTCCTCGGCGCGACCCGGGCGCAGTACCTAATCACCACCCCGGTCACCCACAACGCCAACGTGTTCGCGCCGGCCCAGCTCACGCTGGTCACCAGCAAGAAGGCGCCGGGCGAGGGCTGGGCGCCGCCGATCGGCGTGCTGAAGCGGGCGCGCTGATCGGCTGAGCGGCCGGCAGGCGCGGCTCAGCCGCGCCTGATCGCCCAGGCCAGCGCCAGCCAGCCGGCGATGAAAGCCAGTCCGCCGAACGGCGTCACCATGCCCAGCGCGCGCGTGCCGGTCAGCGCCATCGCATACAGGCTGCCGCTGAACAGCAGCAGGCCGGCCAGCATCAGCCAGCCGGCCCGCATCAGCCAGCAGGCGTCGCGCAGGTGCAGTGCCAGCAGGCCGATCAGCCCCAGCGCCAGCGCGTGCCAGAAGTGGTACTGCACCGCGGTCTGCCACACCGTCAGCATGGGCTCGTCCAGCCGCGCCTTCAGCGCGTGCGCGCCGAAAGCGCCGAGCACCACGGCCAGCGCACCGGCCAGTGCGGCGAGGAAGAGAAAGCGGCGGGCGTAATCAGGCATGCAGGGCTCCAGGAATCGACGATGTCAGGCGAAGGCAGCGGGAATGCGGCACCTCAGAAGCCCGCCGCACGGTCGAGCTCGGGGATCAGCCGCTCATCCACCTCGCGACGGAACCGCGCGAGCCGGCGGCTGCGTATCGCGTAGATCCACATGAACAGCGAAGCGACCACCAGCAGCGCAGGAAAACCGCACCACAGGACCAGATGGCCGGTCACGTCCCAGCCGTCCTTCACCACGCGCAGTGTATCGGCCCGCATGCCCACCCAGATGCAGGTACCGAAAAACAGCGCGACCAGCGCCCACACCGGCCAGCTGCGCAGTCCGTAGGGCTTCTTCGCGTTATTGCCGAACCACAGCGTGGTGCGCATCGTGTGATTGCGCATGAACAGCCAGGGGCCGCCGGTGGCGCCCGGCTTCTGTATCCAGGCGGCGGTCATCCGGTGACCGTCGCGCGCGCCGGAATCGGCGTTGGTCAGTTTCACTTCCAGTTCGCCACCGACCGGGCCGACCAGGAAGAAGCGTTCGTGCAGCACGCTGCGCGACGAACTGGTGACCGGCGTGTTGTTCTGGCCGCCACTGACCGTGGTGATGGTTTCGATGCCGCGGCTGTAGCCCTGGAGGTCGCCGGCGAACAGGTCGAGTTCGTACGGTACCGAGGACACGAGCTTGCGTGCGTTGCCGCGGTCCAGCGTCACGTTGCGCAGGGTCTGGCGGAGCGCCAGCACGATCAGCACGGCTGCGGCAGCGGCCGCCAGCAGAAGTCCGGGCAGCACGTCGTCGAACAGCACGCGCGGCGTGCGGTAGGTGCGCACGTCACCGACCAGCAGGCCGGCGAGGACATCCCGGCCGATGTCGGCGCCGGCCGTGGCGTAATCGAGCAGGCCCGGTTCGCCGGCACCGGCGCCGGCGCAGGGCAGACCGTCCGCAAAGCCGGCCGGCAGCGGCGTGCCCGCGGGCAGCTTCAGCGCACGCTGCCAGAGAGTGCCGTGCACCCGGGGTACCCAGCTGCGCTGCCAGTCCGGCGTGAAGTGGCGATCCATCACCACCCGGTAGAACTCGGGCGAGAACGCATACTTCTGTGCGCAGCGCGGATAGAGATATTTCTCGCACTGATCGCCCTCGCAGCGGCTGCCGGAAAACTTCTCCATCTCGCGCGCATCGATGCGCTCGCGTGCGGCGCGGTATTCGTCGAGCCGGCGCCTCACCTCCGGCGTCAGGCGCGCGGGGTCGAAGGGCTTGGGCGACAGGCTCTGCACTACGCCGTCCATCATCTGCAGCGCAGCACTGGTCTGCGCCGCAGTGTCGCGCTCGTTGCGCCCCTGCACCGCCGACTCCACCTGCTTCGCCGTAGGCATGCCGGACAGCCACTCGGTCTGTGCCTGCACTGCGCCACTCAGCGCAGCGCAGATCGCCGCTGCTACGAATATGCCGCGCATCCTGCTCTCCCCAAGGCCCGGCGCCAAAGGCGCGTTGATCACGCGCGCAGCATACGCAAGCGTGTTCGCCCAGTACAGCCACCGGGCATGGGCATTGGCGGTGCTCGCTGCCAAGAAGTACATCATTCCCGCCACCCCACACCGATGTCATGCACGGAGTGAACGGAAGGGCCTGTTCCGGTATCCGGCGCCTGATCCACGCCAGGAGGCCGAGGGGCGGCGCCTGCGGTAAGCTTGCCGCCCCATGCCCAACACCCTCGCCGCCGCGGTCCACAGCGACCTCACGATCAAGAAGAGCCGTTTCATCGGCTGTGTCGAGACCATGCGCGACCGCGCGGCGGCGCAGGCGCGCGTGATCGAGCTGTGGCGACAGCATCCGGGGGCCACTCATGTGTGCTGGGCGCTGCTGGCCGGTGGCCAGTCGGCTGCGGTCGATGATGGCGAACCGAGCGGCACCGCCGGCCGGCCCATGCTTGAAGTGCTGCGCCACCAGGACCTGGAAGGCGTGCTGGCCACGGTTGTGCGCTACTACGGTGGCGTGAATCTCGGCGCTGGCGGTCTGGTACGCGCCTACACCGACGCGGTGGCCTCGGCGCTGGCGGGTGCGGTGAAAGTGCCGCTGACCCGGCTGCGCACGCTGCGCTGCACCCTGCCCTATGCGCTGGAAGGCACGGTCCGGCGGGAAATCGACGCCGCGCGCGCGGCGCTGGTCGAGGTCAGCCACGACTCGGTGGTCACGATGACGATCAGCCTGCCGGAGCCCGACGCGCCGGCCTTCGTCGCACGGCTCAATGACGCCGGTCAGGGACGCATCGGCTGGATCGAATGATCCGGTGCCCGACGCCTGACCGCGCGCAAGGCGTGGGTGTCAGGCCAGCACGCGCAGCAGCCACTGGTTGATGTCGCGGATCTCTTCCAGGCTCACTTCGTGCCCGATGTCGTATTCGTGCCATTCGCAGGGCACGGCCAGACTTTCCAGCACCTCGCGCGCGGCGGTGGCGCGCGGCATCACCACCACATCGTCCTGCCTGCCGTGCGCCATGAACACCGGCAGGTCGCGGCTGGCGTCGCTGCGCTCTTCCGCCGTCCTGTCGGCCAGCGGCAGGTAGCCGGACAGCGCGATCACGCCAGCCAGCCGCTGCGGATGACGCAGGCCGGTCACCAGCGCCATCGCGCAGCCCTGGGAAAAACCCATCAGCACGATGCGCGATGCCGGCACGCCGCGTTCGATCTCGCGCGCGATCAGCGCATCGACCAGCGCCTGCGAGGCGCGCACATCGGCTTCCGCCTCCTGGCCTGCGCCCGGCGCGTACAGGTCGAACCAGGCGCGCATGACATAGCCGCCGTTGCGGGTGACCGGCCGCTCGGGCGCGTCCGGCAGCACGAAGCGCACCGGACCGACCTCGTCCAGCCTGAGCCGGCGCACCACCGGCACGAAATCGTTGCCGTCGGCCCCGAGGCCGTGCAGCACTATCACCGACGCACGCGGGGCGGCGCCGGTGGCATCACTTTCCAGTTCGATCAGCGAGAGGGACATGCGGGTGCCTGCAATTCACGGAACGCGCATGCTACCGGAGCGGAATCTCCCCGCACGGCGCCATGCGCGCTAAAGTGCCGCCTCATCACACGGAGATTCCCATGAAGACACTGACCGTACGCGTGACCGCAGAGCTGCAGGTGCCGGACGACTGGACCCTGGTCGACCACGCTGCCGGCATGACCGCGCTGAAGATCGGCGACCAGTTCGTCGATTTCGACATCGCCCCGCTGTCGACCCGGGACAACGATCCGGAAGCGATGTGGACCGACGAAGACGAGGCGCTGACCGCGCGCGTGCTCGACTGCGTGATCGAACTGGATTCGGATCTCGACCTGAATTACCAGCAGTAAGCGGCCCCGCGCTGCCTCGCCTGCGCGCTATTCCGGCGGCGGGCCGAGATAGCGCCGGTCCGACCAGGTCGCCAGCCACTCGGGCACGAAGGCGACGAATACGGCCACCAGCATGCCGGTCAGGAAGGCGTCGCCCCAGGCCATCAGCCAGCGGGCCACCAGCGCGTGCTCGAGTTCGACGCCGTCGAGCAGGTGGTGGATGACCTCATAGGCCGCACCGGCCACGAAGATGCACAGCGCGGTGCCGATGAAGCCGCGGCCCAGCACGTAGATGAAGGGATGCGATGGCAGCCGCCTGCGCAGCAGTTCGCCCAGTCCCAGCGCCAGCGTGGCCGGCACCAGACCGACCCACACCAGCTGCGACAGCACCGCGGCAAAGCCGAGCCGGCCAAGCATCCATACCGCCAGCGCCACCAGCACCAGTTCGATCACCGCCAGCGGCCAGCCGAACATGAGCACCAGCAGGCAGGCGCCCGACAGCTGGATCGAAATGCCGGCAGGCAGCGCCTGCGGCAGCACCCACAGCAGCGACAGCAGCACCAGCGATGCCGCCCAGGGCGCGGCGAGCGGTCCGGCGAGCATGCGCCAGGGGCGCATCAGCATGCTCAGGCCCAGCGCGACGAGCAGGATGCAGGATTCAAGGAACAGCACGCGGAGTGACCTTGCAGTGGACGCACGTCGGACAGTGTGTCACGCCGCTCCGGCCTTCGGTGGCTCCCGACACGGCGTGCATCTCACTGACCGGCCGCGGCGCCTGCGGTTCGCCGCAGCGCCTCAGCCGCCCAGCGTTTCGAGGAACTGCACCGCCACATCGGCGCTGCGGGTGCGGCGCATCGGCGGCAGGCTGCGCCAGATCACCTTGCCATAGGGTTTGTCGACCAGGCGCGGGTCGCACACCATGAGCACCCCGTGGTCGCGCTCGTCGCGGATGAGCCGGCCGGCGCCCTGCTTCATGCTGATCACCGCGTGCGGCAGCTGGTATTCGGAAAAGGCGTTGCGCCCCTGCTTCTTCAGGTGCTCGATGCGCGCCGACAGCACCGGATCGTCCGGCGGCGCGAACGGCAGCTTGTCGATGATGACCAGCTGCAGCGCATCGCCACGCACGTCCACGCCTTCCCAGAAGCTCTGGCTCGCCACCAGCACCGCGTTGCCGGCCGCACGGTGGCGGTCCAGCAGTTCGCTGCGCGTGGCCTGGCCCTGGATCAGCAGCGGGCGCTCCGGATCGTAGGCCGACAGCCTGTCCTCGATCAGTTCGTGGATGCGCTTCATTGCCCGCAGCGAGGTGCACAGCACGAACACGCCGCCGCGGCAGGCCCTGATCAGCGGCCAGGCCGCCTTGGCGACCGCCTCGGCATAGTTCGGCGACGACGGTTCAGGCATGTTTTCGGGCGCGTACAGCAGTGCCTGCTGTTCGTAGGCGAAGGGGCTGCCCCACTGCGCGGTCTGGGCGTCGTACAGCCCCAGCTCGCCGCAGTAATGGCCAAAATCGTTGCCGACCGACAGCGTGGCCGAAGTGAAGATCCAGGCGCGCGGGTTGTCTTCCATCTGGCGGCGGAAAATGTCGGCCACCGACAGCGGCGTGGCGTTCAGCGCCAGTGCCTGGGTATAGATTTCGGCCCAGCGCACGCGGTCGGTCTTTTCGCCCGGCCGGTCTCCGGTCTGCCAGCGCTCGACCCGCACGATCAGATCGAGCGCGCGCTGCCAGCACTTTTCCAGCCCTTCGCTGCGTGCGGCCTGGGTTTCCAGCAGACCGGCCAGTTCGTTCAGCGCCTCCATCACGGTGGCCAGCGCCGGCGCGAAAGCCGGGCGCTCGTCGATCTGCGCGGCGGAAAGGCGCACGTTCTCTTCGCGGAACACCAGGCGCAGATCGCGCACCGCCTTCACCAGCCGCTCGGCGGATTCCGGCAGCGCCTTGAAATCCTTGGCATTCACCACCGCCTCGGCGCGGGTATCGCGCGCCAGTTCCATCATCTGCGAGGTCGATACCGATTCGCCGAAGAACAGGCTGGCGGTTTCGGCGAGCTGGTGCGCCTCGTCGAACACCACCGCGTTGCAGGCGGGCAGCAGTTCGGCCACGCCCTCGTCGCGCAGCATCAGGTCGGCAAAGAACAGATGGTGGTTCACCACCACGACGTCGGCTTCCATCGCCTCGCGGCGCGCTGCGGTAACGAAGCATTCCTTGGCGTTCGGGCAGTCCTGGCCCAGACAGTTGTCGCGGGTCGAGGTGGCCAGCGACCAGGCGCCGGATTCTTCCGGCACCTCGCTGCACTGCGCCTTGTCGCCGGTACTGGTCACCTTGGCCCAGCGCGCGATCGCCTGCAGGTGCGACGCCTCTTCGCGCGAGCCCAGGCGGCCCTCGTGCAGCGCGCGTTCGAGGTGATAGTGGCAGAGATAGTTGGCCCGCCCCTTCAGCAGCGCGATGCTCACCGGCACGCCGAGGGCGCCGCGCACCGTGGGCAGGTCGCGGCCGTAGAGCTGGTCCTGCAGCGTCTTGGTGCCGGTAGACACGATCACCTTGGCGCCCGACATCAGCGCCGGCACCAGATAGGCGTAGGTTTTGCCGGTGCCGGTGCCGGCCTCGACCACCAGCACGCTGCGGTCGGCGATCGCCTGCGCCACCCGCTCGGCCATTTCAGTCTGCTGCGTGCGCGGCGAAAAACCGGCGATGGCGCGGGCCAGCGGGCCGTCGGGAGCGAAGGTGGCGGGAATGTCGGACACGGGAGGAAGGCGGTGCGGAATGCGGCTGAAACCGGTCCGGAGTGTACCCCAGCCCGCCCGCGTCCACATCCGCGGCGGACCTGTGCGACGGCATGTCCTATCCTGAAATCATGATTCCGGCAGGACGCCCTCGCCATGCACGCATCTCCGCCTGCGCCGTCAGACTCGACCGGCACCCGCACCGAACGCGATTCCTTCGGCCCGATCGAGGTGGCGGCCAATGTGCTGTGGGGTGCCCAGACCCAGCGCTCGCTGCATCACTTCGCGATATCGACCGAACGCATGCCCGGCGAACTGATCCGCGCGCTGGCCTGGGTCAAGCGCGCCGCGGCCCTGACCAATGGCCGGCTGGGGCTGCTGGCGCCGGAACGCATGAGCGCCATCGTCGCGGCCGCCGACGAGGTGGTGGCCGGTCGGCATGACGATGCGTTTCCGCTGTCGCTGTGGCAGACCGGCTCCGGCACCCAGACCCACATGAACATGAACGAAGTGCTGGCCAACCGCGGCTCTCAACTGATGGGCGGGGGCGTGGGCGAGGCCCGGCTGCTGCATCCGAATGACGACGTGAACATGGGCCAGTCGTCGAACGACGTGTTCCCGACCGCGATGCACGTGGCGGCGGCGCTCGGCGTACACCGGCAGGTGCTGCCCGCACTCGACGCGCTGCACGCCCGGTTGACCGGAAGAGCGGCGGCCTTCGCCGGCATCGTGAAGATCGGTCGCACCCATCTGCAGGACGCGACGCCGCTGACGCTGGAACAGGAGTTTTCCGGCTACGCCGCCCAGCTCGCGCTGGCGCGCACGGCGCTCACCGCCGCGCTGCCGGCCGTCTGGGCGCTGGCCATCGGCGGCACCGCGGTGGGCACCGGGCTCAACACCCATCCCGAATTCGGCGCCCGGGTAGCGCACAAGCTGGCCGACAGCCTCGGCCTGCCCTTCGTGCCGGCCGACAACCGGTTCGCGGCGCTCGCCGGCCATGAGCCGCTGGTGGCGCTGCACGGCGCGCTGAAAACGCTGGCGGTGGCGCTGACCAAGATCGCCAACGACATCCGCTGGCTGGCGTCCGGCCCGCGCTGCGGCCTCGGCGAACTGGCACTGCCGGAGAACGAACCGGGCAGCTCCATCATGCCGGGCAAGGTGAACCCGACCCAGTGCGAGGCGCTCACCATGCTGTGCGCCCAGGTCATGGGCAATGATGTCGCGCTCACGGTGGGCGCCGCCGCGGGGAATTTCGAGCTGAATGTCTACAAGCCGCTGATCGCCGGCGCGGTGCTGCAGAGCATGCGGCTGCTCGCCGACGGCATGCGCAGCTTCGACGCGCACTGCGTCGCCGGCATCGAGCCACGGCGCGAGCGCATCGACGCGCTGCTGCAGCAGTCGCTGATGCTGGTGACCGCGCTGGTGCCGCACATCGGCTATGACCGCGCGGCGAAGATCGCTGCCCACGCCCACCAGGACGGGCTGACGCTGCGCGAAGCGGCGCTTGCGTCGGGCGAGGTGAGCGGCGAGCAGTTCGATCAGTGGGTGCAGCCCGGCGCCATGCTGGGCGTAGGCGCGCGCCACCCGCAATGAAGTTCGCACCGGCCGGACATTCGGACCGGATGGAAACCTGCCGTCAGGAGATCACATGGACACCACGCCGCATTCAATGGAAACCCTGTTCGCCCAGCTCGGCCTGCCGAACGACCTGCCGTCGATCGAACGCTTCATCGCCACCTGCGGCCACCTCGACAACGGCCTGCCGCTGCACGAAGCCCGCTTCTGGACCCCCGCCCAGGCCGCCTTCCTGCGCGACGCGGTCACCCAGGACGCCGACTGGGCGGAAACCGTCGATGCGCTGAATACCCGCCTGCACGCGCGGCCGCGCACAGCCTGAGCGCCACAGCGTCCGCACGGATCGCGCTGTGCGCCGTTGCCCCTTCGTCATGCAGCCGGCGTAAGCTGGCCGCTCATTTCACCCCGGGAGACCGATATGGGACTTTTCGACGCACTCGCCGGACAGGTGGCCGGCGCACTCGGCGGGCAATCCGGTGCCGGCGGCAATGCCGCGCTGCTGCAGGCCGCGATGAACCTGATCAACAGCCCGCAGATCGGCGGCCTGCAGGGGCTGATCGCCCGGTTCCAGCAGGGCGGCCTGGGCGAAGTCATCGCCTCCTGGCTGGGTTCCGGCCAGAACCTGCCCATCTCCGGCGACCAGATCCAGGCCGTGTTCGGCGCCGGACAGATCGGCGACGTCGCGCAGCAGGTGGGCCTGTCTTCGCAGGAAGTGTCCTCCGGTCTCGCCGGCCTGCTGCCGCAGCTGGTCGACGCGCTGTCTCCGGACGGCAAGGCGCCGGAGGGCGACGCGCTGCAGACCGCGATGGGCATGCTGGGCGGACTGCTGAAGTCGTAATCCCTTCACCGGCCGTGCCCCACCGAACGGCTCCGCACGGCCGGTGCCCCGACCGTCCTGCAGTGGCATGCGCTACCCGCGCAGCGCCTGCACCTCGCCCACCGCGGTGTGCAGGCGCGCCGCCAGCGAACGCGTGAGCTGGCGCAGCAGCGCCACGGCCAGTTCGCCGTGTTCGGCAGCCAGTGCGTCGAAGCGGGCGCGTGGCAGCGCGAACACCTCGACGTCGGTCAGCGCGAGCGCGTCCATGCCGTAGAGGCCGCCCTCGACGAAACCCATGTCGCCGACCAGTTCGCCCGGCCCGCAGGTGGCCAGGTGGTAGCTCTGGGTCTTCTTGTGGATGGGCACCGACACCCTGACCAGCCCGCGGCTGACGAAGAACAGGGCCTCGCCGTCGGCGCCGGACTTGAGCACCCGCTTGCCGGATTTCACCGCACGCGGCTCGACCGCCGCCTCCAGCGCAGCGAGTGCGGCGGGCGAACAGCCGACCAGTGCCGGCATGTCGCGCAGCGCCAGCGCGGCCGCGGCCCGTCCGGAGGCATCATGGCTCATCTGCTGCGCCTCGACCCAGTCCAGCGCCTCGTCCAGCTGGCGGAAGGCGACCGCCTTCTCGCTCGGCCTGACCACGCCGGTTTCCTTCAGGAAGCGCTTCATCTTGAGGCCGCTCGGCAGGCCTTTCGGGATGTCGCAGAACACCAGATAGGCGTCGCGCTGTTCCAGCCTGTCCTTGATCTGTTCGAGCACGTGCGTGGCGGTCACGTCCAGCGACTGCACCCGGCGCATGCTGAGGATGAGGAATCTGCGGTTGCCGATTTCCGGCTCCAGCGCGCTCTGCAGCTGGCTGGCGGTGCCGAAGAACAGGCTGCCCTGCAGTTCGAACACCACCACCTCACCTTCGTCGGCGTTGGCGTCGCCAGCGTCGGCCGGTACCGGCGCTCCGGCGCGCCGCGAGAAGATTTCCCGCCCTTCGATACGGCTGCGCACCACCGACGAACGGGTCTGTTCGCGAATGAACAGCAGGATGGAAAAGCCGACCCCGGCCGCCGATGCCGCGACCAGATTGGCCGACAGCGCGACCAGCACCACCACCACGATGACCGCGAAATCGAGCCGGGTGTCCGGCGCGAAGAAGAAGGCCAGACCGCGGCGGTCGATCATGCGCGCACCCAGCACGATGAGGATGCCGGCCAGCGCGGCCACCGGCACCCAGGCGATCAGCGGCGCCAGCACGAACAGCGCGAGCAGCGAAAACACGCCGGCCAGCAGCGACGAGCGCCAGCTGCTGGCGCCGGAGGAAACATTGACCAGCGACGGCCCGAGCGTGGCCGAGCCGGCCAGCCCGCCGACCAGCGCGGATGCCAGATTGCCGACGCCCTGCCCGATCAGTTCGCGGTCCGGATCGAGCCGGACCGCGGTCATCGTTTCCACCACCAGCCCGGTCTTCAGCGTGTCGATGGACAGCAGCGCAGCCAGCGTGAGCGCTGGCGCCAGCACCTGCAGCAGCTGCTGCAGCGTGAAGCCATGCAGCAGGAAGGCGTGCCGCTGCAGCATGTCGGCCACGCTGCGGTCGTCGTCGCCGAGCTCGCCGATGAGCAGACGGTTGCCCTCCAGCATCCGCAGCGCCGGGTCGACCAGACTGAGCGTGAAATAGGCGGCAATGCCGGCCAGCAGCGCGAGGATGGCGACCGGAATCGCGCCCCGCCGCTTCGGCACCGCCACCATCACGCCGGCGGCCACCGCACCGACCAGCAGGCTGTGGCCGCTCCAGCCGCCGGGATGCAGCAGCGCATCGGACAGCGAAACACCCGCCGGTGCCCCGAGCAGCCGGGGCAGCTGCCCGCCGATCAGAATGAGCCCGACCGCGCTCAGGAAGCCGCTCACCACCGGATAGGGCACGAACTTGATCAGCCGGCCCACGCCGGCGAAGCCGAGCACGATCTGCAGCACGCCGGCCAGGAACACGATCAGGCCGAGCTGCAGCAGCACCGTGTCGGCCAGTCCCTGATGCGCCAGTTCGCCGGCGAAGGCGGCCAGTACCGCGGCAGCCGGTGCGCTCGGCGCACTCACGCCGAGCGAGCGGCCGCCGAACAGCGGCGCCAGAATGCCGAGGAAGATGGCGCCGAAAATGCCGGCGATGGCGCCTTCGGCCGCCAGCGTGCCACCGAAAGGCGCGAACACGGTGACGCCGAAAGCGATGGCCGCAGGCAGTGCGACCAGCATGGCGGAAAAACCGCCCCAGGCATCTCCGATCAAGGCCGCGCGGGTTCCGGGCGTATCGTCCTCGTGCATGTCGTCTCGTTATCGTTGTCCGGGTGCACAGGCACGGAAAGCCTCCCCCGCGGCACCGGCGCCGATGTTACACCGCGTCGCGCAGTGCGGATTTCGACCGCAGCCCGCCGAGGTCCTTCATTTAGACTGCATGCCGCCGCCCGCCCACTCCACGCACTCGATGGCATCGTCGCACACCGTCCTGAACGCACCGCCCGCCGGCCCGGCCCCCGGTGCCATCGCGCTCGCCGGCGCGCTGCTGGTGTGCGGCCTGCTTGCGCTGCACCTGCTGCTGCGCGGACCGCACTACCCATTCATGCCGGACAGCGCGTCCTACATCCAGCTCGCGCGCAGCCTGGCCGATCTGGCGCCCGGCGGCGCGCCGGTGCCCGCCTACCAGCCCAACCCGCTGTTTCCGATCGGATTTCCGGCGCTGCTCTCGGTGTTCGCGCGCGCCGGCCTCGACCCGCGCGACGCCGCCCCGCTGCTGGGCAGCCTGTCCTCGCTGCTGCTGCCGCTGCTGATCGTGCTGGCCTTCCGCCACGCACTGGGCAGCGCCACCGCGGTCGCAATCGCCTTCATCGCCACGCTGTCGCCCGGTGTGCTGTGGCTGGCCGGATACGGCCTGACCGACCTCCCCGCCTGCGCCCTGTCGCTGGCGGCGGCCAGCTGTCTGCTGTCCGGACGTTCGGCGAAGCACTGCATCGCCGCCGGCCTGCTCGCGGGCGCCGGCTATGCGCTGCGCAATGCTCAGCTCGCGCTGTTCGCTGCCCTGGGCCTGCTGCTGATTTACCGCGTGCTGACGGACCCCGCCGGCCGGCGACCGGCGCTGCGCAGCGCTGTGCTGTTCGCCGCCGGTGCCGCGCTGCCGCTGGCACCGGTGCTGGTCTACAACGCCCTGACCTTCGGCACCCTGCATCCGTATGCGATGGCGCCCTCGACCGTGGGCGTGGTCGACAACCTGCGGACCTTTCTGCAGGAATTCGTCTATGACGCCACCGGATACCGCGAGGCGGGGGTGAGGCTGGCGTGGACCGTGCCCGGCCTGCTGCTGTGCCTGCTGGCTGCGGCCGCCCAGGTGCGTGCGCTGCGGCGCACCTGGGCGGGCATGAACGCGGCGGGTCGCGAACTGTGGGTGCTGGCCGCCGCCTACGCCGCGGCCGGCGCGGTCATCGTGATTGCCGCGCGTTCGCGCTACGAATGGGGCGAATTCATCAGTACCCGGCACACGCTGCAGATACTGCCTTTCGCGCTGGCCGCCTGGCTGGTGCTGCCGCTGCAGGGGACGATTGCCGGCCGCCTGCGCACCGCGGTCCTGGTGCTGCTGTGTGCCGCGCACGCGGTGTTCGCGATGCGGCTGGACCCGCAGCTTGAACTGCAGCAGGCACGCGGGCAGACCGCCCGCGAGGTGGTCGCTGCCGGCCGGCTTCTGATGTGCCCGCCGCATGACGGCGCACAGCGGCTGTCGAACTGGGCCTATGTGTTCGAGATCGAGTGCGCGGCCCCGGTCAGGCAGTTCAGCCTGAAGGCGCTGGACACACGCGAAGCTACCTTCGCCCGGCTGGTCGCCGGGCTGCACGGCGCCGCCGATGCCGTGCCCGCCGGCGGCGCGCTGATCGCGATGTATCCCGGCCGGGCCTGGCTGTCGGCCGACAACCTGCGCTTTACCGCGGAAGAGGTGGACGCGATCAGCGCCGCCGGCTGGACGGTGCGACAGGCCGACGGCCGCGCTTTCATCGCGGTCCGGCCATGACGCGCCGCCAGCACGTGGCGCCTGCAGCCGCTTGAGCGGCGCGCCGCGCTGCCGGATAATCCGCCGCTTACGGCGCAGCTGCGCCCCGCGGCCACTGCGGCCGGGCCCGCTCCTTCCATCATGACGAGTTACCTGTTCATCCTGCTCGGCACCGCGCTGGTCAACAACGTGGTGTTTGTGCGCATCCTCGGCCTGTGCCCCTTCATGGGCGTGTCGAAGAAGCTGGAAACCGCCATCGGCATGGGTCTGGCCACGACTTTCGTGCTTACGCTGGCCTGCGGTTCGAGCTATCTCATCGACCGCTATCTGCTGCAGCCCTTCGACCTGGGCTATCTGTCCACACTGAGCTTCATCGTGGTGATCGCGGCCATCGTGCAGCTGACCGAACTGGTGATCCAGAAAACCAGTCCGCTGCTGCATCAGGTGCTGGGCATCTACCTGCCGCTGATCACCACCAACTGCGCGGTGCTGGGCATTCCGCTGCTGAATCAGGCGGCGCGCCACGACCTGCTGCAGTCGCTGCTGTTCGGCTTCGGCTCGGCCGCGGGCTTCGTGCTGGCGCTGGTGCTGTTTGCCAGCATCCGTGAGCGGCTGGACGGTGCCGACATCCCGGCGCCCTTCCGCGGCAACGCGATCGCGCTGATCACCGCCGGTCTCATGAGCCTGGCCTTCATGGGTTTTGCGGGACTGGATTCATGATCAGTGCGCTGCTCGTGATGCTGGGTCTGGCGCTGGCACTGGGCGCGGCGCTCGGTGCCGCCTCGGTGCTGTTCAGGACGCAGGGCGACCCGCTGGTCGACAAGATCGACGCCATCCTGCCGCAGACCCAGTGCGGCCAGTGCGGCTACCCGGGCTGCAAGCCCTACGCCACCGCGATCGCCGGCGGCGAAGCCGACATCAACCAGTGCCCGCCGGGCGGCGACGAAGGCGTGCGCAAGCTGGCTGACCTGCTCGGCCGCGAATACAAGCCGCTCAACGCCGAACACGGCGTGGAGAAGCCGAAGGCGGTGGCGGTCATCGACGAGGCGACCTGCATCGGCTGCACGCTGTGCATACAGGCCTGCCCGGTGGACGCCATCGTCGGCGCCGCCAAGCAGATGCACACCATCGTCGCCGACCTCTGTACCGGCTGCGAACTGTGCGTGGCACCCTGCCCGGCCGACTGCATCGCCATGGTGCCGGTGGCGGACACCGTGGACACCTGGAAATGGCGCTACCCGGTGTTCGAACTGAAGCCGGTCACGCACGCGCCGGCGAAGGAAGCCGCCTGATGCTGCGCCAGCTCTTCTCGTTCAATGGCGGCGTCAAGCCGGACCCGAACAAGGGTGCATCGACCCGCGAACCGATCGCCCGCCTGCCTCTGCCGCCGCAGCTCATCATTCCGCTGCACCAGCACATCGGCGGCACGCCGCGGCCGCTGGTGAAGGCTGGCGACCGGGTGCTGCACGGCCAGCGCATCGGCGCGGCGGACGGCAATGTGTCGAGCGCGGTGCACGCGCCCACGTCCGGCACCGTGGTCGCGGTCGAGCCGCGGCTCATGCCGCACGCCTCCGGCCTGTCGGCCATGGCGGTGGTGATCGAGCCGGACGGGCTGGATCTGCGCGTCGAGCGCGAGCCCTTCGACTGGCACGCCGCCACGCCGGGCGAGGTGCGCGACCATCTGCGCGACGCCGGCGTGGTCGGCCTCGGCGGTGCGGTCTTCCCCAGCCACCTGAAACTGTCGGCCGGCAAGGCCGGCAGCACCGACACGCTGGTGATCAACGGCGCCGAATGCGAGCCCTTCATCACCTGCGACGACATGCTGATGCGCAGCGAGCCGCTGGACATCCTGCGCGGCGCGCAGGTCATGAAAACGCTGCTGGCGGCGAAGCAGGTGCTGGTCGGCATCGAGGACAACAAGCCGGAAGCCGCCGCCGCGCTGAAGGCCGCCGCCGCCGAACTGGGCGATCCGGCGCTCGACATCGTCGTGGTGCCGACCCGCTATCCGGCCGGCGGCGCCAAGCAGCTCATCCGCGTGCTCACCGGCATCGAGGTGCCGCACGGCCAGCGCTCGACCGACTACGGCGTGCAGTGCTTCAACGTGGCCACCGCACTCGCGGTGTGGAATGCGCTGGAACGCGGCGAACCGCTCACCCGGCGCATCGTCACCGTGGCCGGCAATGTCGAGCGGCCGCGCAATTTCGACGTCGCCATCGGCACGCCGATCGGTTTCGTGTTCGAACACGCCGGCCTGAAACCGGACACCGACAAGCTCATCATGGGCGGCCCGATGATGGGCGTGCCGCTGCCCGGCGTCGAGGCGCCGGTGGTGAAGGCGACCAACTGCCTGCTCGCCTCGTCGCCCGCGCTGTTCCCACCGCCGGAACCGGAAATGCCCTGCATACGCTGCGGCGAATGCGCGCGCGCCTGTCCGGCCGATCTGCAGCCTTTCGAGCTGTACTGGCACTCGCGTTCGCGCAACTTCGGCCGCGCGCAGGAATACCACCTGTTCGACTGCATCGAATGCGGCTGCTGCGCCTACGTGTGCCCTTCGCACATTCCGCTGGTCGATTACTACCGCTACGCCAAGAGCGAAATCTGGGCGCGCGAGCGCGACAAGGACGCCGCCGACTCGGCGCGCGAGCGCTTCGAGTTCCGGAACTGGCGCGCCGAGCGCGAGAAGGAAGAGAAAGCCGCCCGGCTGGCCGCGCGCAGTGCCGCGAAGCCGGTGGCGAAGACGGCCGAAGTGGCGGACACCGCCACGTCGCCCGCCGACGCACAGGCGGCCACGCCGGCGGTGACCGACCCGAAGAAGGCGCTGATCGAAGCCGCGATGGCGCGCGCCAGGGCGCAGAAAGAAGCCGCGGCAGCGAAGAACACCGACGCGCTCACGCCGGACCAGCAGGCCCAGGTCGATGCGGCGGAAGCGCGCCGCAAGCGGGCGGCCGACCTGGTGGCGGAAAAGCAGGCGGCCACCGCCGGCGAGACCGCGACGGTCAGCCCCGATGCGCCGGCCCCGTCGCCCGCCGAACCCGGCGACGGCGCGCGCTGAGCGTCCGGCCGCGCAGACAGACAACGACAGCGATGTACAACTCTCCCTACCTTCGACAGAACACCAGCGTGCGCCGCGTGATGGGCACGGTGATGGTCGCCATGCTGCCGGCCATCACGGTGCAGGTGTGGCTGTTCGGCCCGGCGCTGATCGCGCAGCTGGCGATCGCCAGCCTCACCGCGCTGGCCTGCGAGGCCGTCATGCTGGGGCTGCGCGGCCGGCCAGTGGCCCCGGCGCTGACCGACCTGAGCGCGCTGGTCACCGCCTGGCTGATCGCGGTCTGCCTGCCGCCGCTGCTGCCCTGGTGGGCGACGGTGCTGGGCACATCTTTCGCGCTCATCATCGGCAAGCATCTGTACGGCGGCCTCGGCCAGAACCCGTTCAATCCGGCGATGCTGGCCTACGCGCTGCTCATCGTGAGCTTTCCGGCGCTGATGTCGCAGTGGCCGGGCCTGCAGTCAGCCGATGCCGCGACCCAGTTCGGCTGGGTGTTCGGCGGCGAACGCGTGGTGGACGGCATGACCGGCGCCACGCCGCTGGACGCACTGCGCACCGGCCTGCTGACCGGCGGCGATGTAGGGGCGGTCATGCAGTCGCCCGCCTTCGGCCATGTCGCCGGCGCCGGCTGGGAATGGGTGGCGCTGGCCTGGGCGGCCGGCGGCCTGCTGCTGCTCGCGCTGCGCATCATCACCTGGCACATTCCGGTCGCCTTCATCGGCGCAATGGCGCTGGTGTCCGCGATCGGCTGGCTGATCGACCCGACGCAGTTCGCCAGCCCGGCTTTCCACCTGCTGGCGGGCGGCACGCTGATGGGCGCCTTCTTCATCGCCACCGATCCGGTGTCCGGCGCCACCACGCCACGCGGCAAACTCGTCTTCGCCGCCGGCATCGCGCTGATCGCCTGGCTGATACGCGCCTTCGGCGCCTATCCGGACGGCATCGCCTTCGCGGTGCTGCTGATGAACATCTGCGTGCCGCTGATCGACATGAAAACCCAGCCGCCGGTGTTTGGCCACAAGAAGGGGGACGCGCCATGAGCGAGGCCGCCGACCGCCCGGACCCCGCCCCCGCCGAGCCGGCCGACGCCATCGAGGCGCCGGGCGCCGCGGGCAGCGCGCTGCGTTCGGCCGCGCTGCTGGGGCTGTTCACGCTGGTGTTCACCGCACTGATGGCGCTCACCCAGGACGCCACCCGCGAACCGATACGCGCCTCGGTCGAAGCCCGCCGGCTGGAACTGATCGCCCAGGTGCTGCCGCGTGCCGACTACGACAACGCGCTGCTGGAGGACACGGTCACATTGCCGGTGCTGCCGGCGCTCGGTCTGAGCGAGCCGGTCACCGTGCACCGCGCCCGGCTGGGCGGGGCCCCGGTGGCGCTGGTGTTCGAGGCACAGGCGCCGGACGGCTACAGCGGCGCGGTCCGCCTGCTGATGGCGCTGCGCGCCGACGGCACGCTGGCCGGCGTGCGGGTGGTGGCGCACAAGGAAACGCCGGGCCTGGGCGACTACATCGACCCGGCCAAGGACCGCGCGAGTCCGAAATGGATTGCCCAGTTCGCTGGCCGCGACAGCGCCGACGGCGCGCGCTGGACCGTGCGAAAGGACGGCGGCGACTTCGCCTACATGACCGGCGCCACCATTTCCGCTCGGGCGGTGACCCGCGCCGCAGGACGCGCCGCGGCGGCGCTGGCACCGGTGCGCGACACGCTGTTCGCGCTGCCGGCAGGCAGCTCGGCCGAACCGGCATTCAGATGAGCCCCATGACGAGCGATCCGGACACACGACATGAACGCTGACGACCGCGCCCTGTACGGCGACATCACCCGCAAGGGCCTGTGGGAGAACAACACCGCGCTGGTGCAGCTGCTCGGGCTGTGCCCGCTGCTCGCGGTGAGCACCAGCTTCGTCAATGCGGTGAGCCTGTCGCTGGCCACCGTGCTGGTGATGGCGCTGTCCGGTGGCACCGTGGCCGCGCTGCGCACGCTGATTCCGCATGAAATCCGCATTCCGGTGTTCATCCTCATCATCGCCGCGCTGGTCACCTGCCTCGATCTGGCCTTCAACGCCTGGCTGCACGACCTCTATCTGGTGCTGGGCATCTTCATTCCGCTCATCGTGACCAACTGCATCGTGCTCGCACGGGTCGAGGCCTTCGCCGCCAAGAATTCGCCGCTGGCCGCCGCCTGGGATGGTGCGGCCATGGGCGTGGGCCTGCTGTGGGTGCTGGCGCTGCTGGGCAGCCTGCGCGAACTGGTGGGTGCGGGCACGCTGTTCGGCGGCATCGACATGGTCATTCCGGGCGCGCACGCACTGCAGGTGTTCGGCGAACACTACCGCGGCCTGCTGATCGCCATCCTGCCGCCCGGCGCCTTCATTTTCCTCGGCCTGCTGGTGGCGGCGCGCAACGCCTGGGTCGCCCGCGCGCAGGCGCGTGCCAGCCGCCCGCCCGCAGCGGCGGTGAGCGCCTGATGGCGGGGCGTGCGAGCCGGCTGACCCGGGCCGAGATACAGACGGTTTTCGAGCGTTTCCGCGCTGCCAACCCCGAGCCGAAGAGCGATCTCGAATACGGTTCGCCCTTCCAGCTGCTGGTCGCCGTCGTGCTGTCAGCACAGGCCACCGACAAGGGCGTGAACGTGGCCACCCGCAAGCTGTTTCCGGCCGCGCCGACGCCGGAGGCCATCGTCAGTCTCGGAGTGGCCGGCGTCGAGGACTACATCAAGACCATCGGCCTGTTCCGCGCCAAGGCAAAGAACGTGGTGGCGCTGTCGCACCAGCTGCTGGAGAAGCACGGTGGCGAAGTGCCGAATGACCGCGCTGCGCTGGAAGCGCTGCCGGGCGTCGGCCGCAAGACCGCCAACGTGGTGCTCAACATCGTGTTCGGCGAACCGACGATGGCGGTGGACACCCACATCTTCCGCATTGCCAATCGCATCGGTCTGGCGCCGGGCAAGGACGTGCTGGCGGTCGAGCATGCTCTGCTCAAGGTGGTGCCGAAGGCATTCATGCTGCACGCCCACCACTGGCTCATCCTGCACGGGCGCTATGTGTGCACCGCGCGCAAGCCGCTGTGCGAGCGCTGCAGCATCGTCGACATCTGCCGCTACCGGGACAAGACGGTCGCCACCTGAGCGCGTGGCCCACCCGGCAGGACGCGGCGGGCCGCTGCGATGGCGGCCCTGAACCGGAGACAGCGCGTACCCGGAGGCCCGATCGCGGCGAGGGCGCCGCTCCCACGGGGTCTCCGGCAACGGACTGGGCGAAGTTCCGCGGGAGCGGCGCCCGGCGGCGGTGACCGCCTCGAATCAGAGACAGCGCGAGCTCAGAGGCCCTTCGCGGCGAGGGCGCCGCGCCCACAACAGGCTGGGGCAACGGATTGAGCCGGTTTCCGTGGGAGCGGCGCCTTTGCCGCGATGACCGCCTCGAATCAGAGACAGCGCGTGCTCAGAGGCCCGATCGCGGCGAGGGCGCCGCGCCCACAGCGTCGCTGCACAGCAGGAAGCGCTGTTCGAATTCATCGGCCGGCACCGGCCTGCTGCGCAGATAGCCCTGCCAGGCGTCGCAGCCGCGCTCCTTCAGGAAGGCGTGCTGTTCGGGGGTTTCGACGCCCTCCGCGATCACCCTGAGCTTCAGCGTATGTGCCATCGCGATGATGGTGGCCGCGATTTCCATGTCGTTGCGGTCCTGCGGAATGTCGCGCACGAAGCTCTGGTCGATCTTGAGCACGTCGATCGGGAAGCGCTTCAGATAGGCCAGCGACGAATAGCCGGTGCCGAAATCGTCGATCGACAGTTCGACGCCGAGCGCCTTCAGCGCCTGCAGCCGCGCCTCGGTCTGCGCGTGATCGCCGGCCAGCATGGATTCGGTCAGCTCCAGTTCCAGCCGTCCGGGCCCCAGGCCGAATTCCCGGAACAGTTCGGCCAGCCGGATCGCCATGTCGGCGTGCTGCAGCTGACGCGCCGACAGATTGACCGCGATGCTCAGTTCATGACCGGCCGCCTGCCAGGCCTGCGCCTGGGCACAGGCGGTGCGCAGCACCCATTCTCCGATCGGCACGATGAGGCCGGATTCCTCGGCCACCGGAATGAAGCGGGCCGGCGACACCATGCCCTCTTCCGGATCGAGCCAGCGGATCAGCGCCTCGGCGCCGATGATGCGGCCGCTGGCCATGTCGATCTGCGGCTGGTAGTGCAGCGCGAACTCGCCGCGCTCCAGCGCCCGCCGCAGACGGGTATCCAGATGCAGCCGGTCCTGGGCGGCACGGCTCATCGCTTCGGTGTAGAAGCGGAAGGCACCGCGGCCGGCTTCCTTGGCCTGGTACATGGCCACGTCCGAGTGCTGCACCAGTTCGGTCACCGTCCTGCCGTCGTCCGGATAGACCGCGATGCCGATGCTGGCGCCGATGTAGATGTCGCGCTCCTGACTGACACGGAAAGGCTTGTGCAGCAGATCGAGCAGCGACTGCGCGACCTGGGCGGCGTCTTCCGGCATCTGGATGTTCTCCAGCAGCAGCACGAATTCGTCGCCGCCCAGCCGGGCCAGCGTGTCAGCCTCGCGCAGCCGGGTGCGCAGCCGATGCGCGATCTCGGTCAGCAGTTCGTCACCCACCGGGTGGCCGAGGCTGTCATTGACGTTCTTGAAGTGGTCGAGGTCGATGAACAGCAGCGCGAAGTGATCCCGCTGGCGCTCCGCCCGCTCGATCGCGTGCTGCACCCGCGACTGCAGCAGCAGCCGGTTGGGCAGATCGGTCAGCGGGTCGTGATGCGCGAGGTAGTCGAGCTGCGCTTCGGAGCGCTTGAGCTGGCTGATGTCGGTCATCACGCCGACATAGCGGCTGGCCCGTCCGGCCTCGTTGCGCACGGTGCTGATGGTGAGCAGCTGCTGGTACAGCTCGCCGTTCTTGCGGCGGTTCCACACCTCACCCTGCCAGTAGCCGCTTTCCAGCACGCTTTCCCACATCGACTGATAGAAGGCGGCATCGTGCCGGCCGGACTGCAGGATGCGCGGGTTCTGGCCCAGCGCCTCCTCCTGCGGATAGCCGCTGATTTCGGTGAAGGCCCGGTTGAGCGCGACGATGCGCGCGTCGAGGTCGGTGATGAACACGCCGTCGCGGGTGCTTTCGAACACCGCCGCCGCCTGTCTGAGTTCGGCCGCGGCCCGCACCTTCTGCACCGCCAGCGCGGTGATGCGGCTGAACTCGGTCATCATCGACAGCTGGGTCGCATCCGGAAGACCGGGCCTGTCCATGTAGACCGCGAAGGTGCCCAGCACCTTGCCGTCCTCGTCCTTGAACGGGACTGACCAGCAGGCACGGAAACCGCCCAGTGCCACCAGCGGCTGATAGTCCGCCCAGTACGGATGGTCGAGCACATCGGCCACCAGCACCGGTTCGCCCAGCCAGGCTGCGGTGCCGCATGAACCGACCGCCGAGCCCGGCATGGCGCCGTCGATGGCCGCGTTGTAGGCGGCCGGCAGCGCGGGGGCGGCGCCGGTACGCAGCGCGCCGGTCACTTCGTCGCACAGCAGGATGGACACCCGCATGTCCGACTCGATGGCCTGCATGTGACGCACGATGGTTTCCAGCACCGATCCGATCGGCGCCAGGCGCACCACCTGATCCAGCACCTCGCCGCGCGCCTCGTTCAGCAGCGCCAGCCGCTTGTCATGGGTGATTTCTGTCCAGGCGCCGACCAGTTCCATTTCGCTGGAGGCGGCCTCGTTCACGCGCCGGAGTTCGTCACGCACCCAGATCTCGCGGCCGTCGAGGCAGCGGAAGCGGTATTCGAGACTGATCTGCCCGTCGGCGGTCAGGCTGTCCATCCGGGCCAGCACCGCGTCGCGGTCCTGCGGATGCAGATGGGTCAGCCACCAGCCCTCGCGGCAGATGTCCTCCATCGGGTAGCCGAGGATGCGGCTGGCGTTCTCGCTCACCCAGAAGGTTTCATAGCGCCGGCCGTGGGTGCGCAGGTTGTAGACGATGGTCGGGCTGGACGCCATCAGCCAGCTCATGCGCCGGTTCATGTCGCGCAGCCGCTGTTCCTCGCGCGCCAGTTCGGCACGCCGATGCACTTTTTCCAGCGTGGCCGGCAGTTCGTAAAGCCAGCCCTCGTGCCGCACCAGGTAGTCATCCACGCCCAGATGCAGCGCGCTGGACGCCAGCTCCTCGCTGTCGCGGCCAGCCACCACGACCACCGGCAGCGCCGACTGACGCTCGATCCGGATCAGCTTCACCAGTTCGAGCGCATCGGCCGGCTGCGAACCTGAATCGATCAGCAGCACGTCGAATTCGGCCTCACCGCCCTCTGCCGGTACCCGTGCGGCCGCCTCTTCGGTGTCGACCGCCGCCTCCAGCCGGATGTGCGGCGCATGCCGCTGCAGGTGGGTGCGCATGCCCTCCAGCCCGCTGCCGCTGGCGGCCGCGGACAGCACGCGGATCGGACGGTCGCGTCGCGCGCGCATCGTGCGCTGGCGCTGCAGCGCCGCTTCGAGCACGCGCGGCAGACGCTCGAGATAGTGGTCCCGCTTGATCAGGTAGTCGTCGGCGCCTGCCTTGAGCGCGCGGATCGCGGCGTCGCCATCGCCCGAGCCGGTCAGCACGATGACCGCCAGCGGCAGGCCCCGTTCGCGCACATCGGCCAGCAGTTCGAGGCCGGTGCCGTCCGGCAGCTTCAGATCTGTCAGCAGCACGTCGAAAGGAGTCTGCGCCAGCAGTTCGCGCGCGCGGCCGATCGAGGTGGCGATGCGCAGTTCGATGTCGAGCCCGCAGCGTGCAAGGGCGCGCTGCGTCAGGTCGGCATCGAATTCCGAATCTTCGGTATAGAGAACGCGCATCACGACGGATGTTGATTCAGTTCGCACCAGTAACGTTCAATCTGGCTCGCGGTTTCGACGAAACGGTCGAAGTCTATCGGCTTGACGATGAAGGAGTTCACGCCCAGCGCATAGGCGTCGAGCAGGTCGCGGTCTTCGGACGACGAGGTCAGCACCACCACCGGTATGCGCCGGAACACCGGGTGCGTCTTCAGGTGACGCAGCACTTCGAGCCCGTCCACCCGCGGCAGCTTGATGTCGAGCAGGATGAGGGACGGCGGCAGCTCGCCATCTTCCCAGCGCTGCATCAGACCGAGCGCCTCCTCGCCGTCACGCGCGATGCTGATCGGGTTGGCGAGCCGGTTGCGCGCGAAGGCGCGACAGGTCAGATCGATGTCGACCGGGTTGTCCTCCACCAGCAGGATGGGCAGTCCGGACGACGGCTGCAGGTGAGTCGCGATCATGCGGGAAGCTCCAGATTGAAACAGGCACCTTCGCCCGGGGCGCTTTCCGCCCATACGCGCCCGCCCATGCGCTGCATGGCCTTGCGCACCAGCGCGAGACCGACACCGGTGCCGGCGAACTCGTCGCTGCGATGCAGGCGCTGGAATATCTCGAAAATGCGTTCGTGGTATTTCATGTCGAAACCGATGCCATTGTCGCGTATCGACAGCGTGACGCGGTCACCGTCGACCCGGGTCGAGAGCGAAATCACCGGCGGCCGGGCGTCGCGGCTGAACTTGAGCGCATTGTCGATCAGGTTGCGCAGCACCAGATCCAGCCCCTGGCGATCGGCGCGGACCACCAGCGACGGCACTTCGCCGATCACCTGCACCGAAGCCGCCGCCAGTTCGTCCGCCCGGCGCGCCAGCACCGACTTCACCAGTTCGCCCAGATCGACCCGGCTGCTTTCGAGCGACCGGCGCTCCATGCGCGAATAGGCCAGCAGGTCCTCGATCAGCGCGTGCATCTGCGCGGCACCGTTGCGGATGTTGCCGAGGAAGCGCCGCGCCTGGTCATCCAGCCGGTCGCCGTAGTCCTCCTGCAGGATGCGGCTGTAGCCGTCGATCCCGCGCAGCGGCGCTTTCAGGTCGTGCGACACCGCGTAGGAGAAGGATTCCAGCTCCTTCATCGCATCGGACAGCGCACGCGTGCGCTCGCTCACCCGCTGTTCCAGCTCGCGGTTCAGCGCGCGCAGCTCTTCCTGGGTTTCGTGCAGCGGCGTGATGTTGCGGGCGATGCCGAGCACCCCGATCAGGTCGCCGGCTTCATTGCGCATCGGCAGCTTGATGGTCTGCATCAGCATGCGCTCGCCGGTGTCCCGCACCGTGAGCCACTCGTCGTTGATGTGACGCCCGCCCACGCGGACCGCCATTTCGTCGTGCGAGCGGAAGCTGTCCGCCACCTCGCGCGGAAACAGGTCGTAGTCGGTCTTGCCCACCAGTTCCGACTCGCGCAGGCCCATCACCCGCTCGGCCATGCGGTTGCAGGACATGAAGCGGCCCTCCGGCGACTTCAGCCAGACCATGTCGGGCAGCGCTGCGAACAGGGTCCGCAGATGGGTGCGCTCCTTCTCGACCGCCTGTTCGGCCCGGCGTCTCGCGGTGATGTCGACGCCCATGCAGACGAAGATCGGATCGCCGTCGCTGCCCGGAATGCAGAAGGTGCTCGATTCGATATGGCGCAGCGTTCCGTCGCGATGGCGGACGGCTAGTTCTTCCGGGCCGATGCGCAGGTTCTCGCGCCGTATGCGCTCCAGCCGCGCCATGAAGGCCTGTGCTTTGCTGCCGGCAAGAACCAGATCGTCGATTCGCCGGCCGATCGCCTCGTCGATGGCCCAGCCGTACAGCGTGGCCGAGGCGTGGTTCCAGTACAGCACGCGGCCATCGCGGTCGAACCACTGCACCGCGACATTGGGCGCGCATTCCAGCGTGGCACGCAGGCGCTCCTCCGAGGCGCGCAGCGCCTGTTCGGCGCAGACCGCCTCGGTGGTGTCCATCAGCGTTCCGGCATATTTCAGCACCCGGCCTTCATCGTCGGTCACGATCTGGACCGAGGGCTGCAGATGACGGACCGGACCACGTGCCGGCGACGTGCGGTAGGCGAGCGCACCCAGCGTGCTGGCGCCGGCCTTCATCTGCTCCAGCGCGCTGGCCACCGCCGCACGGTCCTCCGGATGCACCAGGTCGAGGAAGCCGTCGAGCATGGGTGGCTGGGCGGCCACGTCCAGACCGAACAGCACGAACATTTCCGCCGACCACCAGACCCGGCCGGTGACCGGATGCACCTCCCAGCTGCCCAGCCCGGCAATGCGCTCCGCTTCGCGCAGGCGGTTGCGCTCGAGCGTGAGCGCCTGATCGGCCTCGTACCTGTCGGTGATGTCCTGCACCACCGCGATGTGAAAGTCCGGGGCTTCGCCCGCTGACCACAGGGGCGTGACGCTCAGCGTCACCCAGACGGTGCGCCCGTCGCGCTGGCGCAGCCGCTTGTCCATCGAGAACTCGCGGATGCCGCCACTCCGCAGTGCGTCCATCTGCGCCAGTTCGGCCGGCAGGTCGTCCGGATGGGTGATGTGCATGAAGTCGAGGGCCAGCAGGTCGTGGCGGCCATGACCGGCAATTTCGCAGAACTTGGCATTCACGTCGAGGAAACGGCCGCGCAGCGTATCGATCCGGGCGACCCCGACACCGGCCAGTTCGAACATGGCGCGCATGCGGCGCTCACCGTCGCGCAGCGCGGCGTGCTGGGCCTGCAGACGCAGTGCCATGTCGTTGAATGCATTGGCCACCAGCGCCAGCTCGTCGCGTCCGCCGATGTCCACCCGGGTGTCGAGATGGCCGCGGCCAATCGCCCGCGCCGCCTCGGACAGCCTGTTCGCGCGGCGCAGCCAGAACACGTGCAGGAACAGCGCGAGCACCAGCGCCGAAACCAGGATGGTCGCGGCATTGCGCCACAGTTCGAGCCGGCTGGCATGCAGTCGCTGGGCCAGCGGCAGTTCGAGGTCGGACCGTACCAGCAACCGGTAGCCGGACTGCAGACTGAGCACCGCCAGCAAGGCCCGGCCGTCCGGCGAGCGCTCGATGTGCAGCGTCTGGTCCGGCCGCACCTGCAGGTCCAGCAGGGCGCTGCCGTCAGCGTCGACCACCCGGTCGATGCGGTCCTGCCCGACGTCGGCCCGCGCCAGCGAACCCGCCACGTGGCCGCCCGGCGCAATCAGGTAGGCATGGGTCAGGTAGGGCCGCAGCCCCAGTTCGGCCACCACGCGGCGCAGCTGGAGCTGGTTGCCGTTGGCGACCAGACGGTCGAGCATCGCCTGTTCGACCCCCAGGCGCTCGGTCAGCGCATGGATCTGTTCGTCCTGAACCACGCTGCGGTACTCGCGCACCTGCAGCTGATTGTTCACGACGCTCAGCATCAGCGCGAACACCACCAGCAGCAGCGGCACCAGGGTGCGCGAGGGCAGCGCGGCAATCGATCTCATCGCCGCACCTCGGCCGGCTGGACGAACAGACGGCGCCAGTCCGGCTCCAGCATGATGCGTCCGCTCGCCTTGAGGTCACCGCCGGTGCGGGACAGGGCGAGCAGCGGCGAATCGGGCAGCGCCCTGAGCGCGGCATCGCTGTGCTCGCGGCTGAACAGCCGTATGCGGGCCAGGGCGCTGACGTATTCCTCCACGCTGAGGTCGGCCCCGGCCGCCAGCTCGCGCGCAGCCGCCTCGGGGTCGGCCAGCAGCGCACGGCGGCCCTGCTCGAAGGCCTCGAGCAGCAGCGCGACCTGGCGCGGCCGGCTCTGCAGTATTTCAGCCCGCACGGCCAGCACGTCCACCACCTCGCCCTGCATGTTGGCGCTGTCGAGCACGATGTTGAAACCGGCGGAGGCGAGCCGGGAAATGACCGGCTCGAAGGTGATGACCGCGTCCACGCTGCCCTGGGTCATCGCGGCTTCGTGCTCGGTCGCGGGCATGATGACCGCCCGCACCTCGTCCTGCCGCAGACCGCCCGCTTCCAGCAGCCGCTGCAGCATGATGGCGGCGAGCGCGCTGTCCTCCATGCCCAGCCGGGCGCCCCGCAGATGTTCGGGCCGGCTCATCCCGGCGCGCGCAAGCACCGCGTCCGCACCTCTGGACAGGCTGAGCACCGCGACCACGCGTACATCCACACCGGCGGCCGCCAGCTCCATCGCCTCCGGCAAGGTGAGGCCAGCCGCGTCGATCAGCCCGTTGCGCAGCTGACGGACGCTTTCACCGCTGGTTTCAAGCTCGACCACGCCCAGATCCGCCGGCGGGAACAGACGGCGTTCGCGCGCCAGCACCAGCGGGTCGTAGCCGATCCAGGGATTGAGACCGACCCGGAGCGGCTGTTCCGGTGCGCTGTCGCAGGCGGCCAGCAGCCCGGTCACCGCGATCAGCAGTGCGATGACCGCACCCCACCGGAAGGAGGGGCGGAAGGATGCGTTCGTGCCAGCGGGCGTGCAGCGGATTCCGGGCGGCATAGGGCTCACGGGTTAAGCCGGCGGTACCGGCGCCGCCAGTCTGCGTTTCGAATGCAGACAGTGCAACGGCATGCGCGAAAAAAGCTTTAAAACGACCGCCGTGCGGCCCCGGCGACGACCGCGCAGGCGAACTCAGGCAGCACCGGCCGCGACCCCGGTGGGCAGGACCAGACGCTGCGCGGACGCCAGCGCCGCGTCGTAATCGAAGGCGGCGATGCAGCGCAGCAGCGCGCCGCCCTCCTCGCCCAGCGACTCGATATCCGCCGCCATGTCACGCGCCAGTGCGCCGGCCCGGGTGTCGCCGGCCGCCAGCAGCGGCAGCAGGGCCTCGATGCGGCCGCGCAGCGCGCTGTCCGGCGCGCGCCGTGCCGTCGGGGGATTGCTGCTCCTGCGCTCCAGCCAGCGCAGCACCACCCGGTAGAACTCGTCCGGATCGACCGGCTTGGCGATGAAATCGTCCATGCCGGCCTCGACACAGGCGCCACGATCCTCGGCGAAGGCGTTCGCGGTCACGGCGATCACCGGCACCGTCGACCAGCCCGCCAGCCGCCGCAGCTGACGGGTGGCGTCCATGCCGTTCATGCGCGGCATCTGCAGATCCATCAGCACCAGATCGTAGCGCCGCTGCGCGGCCCGTTCGAGCGCCTCGATGCCGTCTACCGCCACGTCCGCCGACAGCCCGGCGTCCTGCAGCAGTGCCAGCGCGACTTCGCAGTTGGTGGCGTTGTCCTCCACCACCAGCACGTGACGATGGTGCCAGTCGCGCAGCAGGCGGGCGCGGGCGTCGTCGGTGACGCCGAAGCCGCCGCTGGCGTCGTCCGCGCCCACACCCAGCCGCGCGGTAAACCAGAAGCGGCTGCCCTGCCCCGGCTTGCTGATGGCACCGGCATCGCCGCCCATCAGCTGGGCCAGCCGTCGCGTGATGGACAGGCCGAGACCGCTGCCGCCGAAGCGGCGGGTGGTGCTCGGGTCGGCCTGTTCGAAGGCCCGGAACAGGCGGGGAATTTCCCGTGAATCGATGCCGATGCCGGTGTCGCTCACATCGAAGCTCACCACCACGCTGTCCGCGTCACGCTCGACCACCGACGCCGACAGTTCGATCTGTCCGCGCTCGGTGAATTTGACCGCATTGCTGAGGTAGTTCAGCAGGGCCTGGCGCAGCCGCGTCATGTCGCCGCGCAGCACCGCGGGCACGCCTTCGTGCCGGACACGGATGACCAGCCCGCGCTCCTCGGCGCGTTCGAGCATCATCGAACGCGCCTGATCGAGCAGTGCATCGATGCGGAAGGCGCTGGTTTCCAGCACCAGCTTGTCGGCCTCGATGCGCGACAGGTCGAGCACGTCGTCGATGATGTGGCGCAGATGGCTGGCCGCAGCTTCGATCTTGCGTGCCTGGGCCAGCTGCGTGGCGTCCAGCACCGATTTCGACAGCAGGTGGGTCAGCCCGATGATGGCGTTCATCGGCGTCCGCATTTCATGGCTCATATTGGCCAGGAACAGGCTCTTGGAACGGTTGGCCGATTCGGCCGCCTCCTTGGCCACCGCCAGTTCAGACGTGCGCTGCTGCACCTGCTCCTCCAGCTGTTCCTGGTGTGCCAGCAGTTCGTCCTTCAGGCGACGCCTTTCGGTGATGTCCTGCACCGTGCCGCGCAGCCGCACCACATGACCGTCCTCGACCACCGGCACGCCCAGCGCGCGCACCCATTTGATCTGTCCGGCGGTGGTGGTGATCGGCAGTTCGAGGTCGTAGGAGGTGCCGTGCGTCACCGCGCGCGAAATCGAGTCCAGCACCCGTTGTCGCCCTGCGTCCTCCAGCCGGTCCAGCGCGAGATCGAGCGAGGCAAGCTGGCCCGGTTCGGCACCATAGATGTGCATGACCTCGTCGGTGACCGACAGCCGTCCGCTGGCGATATCCAGCGACCAGCCGCCCACCTGGGCGATCTCGCCGATCTCGCGCAGCAGGGTTTCACGTTCCTCGAGCGCGCGCCGGGCCTCCGCCTGATCGGTGATGTCGGTCAGCACGCAATGGGTGCGCATGAACTGGCCCTGGGCATCGGTCTCGACACGCCCCACGATCAGACAGACTTTTTCGTGTCCGTCGCGATGCAGCAGCCGCACTTCGCCCCGCGCCTTCAGCGTGCATTTGAACCGCTGGAAATTGCCCTGGAAACGGTCGCGCTGTGACGGCACCCAGAAATCGCCGAAAGGCCGGCCCAGCATCTCCTGCGCCTCATAGCCCAGCAGTTCGCACAGCATCGGGTTTACGTCGAGGAAACGGCCTTCCTGGTCCAGCGACTGGTAGGCGACCGGAGCGAATTCGAACAGGCGGCGGAAGCGCGCCTCGCTGTCGCGCAGCGCGTGTTCGGCGTGCAGGCGCTCGGTCATGTCGCGCGCAACACCGTACAGGCCGATCACCCGACCGCCGGCATCGAGCAGCGGCCCCTTGGTGGTGAGGAACACACGCTCGCCGTCCACCGTGGGCAGACGCTCCTCGAAACGCAGTACCTTGCCGTGTTCCATCACCAGGCGGTCATTGGCGCGTACGCGGCGCGCAACCTCCGGCGGAAGAAAGACGCTGTCATCGCAACCGAGCAGCGCCTCGGCATCGACCTTGAACAGGCGCGCCACCTCTGGATTCATCAGCAGGTAGCGGCCTTGTGCGTCCTTGGCGAAGACCGGATCGGACGAACTGCGGATGATGGCATCGAGCAGTGCCTGCGTCTGGGCGCGCTGCGCCAGCATCGCGTGCTCGCTCTCCAGCGCGTCGATAGAACGCGCGTAGAGGCGGCTCACCAGCAGATAAAGCGCCAGCGCCGTTATCGCGACGAACAGCCCCCCCTTGATCATGCTGGCGTGCGCGAAATCCAGCGAATCGCGGGTCAGCGCATACAGCAGGTGATCGGACAGCAGTATCCAGCACGCCGCCACGCCGGCGTAGCCGAGCACCACCATCAGCACCGCTGCCCGGGCGTCGGCACGCGCCCGGCTCACCGGTGTATCCCTGTCTGCTTCAGTCAGGGTCTGCATGTCGCCGCGCGATTTCGAGGAAATCCGGATAGCAGCGCACGAAGGCCTCCACGACGTCGGGATCGAAATGACTGCCGCTGCGCCCGACGATGTAGGCATGTACTTCGTCGGCCGGCAGCGCGGACTTGTATACGCGGCGGGACAGCATGGCGTCGAACACGTCGGCCACCGTCATCAGTCGCGCCGACAGCGGAATGGCGTCGCCGGCGAGGCCGTCCGGATAGCCCGAGCCATCCCAGTGCTCGTGATGCCAGTGCGCGATCTCCCGCGCCAGCGCAAGAAACGCGGCCGGCCTCTCCTCGTCGCGCTCGGCGAACTCGATCGCACGCGCGCCCAGCGCGGCGTGCGTCCTCATGACGGTCCATTCAGCGTCGTCCAGACGGCCACGCTTGTGCAGGATGTGATCCGGTATGCCCACCTTGCCGATGTCGTGCAGAGGGGCCGAGCGGGTCAGCAGGTCGATGTAGGCCGGCGTCAGGACCGCACTGTGTCGCGGGTGGTCGGTCAGCGCCTCGGCCAGCAGCCGGACATAGGCCTGGGTGCGGCGGATGTGGCGGCCGGTCTCCTGGTCACGCGTTTCCGCCAGATTGGCCAGCGCGCGGATGCTCACCGCCTGGATATGCTCGTTCTCCTCCATGCGCCGGGCGACCTCGGCTTCCAGCCACGCGTTCTGGTCGCGCATCAGGTCGCGTGCGAGCTTGGCCTGCAGCTGCGTGCGCACCCGGGCGAGCAGCACCGCCGGCTTGATCGGCTTGGTGATGTAATCGGCTACCCCGAGCGCCAGTCCCGCCTCCTCGTCGCCGGCTTCAGCCAGCGCGGTCACGAAGATGACCGGAATGTCGCGCGTCGCCTCGTCGGCGCGCAGCCTTTCCAGCACTGCGTAGCCGTCCATGCCCGGCATCATCACGTCGAGCAGGATGAGCGACGGCTTCTGACCCTCCGCCGCCAGCCGGAGCGCGGTGCGGCCGTTGTTGGCCGCCTTCACCGCATACCCGGCCGCGCGCAGCAGACCGTCGAGAACCTCGAGGTTCTCCGGCATGTCGTCGACGATGAGCAGGGTTTCTACCGCAGGCTGCAGGGGCGGCGGCGCAAACTCGGCACGGAGGTTCACCGTTCGCTCCCGCGGGCGACAGCACTGAATGCCGAGCGGTCGGGCACCACTCTGGCCGGTGGTTTGGACATGGACATGGCGATACGGATATGAGGTCTGGCGGACCGGTTCTCGTTGTTCTGGCGGGCGCCCGGCCGGCCGGAAAGCGCGGACAGGCGTCGAGAATTCTCGCACCAATTTCGGCCGTCAGCGCGACGAAAGCGCGTCCGGAAGCGCGCACACAAGATTTAACCGAACGCCGGCGCACGCCCCCCTGCAAGGCGGGGGCACAAAACGAAGAAAGCCCGGATTTCCGGGCTTTCAGAGGAATCAGGTCTGCGCCGGCCAGCGGCCCGGGCAGGGCCTGACCGGTTTCACTCCCACTCGATGGTCGCCGGCGGCTTGCCCGAAATGTCGTACACCACCCGGTTGATGCCGCGCACCTCGTTGATGATGCGGTTGCTGACGCGGCCGAGCAGGCTGTGCGGCAGTTCGGCCCAGTGGGCGGTCATGAAGTCCTGGGTCTGCACCGCACGCAGCGCGACCACCCATTCGTAGGTGCGGCCGTCTCCCATCACGCCGACCGACTTCACCGGCAGGAACACCGCGAAGGCCTGGCTGGTGAGGTCGTACCAGCTCTTGCCGGTCTGCGGGTCGATGGTGGCGCGCAGTTCCTCGATGAAGATGGCGTCGGCGCGGCGCAGCAGGTCGGCGTACTCGGCGTGGATCTCACCGAGGATGCGCACGCCCAGGCCCGGGCCCGGGAAGGGGTGGCGATACACCATGTCGCGCGGCAGGCCGAGGGCCACACCCAGTTCGCGCACTTCGTCCTTGAACAGTTCGCGCAGCGGCTCCAGCAGCTTGAGACCCAGCTGTTCCGGCAGGCCGCCGACGTTGTGGTGGCTCTTGATCGTGGTGGCCTTCTTGCTCTTCGCGCCACCTGATTCGATCACGTCCGGATAGATGGTGCCCTGGGCGAGGAAAGTCGCCCCCTTGTGGCCGCCGTCGCCCGCCTTCAGCTTGGCCGCTTCCGCCTTGAACACCTCGACGAATTCGCGGCCGATGATCTTGCGCTTGGCTTCCGGGTCGGACACGCCCTTCAGATGGCCGAGGAACTGGTCGGCGGCATCGACGTGGATCACCCGCGCATGCAGGCGGCCGGCGAACATGTCCATCACCATCTGTCCTTCGTTCAGGCGCAGCAGGCCGTGATCGACGAACACGCAGGTGAGCTGGTCGCCGATGGCGCGGTGGATCAGCGCGGCAGCGACCGACGAATCGACGCCGCCGGACAGACCAAGGATGACCTCCTCGTCACCCACCTGTTCGCGAATGCGCTCGACCGCCTCGGCGATGTAGTCGCCCATGATCCAGTCGCCCTGGCAGCCGCACACGTCCAGCACGAAGCGGCGCAGCAGATCGGCGCCGCGCGCGGTGTGGGTGACTTCCGGGTGGAACTGCACGCCGTAGAAGCGGCGCGCCTCGTCCGCCATGCCGGCGATCGGGCAGCTGTCGGTGGACGCCATTACGACGAAGCCCGGCGGCAGCGCGGTCACCTTGTCGCCATGGCTCATCCACACCTTGAGCATGCCGTGGCCCTGATCGTTGCGGAAATCCTCGATGCCGTCGAGCAGCTTCGTGTGGCTGCGGGCGCGCACCTCGGCGTAGCCGAACTCGCGCACCGTACCGGCCTCTACCTTGCCGCCCAGCTGCTGCGCCATGGTCTGCATGCCGTAGCAGATGCCCAGCACCGGCACGCCCAGTTCGAACACCGCCTGCGGCGCGCGATCGGTCGATTCCTCGTAGGCCGACATGTGGCTGCCGGACAGGATGACGCCCTGCGCGCCGAAGCCGCGCACGAACTCGTCGCTCACGTCGCACGGATGGATTTCGCAATACACGTGCGCCTCGCGCACACGGCGCGCGATGAGCTGGGTGACCTGGGAGCCGAAATCGAGGATGAGGATCTTGTTGTGCATGGGGTATTCAGGAATCAGGGGACAGGGGCTGGGGGCTAGGGGGAGTCCGCGAGACGCGACGAGAGGGAGGCTTGCAGGCCTCTGATCATCCGGCCGAGTTCATCGGCGTCCTTCAGCGTGACGTTCATACGTTGCGCATCCACGTAATCAAGGCGATGCGACAGAAGGAGCTGGGTTTCGATCTCGGCAAGAGAGCCGGCAGCGATCGACAGAAAACGCAGGAAATCACGCGTGGAGCTTCTTGCATGGCCTTCGGCGATATTCGAGGGGACCGAAACAGCGGCGCGTCGCAACTGGCTCACCAGCGCGAAGCGCTCGCACTCGGGGAAACTTCGGCTCAGGGAATAGACAGCAAGGGCAAGGTCCATTGCGCGTTGCCAGACCAGCAAATCGCGATAGCTTCGCACCTCGCTCATTAAGCCCCGGCCCCTCCAGCCCCTAGACCCTGTTCCCCAGCCCCTCAATCCACGTGATAGTTCGGCGCTTCCTTGGTGATCTGCACGTCGTGCACGTGCGATTCGCGGATGCCGGCCGAGGTGATCTCCACGAACTGCGCCTTCGAGCGCATTTCGTCCACCGTGGCGCAGCCGCAGTAGCCCATCGATGCGCGCAGGCCGCCCATCAGCTGAGTGATCACGTTCACCACCGGGCCCTTGTAGGGCACGCGACCTTCGACGCCTTCCGGCACCAGCTTGTCCGCATTGGACGCCGGATCCTGGAAGTAGCGGTCGGCGGCGCCCTGCTGCATCGCGCCAAGCGAACCCATGCCGCGGTAGGACTTGTAGGAACGGCCCTGGAACAGTTCGATCTCGCCCGGCGCCTCTTCGGTACCGGCCAGCAGGCCGCCCAGCATGACGGCGTTGGCGCCGGCAGCGACCGCCTTGGCGATGTCGCCCGAGTAGCGGATGCCGCCGTCGGCGATCATCGGCACGTCGGTCGAGGCGAGTGCGGTGGCGACGTTGTCGATGGCGGTGATCTGCGGCACACCGACACCGGCGACGATGCGCGTGGTGCAGATCGAACCGGGGCCGATGCCCACCTTGACGCCGTCAGCGCCGGCGTCAACCAGCGCGCGGGCCGCGTCGGCGGTGGCGATGTTGCCGCCGATCACGTCGATGTGCGGGAAGGTGCGCTTGACCCAGCTGACGCGGTCCAGCACGCCCTGCGAATGGCCGTGCGCGGTGTCGACGACGATGACGTCGACGCCTGCTTCGGCCAGCGCTGCAGCGCGGTCTTCGGTGCCTTCACCGACGCCGATCGCGGCACCGACACGCAGACGGCCGTGCGCGTCCTTGGCGGCCAGCGGGTGTTCGGTCGACTTCAGCATGTCCTTGACCGTGATCAGGCCACGCAGCGTGTCGTTCTCGCCCAGCACCAGCACACGTTCGAGGCGGTTCTTGTGCATCAGCGAACGCGCTTCGTCGAGCGACGCGCCTTCGCGCACGAACACGACGCGCTCACGCGGCGTCATGATGCGCGAGACCGGCTGGTCGAGATTGGTTTCGAAACGCAGGTCGCGGTTGGTCACGATGCCGACCACGCGCTCACCGTCGAGCACCGGAAAACCGGAAATGCGGTGACTGCGTGTCAACCCGAGCAGCTCCCGGACCGTCATTTGCGGCGAGATGGTGATCGGGTCCTTCAGCACGCCGGCTTCGAAGCGCTTCACCTTGGCGACTTCGGCGGCCTGCTGCTTGGCGGTGAGATTCTTGTGGATGATGGCGAGGCCGCCTTCCTGGGCGAGCGCGATCGCCAGGCGGGCTTCGCTGACCGTGTCCATCGCGGCGGACATCAGCGGAAGATTGACACGGATATTGCGGGAGATACGGGTACTGAGACTGACGTCGCGCGGCAGCACGTTGGAGTGGGCCGGCACAAGCAGGACGTCGTCGAAGGTCAGCGCCTTCTGGATAACACGCATGACTACTTTCCCAACTAGCAAAAACGTATTATACGCTGGTCGGCGCAGCCGTCTGCATCCGGCCCCGCATCAGGCCCAGCGTCCAGGCCCTCAGTGTCCGGACCTTTACGCGGTGCCCCCGGGCACCCAGACCAGGAGTTTCCGCCGTGTTCACCGCTGAAGCGCGCGTACGCATCGCCGCAGTCCTGCTGCTCGGACTGCTGCCCCTCACCTGCGCCGCGCAGGTCTATCAGTACAAGGATGCCCAGGGGCGTACCGTGTTTTCGGACACGCCGCCGCCCGGCGCCAATGCCACGAAGAAGAGCCTGAACGTGCCGCAGCCGTCCGGTGACGCCACCCGCTCGACCCAGGACAAGCTGCAGGAATTCCAGAAGCGCCGGGAGGACCGGCTGGAAGCCGAATCCAAGGCGGCCAAGGAACAGGCGGAAAAGGACAAGGCGGCCGAAAACTGCACCCGGGCGCGCAACCGCCTGACCGCGCTGCAGTCCGGCCAGCGCATCGTGCGCTTCAACGCGCAGGGCGAGAAGGAATACATCGACGATCCGACCCGGGAAAAGGAAATCGCCTCGGCCCAGCAGTCAGTCGCCGAATGGTGCAAATGAAACCGTCTGCCGGGCGCCGACGCCCCGGGTCAGGGGCAGGCTCCGCTCAGGTCGCCTGCTCCGCCTCACCCCCGCCCTTCTTCAGCACCTTGCCTTCGGCTGCCCGCTGACGCCGGACTTCCTTCGGGTCGGCAATGAGCGGGCGGTAGATTTCCACCCGGTCACGATCACGCAGCGCCTGGTCCGCCTTCACCAGCTTGGCAAACACGCCGAGCTTGTTCTTCGCCAGATCGATGTCCGGGTATTTCTGCAGCAGCCCCGAGGCCTCGACCGCCTGCTGTGCGGTCGCGCCCGCCGGAAGCTCGACGGTCACGATGTCCTGCCGCTCCGGCAGCGCGTAGGTGACCTGTACGCGTATGCGATCGTTCGCGACGCCAGTGCTTTCGCTCATCGCCTCATGCTCCCCGGCCGTACGCCCGATCTGCCTGTTTCACGAAGGCATCGACGAAGGTATTGGCGATATGGCTGAACACCGGCCCGACCACCTTTTCGATCAGCCGGCTGGAGAATTCGTAATGCAGGTTGAACTCGATCTTGCACGCGGCATCGCCCAGCGGCGTGAACAGCCAGGTGCCGTCCAGCCGGTTGAAGGGTCCTTCGACCAGCCGTATCGTCATGCTGCGCGGGAACACCTTGTCGTTCGCGGTGACGAAGTGGGCCTTCACGCCGTGATAGTTGATGTCGATGCGCGCGCGCGTGAGCGTGTCGGTGCGCTCGATCAGCTGGCTGCCGCCGCACCAGGGCAGGAAATTCGGGTAATGCTCGACGTCATCGACCAGCCGGAACATCTGTTCGGCCGTACGCTCGATGAGCACGGTTTTTCGGACTTCAGCCATGTCATCAGAAGGTAAAATCCCGATTCTAGCCGCGCTGCATCACCCGGCGCAGCCCTGACTTCATTTCCGCACTCCCCTCACCGGTTCCGTTTCATGAGCATCGCCGACAACAAGAAGGCCTTTCACGACTATTTCATCGAGGAGCGCTACGAAGCGGGTCTGGTGCTGGAAGGCTGGGAAGTGAAGGCGATACGCGCCGGACGCACCCAGCTGAAAGAAGCCTATGTGGTGCTGAAAGGCGAGGAAGTATGGGTGATCGGCATGCACGTGTCGCCGCTGGCCACCGCCTCCACTCACGTGAAGCCCGACCCGACGCGCAGCCGCAAGCTGCTGCTCAAGGCCGAGGAAATCCGCAAGCTGATCGGCGCGGTCGAGCGCGCCGGCTATACGCTGGTGCCGCTGAACCTGCACTTCACCCGCGGCCGTATCAAGCTGGAAATCGGACTGGCCAAGGGCAAGAAGCAGTACGACAAGCGCGAAACCGAAAAGAAGCGCGACTGGGACCGCGAGAAGGCGCGCCTGATGCGCGACAAGGTGTAACCGCCGCTCAGGTGGTCACCAGCCCGTCCAGCGTGGTTTCGGCGATGTAGCCGGTGGCGGCGATGTGCTCGGCCAGCACGGTGTCCATGGTCGAGGCGTGGTGTTCGAACCACTGCGGCAGTTCGCGCACCAGCGTGCGCACGATGCCGTGATCGCCGCCCGCCGCCAGCCTGCGCACCTCGTGCAGCACCTCCAGCACCCGCTCGTGTTCGCCACGGTGGCAATGCATGGGCGGAAAGTCGCTCGCGTCCATCCACACGTCCTCCTGCGCGAAATGAGCTTCGGTGTGGGCCAGCAGCGCGTCCAGCACCGGCAGCTGGCCGGCGTCCGGCGCGTCATCCAGCGCGGCGAGCAGGCGCATGAATTCGTGATGGATGTCGTCCATCGGCGGCAGGCCGAGCACGTGTTCGGGTTTGAGCGTGAGCGCGGACATGAGGTTTTTGCTCTTGGTCGGGATGGCGCGCACGGTAACCGCGCACGGCTCTGCACATCTTGATCCAGATTAGGTTTGAGCCGTACCGGCGGTGTCACAGCCCGGACGGCCGCGGTGGTGCGGGCAGAGGTCGGTGCTAAAGTGCGCGCACCTGAGCTTTCCGAACGCATCATGAGCAGCGTCCCCTCCCCTAACGCGTCCTGGCACATTGCCCACATCGGCCTCGGTGCCAATCTGGACGACCCCGAACAGCAGGTCCGCGCCGCGCTGGACGAACTGGCGGTCACGCCGGGCGTGACGCTGGAGCGCCGCTCGTCGCTCTACCGCACCGCACCGATCGGCTACGACAACCAGCCGGACTTCATCAATGCGGTCGCCCGCGTACGCACCACGCTGGCGCCTCAGGCCCTGCTCGACGCGCTGCTCGACATCGAACGCCGGCACGGCCGCGTGCGCGAATTCCTGAACGCACCGCGCACGCTGGATCTGGACGTGCTGCTGTACGAGGACCGCCAGATCAGCACCGACACGCTGAACGTGCCGCACCCGCGCGCGCACCTGCGCGCCTTCGTGCTGCTGCCGCTGCTGGAGGTATCGCCGGATGTGGTCATTCCGGGCATCGGAGCGGCCAGCGACTTCCTGGCGCAGGTCCAGGACCAGGCGATTTCGCGCATCCCGCAGTGAGCGGAGCGCGGTCCGGCGTCAGAAACCCTGGTTGATGACGCGCTGGGCCCAGATCAGGGCCGCCAGCGTCTTGGCGTCGGTCAGTTCGCCGCGCCAGACCGCTGCCATGGCGGCGTCCAGCGACAGCGCAGTGACTTCGAGAAATTCGCCTTCGTCCAGCGACGCGCCGACATGGCGCAGATCACGGGCAAGAAAGATTTCGATGCGCTCGTCGGAATAGCCGATGCAGGGGTGCATCGTGCCCAGATGTTCCCAGTACCCTGCCTCGTGGCCGGTTTCCTCGCGCAGTTCGCGGATCGCAGTCTGCTCGATCGGCTCGCCGGCGTCGATCTTGCCGGCCGGGAATTCTAGGAAGACACGGCGCGGACCGTAGCGGAACTGCCGTTCGAAAACCATGCGGCCGTCGGGCAGCAGCGCGATGATGACCACCGCGCCCGGATGCCGGATGTACTCGCGGACCGCTTCGCCGCCATCGGGAAGACGGACCGTGTCCTTGTGAACCTTCAGCAGTACGCCGTCGTAGACCTGACGGCTGTCCAGCGTGTGTTCGGTCAGGTCCGTCGACATGCAGCCCGGTCTTACTTCATCGCCTGGCCGAGCGCGGTGGCGCACAGCGTGAGCAGCGACTGCGGCATCAGACCGATCACCGCGATGGCCAGCGCGTTCACCGACAGCAGCGCACGCATTTCACTCGACGCCACCAGCGGCGCGGTATCGAGCGGCTCGTCGAAGTACATCAGCTTGACCACCCGCAGGTAGAAGAAGGCACCGATCAGCGACAGCATGACCGCGAACACCGCGGTGTAGAGGTAGCCCGCAGCGACAACCGCCTGCAGCACCGCCAGCTTGGCGAAGAAGCCGATGAAGAACGGGATGCCGGCCATCGAGAACATGACCATCATCAACACCGCGGCGAACCACGGGCTGCGGCGGTTCAGACCCTTCAGGTCGTCCAGCGTCTCGGCTTCGACACCGGCCCGGGTCAGCAGCAGCAGCACGCCGAAGGCGGCCGCACTCATCAGCACGTAGGCGATGGTGTAGAACATCGCGCTGCCGAAGGCATAGGACAGCTGGATGTCACCCGAGGCACGCAGCTCGATCACGCCGCTGACCAGACCGAGCAGCATGAAGCCCATGTGCGAAATGGTCGAATAGGCCAGCATGCGCTTCACATTGGTCTGCGCGATCGCCACCACGTTGCCGAGCGCGATCGACAGGACGGCCAGCATCATCAGCATCTGCTGCCATTCCACCGCCAGCGTCGGCAGGCCGTCGACCAGCAGGCGGATGGCCATCGAGAAACCGGCCAGCTTGGGCGCGGAGCCGATGAGCAGCGTGATCGCGGTCGGCGCGCCGTGATAGACGTCGGGGATCCACATGTGGAAGGGCACGACGCCGATCTTGAAGGCGAGGCCGGCAACCAGGAACACCAGACCGAAGCGCAGCACGTCCATATTGGTGGCCGGATCCGACAGCTTGCGGGCAATGGCCGAAATTTCCAGCGTGCCGGTCGCACCGTAGATCATCGACATGCCGTACAGCAGCAGACCGGACGCCAGCGCGCCAAGCACGAAGTACTTCATCGCTGCTTCGGTCGAGCGGGCCGACTCGCGGTCCAGCGCGACCAGCGCGTAGATCGCCAGCGACAGCAGCTCCAGGCCCAGATACAGGGTCAGGAAGTGGTTGGCGGAAATCATCACCTGCATGCCCAGCGTGGCGAACAGCACCAGCAGGTAGTACTCGCCGCGTTCCAGGCCGCGTGCCATCAGGTAATCGCGGCTGTAGACGACGACCGCGAATACGGTGATGTACAGGCAGCTCTTCAGCACATCCGACAGCCGGTCATCGACGAACATGCCGCTGAAGGTGAGCGTGGTGTCCGCGCCGGCGGTGCCGACCTGGATGGCCAGCGCACCGGCCAGCGTGGCCAGCGTGAGCAGATAGGGCAGCCAGCCCTGGCGCTCGGACTTGAACAGGTCTGCGAGCAGTACCACGCAGGCCATCACCAGCACGAAGATTTCGGCCGATGCGGGGAAGAAATCGGGCAGAGGGAAGTTCATTCTTTTGGTCCGTCAGAGCTTGCCGGCTGCGACATGGTCGAGCAGCTGGTTCACGGTCGCGTGCATGATTTCGGTCACCGGCTGCGGCCAGATGCCCATGGCCAGCGTGCACACCGCAAGCACGCCCAGGATGAGCATTTCACGCGAGTTGATGTCGTCCAGTTCGGCGACATGGCTGTTGGCGACATCGCCAAACACCACGCGTTTGTACATCCACAGCGTGTAGGCCGCTCCGAGCACCAGCGTCGTGGCGGCGGCGAAACCGGTCCAGAAGTTGAACTGGATGGCCCCCATCGCAACCATGAATTCACCGACGAAACCGGACGTGGCCGGCAAGCCTGCGTTGGCCATCGCGAACAGCAGGAACAGCGCGGCAAACTTCGGCATGGTGTTCACGACGCCGCCGTAGTCGGCGATGTTGCGGGTGTGCATGCGGTCGTACAGCACGCCGATGCACAGGAACATCGCGGCCGACACGAAGCCGTGCGAAATCATCTGCACCAGCGCACCTTCGATGCCCAGCGGATTGAAGATGAAGAAACCCAGCGTGACGAAGCCCATGTGCGAGATCGACGAATACGCCACCAGCTTCTTCATGTCGGTCTGTGCCAGCGCGACCAGACCGATGTAGATCACAGCGATCAGCGACAGGCCAATCACCACCGGCGCGAAATGCTGGGCCGCGTCCGGCACGATGGGCAGCGAGAACCTCAGGAAGCCGTAGGCGCCGAGCTTCAGGCCGATGGCGGCCAGCACGGCCGAGCCGCCGGTCGGCGCTTCAACGTGGGCGTCCGGCAGCCAGGTATGCACCGGCCACATCGGCACCTTCACCGCGAAACTGGCGAAGAAGGCCCAGAAGATGAGCGACTGCGCGGTCATCGCGAGCGGCTCGCGGTGCCAGTCGAGGATGGCGAAGCTGCCGCTCTTGTGGAACAGGTAGAGCAGCGCGACCAGCATCAGCAGCGAGCCAAGCAGCGTGTAGAGGAAGAACTTGAAAGCGGCATAGACGCGGTTCTTGCCGCCCCACACGCCGATCACCAGGTAGAGCGGGATCAGCGACGCTTCGAAGAACACGTAGAACAGGATGCCGTCGAGCGCCGAGAAGATGCCGTTCAGCAGGCCTGACATGATCAGGAAGGCGGCGAAGTACTGCGAGGGCTTGTACTCGATCACCGTCCAGCCGGCCATCACCACCAGCACGGTGATGAAGCTGTTCAGGATGACGAAGGGCATCGAAATGCCGTCGACCCCGAGGTGGTAGTTGATGTTGTAGTCGCGTACCCAGGGCATCAGCTCGACGAACTGCATCGAGGCGCTCGACGCATCGAAACCGGTGTAGAGCGGAATCGTCACCAGGAAACCGAACAGCGCGGTCACCAGCGCGATCAGCTTGGAAAACGCCGTGTTGCGGCCGTCTCCGCTGGCGAGCACGAGCAGACCGCCGGCGATCGGCAGCCAGATGGCAAGACTGAGAAGAGGAATATCGGTCATTTCTGTGTTTGTTCAGCCGACACGATCACCGGTCCCGGTGACCGTGCCTGGCACTCCCTCTGAATTCACGCCACGGGCGGCACCCTCACCGCCCGCACCACATCACTTGAAGCCCAGTCTCCACACCAGCAGGAGACAGACGCCGATCACCATTGCAAACGCGTAGCGGTAGATGTAGCCAGTCTGTATGCCGCGGGCCAGACGCGCCACCGCGCCCACTGCCGAAGCGGAACCATTGACCAGCACACCGTCGATGATCGTGCGGTCGCCAGCGGCCCACAGGCCGCGGCCCAGCAGGCGGGCACCGCCTGCGAACACGATCTCGTTGAAGCGATCGAAGAAGTACTTGTTCTCGAGCACCTTGGTGATCGGCGCGAACAGCGGCGCGATGCGACCCGGCAGCGACGGCACCAGGATGTACATGACCCAGGCCAGCACCACGCCACCCAGCGCCAGCCAGAACGGCAGCGCGGTGAAGCCGTGCATCGCCATGCCGGCGGCGGAGTGGAAGTGTTCGCCCGCCTTGGCCAGCACGTCGTGCTGCGGCAGCACGGTCACGATGCCGGCGAACCAGTCGCCGAACAGCATGGGCTGTATCGTGTAGTAGCCGATGAACATCGACGGCACGGCCAGCAGCACCAGCGGCAGCCACACCACCCACGGCGACTCGTGTGGCTTCTGGCCGGGGGCGAGACCGTGGTGTTCGTCGTGGTGATCATCGTCATCGCCGTGGTGATCGTCACCGTGGGCGTGATGGTCGTCATGCGCCTTGCCGAAGTTCTCCGGGCCGTGGAAGACGCGGAAATACATGCGGAAGGAGTAGAAGGCGGTGATGAACACGCCGGCGACCACGCAGAAGTAGGCGTAGCCCGCTCCCGGAATGTTCGAGAAATGCACCGCCTCGATGATCGAGTCCTTCGAGTAGAAACCGGACAGGAAGGGAACGCCGATCAGCGCGAGCGAACCGATGAGCGAAGTGATCCAGGTCAGCGGCATGTACTTCCACAGGCCGCCCATGTTGCGCATGTCCTGGTCGTGGTGCATGCCCATGATGACCGAGCCGGCACCGAGGAACAGCAGCGCCTTGAAGAAGGCGTGGGTCATCAGGTGGAAGACCGCGGCCGAATAGGCGGACACGCCCAGCGCCACCGTCATGTAGCCCAGCTGCGACAGCGTCGAGTAGGCGACCACGCGCTTGATGTCGTTCTGGATGATGCCGAGGAAGCCCATGAACAGCGCAGTCGTCGCGCCGATCACCAGCACGAAGGACAGTGCGGTTTCCGACAGCTCGAACAGCGGCGACATGCGGGTGACCATGAAGATGCCCGCGGTCACCATCGTCGCAGCGTGAATCAGCGCCGAGATCGGGGTCGGGCCTTCCATCGAATCCGGCAGCCACACGTGCAGCGGCACCTGGGCCGACTTGCCCATCGCGCCGATGAACAGCCCGATGCAGGCCGCGGTCAGCAGCGGCCAGCCGGTGCCGGCCACGGTCATCGCGACCAGTTCCTCACGCTTGGCAAACACTTCCGCGTAGTTCAGCGTACCGGCGTAGGCGGCGATCAGGCCGATGCCCAGCAGGAAGCCGAAGTCACCGACGCGGTTGACCAGGAAGGCCTTCAGGTTGGCGTACACCGCGGTCGGGCGCTTGAACCAGAAACCGATCAGCAGGTAGGACACCAGGCCCACCGCTTCCCAGCCGAAGAACAGCTGCACGAAGTTGTTGCTCATCACCAGCATGAGCATCGAGAACGTGAACAGCGAAATGTAGGAGAAGAAGCGGTTGTAGCCCGGATCTTCGGCCATGTAGCCGATGGTGTAGACGTGCACCATCAGCGACACCGAGGTGACGACCATCATCATCATCACGGTGAGCTTGTCGATCTGGAAGCCGATCTCCATCTTCAGGTTGCCGCTGGTCGCCCAGGTGTAGAGCGCACCGTTGAAGGTGTTCCCGGCCTGCACGTCCTTGAAGATGACCCAGGAAGCGACCAGCGCGACCGCGACACCGAGGATGGTGACGCTGTGCGCGACCCAGCGCGGAATGACACGACAGAACAGACCTGCGATGGCAGCGCCGAACAGAGGCGCCAGGGGTACGAGCAGATAGAGCTTTTGCATCGATGTCATGTCGCTCAACCTTTCAGGCTGCCCAGATCATCGACGTGGATGGTGTTCAGATTGCGGAACAGCACCACGAGGATGGCCAGCCCGATCGCGGATTCCGCGGCGGCTACGGTAAGGATGAAGAAGACGAAGATCTGGCCGGACGGGTCGCCGAGGTAGTGCGAGAAGGCGACGAAGTTCATGTTCACCGCCAGCAGCATCAGTTCGATGGCCATCAGCAGAACGATGAGGTTCTTCCGGTTCAGGAAGATGCCGACGATGCTGATCGCGAACAGCACGGCGCCGAGCACCAGGAAATGGGACAGGGAAAGTGTGGCCAGGGAGTTCATGTCGGGCGCGTCCTTACTCTTTCTCGGCAGGCATCGACACCAGACGCACGCGGTCTTCGCGGCGGACGGCGATCTGCTTGGCCGGCTCCTGGAACTTGGTGTCCTTGCGCTTGCGCATGGTCAGCGCGATCGCCGCGATGATGGCGACCAGCAGGATGACCGACGCGAGTTCGAACGGATATACGTACTCGGTGTAGATCAGGCGACCCAGCTCCTTGGTGTTGCTGTAGTCCATCGCCGGCGCTTCCGGCGCCGGTGCGGCACCGGCCGAGAAGTACTTGGCACCGAGCACCGCGAACATTTCCGCCAGCATCAGGCCGGCCACGATGAGGCCGGGTACCAGATTGGCCCAGAAGCCCTCGCGCAGCCGCTCGATGTTGATGTCCAGCATCATCACGACGAACAGGAAGAGCACCATCACCGCGCCGACGTAGACCAGCACCAGTGCGATCGCGAGGAACTCGGCGCGCAGCAGCATCCAGACGCCGCCGGCGGTGAAGAAGGACAGCACCAGGTAGAGCGCGGCGTGCACCGGATTGCGCGCGGTGATCACGCGCAGCGATGCCACCACCAGTATGGTGCTGAGGAAATAGAAGACTGCTGTCTGGAAATCCATCATCGGTTTCGTTCTTGTCCGTTCCCTAGAGACCGCCCGCGGTGGCGGGCCGGCCGTCAGCGGTACTTCGCATCCGCCTGCCTGTCCTGAGCGATCTGCGCTTCGTAGCGATCGCCGACGGCCAGCAGCATCTGCTTGGTGTAGTACAGGTCGCCCCGCTTCTCGCCGTGGTACTCGAGCACTCGGGTTTCCACGATGGCATCCACCGGACAGGCTTCTTCGCAGAAGCCGCAGAAGATGCACTTGGTCAGGTCGATGTCGTAACGCGTGGTGCGACGGGTGCCGTCATCACGCTGATCCGACTCGATCGTGATCGCCATCGCCGGACACACTGCCTCGCACAGCTTGCAGGCGATGCAGCGTTCCTCGCCGTTCGGATAACGGCGCAGTGCGTGCAGGCCGCGGAAGCGCGGCGACTGCGGCGTCTTCTCTTCCGGGAACTGAATGGTGATCTTGCGCGCGAACAGGTGACGGCCGGTCAGCGCCATGCCCTTCACCAGTTCGGTCAGCATCAGCCCACCGAACAAATCTCTCATCGAACCCATGAGCGTTCCTTACTTCCAGATCGACAGCGGAGACATCATCCAGCCGCCGATGAACACCAGCCACACGATGGTGACCGGGATGAACACCTTCCAGCCCAGACGCATGATCTGGTCGTAGCGGTAACGCGGGAAAGTCGCGCGCAGCCACAGGAAGAAGAACAGGCAGAACGCGCTCTTCGCGGCCAGCCAGTGGAAACCGTCGGGCAGGAAACCGACCGGCGAAAGCCAGCCGCCGAGGAACATGATCGAGGTCAGCGTCGCGATCAGGATCATGTTCGCGTACTCGGCCAGGAAGAACAGCGCGAACGCCATGCCCGAGTACTCGATCATGTGACCGGCCACGATTTCCGATTCGCCTTCCACCACGTCGAACGGCGAGCGGTTGGTTTCGGCCACGCCGGCGATGAAATAGACGATGAACATCGGGAACAGCGGCAGCCAGTTCCACGACAGCACGCCCAGGCCCATGTTGGCGAACATGCCCTCGCCCTGCCCGCGCACGATGTCGGACAGGTTCAGGCTCTGCGACACCATCAGCACGGTCACCAGCGCGAAGCCCATCGCGATTTCGTAGGCGACGATCTGGGCCGCCGAACGCAGGCTGCCGAGGAAGGCGTACTTCGAGTTCGAAGCCCAACCGGCGATGATGACGCCGTACACGCCCATCGAGGTGATGGCCATGATGTACAGCAGGCCGGCGTTGATGTCGGCCAGCACCAGACCTTCGCTGAACGGGATCACCGCCCAGGCGGCCAGCGACGGCGCCAGCGCGAGTACCGGAGCCAGCACGAACAGCGTCTTGCTCGAGGCCGACGGCAGCACGATTTCCTTGAACAGCAGCTTCAGGCCGTCGGCGATCGGCTGCGCCAGACCGCCCAGTGCCTTGATGCCGAAGAAGGTGACGCGGTTCGGGCCGTTACGGACCTGCATCCAGCCGATGATCTTGCGCTCGGCCAGCGTCAGGTAGGCGACACAGCCCATCAGCGGCAGGATGATCGCGAAGATCTTGACCAGGGTCCACACGGGCACCCAGGCGGCGCCCAGCAGGGCCTGCACGGGTTGCAGCAGGGCTTCCATTACACCGCCTCCACGTTCAGGGTGCCGGACAGCGCGCCCAGCGGCGCGGTCTGCGGCCAGCCGGCGGACACGCGCACGCAGGACGCGGGCACGGTGTCGTCCAGCGTCAGATCAAGTTCGCACGCACCGGCGGCACTGCGCACCCGTACACGCTTGGCAGTCGCGAGGCCGGCGGCCTGCGCGGTGCCCGTGCTGATGCGGGCCGAAGGCACCGCCGAGTCACGGGTGGCTGCCAGCGCGGGCGCGCGGCGGGCCAGTGCGTCGTTGCGGTAGATCGGGAAATCCGCCACACGCTGCAGGCCCTCCACCGCAGCCGGGGTCGCGCAGGCGACATCGCTGGCGGTGTTGCCGAGCTTGTATTCGGGCAGCCAGCCGGTCGCGCCGGACAGCGCCTCGTCGCGGACCTGCTCCGAAGAATCGAAGCGGAAACCGCCCAGCTCGAGCATGCTGCCCAGCACGCGCAGCACCTTCCACGCCGGGCGGGTTTCGCCCTTCGGGCGCACCACCGCGTGGAAGCTCTGGATGCGGCCTTCGATACTGACGAAGGTGCCTGAGGTTTCGGTAAACGGCGACACCGGCAGCAGGCAGTCGGCGTAGTCAAGACCGGTCTTGAATGGCGACATCACGATGACCGTGTCGGCGCGCTTCAGTGCCTCGACCGCGGCCGCCGGGTTGGCAGCATCCAGTTCCGGTTCAGCATGCAGCAGCACGCAGGCGCGCAGGTCACCTGCGAACATCTGCTGCGGGTTCAGTCCGGTCTGGGCGCCGACCACTGCGGCGCCGACGCTGTTCGCGCCCTCGCCCAGATAGCCCAGCGTGGCACCGGTCAGGCGGGCCAGTTCCTGTGCCAGCGCATGCAGGCCGGCGGCCTGCGCATGCTGCTGCACCACCGCGCCGAGGAAAATGGCGCGCGCGCCGTCGTCGATGAGGCTCTGCGCGATGCGACGCGCGGCGTCCGACACCGACGCCGATGCGGCAGCGGCCGGCGCGGCGACACCGCGGATGTCGGCGGCCGCCTTCACCAGGCCGGCCAGTTCGGCGGCCAGCTGCGACGGCGCCACGGTCACGCGGGCGTGGGTGGTCATCAGCCAGTCTTCACCGCTCACGCCGAGCGCGCTGACGCGGGTACCGCGACGCGCAGCCTGACGCAGACGCTGGGCCAGCAGCGGGTGATCCTTGCGCAGGAAGCTGCCCACGACCAGCGCGGCGTTCAGCTTGGACACGTCGGCGATCTTCATGCCCAGCCAGGGCGTACCCGACAGCTTGCCGTCCAGGCCGAAATCGCTCTGGCGCAGACGGGTGTCGATGCTGCCGCCACCGAGGCCGCGCATCAGCTGGGCACCGAGGTAGAGCTCTTCAACCGTGGCGTACGGCGCCGCCAGCATGCCGACTTTGCCGGCGCCATGTTCATCGGTGACACGGCGCAGACTGCTGGCCGCGTATTCCAGCGCGGTCTGCCAGTCCACCTCGAGCCACTGACCGTTCTGCTTGATCATCGGCTTGGTGAGGCGCTCCTCACCGTTCAGCGCTTCGTACGAGAAGCGGTCACGGTCGGAAATCCAGCATTCGTTCACGTCCTCGTTTTCCAGCGGCAGCACGCGCTTCACTTCGTCGTGCTTGACCTGGACGATGAGGTTGCTACCCAGGCTGTCGTGCGGACTCACGGTCTTGCGGCGCGACAGTTCCCAGGTGCGGGCGGAGTAGCGGAAGGGCTTGGAGGTGAGCGCACCGACCGGGCACAGGTCAATCATGTTGCCGGACAGTTCGGAATCGACGGTGTGACCGACGAAGGTCATGATTTCCGAATGCTCGCCGCGGTTGGCCATGCCCAGTTCCATGACGCCGGCGATTTCCTGGCCGAAGCGCACGCAGCGGGTGCAGTGGATGCAGCGGGTCATGTCGGTCGAAATCAGCGGACCGAGATTCTTGTTCATCACCACCCGCTTCTCTTCCTGGTAGCGGGAGGAGGACGCGCCGTAACCCACGGCCAGATCCTGCAGCTGGCATTCGCCGCCCTGATCGCAGATCGGGCAGTCCAGCGGGTGATTGATCAGCAGGAACTCCATGACGCCCTTCTGGGCGGTCACGGCCTGTTCCGAGTGCGTCTGCACCTTCATGCCGTTGGTGACCGGCGTCGCGCAGGCCGGCAGCGGCTTGGGCGCGCGCTCGACCTGCACCAGACACATGCGGCAGTTGGCGGCGATGGACAGTTTCTTGTGATAGCAGAAGTGCGGAATGTGCAGGCCCAGACGGTTGGCCGCATCCATCACGGTGCTGCCGTCCGGCACTTCCAGCTTCTGGCCGTCGATCTCGATCTCTAGCATGCTGCGTGTTCCACGTAAATGCGGCTGCCTTCGCGCTGCACGTCCACCGGGACGAGGCAGTGCTTGTGCTCGACGTGATACTCAAATTCGGACCGGAAGTGCTTGATGAAGCTCTTCACCGGGAAAGCGGCGGCGTCGCCCAGCGCGCAGATGGTGCGGCCGGCGATGTTGCTGGCGACGTTGTCCAGCGTGTCGAGGTCGTCCGGACGGCCCTGGCCGTGCTCGATGCGATGCACCATGCGGTACAGCCAGCCGGTGCCTTCGCGGCAGGGCGTGCACTGGCCGCAGGATTCCTCGTGATAGAAATAGGACAGCCGCTCCAGCGACTTCACCATGCAGGTCGTTTCGTCCATCACGATGACCGCGCCCGAACCCAGCATGGAGCCGGCCTTGGAGATGGAGTCATAGTCCATCGTGCAGTCCATCATGATGTCGCCCGGCAGCACCGGGGCCGACGAACCGCCGGGAATGACCGCCTTCAGCTTGCGGCCGCCGCGCATGCCGCCGCACATTTCGAGCAGCGTCGAGAACGGCGTACCGAGCGGAATTTCATAGACACCCGGGCGATTCACGTGGCCGGACACCGAGAAGATCTTTGTACCGCCGTTGTTCGGCTTGCCCAGCGCCTGGAAAGCCTCGCCACCGTTGTTGATGATCCACGGAATGGCGGCGAAGGTTTCGGTGTTGTTGATCGTGGTCGGCTTGCCATACAGGCCATGGCTGGCCGGGAAAGGCGGCTTGAAGCGCGGCTGGCCCTTCTTGCCCTCGATCGATTCGAGCAGCGCGGTTTCTTCGCCACAGATGTAGGCGCCCCAGCCATGGTGCGCGAACAGGTCGAAGTCGAAACCCTTGCCCAGGATGTTCTTGCCGATGAAGCCGGCGGCGCGCGCTTCCGCCAGCGCCTCTTCGAAACGCTGGTAGAGCGAGAAGATTTCGCCGTGGATGTAGTTGTAGCCGCGGGTGCAGCCCATCACGTAGCCGGCGATGGCCATGCCCTCGATGACCAGGTGCGGGTTGTAGCGCAGCAGGTCGCGGTCCTTGAAGGTGCCCGGTTCGCCTTCGTCCGAATTGCAGACGACGTACTTGTCCATCGGAAACTGACGCGGCATGAAGCTCCACTTCAGGCCGGTCGGGAAACCTGCGCCGCCACGGCCGCGCAGATCGGACTTCTTCACCTCGGCGATGATCTGTTCCGGCGTCATGCCGGATTCGAGGATCTTGCGCAGGGCGGAATAGCCGCCACGCTTGATGTAGTGCTCGATGCCCCAGGTGTTGTCACCGTCGAGGCCGGCGAGCAGGATGGCTTGCGGGTTCTCGGGGGCGTTCATTTCAGTTCGTCCAGCAGTGCGTCGATCTTTTCGCGGCTCATCCAGCTGCACAGGCGGGTGTTATTCACGATGATGGCCGGTGCGTCGCCGCACACGCCCATGCACTCGCCTTCCTTCAGCGTGAAGCGGCCGTCGGCGGTGGTTTCGTTGAAACCGATGCCCAGCTTTTCCTTCACGTACTCGGCCGCCTGCTCGCCACCGGACAGCGCACAGGGCAGATTGGTGCAGACGGTGATCTTCCAGCGACCGACCGGCTTCACGTCGTACATGTTGTAGAAGGTCGCCACTTCCATCGCCGCCATCGGCGGGATGTTCAGATGGGTCGCCACGGCTTCGATCGCCTCGGGCGTGAGCCAGCCGTTCTGTTCCTGCGCGATGCGCAGGCCGGCCATCACGGCGGAAATCGCCTGGCCTTCGGGATACTTCGCGACTTCGCGGTCAATGGCCGCGCGCGAAGCTTCATTCAGCGAGAAAGTCATTCTGTCGATGCTCACCGGATGCTTATCGGTCAATCTCGCCGAACACGATGTCCATCGTGCCGATGATGGCCACGACGTCGGAAATCATGTGTCCGCGGGACATTTCATCCATTGCGGCCAGGTGTGCGAAACCGGGCGCGCGGATCTTCAGGCGGTAGGGTTTGTTGGCACCGTCCGACATCGCGTAGATGCCGAACTCGCCCTTCGGATGCTCGACCGCCGCATAGCATTCGCCGGACGGCACGTGGATGCCTTCGGTGAACAGCTTGAAGTGGTGGATCAGCTCTTCCATATTGCCCTTCATCGCTTCACGCGACGGCGGGGCGACCTTGTGGTTGTCGCTGATGACCGGGCCCGGATTCTTGCGCAGCCAGTCGATGCACTGACGGATGATGCGGTTGGACTGGCGCATTTCCTCGATGCGCACCAGATAGCGGTCATAGCTGTCGCCATTGGTGCCGACCGGGATGTCGAATTCCATGCGGTCATACACTTCGTACGGCTGCTTCTTGCGCAGGTCCCAGGCAATGCCCGAACCGCGCAGCATCGGGCCGGTGAAACCGAGCGCCTTCGCGCGCTCCGGCGTCACGATGCCGATGTCGACCAGACGCTGCTTCCAGATGCGGTTGTCGGTGAGCAGGGTTTCGTACTCGTCGACATAGCGCGGGAAGCGGTCGGTGAAGTCCTGCAGGAAATCGAGCATCGAGCCGCTGCGATTCTCGTTCAGGCGCTTGATCGCGTCCGCGTTCTTGAACTTGTTCGCCTGGTACTGCGGCATCGTGTCCGGCAGGTCGCGATACACGCCGCCCGGACGGTAGTAGGCCGCATGCATGCGCGCACCCGACACCGCCTCATAGGCGTCCATCAGGTCCTCGCGTTCGCGGAAGGCGTACAGGAACACCGTCATCGCGCCGACGTCGAGCGCGTGCGCACCGAGCCACAGCAGGTGGTTCAGGATGCGGGTGATCTCGTCAAACATGACGCGGATGTACTGGGCACGCTCCGGCACGTCGAGATTCAGCAGCTTCTCGATCGCCATGCAGTAGGCGTGCTCGTTGCACATCATCGACACGTAGTCCAGGCGGTCCATGTAGGGCACGCTCTGAACCCAGGTGCGGGTTTCGGCCAGCTTTTCGGTCGCACGGTGCAGCAGACCGATGTGCGGATCGGCGCGCTGGACGACTTCGCCGTCCAGTTCGAGCACCAGACGCAGCACGCCGTGGGCCGCCGGATGCTGCGGCCCGAAGTTCATCGTGTAGTTGCGGATTTCAGCCATGGCCGACGTCCCCGTAGTTTTCTTCGCGCACGACGCGCGGCGTGACTTCGCGCGGTGCGATGGTGACCGGCTGATAGATGACCCGCTTGGTGTCCGGGTCGTAGCGCATTTCGACGTGACCGGAAATCGGGAAATCCTTGCGGAAAGGATGACCAACGAAACCGTAGTCGGTCAGCAGGCGGCGCAGGTCGCCGTGACCGGCAAACAGGATGCCGTACAGGTCGAAGGCCTCGCGTTCGAACCAGTTCGCGGCCGGCCAGACGTCGTTGACCGAAGCGACCACCGGGAAGCCGTCGTCGGCGGCGAAGGTCCGCAGGCGCAGACGCAGGTTGGCCGCGACCGACATCAGGTGCACGACCACCGCATAGCGCAGGCCTTCGCTGCGCGAGGTGTGGGTCGAGTAATCGACGCCGCACAGGTCGATCAGCTGTTCGAACGGCGTATCCGCGTGGTCGCGCAGGGCCAGCGAAATGTCGTGATAGTCGTCGGCGGACACTTCGATGGTCAGCTCGCCCAGGGCGATCGTGGCGCGTACCTTGTCGCCGAACTGCGCGACCAGGGCGTCGCGCAGGGATTCAATGCGTGTGCTCATGGCGGTCGTCGGGCCTCAGCGTGCGATCGTGCTGGTGCGACGGATCTTGTTCTGCAGCTGCATCAGACCGTAGATCAGCGCCTCGGCGGTCGGCGGACAGCCCGGCACGTAGACATCGACCGGCACGATGCGGTCACAGCCGCGCACGACGGAATAGGAATAGTGGTAGTAGCCGCCACCGTTGGCACAGGAGCCCATCGAGAGCACCCAGCGCGGCTCGGGCATCTGGTCATACACGCGGCGCAGCGCCGGTGCCATCTTGTTGCAGAGCGTGCCGGCAACGATCATCAGATCGGACTGCCGCGGACTGGGCCGGAACACGATGCCGAAGCGGTCAAGGTCGTAGCGCGAGGCGCCCGCCTGCATCATTTCGACCGCACAACAGGCCAGACCAAAGGTCATCGGCCACAACGAACCGGTACGCGTCCAGTTGATCAGCTTGTCCAGCTGCGTCGTGACGAAGCCTTCCTGAAGAACGCCTTCAATGCTCATCGATCAATCCGTCTTGATTACGTGTGTGGGCGCAGCGCGCCCCGACGCCAGAGGGAATCACTCCCAGTCCAGCGCGCCCTTCTTCCATTCGTAGATGAAACCCACGACCAGGATGCCGAGGAAAATCATCATCGCGACAAAGCCGAACATGCCGATCTCTTCGAGCACGATGGCCCACGGGAAGAGGAAGGCGATTTCCAGGTCGAACAGGATGAACAGGATGGCCACGAGGTAGTAGCGCACATCGAACTTCATGCGCGTGTCTTCGAACGCTTCGAAGCCACACTCGTAGGGGGAGAGCTTTTCGGGATCCGGCTTGCTGGGGCCAACCAGCTTGCCGGCGATCATCGGCACGAAACCGAAACCGATGCCGATGAGAATAAACAGGAGGATCGGAAAATATTCGATCAACATGACGGGTCATTCATGCCTGAAATCATGTCCGGCGGCGCGGCGAGTAATCCGGGGCCGGTTTACGGCGCACAACCGGTCGGCTGCGCACCACGTTGCACTGCAGCGTGAAACGCGCGGAGTATAGCGCGTTTCACGACGTCTGCGACTTACTTCGGAATGTCCGCGGCCTTGGAATCAGGCTGGGCCGGGGTTGCCGGGGCTTGTTGCGACGCATCAGGCGCCACCGGAACAGTGACACTCTTGGCCGCATCGATCACCGAACTGGCACCCGATTTCGGCTGGTTGGTCGCCAGATAGCTGAGGGCCAGACTGGTGCAGAAGAACACTGCCGCCAGCGCCGCGGTCGTGCGGCTCAGGAAGTTGGCCGAACCTGACGAACCGAACAGGCTGCCGGAGGCACCGCTGCCGAACGCGGCGCCCATGTCGGCACCCTTGCCGTGCTGGAGCAGCACCAGAACGATCACGCCCACGCCGACCAGCACGTGAACCGACAACACCAGAGAAAAAACGATACCCATCACATCACCTCAAGAAGCGGCCGCCGCCACGATGGCGAGAAAATCCCCGGCCACCAGTGACGCACCGCCAATCAGACCACCATCGATATCCGCCCGCCCGAACAGCTCGGCGGCGTTCTGCGGCTTGACACTGCCGCCGTAAAGAATCGTCGTGCGCGCAGCCACTTCGGCGCCGCACCACTCGATCAGACGAGCGCGGATGAAGGCATGCACCGCCTGCGCCTGATCCGGCGTCGCGGTCTTGCCGGTGCCGATGGCCCACACCGGCTCGTAGGCCAGCACGCAGGCACCCAGCGCCGCGGCACCGCCGCGCTCGAACACGGCGCGGAGCTGACGCTCGACCACCGCTTCGGTCACGCCGCGCTCGCGCTCGTCCAGCGTTTCGCCGACGCACAGGATGGGCACCAGTTTCGCGGCCAGCGCCGCTTCGACCTTGGCTGCCACCCGCTCATCGCTGTCGCCGAACAGCGCGCGCCGTTCGGAATGCCCGACGATGGCGTAACGACAGCCGAAATCATTCAGCATCGCACCGGACACCTCACCGGTGTAGGCGCCCACCGCGTGCTCGCTCAGGTTCTGCGCACCCCATGCAATCCCGGAGCCGGCCAGCAGGGACTGCGCCTGGGCCAGATAGGGGAACGGTACGCACACCGCCGACGGACAGCCCTGATCGCCCGCTGCGCGCAATGCGCCGAGCAGTTCGACGTTGGCCGCCAGACCGCCGTGCATCTTCCAGTTGCCTACAACGAGTTTCCGCATTCGAATCCGCCTGCGCGCCAAAAGCAAAGCCCCGGATTCTAGCGCATCGCAGCGCAAAAATCCGGGGCGGGCACGGCGAGGAATCTGATCGATATCAGCCGAAGCGGCCGGTGATGTAGTCCTCGGTTTCCTTTTTCTGCGGCTTGATGAAGATCTGGTCGGTCAGGCCGAACTCGACCAGTTCGCCCATGTACATGTAGGCGGTGTAGTCGCTGACGCGCGCCGCCTGCTGCATGTTGTGGGTCACGATCAGGATGGTCACCTTGTCCTTCAGCTCGGTCACCAGCTCTTCGATGCTGGCGGTGGCGATCGGATCGAGCGCGGAGGTCGGTTCGTCGAACAGGATGATTTCCGGATCGGTCGCAAGCGCGCGGGCGATGCACAGACGCTGCTGCTGGCCGCCGGACAGATTGGCGCCCAGCTCGTTCAGGCGATGCTTCACCTCGTCCCACAGCGCGGCGCCGCGCAGCGCCTGCTCCACCCGCTCGTCGATCACCGAACGGCGCTTCTCGCCCCGCACGCGCAGGCCGTAGGCGACATTCTCGTAGATCGATTTCGGGAACGGATTCGGCTTCTGGAACACCATGCTGATGCGCATGCGCACCTCGATCGGATCGACCTGTTCGTCGAGCAGATTGGTGTTGTCCGGGTGCAGCAGGATCTTGCCGTCGTAGCGGTTGCCCGGATACAGGTCATGCATGCGGTTGAAGCAGCGCAGCAGCGTGGACTTGCCGCAGCCGGACGGGCCGATCAGCGCGGTCACCTTCTTCTCGTGCACCGGCATGTTGATGCCCTTCAGGGCATGGAAGGCGCCGTAATGGAAGTTCAGGTTCTGGACTTCAGCCTTCGCCTGGGTGCGCACATCGGTCGCAATGGTCATGGTCGGTCTTTCTTGAATGTTGGATTCAGCGGGGGCCGGCGTGGATCACCACTTGATGTTGCGACGCAGGCGGTAGCGCAGCCAGATCGCGGCGCCGTTCATGCACAGCGTCATCAGCACCAGCAGGAAGCCGGCAGCCGCCGCATTGACCTGGAAGGCCGCTTCCGGGCGCGAGGTCCAGTTGAACATCTGGATCGGCATCACGGTGAAGGGGGCGGTCAGCCACTCGAAGCTGATGAAGGGGAACACTTCGGTGTAGGGCGCGGGCGGCAGGAAGGCGATGAAGGTGAGCGCACCGATGGTGATGATGGGGGCTGTTTCGCCGATCGCGCGAGCCATGCCGATGATGACGCCGGTCAGGATGCCCGCGCTCGAGTACGGCACGATGTGGTCGCGCACCGTCTGCCAGGTCGTCGCGCCGCAGGCATAGGCGCCTTCGCGCACCATCTGAGGAATCGCGCGGATGGACTCGCGGGTCGCCACGATGACCACCGGCAGGATGAGCAGACCCAGCGTCAGGCCGGCAGAGAGGATGGACTGGCCGAAGCCGAACTTGTAGACGAACAGGCCCAGCGCCAGCAGGCCATACACGATGGACGGCACGCCCGCGAGGTTGGTCACGTTGATCTCGATGATGTCGGTCATCCAGTTCTTCGGTGCGTATTCCTCGAGATAGACACCGGCGGCCACGCCCAGCGGCACCGCCGAGAAGGCGGTCACCAGCATGACCAGGATGGTGCCCACCCAGGCGGACAGGATGCCGGCGCTGCCTGCGCGGCGCGACGGAAAGTTGGTCAGGAAGTCGTAGTCGATGCGGGCTGCGCCCTTGATCGCCATGTCGGCGAACAGCACGGTCAGGGTCAGCACGCCCACCATCAGCGCGAGCAGACCGAGCAGGCCGAACAGCATGTCCCAGCGCTTGTGACGGGTGATGATGGCCCGGATGGCCTGGAGGTCCTGTTGGTTCATGGATCAATACACCTCGCGGAAGCGCTTGCGCAGGTAGTAGCCAAGCAGGTTGAAACAGAGGGTCATCAGCATCAGCGTCAGGCCGGCGGCGAAGATGGTCTGGTAGCCGACCGAACCGTGCGGAAGGTCACCCAGCGCCACCTGCACGATGTAGGACGTGATGGTCGCGCCCGGCTCGGCCGGGTTGAAGGTGAGATTGGGCTGCATGCCGGCGGCCACCGCCAGGATCATGGTTTCGCCCACCGCGCGCGAAATGCCCAGGATGTAGGCCGAGGCAATGCCGGAGGTCGCGGCCGGCACCACGGTGCGCAGCGCGGTCTGCAGACGGGTCGCGCCCATCGCGTACGAGCCCTCGCGCAGACTCATCGGCACCGCGCGCATCGCGTCCTCGGACAGCGAACTGACGTAGGGGATGATCATGATGCCCATGACCAGGCCTGCGGACAGCAGACTGAAGCCTGGCAGATCGGGCCAGATGGCCTGCAGCGCCGGCGTCACCACCATCAGCGCGAAGTAGCCGTAGATGATGGTGGGCACACCGCCCAGCAGTTCCAGCACCGGCTTGGCGAACTCGCGGGTCCGGAAGGAGGCGAATTCCGACAGCCAGATCGCGATGATGGTGCCCAGCGGCAGCGCCACCGCCAGCGCGACGAATGAACTGGTGAGCGTGCCCGACAGCAGCACCATGATGCCGTAGTGCGCATCGTCGAACAGCGGCGTCCATTGCGTGTCGGTCAGGAAGTCCCACAGCGACACGTGCTCGAACAGCGTCAGCGATTCGCTGATCAGGATGTAGACGATGGCCGCGGTGGTCAGCACCGAAATCGAGGCGGCGGAAAAGAGGATGAATTCGATCACCCTCTCCTTGACGTGGCGGGATGCGCGCTTGCGCAGGCGGTCACTGACCGTATCCGGAGCACTCGACAGGGGAGCGGACATGGGCGGGGCGTTGGCGGACATGTGAAGGGCGCTCATTTTATCGGTGCCGGGCGGTTACCGGGCACCGGACGACAAAAAGCCCCGGAACGCTGTCCCGGGGCCTCCTTACGCGACGCTTATTCCTTCGGATCGCGCTTGAGCAGATCGGACACCTTGACGCCCACTTCCGAGTGGCCACCGAAAGCCGTGCCGGTCTTCTTCTTGCTGAAGTTGTCCAGCGCGTGCTTGTAGTCGGCGTCAGTCAGCGGCACGTACTTCACTTCCTTGGTCAGCGCGGCGCCGTTCTTCAGGTAGAACTCGACGAATTCCTTCACTTCCGGCTTATCCACCGAAGCGGCATTCACGTAGATGAAGATCGGGCGCGACAGCGGCTGGTAATCGCCGGAAATGACCGCCTCGAGCGACGGCTCGACCGCCTTGCCGGTCTTCGGATTGACCACCGGCACCGCCTTCAGCTTGTCCTTGTTTTCCAGGTAGTAGGCGAAACCGAAGTAGCCCAGTGCGCCAGCGTCACGCGACACACCCTGCACCAGCACGTTGTCGTCTTCCGACGCGGTGAAGTCGCCGCGGCTGGACTTGGCCTTGCCGACGACCGCTTCGGTGAAGTAATCGAAGGTGCCCGAATCGGCACCCGGGCCGAACAGCTTCAGGCCGGTATCCGGCCAGGCGGCGTTGATCTGGTTCCACTTCAGCACCTTGCCCTGGGCCGCCGGTTCCCACATGGTCTTCAGTTCGGCGACCGTCACCTGCTTCAGGAAGGCGTTCTTCGGGTTCATGACCAGGGTCAGCGCGTCGAAGGCCACCGGCAGCTCGATGTACTTGATGCCGGCAGCCTTGCAGTCAGCCATTTCCTTGTCCAGGATCGGACGCGAGGCATTCGAGATGTCGGTCTCGCCACGGCAGAACTTCTTGAAACCGCCACCGGTGCCGGAAATACCCACGGTCACGCGGACGGAACCCTTCTTGGCCTTCTGGAACTCTTCCGCCACCGCTTCGGTGATCGGGAACACCGTGCTCGAACCGTCGATCTTGACCAGCGGCTGGTTGGCCATGGCCGACACCGAGACGAACAGGGTGCCGACAGCGGCTGCGAGGGTGGTGATCTTGCGTACGTTCATCAGACTCTCCGTAAGATTGCGTCGTGTTGCGATGCGACGGAACGCAGTTTATGAATGCTTTGTTACGCCTCTGTGACGGTGAAACAATTCATCCAGCCACCCTCTGACCCCGATCAAACAGCCTGCAGTGCCTGGTCCAGATCGGCCAGGATGTCCTCGATGTGCTCGATGCCGATGGACAGCCGCACCATGTCTTCCGACACCCCCGCCCGCTTCAGTTCGTCCGGCGACAGCTGGCGATGGGTGGTCGACGCCGGGTGGCAGGCCAGCGACTTGGCGTCGCCGATATTGACCAGCCGGGTCACCAGCTTGAGCGCGTCCTGGAAGCGCGCGCCGGCCTCGCGACCGCCCTTCACGCCGAAGGTGAGCAGTCCCGACGCCTTGCCGCCGAAGTAGCGCTGTACCAGCGCGTGACTCGGATGGTCCGGCAGACCGGCGTAATTGACCCACTCGACCTTGGGATGCCCGCGCAGATGGCGGGCGACCGCGAGCGCGTTGTCGCAGTGTCGGTCCATCCGCAGCGCCAGGGTTTCCAGCCCCTGCAGGATGAGGAAGCTGTTGAACGGCGAAATGGCCGCGCCCATATTGCGCAGCGGCACGGTACGCGCGCGGCCGATGTAGGCGGCCGGACCGAGCGCTTCGGTATAGACCACGCCGTGATAGCTCACCTCGGGCTCGTTCAGCCGGCGGAAGCGCGCCTTGTGTTCAGCCCACGGAAAGCGGCCGCTATCGACCAGGATGCCGCCCAGCGTGGTGCCGTGACCGCCCATGTACTTGGTCAGCGAATGCACGACGATGTCGGCCCCGTGCTCGAACGGCCGGGTCAGATAGGGCGACGGCACCGTGTTATCGACGATGAGCGGCACGCCGGCCTGGTGCGCAACCTCGGCGAACGCGGCGAAATCGACCACATTGCCCAGCGGATTGCCGATCGACTCGCAGAACACCGCCTTGGTGCGCGCATCGATCTTCGCCGCGGCCGACTGCGGATCCGACGCATCGACGAAACGCACCTCGATGCCGTACTGCGGCAGCGTGTGCGCGAACAGGTTGTAGGTGCCGCCGTACAGCGCCGACGTGGCGACGATGTTGTCGCCCGCCTCGGCGATGGTCAGGATGGCATAGGTGATGGCAGCCTGCCCGGACGCGAGCGCCAGCGCACCGATGCCGCCCTCGAGCGCCGCGACGCGCTGCTCGAGCACGTCGCTGGTCGGGTTCATAATGCGGGTGTAGATGTTGCCCGCGACCTTCAGATCGAACAGATCGGCCCCGTGCTGGGTGTCGTCGAAGGCGTAGCTCGTGGTCTGGTAGATGGGGACCGCCACCGCGCGGGTGGTCGGGTCGGGCGAATAGCCGGCGTGAATGGCGAGCGTGTCGAAACGCATGGCGACCTCCTCCTTGTCATGAGGGTTCGCAATCTACACGCGTCCGGCATGCCCACCCAAGCACCCGCAAACGAAAAAGGGCCGCCCTCAACCGCGAGGACGGCCCCGTATTCCGATCAGCGCGGCGTTCAGGCCGCCATGGCGGATTCGACGACTTCGGCCAGACGGCGGGCCAGCCGGCTCACCTCGTCGGCGTCCTGACCTTCCACCATTACGCGCAGCAGCGGTTCGGTGCCCGACGGACGCAGCAGCACCCGGCCGCGCTGGGCCAGCTCCTGCTCGACCTCGGTCCGGGCGCGGTCGATGGAATTGGCCGCCTTCCAGTCGAATCCCGGCCGCAGCTTCACGTTGACCAGCTTCTGCGGGTACAGCTTGAGACCGGCACAGGCCTGATCCAGACCCACGTTCTGGTACTGCAGCGCGGCCAGCACCTGCAGCGCCGCCACGATGCCGTCGCCGGTGGTGTGGCGGTCGAGGTCAATGATGTGGCCGGAGTTCTCGCCACCCAGACGCCAGCCCTGCTGGTGCAGGGTTTCCAGCACATAGCGGTCGCCCACCTTGGCGCGCGCCAGGCCGACGCCCATCTCGTTCAGCGCGTGTTCCAGCGCCAGATTGGTCATCAGCGTACCGACCACGCCGTTCAGGCGGCCTTCGCGCAGACGCTGGCCGGCGATCACATACAGCAGTTCGTCGCCGTCGTAGACGCGGCCGCTCGCGTCGCACATCATCAGGCGGTCGGCGTCGCCATCCAGCGAAATGCCGATGTGGGCACCGTGGGCGCGCACCGCTTCGGACAGCGACTTCGGCACCGTGGCACCGACGCCGTCATTGATGTTCATGCCGTTCGGGCTGCAGCCCACCGTCACCACCTCGGCGCCCAGTTCATGGAACACCTTGGGCGCGATGCTGTAGGCGGCGCCATGCGCGCAGTCGAGCGCGATCTTCAGGCCACGCAGATCCAGTTCGGTCGGGAAGGTGCTCTTGCAGAACTCGATGTAGCGGCCGGGCGCGTCCTCGATGCGGCGCGCCTTGCCAAGGCGGGACGATTCCATGCAGCCCATGGGCTCGTCCAGCAGCGCCTCGATCTGCAGTTCGACCTCGTCCGGCAGCTTGGTGCCACGGGCCGAGAAGAACTTGATCCCGTTGTCCTCGAACGGGTTGTGCGAGGCGCTGATGACCACACCGGCCTGCAGGCGCAGCGCGCGGGTGAGGTAGGCCACTGCCGGCGTCGGCACCACCTTGGCCAGCACCGTATCGACCCCTGCGGCGGCAAAGCCAGCTTCGAGCGCCGCTTCCAGCATGTAACCGGACACCCGGGTGTCCTTGCCGATCAGCACCGCAGGGTGTTCGCCCGCCGGCAGATGCTCGGTCGCCACCAGCGCACGACCTGCGGCATAGCCGAGGCGCATCACGAAATCCGGCGTGATCGGGGCCTGACCCACCCGACCGCGCACACCGTCGGTCCCGAAATAGCGTCTCGACATCTGCTGAATCTCCTAAGTATCCGTCCGTTCGAAAATGCCGGCCACCTGCCAGACCGCGATCGCGTCACGGGTGGCTGCCACGTCGTGCACGCGCACCATGTGCGCGCCGCGCGCGATCGACGCCAGCGCGGCCGCCACGCTGGCCGCCACCCTGTCCGTCGCCGGGCGGCCGGTCAGCCGGCCCAGCACCGACTTGCGCGACAGCCCGACCAGCAGCGGATAACCGTAATCGGCCAGGACCTTCAGTCCCTTGAGCAGCGTCAGGTTGTGATCCGACGTCTTGCCGAAACCGAAACCCGGATCGAGCATGATGCGTTCGCGCGCGATGCCCGCATCTTCCGCGAGCCGGGCCTGTTGCAGAAGGAAATCAGTCACTTCCGCACACACGTCGGCATATCGGGGCTCGATCTGCATGGTTTGCGGCGTGCCCTGCATGTGCATGATGCAGACGCCGGCATCGGTGGCGGCCACCGCCTCGATCGCGCCCGGTGCGCGCAACCCGTTGATGTCATTCACCAGCGTCGCGCCGGCCGCCAGCGCAGCCCGCATCACCTCCGGCTTCCAGGTGTCGATCGACAGCGGCACGCCCAGACCGGCCAGCGCCTCGATCACCGGCACCACCCGGCGCATTTCCTCGTCCGCCGCCACCGGGTCGGAGCCCGGGCGGGTCGATTCGCCGCCGATGTCCAGCATGTCGGCGCCGTCGGCGATGAATTTCTCGGCCTGCGCGACCGCGCGGGCCAGATCGAAACCGACGCCGTCACCGGAAAAGGAGTCGGGCGTCGCATTGATGATGCCCATGACCAGCGGGCGATCGAGTGGAAGGCGGTAAGTACCGCAGTGCAGGACAGGATTCATGGTTCTCGCACAAAGAAAAACCGGAGGCCTGGGCCTCCGGTTCGGGGTGGGGTGAAAGGACCGCTCAGGCCGGGGCCGCCGCGTTCGCCGGGGCCCCCGGCGCGCCACCGTCGGACGAGGCCTTGGGCGGACGCGAGGTCGGCTTCGGCGGGCGTACCGGACGGTCGTTCATGATGTCGTCGATCTGGTCGGCATCGATGGTTTCGTAGTCCAGCAGCGCCTGGGTCATGGCCTCGACCTTGTCGCGGTTGTCCTCCAGCAGCTTGCGGGCGACAGCGTAGCGGTTGTCGATGATGCTGCGGATTTCCGCATCGACGTGCTGCATCGTCGTTTCCGACATGTTGCGGTGGGTGGCGACCGAGCGGCCGAGGAATACCTCGCCCTCCTCTTCGCCATACACCATCGGCCCCATCGCGTCCGACATGCCCCACTGCGTCACCATGCGGCGGGCCAGATCGGTCGCGCGCTGGAAGTCGTTCGCGGCGCCGTTGGTCATCTGGTTCATGAAGATCTCTTCGGCGATGCGGCCGGACAGCATCATCGAAATGAGCTGCAGGCAATATTCCTTGTCGTAGCTGTAGCGGTCCTTCTCCGGCAGCGACATGGTCACGCCCAGCGCACGGCCGCGCGGAATGATGGTGACCTTGTGCACCGGATCGCACTTGGGCAGCAGCATGCCGACGATGGCGTGACCGGACTCGTGATAGGCGGTGTTCTTCTTCTCTTCCTCGTCCATCACCATGGTGCGACGTTCGGCACCCATGATGATCTTGTCCTTGGCGCGCTCGAAGTCGTCCATGTCGACCACGCGCTTGTTGCCGCGCGCGGCGAACAGCGCCGCTTCGTTCACCAGGTTGGCGAGGTCGGCACCGGAGAAACCAGGCGTGCCGCGGGCGATTATTTCCGCCTTGACGTCCGGCGCCAGCGGCACCTTGCGCATGTGAACCGCGAGAATCTGTTCGCGGCCGCGGATGTCCGGAAGCGGCACGACCACCTGACGGTCGAAGCGGCCCGGGCGCAGCAGCGCCGGGTCGAGCACGTCCGGACGGTTGGTCGCGGCGATCACGATGATGCCGGTCTGGCCTTCGAAACCGTCCATCTCGACCAGCAGCTGGTTCAGCGTCTGTTCGCGCTCATCGTTGCCACCACCGAGGCCGGCACCACGCTGGCGACCGACCGCATCGATTTCATCGATGAAGATGATGCACGGCGCCTGCTTCTTGGCCTGTTCAAACATGTCGCGCACGCGGGCCGCGCCCACACCGACGAACATTTCGACGAAATCGGAACCGGAAATCGAGAAGAACGGCACCTTGGCTTCGCCGGCGATGGCCTTGGCAAGCAGCGTCTTGCCGGTTCCCGGCGAGCCGACCATCAGCACACCCTTCGGAATGCGGCCGCCCAGCTTCTGGAACTTGGAGGGGTCGCGCAGGAACTCGACCAGTTCGCCCACTTCTTCCTTCGCTTCGTCGCAGCCGGCGACGTCGGCGAAAGTGACCGTGTTGGTGGACTCGTCCAGCATGCGTGCCTTGGACTTGCCGAAGGAGAAGGCGCCGCCGCGCCCGCCGCCCTGCATCTGGCGCATGAAGAAGATCCATACGCCGATCAGCAGCAGCATCGGGAACCACGACACGAAGATGCTCATCAGGAAGCTCTGTTCCTCTTCCGGCTTGGCGACCACCTTCACGTTGCTCTTGAGCAGATCGCTCACCAGCCAGATGTCCTGCGGCGGCGCGTAGGAAGTGATGCGCTTGCCGTCGGTGGTCTGGGCGTTCAGCGAACGGCCCTGGATTTCCACCTTCGACACCCGGCCGGCCTTCACCTCGTCGAGGAACTCCGAATATTCGACCATGCCCTGGGTGGCCTGGCGCTGGTTGAACTGGTTGAACACCGTCATCAGCACGATGCCGATCACCAGCCAGATCGCAAGATTTTTGAACATGTTGTTCAAGGCAATTCCTCTGTATTCCGTACCCGTATCGCTCGGGCAGATCAATGTCGCACCGCTGCGACCATCGACAGACCGGCTGAAACGCCGCTTGTTCCGCCGCGCGTTGCCTAAGCCGTCCCCGCCGGTCCTGAAAAGCCGGTTTCAGGCGGTCGGTTCGCCCCGCCTGCCACGACACAGAAGATACACCTCTGCGCTGCGGTCGCGGGAACTGTCGGGCTTGCGCACCGCCACCGACGTGAAAAGTTGTTCCATTTCACGTCTCAGCTCGTCGAAACCCGACCCCTGGAACACTTTTACGAGCATGTCGCCGCCGCTCTTGAGGTGTTCACGCGCGAATTCGAGTGCCAGTTCGAGCAGATGGATGGAGCGCGCCTGATCGGTCACCGCGATTCCGGACAGGTTGGGGGCCATGTCCGACAAAACAAGGTCGACGCGACGGCCTTCCAGCGATTCGACCAGTTCGCCCAGCGGCCCGTCCTCGCGGAAGTCGCCCAGGATGAAGCGCACGCCGTGCACCGGCTCCATCGGCAGCAGGTCGATCGCCACCACCTTGCCGGACGCACCGACCTTCTTCGACGACACCTGGGACCAGCCACCGGGCGTGCTGCCCAGATCGACCACCACCTTGCCCGGCGCGAGCAGACGGTCCTTGTCGTCGATCTGCATCAGCTTGAAGGCGGCACGCGAACGGAAGCCCTGCGCCTGCGCCTGCTTTACATAGGGGTCGTTGATGTGGTCATGTACCCACTGCCGGCTGGTTTTGTTCTTGGCCATGACTTAGCTTAGACTTGCGCGCCTTTCTGGAAGAACGCCATGTTGACCCTGACTCCCGATGAACGTCGCGCCTTGCGCGCACAGGCCCACCCGCTGAAGCCGGTTGTGATGATCGCGCAGAACGGGCTGACCGCTGCGGTGCTGAAGGAAATCGAACTGGCGCTGAAGTCGCACGAACTGATCAAGGTCCGGGTGTTCGACGCCGAACGCGAACAGCGCGACGCCTGGCTGAACGAAGCCTGCGAGGCGCTGGGCGCAGCCGCAGTGCAGCGCATCGGCAAGATTCTGGTGCTGTATCGCCCGAACCCGGAGCTGCACAAGGCTGCAGAAGCCCCCAAGACGGTGCGCAAGACACCGGCCAAGGCCGGCGCGAAAGCATCGGCCGAGCGCCCGGGCAAGCCGGTACCCACCCGCAGCACCCCGGGAAAGCCGGTCGCAAACCGCCGCGGCGTCGCACGCAACAGCACCAAGCCGCGCAGCCGTCCGGCGCGCTGACGCGGGGTCGCCACCCTCAGGTGGCGCAACCCGCAGACCTCAGATGTAACGGACGTCCACCACCTCGTATTCACGGATGCCGCCCGGGGCCTGCACTTCGGCCACGTCGCCGGCGTACTTGCCGATCAGCGCGCGCGCGATCGGCGAATTCACCGAAATCATGCCCGCCTTCAGATCGGCCTCGTCGTCACCGACGATCTGGTAGGTCACCTGCTTGCCGGCTTCCACGTCTTCCAGATCGACGGTCGCGCCGAACACGATGCGGCCATCCGCATCCAGCGTCTTCGGATCGATGATCTGGGCGTTCGACAGCTTGCCCTCGACTTCGGCAATACGGCCTTCGATGAAGCCCTGACGCTCCTTCGCCGCGTCGTACTCGGCGTTTTCGGACAGGTCTCCGTGCGAACGCGCTTCGGCGATCGCGGCAATCACGTTCGGACGGTCTACGGTTTTCAGGCGGTGCAGTTCGGCCTTCAGCTTTTCGGCACCGCTGACGGTAAGGGGGACGCTCATATCAGTTCATCTGGGCGTGCAGGTCCTGCAGCGCATAGGTTTCAAGTTGGGAAATGCGCATGCCCGCACACGCGGCACGCGCGCCCTCTACGGTGGTGAACAGCGTGACCCGGCTGGCGAGCGCGCTGGTCCGGATGGAGCGCGAGTCGTTGATCGCCGAGCGCTTCTCATCCACCGTATTGACGATGAAGGTGATTTCATCGTTCTTGATCATGTCCACGATGTGCGGACGGCCTTCATTGACCTTGTTCACCGGGGTGACCGGCAGGCCGGCTGCAGCGATGGCGGCCGCGGTACCGCGGGTGGCCACCAGCGTGAAGCCCAGTTCGTGCAGTTCGCGCGCCACCTCGATCGCCTTGGCCTTGTCGGCCGGTTTGACCGAAATGAAGGCGCGGCCGCCGGTGGGCAGGCGCACGCCAGCCGCGAGCTGACTCTTGACGAAGGCTTCGCCGAAGGTACGGCCGACGCCCATCACTTCGCCGGTGGACTTCATTTCCGGGCCAAGGATGGTGTCCACGCCCGGGAATTTGACGAAGGGGAACACCGCTTCCTTGACCGAGTAGTACGGCGGCACGATTTCGCCGGTCACGCCCTGATCGGCCAGCGAGCGGCCGGCCATGCAGCGGGCGGCGATCTTGGCCAGCGGCAGGCCGCAGGCCTTGGACACGAAGGGCACGGTGCGCGACGCACGCGGGTTCACTTCGAGCACATAGACCGTGTCGCCCGAGGCGTCACGCTGGATCGCGAACTGCACGTTCATCAGGCCGACCACGTTCAGCCCGCGCGCCATCAGCTCGGTCTGGCGGCGCAGTTCGTCGCACAGTTCCGGCGTCAGCGAGAACGGCGGCAGCGAGCAGGCGGAGTCGCCCGAGTGCACGCCGGCCTGTTCGATGTGCTCCATGATGCCGCCGATGATGACCTGCTGGCCGTCGGAGAAGGCATCGACGTCCACCTCGGTAGCGTCGTTCAGGAAGCGGTCCAGCAGCACCGGCGAATCGTTGCTCACCTTGACCGCCTCGCGCATGTAGCGCTCGAGGTCGGACTGCTGATGCACGATTTCCATCGCGCGGCCGCCCAGCACGTAGCTCGGGCGCACCACCAGCGGGTAGCCGATCTCGGCCGCCAGGCGCACCGCCTGGTCTTCCGCCCGCGCGGTGCGGTTGGGCGGCTGCTTTAGGCCGAGGTCGTTCAGCAGCTTCTGGAAGCGCTCGCGGTCTTCCGCTGCGTCGATCATGTCCGGCGTGGTGCCGATGATGGGCACCCCATTGGCTTCGAGATCACGCGCGAGCTTCAGCGGGGTCTGGCCACCGAACTGCACGATGACGCCGACCGGCTTCTCGATGGCGACGATTTCCAGCACGTCTTCCAGCGTCAGCGGCTCGAAATACAGACGGTCGGAGGTGTCGTAGTCGGTCGACACGGTTTCCGGGTTGCAGTTGACCATGATGGTCTCGAACCCGTCCTCGCGCAGCGCGAGCGCCGCGTGCACGCAGCAGTAGTCGAATTCGATGCCCTGGCCGATGCGGTTCGGTCCGCCGCCCAGCACCATGATCTTGCGTGCCGAGGTCGGGTTGGCTTCGCACTCCTCTTCGTAGCTGGAGTACATGTAGGCAGTGTCGGTCGCGAACTCGGCCGCGCAGGTATCCACCCGCTTGAACACCGGGCGCACGCCCAGGGTCTGGCGGTGCAGGCGCAGCGCGGTTTCGTCGCACTGGAACAGCTTGGCCAGGCGGCGATCGGCGAAGCCCTTTCGCTTCAGATCGCGCATCGTCGCGGCATCGACGCTCTTCAGGCTGCGGCCGAAGAAGGCACGCTCGGTCAGGATGATGTCCTCGATCTGCGCCAGGAACCACGGGTCGATCTTGGTCAGCTGATGCACTTCGTCCAGGCTCATACCGTTGCGGAAGGCCTGACCGACATACCAGATGCGCTGCGGACCGGGCAGCGCCAGTTCGCGCTCCATCTCGTCCTGGTCGGTCTCGACCTCGTCGAAACCATAGACGCCGACTTCGAGGCCGCGCAGCGCCTTCTGCATCGATTCCTGGAAGCTGCGGCCCATGGCCATCACTTCGCCGACCGACTTCATCTGCGTGGTCAGACGGTCGTTCGCCTGCGGGAACTTCTCGAACGCGAAACGCGGAATCTTGGTGACCACATAGTCGATCGACGGCTCGAAGGACGCCGGCGTAGCGCCGCCGGTAATGTCGTTCTTCAGTTCGTCCAGCGTGAAACCGACCGCCAGCTTGGCAGCGATCTTGGCGATCGGGAAACCGGTGGCCTTGGACGCCAGCGCCGACGAACGCGACACGCGCGGGTTCATTTCGATCACGATCATGCGGCCATCGGCCGGGTTGATCGAGAACTGCACGTTGGAACCGCCGGTATCGACGCCGATCTCGCGCAGCACCGCGATCGAGGCGTTGCGCATGATCTGGTATTCGCGGTCGGTCAGCGTCTGCGCCGGGGCCACGGTGATCGAGTCGCCGGTATGCACGCCCATCGGATCGAGGTTCTCGATCGAGCAGACGATGATGCAGTTGTCGGCGCTGTCGCGCACGACTTCCATCTCGTATTCCTTCCAGCCGAGCAGCGATTCCTCGATCAGCAGCTCGTTGGTCGGCGAGGCTTCGAGACCGCGCTTGCAGATCTCGACGAATTCCTCGTGGTTATAGGCGATGCCGCCGCCGCTGCCGCCCATCGTGAAGGACGGACGGATGATGGCCGGGAAGCCGATGGTGGTCTGCACCTGCAGCGCCTCTTCCATCGAGTGGGCGATGCCGGAGCGGGCCGAACCGAGGCCGATCTTGGTCATCGCCTGCTTGAACTTCTCGCGGTCCTCGGCCTTGTCGATCGCTTCCTGCTTGGCGCCGATCAGTTCGACCTTGTACTTGTCGAGCACGCCGTGGCGGGCGAGGTCGAGCGCACAGTTCAGCGCGGTCTGGCCGCCCATGGTGGGCAGCAGCGCGTCCGGGCGCTCCTTCTCGATGATCTTCTCGACCATCTGCCAGGTGATGGGCTCGATATAGGTCACGTCGGCCATGCCGGGGTCGGTCATGATCGTGGCCGGGTTGGAATTCACCAGCACGACGCGGTAACCCTCTTCACGCAGCGCCTTGCAGGCCTGGGCGCCGGAGTAGTCGAACTCGCAGGCCTGGCCGATCACGATGGGACCGGCGCCGATGATCAGGATGGATTGGATGTCTGTACGTTTGGGCATTTGTCTGTGAGGGACTAGGGATCAGGGGTCAGGGATCAGGGTGAAATTTCCGGGCGGCTGCGCCGCCCGCATGCTTTCCCTAGGCCCTAGCCTCTCGCCCCTTTCCCCTCCTCCATCATCTTCACGAATCGATCGAACAGATAGGCCACGTCGTGCGGACCGGGGCTGGCTTCAGGGTGGCCCTGGAAGCAGAAAGCCGGACGGTCGGTCCAGGCCATGCCCTGCAGGCTGCCGTCGAACAGCGACACGTGGGTCACCCGCACATTGGCCGGCAGCGTGGCCGGATCGACCGCGAAGCCGTGGTTCTGGCTGGTAATGAGCACGCGGCCGGAGTCGTTGTCCTTGACCGGGTGGTTGGCGCCGTGGTGGCCGAACTTCATCTTCAGCGTCTTCGCGCCGGCGGCCAGACCCATCAGCTGATGGCCGAGACAGATGCCGAAGGTCGGAATCCTGCGGTCGAGGAAGGTGCGGATGGCCGCAATCGCGTAGTCGCAGGGCTCAGGATCGCCGGGGCCATTGGACAGGAACACGCCGTCCGGATTCATCGCCAGCACGGTGTCGGCCGGCGTCTGCGCCGGCACCACGGTCAGGCGGCAGCCGCGGCTGGCCAGCATGCGTAGAATGTTGCGCTTGACGCCGAAGTCATAGGCCACCACGTGGAAAGGCGTGGCGTCGGGCTTCACGAAGCCCTGGCCGAGCTGCCACTCGCCCTCGGTCCATTCGTAGGGCGCGGTCGCGCTGACTACCTTGGCCAGATCCATGCCTGCGAGACCGGCAAATTCGCGCGCCTTGGCCACCGCTTCCGCGGCGTCGACCTTGCCGGCCATCAGGCAGGCGCTCTGCGCACCCTTCTCGCGCAGCAGGCGGGTGAGCTTGCGGGTATCGATGTTGGCGATGCCGGGAATGCCCTGTTCGCGCAGGTAGGCATCCAGCGTCTGGTGACTGCGGAAATTGGACGAACGCAGCGGCAGGTCACGGATGACCAGGCCGGCGGCGAACACGCGGCCGGCTTCGACGTCCTCGACGTTGACGCCGGTATTGCCGATGTGCGGATAGGTCAGCGTGACGATCTGGCGGGTATAGCTCGGATCGGTCAGGATTTCCTGATACCCGGTGAGCGCGGTGTTGAACACCACTTCGCCGGTCGTGACCGTTTCCGCCCCTATGCTTTTGCCGTGAAAGACCGTTCCATCGGCGAGTGCAAGCAGCGCGGGCGCATGGGCGGACACGTTTTACTCCTGAATTGCGAATCTGGGGGACGGTGACGCGCGTGCGCCACATATGCGAAGCGGGAGGCGCCGTTTTGGGCACCTCCCGCTGATCGATACATTATAGCCCGAGGGTGGTGCGGCGCGCAATTTCGGTGCGTGCAGACACCGGTGACAAAGCGTAAACCAGAGCGAGCCGCATCCCGCTGTCAGGCCAGGACCGAAGCGCGCCCCGCCACCAGCGCCTCGCCCAGCCGAGCCAGAAGATGGTCGGCATCACGATGCAGACTGGCCAGGGCGCCGCTGTCGCCCGCCCGGGCGGCCTCTTCCAGACGGGACACGCAGACTTCGGTGCCGCGCGCACCGAACACCGACAGCGAACCGCGCAGCCGGTGGCCGACCCGGGCCACGACCTCGCAGTCCTGACCCTGTACGCCTGCCGCCAGCGTGCGACGCAGTTCCGGCAGCTCGCCAAGGAACACGTCGATCACCCTGAGCACCATGGCGCGGTCACCTTCCAGCGTTTCCAGCGTATGGGACAGGTCGATCGCCGGTTCGGCCGCCTCAGCACCCCAGTCGGCGGACACATGGCCGTGACCCGCACTGCGCATCAGACCGTTGATGTCGGAAATCGCGGTGTGCGTCATCGCGGCATCGTCGTCCGGCCGTTCGAGCACCCGTTCGAGCGCCGCCAGCAGATCTTCCGCCTTGACCGGCTTGCTCACGTAATCATCCATGCCTTCGTCCAGGCACAGTTCGCGGTCGCCCTTCATCGCGTTGGCGGTCATCGCGATGATGGGCAGATGCTGCACATGGTCGGTATCCACCACCCAGGAGCGGCGCTGCTCCCGCGCGCGTATGGCACGGGTGGCTTCGATCCCGCCCATGACCGGCATCTGCACGTCCATCAGCACCACGTCGAAGGATTCGCTGTCTATCAGGTCGAGCGCTTCCTGGCCGTTGTTGGCGACCGTCACCTTGTAGCCCGCCCGCTCCAGGGTACGTACCGCGACCAGCTGGTTCACCGGATTGTCCTCGGCCAGCAGCACATGCCGCACCGTCGCACTGCCCAGGCCGGAATGGACCAGCGAGCGCTCGATGTCGAGGTCACCGATGGTGAGCGCGAAATCGTCCAGTTCGTGCGCACTGTCGTCCGGCTGGCTGCTCAGGGCGTCGGTCAGCGCCGTCGCGAGTTCGCCCGCCGAGAACGGCTTGTGCAGGCGACCGCGCACGCCGAGCGAGCGCGCCAGTGCGTTGTCTGCGGCCTGGTTGGCGCCGCTGAGCATCATCACCACGCGATTGAGCCGGTTCGGCCCCTCGCAGAAGCCGGACACGAAATCGAAGGCGTCCTCGTCTGGCAGCGTGCGGTCGACCATCAGGATGTCGAACGGCCGTCCGCTGTCATGCGCCTGCCGCAGGGCCTGGCGCGCAGCCTGCACGGCGCCGACCGCCAGCGCCGAGGCCCCCATGTCGCCCAGCATGGCCGCCACGGCACTGCGGCTGGGCGGATGATCCTCGATCAGCAGCACCCGCAGACCGGGGAAACGCTGGAAATGCGGCGACAGGCCAGCGGCCTCGAGCACGCGGCAGCGCATGGTGAAATGGAAGGTGGAGCCCTGGCCCGGCGTGCTTTCCAGCCACAGCCGGCCGCCCATCAGCGACACCAGTCGGTTGCAGATGGCCAGGCCCAGACCGGTACCGCCGAAGCGGCGGGTGGTCGAGGTATCGGCCTGGGCAAAGGCTTCGAACACCAGGGCCTGCTTGGCGGCATCGATGCCGATGCCGGTGTCGCGCACCCACAGATGCAGTTCCGCATGATCACCCACCGCGGAGGGCATGCCGACCGCCTCGCAGCCGACCTCGATTTCGCCGCGCTCGGTGAACTTGACGGCGTTGCCGATCAGATTGACCAGAATCTGGCGCATGCGGCCCGGGTCGCCCAGCACGCGGCGCGGCAGATCGGGCGCGATACGGCAGTACAGCTCAACGCCCTTCTGCTGGGCACCGATGGCCAGCCCGCGCGCGGCTTCGCCGACCAGATCGGACGGCACGCACTCGACCTCCTCGATCGCCAGCTTGCCGGCCTCGATCTTCGAGAAATCCAGGATGTCGTTGATGATGACCAGCAGCGCATCGGCCGAGGTCTTGATCGCGTGCACGTACTCGCGCTGCTCGCTGTCCAGCGAGGTGTCCTGCAGCAGCGCCGACATGCCCATGATGCCGTTCATCGGGGTGCGGATTTCGTGGCTCATATTGGCCAGGAAATCGCTCTTGGCGCGGCTGGCGGCTTCCGCCTTTTCCTTCGCGCGCAGCAGTTCGACCTCGGCCTGACGACGTGCGTCGAGCAGACCGATCAGGCCGGATACGCTGACCACGCGACCGCGATCGTCGCGCTCGGTGGCGGTGGATTCGATGCGCAGCCACAGCACCTCGCCGTCGGCACGCCGCAGACGCAGGTCGAACGCCGGCTGCGCAGTGGCCCCTGCCAGCCGGTCTTCCAGCCAGCGGTCGAATCCGGCGACGTCGTCTTCATGAACGATGTCTCGCCACACCGCCAGCAGTTCGGGCAGTTCTGCCTGGCTGTAGCCCAGCGACTGGCGGAATTCCGGCGGCACCGCGAAGCGCGCGGTGGCGGGCTCCCACTGCCAGGCGTGGCGGGACGCATCGAGTTCGCTGCCCGCCTCGACCAGCCTGTCCATCTCCTGAAGCGCTGCCGACAGCGCGGCCGGTGCGGGCCCGGACGCAAGCCAGTCGGCGACCGCCCGCTCATCGGTGCCGGTCAGGCCGATCTGCTGCAGCAGGGATGACAGCGATGGATGCATGAATGAGGGTCAGAAAACTCCAGCCCCAATTAACGGCCTGCCGGGCGCCGACTGTAGTCGTGGCACCCGGCCCGACGGCGCTCAGCGCAGGCCGAGCACGTCCTGCATGTCGTACAGCCCGCTGCTGCGATCGACCAGCCAGCGCGCGGCGCGCAGACTGCCCAGCGCGTAGGGCATGCGGCTGGCCGCCTTGTGCGTGATTTCGACCCGCTCGCCGATGCCGGCGAACAGCACGGTGTGATCGCCGACGATGTCGCCGCCGCGCACCGTGGCGAAGCCTATCGTGTTCGCGTCGCGTTCGCCGGTATGGCCTTCGCGGCCGTAGATCGCGCAGTCGGTCAGCGAACGGCCCAGCGCGCCGGCCACCACCTCGCCCATGCGCAGCGCGGTGCCGGACGGCGCGTCCACCTTCATCCGGTGATGGGCCTCGATCACCTCGATGTCGTAGCCGCTGTTCAGGATGCGCGCGGCCACGTCGAGCAGCTTGAACACCGCATTGACGCCGACCGCCATATTGGGCGCGAACACGATGGCCAGCTCCTTCGACGCCTCGGCCAGCTGGGCGCGCTGCGCCTCGCTGAAACCGGTGGTGCCGATGATCATCTTGACGCCCAGGCGCTTGCAGATGTCCAGATGGGCCAGCGTGGCTTCCGGCCGGGTGAAGTCGATCAGGAAATCGGCACCGGCCAGCGCCGCCTCGACATCGCCGCGGATGAGCACGCCGCTTTTCACGCCCAGGAAGGCGCAGGCGTCTTCGCCGATCGCCGGCGAGTCCGGGCGGTCGAGCGCCGCGGCAAGCTGGGCGCCTTCGTCGCGCGTGGTGGCTTCGATCAGCATGCGGCCCATGCGGCCGGATGCCCCCGCGATCGCAATGCGCATCGGTGACATGAAATCCTTTCGGTTCGCTGGACGGGCGCGCCGGGCGCCCGGTGGAAAGTTACTTCTTCTTGTCCGGTGCCGCGACCTCGGACAGGTCGAGCGTACGGGTGCGCTGTTCCGGCGGCTGGATCTCGCCCTCTTCCGCCGCCACCACGTCGCCGCCCACGCTGACCAGCCTGTCGTCCTCGAAATAGACGATGAGGCGGCGCTGCTGCGTGTCTTCCGGCTTGTTGCCCGGCTTGAAGAAGTACACGTAGTCCCAGCGGTCCGGGTGGAACACGTCGGCCAGCATCGGCGTACCGAGCAGGAAACGCACCTGTTCGCGGCTCATGCCGGCCTTGAGCTGGCCCACCATTTCCTGGGTAACGAGGTTGCCCTGGCGGATGTCGATGCGGTAAGGATTGAGCTTGCTCACCACGTCGAGCGAATCCGGCACCTGGAAACTGCTGCAGCCCGCGATCAGCGGAACGAGGGCGACGCAGGCGCGGCGGGCGGTGACAAGGCGAACCAGGGGGGCGAAGGACATCGCGGCAGGACTCGAATGAAGATCGGACGGCCGGCGCAGCACGCCGGGCCGGACACGAAAGTCTATATTATAGCGACCTTGCCAATGCCTCCAGGCGACCCGGATGAGCGCAAATTCCCAGAACCTGAAAAACATCGGGCTCAAGGCCACCCTGCCGCGACTGAAGATACTCGAGCTGTTCCAGCGCGCGGACGTACGCCACATGAGTGCCGAAGACGTCTACAAGGCGCTGCTGCAGGAAGACATGGACATCGGTCTGGCCACGGTCTACCGCGTGCTGACCCAGTTCGAGCAGGCCGGCCTGCTCGAACGGCACTTCTTCGAGTCCGGCAAGGCGGTGTTCGAACTGAACGAAGGCCACCACCACGACCACCTGGTGTGCATCCAGTGCGGCAAGGTGGAAGAGTTCTACGACGCGGAGATCGAGCGCCGCCAGATCAAGGTGGCCAAGGAACGCGGTTTCACGGTGCACGACCACGCACTGACCATCTTTGCCGACTGCGCCACCGACGACTGCCCCAACCGCCGCAAGACGCTGCGGGGCTGAGCCCCTTCCACGCCTCCGATTCAGGGCCGCGCGCGGCCCGCTCCTGTCTTTTTCCATGGACGCACTGATCGCCTCGACCGCGCTGGTCGCGCTCGCCGAAATCGGCGACAAGACCCAGCTCCTCTCCTTCCTGCTGGCCGCGCGGCTGCGCAGGCCACTGCCCATCTGCCTCGGCATCCTGGTGGCCACCGTGCTCAATCATGCGCTGGCCGCCTGGCTGGGCGCGCTGGTGGCCTCGGTGCTGTCGCCGGATGCGCTGCGCTGGATCGTCGGTCTGGCCTTCATCGGCTGCGGCCTGTGGGCGCTGGTGCCGGACGAGCTGGAAGACACCGAGGTGGGCAGCGCGCACGGCGTATTCCTGACCGCCACGCTGCTGTTCTTCATGGCCGAAATGGGCGACAAGACGCAGCTGGCGACCGTGGCGCTGGGTGCCCGCTTCGAGCACGCGTTCTCGTGGGTGGTGACCGGCACCACGCTGGGCATGATGATCGCCAACGTGCCGGCGGTGTATGTCGGCCAGAAACTGGCCGCCCGCCTGCCGGTGAACTGGATACGGCGCATCGCCGCCGGCCTGTTCGTCGCCACCGGCGTCATCACGCTGGCGATCACCGGCAGCTGACCGGCGCGCCGGGGCTTCGGGCCGCCCACCGCCGGTCGCGGGCTCAGGGCATCCTGAACCGGTCGTCCGGCCTTCAGTAACCGAGCATTTCCCGCGCATGCGCGCGGGTGGTGTCGGTGATCACCTCACCACCCAGCATGCGGGCGATCTCATCGACGCGTGCATCGGCATCGAGCGGGGTCACCGCACTGCGCGTCTGGCCGTTGTCGCTGCGCTTGGCGATGGACCACTGCCAGTGCGCACGCGCTGCCACCTGCGGCAGATGGGTGACGCACAGCACCTGACGCGCCTCGCCCAGCCGCGCCAGCTGACGGCCGACCACCTCGGCCACCCGGCCGCCGATGCCGACATCCACCTCGTCGAACACCAGGGTCGGCGTGCCGCTGCGCGCGCTGGCGATCACCTGTATCGCCAGACCGATGCGCGACAGTTCGCCGCCGGACGCCACCTTGGCCAGCGGGGCCAGCGGCTGGCCCGGGTTGGCAGCGACATGGAATTCGATGTCCTCCAGCCCGGTGGCGGACGGCAGTTCGCGCGGCTGCATGACCACTTCGAAGCGGCCGCCCTGCATCGCCAGTTCCGACATGGCCGCGGTGACCGCATCGGACAGCTGGCGCGCCGCCGGCGCGCGCGCAGCGGACAGCGCACGCGCTGCCTCGATGCAGGCCGCCAGCGCCGCGTCACGCGCAGCGGCGAGTGCGGCCGGGTCGGATTCCAGCTGCAGCTGTTCAAGCCGGATACGGCTGTCCGCCAGCAGGCCGGGCAGACCTTCCGGCTCGACCCGGTGCTTGCGTGCGCAGTCCAGGACTGCCGCGATCCGTTCGTCGGCCCGCGCCAGCGCCTGCGGGTCGGCGTCGATGCGGTGGGCGTAGGTGCGCAGCGCACGCGCCGCCTCGTCCACCTGAGTGGCGGCGGATTCGACCAGGCCGCGGCATTCGGCCAGCGTCGGGTCGTAGGCCTCCAGCTTGCCGAGCAGCGCCGCGACATGCGCGAGCTGGGCGTCAAGCGCGGTGTCGCCCTCCTCGATCAGCGCCAGCGCTTCGGCCGACCCCTCCAGCAGCTGGGTGGCATGCGCCAGCCGGCCGTGATCCTGCTGCAGTTCGGCCCATGCCTGGGGTTCGAAGGCCAGCGCCTCCAGTTCCTCGACCAGCCACTGCAGCCGCTCGCGCTCGCGCGCAGCCGATTCGCTGTCCTGCAGCGCGCGCGCCAGCGCCTGTTCGCGCTGCTGCCATTCGCGATGCAGCCGGCCGACCGTCGCCACCTGGGCGGTCAGCCCGGCGTGCTGGTCGAACAGCGCGCGCTGGGCGGATTCGCGCATCAGCGCCTGGTGCGCGTGCTGGCCGTGGATGTCGATCAGCAGCCCGCCCAGCTCCTTCAGCTGGGCCACGCTGGCCGGCGCGCCATTGATGTAGGCGCGGGAGCGGCCGCCGGCGTCGATCACGCGCCGGGCGATCACCACACCCTCTTCCGGCTCGAAATCCTGCTCGCGCAGCCAGTCGGCCAGCGCGTCGTGGCCGGCACAGGCGAATTCGGCCGACAGTTCGGCGCGCTCGCAGCCATTTCGCACCACAGACGCCTCGGCCCGGCCGCCCATCAGCAGGCCGAGCGCATCCACCAGAATGGATTTTCCGGCGCCGGTCTCGCCGGTCAGCGCGCCGAAGCCGGACGAAAAATCGAGCTCCAGCCGGTCGACCAGAATGAAATCGCGGATGAATAGACGTTCGAGCATGAAACCCCGGCAGGAAACGGACAGTTCTGGACGATACGGGACGATACAGGGACCGCGGCTCTCCGGCGCAACCCGGGCGCGGCTCAGACTTCCTTCGGCGCCTCGCTCCACCGCAGCTTCTCGCGCAGCATGGCGAAATAGCTGTAGCCGGGCGGATGCAGCAGGGTCACCTGGTGCGGCGAGCGCTCGATGCGCAGCACGTCGTCGCCCTGGAGATTGACATGCTCCTGACCGTCGAAGTGGGCACGCGCGTCATGGCGGGAAAACAGCCGCACGTTCAGCACCGCGCTGTCGCCGAGCACGATGGGCCGCGACGACAGCGCGTGCGGACACAGCGGCACGATGAGCATGCCGCCGAGTGAAGGATGGACGATGGGGCCGTTGGCCGACAGCGAATAGGCGGTCGAACCGGTGGGCGTCGCGACGATGAGCCCGTCCGACCGCTGGCTGTAGACGAATTCGCCATCCACCCGCACCTCGAACTCGATCATGCGGCCGAGGTCGCCCTTGGAAATGACCACGTCGTTGAGCGCGAAGGCGGAAAACACCGCCCTGCCCTCGCGCAGCACCTGGGCCTGCATCAGCACCCGCCGCTCGGCACGGAAGTCGCCGCGCAGCAGCGATTCCAGCGATTCAAGCATGCTGGAGCGGGCAACGTCGGTCAGGAAACCCAGCCGGCCCTGGTTGATGCCGACCAGCGGCACGCCGAAGGGCGCGAGCTTGCGGGCCGCGCTGATCAGCGAACCGTCGCCGCCGACCACCACCGCGAGCTGTGCGCGCCGGCCCAGCGCGTCGAAATCGGCCGACTCGAAGCGGTCATCCGGCATCACTTCGGCCGATGCCTGCTCGATCAGCACCTCGCGGCCGGCGTCGCGCAGCCAGTGCGCCAGCGTGCGCAGCGACTCGGCCACTTCGGCGCTCTGGTACTTGCCGATCAGCGCAACGCAGCCGTAGGCCGGAGATTCGGTATTCATGCGCGGATTAAACCACAAAGGCCGGGCCCGACCGTGACACCGGGCCTGCCACGCGCGGCCTCCGGTGTCACTGTGTCAAGATGGCGGACAGGATGCCTGACGCCACGGCGCGCACTGCTCTAGAATCAGGCACTGGAAACATGATTCGCCCTGCGATGCCCCTCTGCCCGTTCCATGCTTGAAGACCGTTCGAGACTGCTGCTGAAAACCCTGGTCGAGCGCTATATCGCGGACGGCCAGCCTGTGGGTTCCCGCACGCTGTCGAAATTCGCCGGCCTGGACCTGTCGCCGGCCACGATACGCAATGTCATGTCCGACCTGGAGGAACTGGGCTACATCGCCAGCCCGCACACCTCGGCCGGCCGGGTGCCGACGCCGCGCGGCTACCGCTTCTTCGTCGACACGCTGCTGTCGGTGCAGCCGCTGGAGCCGGGTCAGATCAGCGAACTGAAGGGAGAACTGCGGCCGGCGGACCCGCGCCTGCTGGTCAACCAGGCTTCGCAGCTGCTGTCCCAGCTCACCCGTTTCGCCGGCATCGTGGTGGCGCCGCGCCGCCAGCTTCCGCGCATCCGCCAGATCGAGTTCCTGAGCCTGTCGGACAAGCGCATCCTGCTCATCATCGTGACCGAGTCGGGCGAGGTGCAGAACCGCATCCTGCTGACCGAAAAGAATTTTTCGCCGTCCGAACTGGTCACCGCGGCCAACTTCCTGAACCAGCACTACGCCGGGCTCGACTTCGATGAAATCCGCAACCGGCTGCAGGCGGAACTGAAGCAGCTGCACGGCGATCTGACGACGCTGATGGCGGCGGCACTGCAGGCCGGCAACGAGGCGTTCTCGGACGACAAGGGGCAGTACGTGATCAGCGGCGAGCGCAATCTGCTCGAGGTCGACGATCTGGCGTCCAACATGTCGCGCCTGCGCGAACTGTTCTCGCTGTTCGACCAGCGCACCCAGCTGGCCAGCCTGCTCGACCTGTCCCAGCGCGCCGAAGGCGTGCAGATCTTCATCGGCGGCGAATCCGGGCTGGCGCCGCTCGATGAGTGCAGCGTGGTCACCGCACCCTACGAGGTGCAGGGCCAGGTGGTCGGTACGGTGGGCGTGATCGGCCCCACCCGCATGGCCTACGAGCGGGTCATTCCCATCGTGGACGTGACCGCCAAGCTGCTGTCGAGCGCGCTCAGCCAGACCTGAGCCGGGCGCAGCCCGGCCCCGGTCACCCCTCAGTCAAACCCGAACGCCGTCCTTTCCCGGGCGGCCACAACAAGAACACGACATGTCCCGCTTCATCGCCGAACCGCCCTATACCCACGGCCAGACCGCCCGCACCGGCGTGCTGCTGGTCAATCTCGGCACGCCCGACCAGGCCGACGCACCGTCGCTGCGCCGCTATCTGAAGGAGTTCCTGTCCGACGACCGCGTGGTCGAAGTGCCCAAGCCGGTCTGGTGGCTCATCCTGAACGCCATCATCCTGAACGTGCGACCGAAGAAGTCGGCCGAGAAGTACGCCACCGTGTGGACCGACGAAGGATCGCCGCTGCGTGTGCATACCGAACGCCAGACCCGTCTGCTGCGCGGCTGGATGGTGGCCGAAGGCCAGCCGGACATCGAGGTCAGGCACGCGATGCGCTACGGCGCGCCTTCGATTGCCGACGTGCTGCAGCAGATGAAGGCGGAAGGTTTCACCCGCATCCTCGCGGTTCCGATGTATCCGCAGGGCGCGTCCAGCACCACCGGCTCGGTGGTGGACGAACTGGCGCGCGCGCTGCTGCGCTGGCGCAACCTGCCTGAACTCCGCTACGTGCGCGCGTTCGCGGGCGATCGCAGCTATATCGACGCGCTGGCCGCCAGCGTGCGCGAGCACTGGCAGAAGAACGGCCGCGCCGACAAGCTGGTCATGTCCTTCCACGGCGTGCCGCACTTTCACCTGATGAAGGGCGACCCCTACCACTGCGAATGCCACCGGACCGGCCGGCTGCTGGCCGAGGCGCTCGGTCTCGGAAAGGAGGACTATCTGGTCACCTTCCAGTCCCGCTTCGGCCGCGCCCGCTGGCTGGAGCCCTACACCCAGCCGACGCTGGAAAAGCTGGCGGATGGCGGCCTGAAGAGCGTGGACGTGATGTGCCCCGGCTTTGTCGCCGACTGTCTGGAAACACTGGAGGAAATCGCAGTGGAGAACCGCGACGCCTTCATCGCGCACGGCGGCCAGCGCTTCAGCTACATCCCCTGCCTGAATGAAAGACCGGACTGGATCGCCGCACTGGGCGGCCTGGTGCGGCGCGAACTGGGCCACTGGTGGGACGAGGCCGGCCAGCCTCAGCCTGAGCGCGCACTGCAGGCGCAGCGCGCCCGGGACATGGGCGCTGCGCGCTGAAGCGTGCAGCGCAAAGAAAAAGGCGACCCGCGGGTCGCCTTTTTTCATCGGCCGGAAGACATCAGGCGGCGGCGCGCGCCGGCAGTACGTTCTCGTCGTTCTTGGCCTTGCGCGGACGTCCGCGACGGGCCGCGCCCGGGTCGAACTGGCCGTCCAGCTTCTTCAGCGCATCCTTGCGCGCCTTCAGCGCCATCTTGAACGCACCTTCCTCGCCGTACTTGTTCACCGAAAACTTCACCCGCTTGCGGCGACCCGACGGCAGCGGCCAGGACGCCACCCAGAACCAGCGCTGCTTGTCCTCGGGCATGTCACGGGTTTCCGACGCACAGTAGCGGCAGACGCCAACCACGCCGGAGCGGTTGTTCTTCTTGACGATGCTGGAGTACTCCCGCAGCGAGAACGGCGGGAATTTCGAAATGATGTCGTCGCGGAACTGCTTGGCAGCGGTAAACGCTTTCTGCTTACCGCCGAACACGCCGTCGCTGAAATGCTTGCGGTGAATCACCCCGCGTCGCTGTATGGTCACGAGCCAGCCGTGGGTGCGGCTGGCCTCGTTATCAACGCGGCTGATGCCATAAACTGAATTGCGGCTCAAGGTTGCTCTCCTTCGATCAGCACCAGGGTGAAGCCGTGTGCTTGCAGGGAGAGTTTCGGCCTGCGGGATGGAAACTTTAGAAGCGGTCCGAGGGCAGGCGTCACGCTCGGCGTGCGCCGAGGCCCACCTGCAGGGCCGGCCGCCGGTCAGCGACGGACCGGGGCGTCAGGCAGCAGTTCGAGATCCAGACCCGAGCCGACCACCGAAAAACCGGACTCGGTCGGCATCATCACCTCCTCACCCTGGGCCGCAAGCGCGGCGTTGGCCCGTGCCAGGCGCTGCACCACGGTACTGATGAGCTGACCGCGGAAGTGCTCAAGACACTCTTCCGACGCCAGCGCCAGCGCCGACGGACTCACCTCGAGGAAGGCGACCGGCGAGATCGCCACCACGGTGGCCGATCGACGCAGGTGCGTCGGATCGAGGTAGCCCATTTCACCCACCACCTCGCCCGGCCCCAGCTCGGCCAGCAGGCGACCGCCCACCACCACGCGGACGTGACCGGACACGATGAGACCGAAACGGTTGTCGCCCTCGCCTTCACGCATCAGCACCGTACCTTCCGCGTACTGGCGCCAGTTCGAGAAACGCAGCACCTCCCACACCTCGACGTCGTCGAATTCGGTGAAGAAGGGCATCTTGCGCAGGATGGAAAAGCGCGTGGTGTCCGGCGGCACGTACTTGTCGTCGAGGATCTTGAAGCGGACCGACGACAGATCCTTGGCGAACTCCGCGCCGTTCTTGTAGCGGGAGTACAGATCCTTTTCCAGCGCCTTGCGGATCACCCGGTCCATCGCCTCCGGCACTTCCGGGTTCAGCTGGGACGCCGACGGCGGATCGGCGTTGATGATCTTGTAGATGAGCTGGGCCGGGTGCTTGGCGCGGAAGGGCAGCCGCCCGGTCAGCAGGTGGAACAGCACCACCCCCAGCGAGTACAGATCGGTCTTCTGGTTCAGCGGATAGCCCTTCACCTGTTCCGGGCTCATGTAGGCCGGCGAGCCCACGCCCATGATGAAGGTCGAATCCTTGTCGTTTTCCTTGGCCACGTTCAGCGCCAGACCGAAATCGGTCACCTTCACCAGGTCGTTGGCGCCGATCAGGATGTTGGCCGGTTTGATGTCTCGATGCACGACGCCATGACGGAAGGCGTAGTCGAGCGCCATCGCGCACTTGAACACGATGCTCACCGCCCGCGGCAGCGGCAGCATGGTGTTGAATTCGCAGTAATGGTCAAGCGGCTGGCCGTCGATGAATTCCATGACCAGATAGGCCCGGTTCTCTTCGACCTGCGCGTCGTAGATGCGGATGATGTTGGGGTGGTCGAGCCTGGCGGCGATCGCCGCCTCGGTCAGGAACAGTTTGCGCATGCGCCGCGACCACTTGCCCTGATCCCGGTTCTTGTCGCCGAAATCGACCAGCTTGACCGCGACCATTTCCTCGATGTCGTCGCACTTGCACAGGTAGACGGTCGCGGTGGCGCCTTTGCCGATTTCGCGGATGACCCGGTATTTGCCGATGCGCTCAAGCATGAGAAAGACAGGAAGGAAGCGTGGAACGCGTCATGAAGCGGGAATGATAGGGCATCGCCGGGAGCACGACAAAATTACCCACGTCGGCAGACCGGACAAGCCCCCGGAAAGGGGGCTTGAAAACCGTCCGGACGCCCCCATGTGCGGCGGGTCTCAGAATCAGAGGATCCCCGGAATGACCGAACAGACCCCTAACCCGACGCCGGAAAACCTCGCAGACGCCGCTCCGGACACGCCGGCCGCTGCCGAAGCGCCGGACGCGCTGGCCGCCGCCGAACAGAAGATCGCGGAACTGCAGGATGCGCTGCTGCGCGCCAAGGCCGAAACCGAGAACATGCGCCGCCGTGCCGCCGAGGACGTGATCAAGGCCGGCAAGTTCGCCGCCGAGAAATTCGCCTCCGCCATGGTGCCGGTCAAGGACAGTCTGGAAGCCGCACTGGCCGACACCTCGAACGACGTCGCCAAGACCCGCGAAGGCGTAGAACTGACGCTCAAGCAGCTGGTGCAGGCCTTCAGCGGTGCCAGCGTCGAGGAAGTGAATCCGCTGGGCGAGAAGTTCGACCCGCACAAGCACCAGGCGATCAGCCAGATCGAGGCGCCGGGCGAACCCAATCACGTGGTGCAGGTGCTGCAGAAGGGCTATCTGCTGCACGAGCGCGTGCTGCGCCCGGCCCTGGTCATCGTTTCGAAGGCGGCGGGCTGAAAAGCCCCTTGAAATGCAGGGGCAAACGCCCCACTTCGACCTCAGACAAGCTCTTTCCTCCACCCGAACATACATATAGAGGACCCCGAACATGGGAAAAATCATCGGTATCGATCTGGGCACCACCAATAGCTGCGTCTCCGTGATGGAAGGCGGCAAGCCCAAGGTGATCGAGAACTCGGAAGGCGCGCGCACCACGCCGTCCATCGTGGCCTACGCCGAAGACGGCGAAATCCTGGTCGGCGCCTCGGCCAAGCGCCAGGCGGTCACCAACGCCGCGAACACGCTGTTCGCGGTCAAGCGCCTGATCGGCCGCCGCTTCGAAGAGAAGGAAGTGCAGAAGGACATCGCACTGATGCCCTACAAGATCGCCAAGGCCGACAACGGTGACGCCTGGGTGGAAGTGCGCGGCAAGAAGATCGCGCCGCCGCAGGTGTCGGCCGAAGTGCTGCGCAAGATGAAGAAGACCGCCGAAGACTACCTCGGCGAAGAAGTGACCGAAGCTGTCATCACGGTGCCGGCCTACTTCAACGACAGCCAGCGCCAGGCCACCAAGGACGCCGGCCGCATCGCCGGTCTGGACGTGAAGCGCATCATCAACGAGCCGACCGCGGCTGCGCTCGCCTTCGGCATGGACAAGAAGCCGGGCGACTCCAAGATCGCGGTGTATGACCTGGGCGGCGGTACTTTCGACGTGTCCATCATCGAAATCGCCGACGTCGATGGCGAGCACCAGTTCGAAGTGCTGGCCACCAACGGCGACACTTTCCTGGGCGGCGAGGACTTCGACCAGCGCATCATCGATTACGTGATCGACGAGTTCAAGAAGGACCAGGGCGTCGACCTGAAGAAGGACATCCTCGCGCTGCAACGCCTGAAGGAAGCGGCGGAAAAGGCCAAGATCGAGCTGTCGTCGAGCGCGCAGACCGAAATCAACCTGCCCTACATCACCGCCGACGCGTCCGGCCCGAAGCACCTGGCGATCAAGATCACCCGCGCCAAGTTCGAATCGCTGGTGGAAGAGCTGATCGAGCGTTCGATCGAGCCCTGCCGCATCGCGCTGAAGGATTCGGGCGTCAAGATAGGCGACATCGACGACGTCATCCTGGTCGGTGGCATGACCCGCATGCCCAAGGTGCAGGAAAAGGTGCGCGAATTCTTCGGCAAGGAGCCGCGCAAGGACGTGAACCCGGATGAGGCGGTTGCCGTCGGCGCGTCCATCCAGGGCGGCGTGCTGCAGGGCGACGTCAAGGACGTGCTGCTGCTCGACGTGACCCCGCTGTCGCTGGGCATCGAGACGCTGGGCGGCGTCATGACCAAGATGATCCAGAAGAACACCACGGTGCCGACCAAGTTCTCGCAGACCTTCTCGACCGCCGATGACAACCAGCCGGCGGTGACCATCAAGGTCTATCAGGGCGAGCGCGAAATGGCCTCGGGCAACAAGTCGCTCGGCGAATTCAACCTGGAAGGCATCGCCCCGGCGCCGCGCGGCATGCCGCAGATCGAGGTCACCTTCGACATCGACGCCAACGGCATCCTGCACGTGTCGGCCAAGGACAAGGGCACCGGCAAGGAAAACAAGATCACCATCAAGGCGAACTCGGGTCTGTCGGAAGAAGAGATCCAGCGCATGGTGAAGGACGCCGAACTGCACGCCGAAGAGGACAAGCGCGCACATGAGCTGGCAGACGCCCGCAACCAGGCCGACGCGCTGGTGCATTCGACCCGCAAGGCGCTGACCGAGCACGGTGACAAGGTCGACGGCAGCGAGAAGGAAGCGATCGAAGCCGCGATCAAGGAACTGGAAGACGCGATCCGCAGCGGCGAGAAGGACGCCATCGACGCCAAGAGCGCAGCGCTGGCCACCGCCGCGCAGAAACTGGGCGAGGCGATGTACGCGCAGCAGCAGGCCGAAGCCGGCGCAGCCGGTGCGGCGGGCGCGGCACCCGGCGGCAAGAAGGACGACGACGGCGACGTGGTCGACGCCGAATTCACCGAGGTGAAGGACAAGAAGTAAGCTGCGCGTCGGGTCTGCGGACCCGCACTCAACAAGCGGGGCACAGCGCGGCGGGAGCCTCTCCTGACGCACTGTGCCTTTGCCGCATCTGTGGTGAACACGAATGGCGAAGAAAGACTTTTACGACATCCTCGGCGTCAACCGCGACGCCTCCGATGACGAAATCAAGAAGGCTTACCGCAAGCTGGCGATGAAGTACCACCCGGACCGCAATCCGGACAGCAAGGAAGCCGAGGACAAGTTCAAGGAAGCGAAGGAAGCCTACGAAATCCTGTCGGACGGCCAGAAGCGCGCGGCCTACGACCAGTACGGCCACGCCGGCGTCGACCCGAACATGGGTGGCGGCGCAGGCGGCGGTCAGGGCTTCGGCGGTTTCGGCGACGCCTTCGGCGACATCTTCGGTGAAATCTTCGGCAACCAGGGCGGACGCGGCGGCGGTCGCAGCGGCGTCTACCGCGGCGCCGACCTGCGCTACAACCTCGAAGTGTCGCTGGAAGAAGCGGCCCGCGGCACCGACACCCGCATCCGCATTCCGACCATGGACGACTGCGGCACCTGCGGCGGCACCGGCGCCAAGCCGGGCACCAAGCCGGTCACCTGCACCACCTGCAACGGCGTGGGTCAGGTGCGCATGCAGCAGGGTTTCTTCTCGATCCAGCAGACCTGCCCCAAGTGCCACGGCACCGGCAAGATGGTGAAGGATCCCTGCCACGACTGCCACGGCGCCGGACGCGTCAAGGGCAGCAAGACGCTGCAGGTGAAGATTCCGGCCGGCATCGACGAAGGCGACCGCATCCGTCTGGCCGGTGAAGGCGAACGCGGTCAGGGCGGCGGCCCGGCCGGCGACCTGTACGTGCAGATCCACATCAAGCCGCACGCGGTGTTCCAGCGCGAGGGCGACGATCTGCACTGTGAAATGCCGATCGGCTTCGCCACCGCGGCGCTGGGCGGCGAGATCGAGATTCCGACGCTGGATGGCGCGGCCAAGATCAAGATCCCGGCCGAAACCCAGTCCGGCAAGGTGTTCCGCCTGCGCGGCAAGGGCATCAAGGGCGTGCGCAGCAGCTACCCGGGCGACCTGATGTGCCACGTGGTGGTCGAAACGCCGGTGAACCTGACCGCGCGCCAGCGTGAACTGCTGAAGGAGTTCGACGACATCAACCGCAGCGACGAAGCGAACCACAGCCCGCGCGCGAAGTCGTGGATGGACAAGATGAAGGACTTCTTCGCCGGCTGACCGGCGCGGAATCCGCATCCGGAAGGACTGAAGGGGCCGCTGACGCGGCCCCTTTTTTCATTGCGCCGCCGCCCTGCTCACTCGAGCTGCCAGCTCACGCCCATCCACGCGGTGCGCTCGGGCATCGGGTAGTAGGTGCTGCTGTAGGCGATGGTGGAGTACGCCCTGTCGAACAGGTTGTTCACCCCGGCCGACCAGGTGGCGGCGCCGCTGCGCACGCTGAGCGCAAGGTCGAACACCGTGTACGACGGCAGCGGCGCGAAACTGCGGTTGCCCGTATCGTTGCCGTCGAAGCGGCGACCCGCATGGCGGGCGCCGAAGTTCAGCCGGATGCGCGCATCCGGCGACCACTCGACGCGGGTATGCGCGGTGCGGCGTGGCACCAGCGGCACGTCGGCCGCCATGCCCTCGAAGCGCGGCTGCACATAGCCCGCATTGGCCACCCACAGCAGCGACGGCCGGATGCGCCAGCGCAGCTCGAGCTCGACGCCGGTGCGCACTGTGGGCAGCGCGTAATTGCGGTTTACGCTGAGGCCGCTCGCACTGTCGAAATGGATTTCGTCCTCGATGCGCATGCGGTAAGCGGTGGCTCCGAACTCGACCGTGTCGGTCCGCACGCGCAGGCCGGCTTCGCGGGTACGGCCGCGCTGCGGTCGCAGATCGGGCGCGGCCAGCGCCAGCTCGTCGATGTTCGGATTGCGGAAGTGGCGGCTTTCCGACACGAAAGCGGTGAGCGCCTCGCTCAGCTGCCAGCTCGCGCCCAGTTCGCTGGCGCGGTTGCGCCAGACCGCGGCCTGGGCGTCGGTCAGCCGGAAAGCGTCGACGCAGCTGCCGGGCACCACCACCGGGAACGGAATGAAAACGTACTGGCAGCTCCGGCTGTAGCGACGGCCTTCGCTGCGGCTTTCGGCCCGGTCACGCCGCAGTCCGGCGTTGACGCTCACGCCGCCACCCAGCCTGAACACGCCTTCGGCCCACAGCGCACGTCCGTTCAGTTCGCCGCTGCGCCGGGCGGAACTGTCGAGCACCGTCTCTCCGTTCTCTTGCCTCAGATAGTCCGACCACTGCCGGACATGGCCCACCGCCACATCGTGCCGGCCACCGAAGGCCTCGAACTCCAGTTCGTGGGTGAGCTTGAGGTCGCGCCGGCCGGATTCGATCAGGTTGCGCTGGTCGGCCGGGGGCAGGCCGGACTGCACGCCGATGAAATACGGATTGTCGCGGTCACGTCGGTCGAGCTGCAGCATGCTCAGGCCGGCCGCGCCGAAATCTGCCCGCAGCCGGGCGCCGAGCGTGCGGTCTTCGGTGCGGCCGCCATCGAACGGTGACGCGGTACTGGCCCGCCGCTGTGCGCGGCTGCCGCGGAAGGCGTCGGCACTGACCGGCCCGGGCAGGCCGTACTCGTCGCTGTGGCGGGCGGCGCGCAGCGTCAGATCCAGAAAGGACCACCGGCCTTCCGGCAGCAGCGACAGCTCGACTGCGGCATCGCGCGCCCGGTAGGCGTCGTTCCGGCGATAGCCGTCGCTGTCCTGCGCAGCCAGCGACAGGCCGAGCGCCAGCGGCCCGTTGCCGCCGCCGGCACTGGCCCTCACCTCCCGCAGCCCCCAGGCACCGCTGCGCAGATCCACCCTGCCCGTCAGCTCACCGGATGGCGGCCGTCGGGTGCGGATGTGCACGATGCCGCCGACCGCGCCGTCGCCGTAGCGCACCGCCCCGGCGCCACGCAGCACCTCGATGCGTTCGACCTGCGACAGCGCCACCGATGACAGGTCGGCGCCCGACAGGTCGTCGGCATTGAGCCGCACGCCATCGACCAGCACCAGCACATTGCTGACCGCGGTCGCGCCCAGGCCGCGCATGTCGACCGTGGCGCCCTTGTCGCGGCCGAAATAGCTCTGCAGGTTGAGCCCGGCCTCGCGGCCCAGCAGATCGCCCAGCCCCTGGGCACCCGCGCGTTCGATGTCGCCGGCGGTGATGACCGATACGCCGTGCGGCACGGTGCGCAGCGTGTCGTCGGCCGACGGCGCGCTGATCACCACCTCGTCCAGCCGCAGCGCGTCGTCCGCCCGCGCGTGCGGCGCGAGCAGGCACAGCAGGCCGGCGAACGCCGGCCTGAACAGGATGTTCATGAAGATCGCCTCCGCACCGGCGCCGCCCCACGGGCAGCGCCGGGCATGCCTCAGGACATGGCGTCAGGCCATGCGACGGCGGGCGACCGCGCCCACCAGCGCCAGACCGGCCAGCAGCAGCGCCGCCTGTTCCGGTTCCGGCACCGCAGCGACCGTGAGACTGTCCATCGCGAAATAGGCCGGCGTATTCATGCCGAAGGGACCACTGTCGCTGGAGGACAACGCGAACTGCAGGCCGCTCACGGTGCCCAGCCCGCTCAGATCCAGCCAGCGCCAGTCGGTCACGATGTAGTCGTCGGCGCCATTGGCGTAGCGATAATCCGCCAGCATGAAATCCACGCTGCCGGTGTGGCGGCCGACGCTGTCGAGGCCGGTCACGGTGAGCATGAACCAGTCGGCATCACGGCCATCCTCGCCGCCGAAACGCTTGGCGAAGCCGTCGCCATTGAGCATGGACAGCGCGGCGTAGGTGCTGTTGGTGAAGAAGGCGCCCAGCACGGTGACCGGTGCGGCGAAGGTGGCCACCGGCGCGCCGGCATTGGCCACCGCGTAATTCGCCGAGCCCTGGGCGCCGCCGCCGGCGATGGCGCTGTGCTGGTTCAGATAGCCCTCGGTGGTGGTGTCGGTGCGGTTGGAATACACCCAGTCGGTATGGCAGCAGTCACCGCCCCAGTCGTTGAAGCCGTGATTGAAGGTGGCGGCACCGCTGGTGAAGGTCGTGGACACCTTCGGGAAGAAATGGCTTTCCGGACTCAGTGCCAGATCGTCGAAGGTCGAGACCTCGACCGCGGCAGTGGCCGACTGGCTGAGGGCGAACGCGCCAAGGGCGCAGGCAAGCATGCGGATGTTCATGTGCGGAATTCCCTGTGCGGCGCGCTTCAGGCGCGGTGACGGCGGATGACGACGGACAGCAGGCCCAGCGCGGCGGCGTACATCGCCCACTGCGACGGTTCGGGCACCGGCGGTGTCTGGGCGGCGAAGGCGGCGTAGTGGATGACGCCCACCGCGTCGAGGTCGAAGCCGCTGCTGCCCGAGGTCGGGTACGGGTCGTAGATCGGGTGCGGACCGCCGTAGGCGGCCGGGTAGCTGTCGAAGGTCGAGCCGTTGCCGACGACGTCGATCAGGCGCACGTACTGCACCCTGTTCACGTCCAGCCCGGCGATGCCGCTCAGCTGGTCCAGATCCAAGGGCGTGCCGTAGCCCTGGCGGTACTTGCCGGCCAGGCCATCGATATTGGTCGGATCGATGGTGCCGAAGCCGGACACCGGGCTGGCGGTGAAGGAGTAGTTCGGGAAGCGGAAGAAATCGGTGCCGTTGGACGACACTTCGACGAAAGCCAGTTCGAGGAAGGTGTTGCTGAAGCTGTTCTCGAACACCGCGAAATCGGCGCCGGCACCGTTGGTGATGTAGCCGTCGAAAGTGAGCGTGATGCGCCCGCCATCGCCCAGCACCACCACGTCGGTGGACGTGCCTTCGGCCTTGCCCAGACCCTTGGCCGGGTTTTTCCAGGCGGCGTCCACGTTGGGGCCCGGCTGGTAGTCGCGATAGCCGGTGGCCCACTGGACAAACGCACTGCTGTCCTTGTGAAGGGCGGTGGAGCCGGGGCTGCCGGCTGCCGGCGCGAACGGACCGGCGTGGGCGGAAGGCGCCAGCGCGAGGCCGGCCAGAGCGATCAGGGGGGTCAGTGAGTTACGCATGCAGATCTCCGTGCATTGCCGGCATCACCCGCCGGCGAAAAGCAGAAAATCCGATGGCACGCGGCAGGCCGCGCGAGAAACGCACAGGAACGGAATATGACGGCCGCGTGGCGGCCGAACGAACGCATGCGCCCCAGGCCGCCCACCGCAGCCATCGGTCCGAAGGTCGAAAGACCTTGCGCGCCAGGCCGGTCTCCGGGCTTGCGAGGGGGTGTGTGCGATCCGCCTTCCCGTGCGTGGGGCACAGTGGCTGAATGGAGCGCTACGACTCGCTTACCGTTGCGGGGGCAGCGCCGGAATTGCATCACCGTGAGGCGGTCATGCGCACCGGACTTCCCGTTTCACCCCTTGCGACGACAGCCGCGCGGGGCACCTGAGGCGTGCGCAGGGTATGCGATCGGGAAGCGCCGGGTCAAGCCCGGGTGCACCGGCGAATGCGGAGCGCTCGTGTCGCGGAAAAGAAAAAAGCCCGCCGGAGCGGGCTTTGAAACGGTCTGTGCGGCGTGTGCAGCAGGTCGCGGCACCCCCGCGACCTGCGTCGCCATCAGGCAGCGAGCTGGCGGGCGATCTCTGCCTTCACCGCCGACAGTGCTTCCGGCAGACGGTGCTGCAGACGCTCGAACAGCTCGTCATGCAGCGCGATTTCCTGCTGCCATGCGGCCACGTCGATCGAGGTGATGCGATCGAACAGTTCGCGGCTGAACTCGGTGCCGGCCCAGCTCAGGTCGTCGTAGCGCGGGCTGGTGCCGAACAGGTGCTCTGCACCTTCGGCGCCGCCGGCCACGCGGTCCAGCATCCACTTCAGCACGCGCATGTTCTCGCCGAAGCCCGGCCACACGAACTTGCCGTTGTCGTCGGTACGGAACCAGTTCACGCAGAAAATGCGCGGCACCGGATTGCCCTGCGCCGACAGGTTCTGGCCGACGCGCAGCCAGTGCGCGAAGTAGTCGCTCATGTTGTAGCCGCAGAACGGCAGCATGGCGAACGGGTCGCGGCGCACCACGCCCTGCTGGCCGGCGGCCGCAGCGGTGGTTTCCGAACCCATGGTGGCGGCCATGTAGACGCCTTCCACCCAGTTGCGCGCCTCGGTCACCAGCGGCACCGTGGTCGAACGACGGCCACCGAAGATGAAGGCCGAAATCGGCACACCGGCCGGATCGTCCCAGGCCGGGTCGATCACCGGATTCTGGGTGGCGGCCACGGTGAAGCGGGCGTTCGGGTGAGCGGCCTTGGCGCCGGTCTGCTTCGCGATTTCCGGCGTCCAGTCCTTGCCCTGCCAGTCGGTCAGATGCGCCGGCGGGGTCTTGGTCATGCCTTCCCACCACACGTCGCCATCGTCGGTCAGCGCGACGTTGGTGAAGATGGTGTTGGACGCGAGCGAAGCCATGCAGTTGGCGTTGGTGCTGTCGTTGGTGCCCGGGGCGACGCCGAAATAGCCGGCTTCCGGGTTGATCGCGTACAGGCGACCGTCCTTGCCCGGCTTGATCCAGGCGATGTCGTCGCCGATGGTGGTCACCTTCCAGCCCTCGAAACCCTTGGGCGGAATGAGCATCGCGAAATTGGTCTTGCCGCAGGCCGACGGGAAGGCCGCCGCGACGTAATGCTTCTCGCCCTGCGGATTCTGCACGCCGAGGATGAGCATGTGTTCGGCCAGCCAGCCTTCGTCGCGACCCATGGTCGAGGCGATGCGCAGCGCGAAGCACTTCTTGCCGAGCAGCGCATTGCCGCCATAGCCGGAACCGAAACTCCAGATCTCGCGGGTTTCCGGGTAATGGACGATGTACTTGGTGGCGTTGCACGGCCACGCCACGTCCTGCTCGCCGGCGGCCAGCGGCTTGCCGACGGTGTGCACGCAGGGCACGTACTCGCCGTCCTCGCCCAGCACGTCGTAAACGGCCTTGCCCATGCGGGTCATGATGCGCATGTTGACGGCGACATAGGGCGAATCGGAAAGCTCGATGCCGATCTGCGAAATGTGCGAACCCAGCGGACCCATCGAGAACGGCACGACGTACATCGTGCGGCCACGCATGCAGCCGTCGAACAGGCCGTTCAGCGTCTGGCGCATTTCGGCCGGGGCCATCCAGTTGTTGGTCGGGCCGGCGTCTTCCTGGCGTTCGGAACAGATGAAGGTGCGGTCTTCGACACGCGCTACGTCGGACGGGTCGGACCAGGCGAGATAGGAATTCGGGCGCTTCTCGGGGTTCAGGCGGCGCATGGTGCCGGCGGCGACCATGTCGGCGCACAGGCGGTCGTACTCCTCCTGCGAACCATCACACCAGTGGATCGCGGCGGGCTTGGTCAGCGCAGCGATCTCGGCAACCCATTTCACCAGCTTGCGGTTTTTGACCCAGGCCGGAACGGGGATCTCTCCGGAGTTCAGCTGCTCCGGCGACAGGACGACTTTCATTGCGACGCTCTCCAAAATCCACCGGAATCGGACAAGGGTGGTAACCATTGCCGTCCCGGTTCGACGGTTGAAACAGACTCGGCATCCACCGGGTAGGTGTATGCGTCGGACCCTGCTGACCGCCGACTGCGCCTGCGGTCATCCTTGCGGAAGTGGCACTTTAACCATAACCGTGTCTTATGTCTGCTATAAGAGTCACGAATGATGCGATTTGGGCGGACGCACCCGCCCCTGCCCGCGAAAGGCATTGCATTACGCAACAAACAATCAGTTTTCCTGATCTTGCGCCGCAAGAAGAGCGGCCAGGCCTGAAGAATCAATCCGCCAGTGGTAGCGGCTTTCCGCGTCGGACAGCAGCTTGCTGCGACGCAATACACCCAGCGCGCGGCTGGCCGATTCCGGAGCGACGCCGAGGATGGCGCCGAAATCCTCGAGGCTGAGCCGGATCACCCGGTCCGGGGCCTCGGCAGTGCGCAGGCGCATCAGCAGCCGCGCGACCCGGGTCTTCACGTCGGCATGACCCGCCGCCAGCTCGGCCAGCCAGGCGTCGGCTTCGGCCAGTGCGGCGTACCAGTGTTCGAGCAGCGGCTTCTGCAGGCGGGGGGTTTCGCGGTTCAGCCGCTCGATCAGCGTGCGCGGGATGCGGCACAGCTTGACCGGCGCCAGCGTGATCGCGGTGTGGTCATAGCCGGGCCGGACCAGCGCCTCCAGCCCGCACACGTCGCCCGGCCGGAGGATGCGCAGGATGCGCTGGTTGCCGTCGGTGCTGTAGCGCACCAGCTTGACCGCGCCTGCTCGCACCGTAAACAGCCAGTCACCGTGCGCGCCGGCATGGTAGATGACCGACCCGGACGGGTAGTCCAGGTCGTCTATCTGGTCATGCAGCAGCGCGAAATCGGCCTCGACCAGATCGGCAAACAGCACCGAACGACGGATGCTGCACCCTTCGCAATCGCTGTGGCCGTTCCACGCTGCCTTGATCGTGATCGCACGCATGTCTTGCGGCCAAACCCCATGTCACTCCCGTCGCCAGGTCGTTCCAGCGGCGGAATCTTCCAGAATGATGCCTTGCTGTTTCAGCTCGTCGCGCACCCGGTCCGCGGTCGCGAAGTCGCGCGCCTTCTTGGCGGCAACACGCTGGGCGATCAGTGCCTCGATCTGCGCGTCGTCCAGACCGCCGGCCTGTGCACGCCCTTTGAGGAAGTCTTCCGGAGATCGTTCCAGCAGACCGAGCACGCCGGCCAGGGCCCGCAGCTCACCGGCCACCGCTGCGTCATTGCCGCGGTTGGCTTCGTTCGACAGTTCGAACAGCACCGCCAGCGCCTCGGCGGTGTTGAAGTCATCGTCCATCGCGGCGCGGAAACGGCTGCCGGCCGGCGTGTTCCAGTCAGGCTGACAGGCGGCGGGCGGCACATTCTTCAATGTGGTGTACAGACGGGTGAGCGCACCGCGCGCGTCGTCGAGGTGGGCGTCGGAATAGTTCAGCGGGCTGCGGTAGTGGGCGCGCAGGATGAAGAAGCGCACGACTTCCGGGTCGTACTTCTGCAGCACCTCGCGGATGGTGAAGAAATTGCCGAGCGACTTCGACATCTTCTCGTCATCGACCCGCACGAAACCGTTGTGCATCCAGTAGTTGACGAAGGTGTGGCCGTGCGCGCCCTCGCTCTGGGCGATCTCGTTCTCGTGGTGCGGGAACTGCAGGTCGGCGCCGCCGCCGTGGATGTCGAACCGGTCGCCGAGCAGCTGCGAGCTCATGGCCGAGCATTCGATATGCCAGCCCGGACGGCCATCGCCCCAGGGCGACGCCCACTTCGCCTCTGCCGGCTCGGCCGGCTTCGCGTGCTTCCACAGCACGAAATCGAGCGGATCCTGCTTGTCGTCGATCACGTCCACGCGCTCGCCGGCCCGCAGGTCGTCCAGCGACTTGCCGGACAGCTTTCCGTAGCCGTCGAACTTGCGCACGCTGTAGTTCACGTCGCCACTGGCGGCGCGATAGGCCAGGCCCTTCGCTTCCAGCCGCTGGATCAGCGTCTGCATCTGGGGCACGAATTCGGTGGCGCGCGGCTCGTGGTCCGGGCGCAGCACGCCCAGTGCATCGGCATCCTCGTGCATGGCGGCGATGAAGCGGTCGGTCAGCGCCCGCATCGTTTCGCCGTTCTCGGCGGCCCGCCTGATGATCTTGTCGTCGATGTCGGTGATGTTGCGGACGTAGGTCACCGTGTAGTCCGAGGCCCGCAGCCAGCGGGTGACCATGTCGAACACCACCATCACCCGCGCATGGCCCAGATGACAGAAGTCGTACACCGTCATGCCGCACACATACATGCGCACCCGGCCGGGTTCGATCGGCACGAAATCCTGTTTTTCGCGGGCGAGGGTGTTGTAGATCTTGAGCATGGCAGGGGACGGTTTCGGAGCAACGGCTGGAGGACGGCCCGGCTGGGGCGGGCGGCGAACCGAATCAGGCGCAACGGCAGGACGCCGGGGCACCTTCTTGATAAGATCCGGGGTTGTCAAACGACGTATTCACGCCAAAAAGTCTATCACATGGCCTTCTCGCCCCGCTCCGCCCCGCGCTTCGCCTCACGTCTGCTCGCCGGCCTGCTCATGCTCGGCGTATCGCTCGCGCCGGCCTTCGCCAACAGCGTGCAGGAAGCCGAACAGCTGCTGCGCCAGAAGCAGCCGCAGCAGGCGCTGGAAAAGATCGATGCCTTCCTCGCCCAGAGGCCGCGCGATCCGCAGGGCCGCTTCTTCAAGGGTCTCATCCTGACCGAACTGGGCAAGATCCCGGAAGCGACCTCGGTATTCCAGAAACTGACCGAGGATTACCCGGAACTGCCGGAGCCGTACAACAACCTCGCGGTGCTCTACGCACAGCAGAAGCAGTACGAAAAGGCCAAGACCGCGCTTGAAATGGCGATCCGCACCCACCCGAGCTATGCGGTGGCGCACGAGAACCTGGGCGACATCTACGCCCGCATGGCCACCCAGGCCTACGACCGCGCGCTGCAGCTGGATTCGTCGAACGCCGGCGCCCAGAGCAAGCTGAACCTGATCCGCGAAATGGTGAGCAACGGCGCCCGCGGCCAGCACCGCCCGTCGGCGCTGGCCCAGGTAACACCGACGCCGCAGCCGCCGGCGGCGGCGGCCCCGGCGGCCAAGCCGGCCGATGCGCCCAAGCCGCCCGCGCCCGCGCCGCAGGTGGCTGCACCGGCCCCGACGCCGGCCAAGCCGGCACCGGCCGCTGCCCAGCCGAGCGCACCGCAGGCCGCGCCAGCGGTGCCGGTCAAGGCCGCGGTGCAGGCCCCGCCCGCGGATGCGCTGCCGGAAGCCGAACTGTCCCGCACGGTCGAGGACTGGGCGTCCGCCTGGTCACGCAAGGACGTGAAGGGCTACCTCGGCCACTACGCAGCCGACTTCAAGGTGCCGGACGGAAAGTCGCGCAGCGCCTGGGAAAGTGACCGCCGTGTGCGCATCGAGAAGCCGGGTGCGATCGAGGTAAAGGTGGAGAGCTTCAGGATCAAACCGGCCGGCACCGACCGCGCCGACGTGAGCTTCCGCCAGCACTACCGTTCGGTCGGCCTGAAGACCAGTGCCACCAAGACGCTGACGCTGGTGAAACGCGATGGCCGCTGGCTCATCCAGCAGGAGCGGGTCGGCGGATGAGCGCGTGGCAGCATCCGGGCAGTCGCGCGTTCGCGCGCGTGCTGCGCAACGCCCTTTTACTGTCGTCGCTGTGCGTGCCGCTGGCCATCGGATCCGGTCAGTCGGGCGACGCGGTGCGCTATTCGGACAGCGGACCGGAACCGATGCTGGAGCAGGTGTTCCGGCAGATCGAGCACAAGCGGCTGGACCTCGCGCTGGAGCAGGTCGACGCCCTGCTCCGCATCTGGCCCAACTTCCGGCTCGGCCACCTGATCCGCGGCGATCTGCTGCTGGCCCGCGCCAGCGCGCTGACCACCATAGGCAATGCGCCGAACGCGCCGGCCGAAAGGCTGGCCGATCTGCGCGACGAGGCGGTGGTGCGCATCCGCGCCTACCGCGACAAGCCGCCGGTCGACAGCGTGCCGCGCTATCTGCTGCAGATGCCGGCCGACCAGCGGCACGCGGTGGTGGTCGACACCCGTCGTTCCCGCCTCTACCTGTACGAGAACGTGAATGGCCGTCCGCGTTTCGTCGCGGACTGGTATGTGTCGCACGGCCGGCTCGGCACCGACAAGACGCGCGAGGGCGACAAGAAGACGCCGCTCGGCGTGTATCAGGTAACCGGCTTCCTGCCGCCGGAACGACTGACCGATTTCTATGGCGCAGGCGCCCTGCCGATCAACTATCCGAACGCCTGGGACCGCAAGCAGGGCAAGAACGGCCACGGCATCTGGCTGCACGGCACGCCGTCGGACACCTTCTCGCGCCCGCCGCGTGCGTCCGACGGCTGCGTGGTGCTGGCGAATCCGGATTTCCTCGCGCTGAACCGCTATCTGCAGGGGGCGCCGGTGCCGGTGGTGATCAGCGATCAGGTCGAGTGGCTGTCGCTGGACGACTGGCAGGCCGAGCGCAGCGAATTCAACCGGGCGATGGAACAGTGGCGCGTAGACTGGGAAAGCCGCAACCCGGACCGCCTGCTCGCCCACTACTCGCCGAAGTTCAGCGCCGACGGCAAGGACTTCGCCGCCTTTGCCCGCAGCAAGCGCGATGCACTCGTCACCAAGCAATGGATCAAGGTCGGCGTGCGCAATCTGAGCACCTTCCGCAATCCGGGTCGCGATCCGGTGGTCGTGGTCACCTTCGAACAGGACTATCGCAGCGACGCGCTGTCCAACGTGATGCGCAAGCAGCAGTACTGGCAGAAGGAAAACGGCCGCTGGCGCATCGTGTTCGAAGGTTCGGCCTGAACCGGCGGCGTCCGGCCCTGTCTGTGTCGCCGCATCCTTTCCATCCACCCTTCACCCACACGGAGTCTCCCGCATGAAGAAACTGCTGCTCGGCCTGCTGGCCGGCCTGATGCCGCTGATCGCATTCGCCACCAACCCCCAGGTCGAGCTGAAGACCAGCCAGGGCAATGTGGTGATCGAACTGTTCCCGGAAGCCGCGCCGGCCACGGTCGATAATTTCCTGCAGTACGTGAAGTCCGGCTTCTACGATGGCCTCATCTTCCATCGCGTGATCAACGGCTTCATGATCCAGGGTGGCGGCTTCGACCCGCAGATGAACCAGAAGGCCACCCGCGCACCGGTGAAGAACGAGGCCAAGCAGGCGATCGAGAAGGGCGTGCGCAACGCGCCGGGCAGCATCGCGATGGCCCGTACCAATGACCCGCACTCGGCCACCGCCCAGTTCTTCATCAATCTGGTCGACAACCGCATGCTCGACTACCCGTCGCGTGACGGCTACGGCTACACCGCATTCGGCAAGGTGGTGAAGGGCATGGAAGTGGTGAACAACATCGCCAACGTGCGGACCGGCAACGCCGGCATGCACCAGGACGTGCCGATGACGCCGGTGGTGATCCAGACCGCCCGCGTGCTCGAAGCCAAGCAGTAAGCACTGCGGGCGGTTCGCCCGCAGAAACAAGAAACGCACAACGCAACCGGAGATACAGCAATGGTCAAACTGCACACCAATCACGGCGTCATCACGCTCGAACTCGACGCCGAAAAGGCGCCGCAGACGGTGGCCAACTTCCTCGCCTACGTCGAGGCCGGCCACTACGACAACACCATCTTTCACCGCGTGATCGGCAACTTCATGATCCAGGGCGGCGGTTTCGAGCCGGGCATGAAGCAGAAGGACACCCAGGCCCCGATCAAGAACGAAGCCGGCAACGGTCTTTCGAACACCGCCGGCACGATTGCCATGGCCCGCACTTCGGACCCGCATTCGGCCACCGCCCAGTTCTTCATCAACGTGAACGACAACCTCTTCCTGGACAAGGCACAGTCGCAGGACGGCTGGGGCTACTGCGTGTTCGGCCGCGTGACCGAAGGCATGGACGTGGTGAACAAGATCAAGGGCGTGGCCACCGGCCGCTCCGGCTTCCACCAGGACGTGCCGAAGGAAGACGTGGTGATCGAACGCGCCGAAGTGGCCTGATCCGGCGGGCGCGGCATGGACCTGCTCTGTTCCGACCTGCACCTGTCTGCCGCCACGCCCGCACTGAACACGGCCTTCGTCGCCCTGCTCGAAGGCCGTGCGCGCCAGGCGCGCCGGGTGTTCCTGCTCGGTGACCTGTTCGAGGCCTGGGCCGGTGACGAGGACGTCACCGATCCGGCCGTGCGCCCGGTGATCGCAGCGCTGCGCTCGCTGCACGACGCCGGCATCGAGGTGCACGTACTGCCGGGCAACCGCGATTTCCTGATGGGAGCCGGCTTCACCGAAGCCACCGGTGCACGCATTCACGGTGACTGGCTGATCGCCGACATCGGCGGCCGCAATACGCTGCTGCTGCATGGTGACACGCTGTGCACCGACGACCTGCCCTACCAGCAGTTCCGCGCCATGGTGCGCAACCCGCAGTGGCAGGCCGCCTTTCTCGCCAAACCGCTGGCCGAACGTCACGCGATCGCCGAAGACATGCGCCGGCGCAGCAAGGAAGCGACCGCCGGCAAGGGCGAGTACCTGATGGACGCCAACGCCGATGCGATCGCCTCCATGTTCCGTCACCACGACGTGGACACCCTGATCCACGGCCACACCCACCGGCCGGCACAGCACCGGCACGTGGTCGACGGCGCCGCCTGCATCCGCCACGTGCTGGCCGACTGGCGCGACCGTGCCTGCTGGTTCGAGGCGGAAGATGGCGCGCTGCGCGCCATCACCACCGACGGCGCCGGCCAGCCGGTGGCCGACCCCCGCTACCCCGCCTGAGGACTTTCACGATGAGCACTTCCGAACTGCGCATCCGCATCGGCGCGGATGGCCGCATCGAATGCCGCAGGGGCGACGCCGCCCCGGCAGTCACGCTGGACCCGGATTTCTTCGGCAGCCCGGACGCCGCCGACGCGCAGCGCGCGCTCGGCCGTTTCGTGTTCGCGCTGCTGCAGGGCGTGAGCCCGGCCGACGCCGGCGATGAGGCACCGGCCGAGCCGGCCTTCGATCCGAACAGCCCGGCCGCGCTCTATCAGAGCTTCGTCGACCTGCAGAACCGCGCCATGACCGAATACTCGGGCAGCCTGCTGTCGCTGGCCGAACAGTCGCTGCAGCGCTCGGCCGCCGCCGGTTTCGAGCAGGCGATCGAGGCGCTGAAAGACTGGCCCACCATCAAGGGCGTGGCCAGCATGATGATCGCGCGCGGTCCGGAAAACCGCTGACGCATGCCCGCCGGCGCGCGTCAGGGCGCGCCGGATGCCGGAAACTTCACCCGCACGCACACGCCCCGTCCGCCCGCCCGCGGCGGATGCACGCAGGCCTCCGCATCGTGCAGCTGCGCGATCTCGCGCACGATGGCCAGACCCAGACCGCTGCCCGGCCCGCGGGTCTGCGGACACCGATAAAAGCGGTCGAACACCCGCTCCCTGTCCTCTTCCGCGATGCCCGGCCCGTCGTCTTCGACTTCGAGAAAGGGGCGTCCGTCCTCGACGCCGGTACGTACCGTGACGCGAGCGCCCGTCGGCGCGTGGGTCAGCGCGTTGTCGATCAGATTGGACATCACTTCGCGCAGCAGCCAGGTCGAGCCCAGTATCCGCGCCGGGGCCGCTTCGAGCCCGAGGTCGATGCCGCGCTCCAGCGCACGGTCCAGCGCGTCACTCACTGCTTCGCCCGCCAGTTCGGGCAGATCGACCTGGTGGTGGTCGTGCCCGGCCGCCGCTTCGGGCGCCGCCCGCGCGAGTGCCAGCAGCTGGTGCGCCAGATGGCCGATGCGGTGCGCGGCCGCCAGCAGCTGACGGATGCGTCCCTGCTGGGCCGGTGGCGCTTCCTCGTACGCCAGTTCGAGCTGGGTCTGCAGCGCCGCCAGCGGCGTGCGCAGCTGATGCGCCGCGTCCGCCAGGAATTTCTGCTGCGATTCGGAGGCGGCGCGCAGCCGGCCGAGCAGACGGTTGATCGCGGTAACCAGCGGCAGCGTCTCGGCCGGCACGCCGTCCACCGGCAGCAGGCCCAGATCGCGCGCCGAACGCGCCTCGATTTCGCTGCTCAGCACTCGCAGCGGACGCAGGCCGATGCTGACCGCCGCGATCACCAGCACCAGCGCGACCAGCATGAAGGTCAGGTTCGGCCACATCACCGCGAACAGGATGCGGTCGGCCACCAGCCGCCGCTTGTGCGTGGTTTCGGCCACCACCACGGTCACCACGCCGGCGCTGGTGGGGGTGCGCAGCACCGCGGTGCGGACCGGGCGCGCGTCCAGCGTGTCGTCGCCGATGCGCAGCGTGTCGCCGTGGGCGGAGGGCTTCAGGTCGGGCACGCCGGCCAGCGTTTCGCCGTCGGGCGCGATCACGCGGTAGAACAGCTCGTCACCCGAGCCACGCAGAATGCGGATCACGTCTTCCGGCAGCGTGACCTCGATGCCGGTATCACGCACCCGGATGCGCGCCGCGATGGCGGCCGCGGCGTCGGCCAGTTCATGGTCGTAAGCGTCGTTGGCCTGGTCAAGCGCGAAGCGGTAGTCCAGCAGCAGGCTCACCACCAGCAGCAGCACCAGCGGCACGATGAGCAGCGCCATCAGGCGCCGGCGTATGCTTTTCATTCGGCCGGTGCCTCGATCCGGTAGCCCAGTCCGCGCACCGTCAGGATGCGCACACCGCCCGGTTCCAGCTTGGCGCGTAGCCGCGACACATACAGTTCGACCGCGTTCGGACTCAGTTCGCGGTCCCAGGCGCTGAGGCTGTCCAGTATCTTTTCCTTCGCCACCACACGCGGCGCCGCCAGCAGCAGCAGTTCCAGCGTCGCCCATTCGCGACCGGTCAGCGCCAGCGGCGCATCGCCGAGCTTCGCCTCACGGGTGGCCATGTCCAGCGTCAGCGCCCCATGGGTGATCAGCGACGACGCCACCGCGCGGCTGCGCCGGATCAGCGCCCTCACCCGCGCCACCAGTTCGCTCAGGTGGAAGGGCTTGATCAGATAGTCGTCGGCGCCCAGTTCGAGCGCATCCACCCGGTCTTCCAGCGTGTCGCGCGCGGTCAGGATGAGCACCGGCAGCGCCAGGCCGTCGCGTCGCATGCGGCGCACCAGTTCCAGCCCGTCCATGCGCGGCAGGCCGATATCGACGATGGCGAGGTCGTAGGGCGTGAGCCGGAGGCCGGTCAGCGCCGCCTCCGCGGTATCGATCGCGTCAACGTTGTAGCCCTGGGCCTCCAGCCCCTCGCGCACGCCGCTCGCCAGCAGCACGTCATCCTCGACCAGCAGCAGTCGCATTGCGGTGTCCGTCCTTGGTGGGTCCGGCATCGTAACGCGGCGGCGGCACCGCGAAGCGGGCGTAGAGCGTGGGCAGCAGCAGCAGCGTAAACAGCGTGGCCGAAATGACGCCGCCGACGATGACCACCGCGAACGGCCGCTGCGTCTCGGAACCGATGGCATGCGACAGTGCGGCCGGCAGCAGGCCCAGACCGGCCATCAGCGCGGTCATCAGGATGGGCCGCAGCCGCGCCACCGCGCCTTCGGTGACCGCTTCGAGCGCCGACTTGCCGTTGTTCAGCAGTTCGACGATCTGTTCGACCATGATGACGCCGTTCTGGACCGAGATGCCGGCCACCGCGATGAAACCGACCGCGGCCGACACCGACAGGTGCAGCCCGGCCAGCCACAGGCCGACCAGACCGCCGACCAGCGTGAAAGGCACCAGCGCCATGATGAGCGCGGCCACCCGCATCGAACGGAAGGCCCAGAACAGCAGCGAGAAGATGGCCAGCAGGCTGACCGGCACGATGACCGCCAGCCGCTTCATCGCCCGCTGCTGGTTCTCGAACTGGCCGCCCCAGGTCATGCGGTAGCCGGCCGGCAGCTTCACCTCGCGCTCGACCACGCCCATCGCCTCGGCCACGAAACTGCCCTGGTCGCGGCCGATCAGGTTGGCCTTCACCGCCACCGTGCGGCCGCCTGCCTCACGCTGGATGCGCGAGGCGCCCTGGCGGATTTCGATGTCGGCCAGTTCGGACAGCGGCAGCACGCCGCCTGCCGGCAGCGACACCTGCAGCCGGCCGAGGTCCTCGACTGCATCGCGGTGCGCCTTGTCCAGTCGCACCACCACGTCGAACACCCGTTCGCCCTCGTAGAACTGGCCGACCGCGTGGCCGCCGAAGGCGGTCTGCACGACACCTGACACGTCGCCCACCCGCAGGCCGTAACGCGCCAGACGGGCGCGATCGGGCGTGACCAGGATTTCGGTCTGGCCGCCGGTCTTGATCGCCGCCACGTCGGTGCTGCCGCGGATGCGGCCGAGGATGGCGGCCACCTGATCCGCCTTGTCCTGCAGGATGTCGAGATTGGGCCCGTAGATCTTGACCGCCACCTCGCCCTTCACGCCGGACAGCGTTTCCTCGACGTTGTCCTGGATCACCTGCGAGAAATTGGTCGGCAGGCCCGGTATCGCCCTGAGCTTCGCGGTCATGTCGGCGACCAGCGCTTCCTTGCCGGCGAAACGCCACTGTTCGTGCGGCTGCAGGTCGGCCAGCACTTCGATATTGTTCGGGCCCTTCGGGTCGGTGCCTTCGTCCGGCCGACCGACCTGGGTGAGCACGCTCTTTACCTCCGGATACTGGCGCAGCAGCGCGCGGATGTCGCGTTCGACTTCCTTGGTCTGCGCCAACGCGGTGGCCGGTGCGAGCGACACGGTGAGCCAGATGTTGCCTTCGTCGAGCTTGGGCAGGAATTCACTGCCCAGCCAGGGCACCAGCGCCAGCGACGCGCACAGCGTGCCGACACTGGCCAGCAGCAGCGCGGCCAGCCGGGTGCGCAGCATGCCCAGCAGCGCGCGGTAGCGGTTCTGCAGCGCTTCCATCCAGTGCAGGTGCACCTCGGCCATGTCGCGCTTCATCAGCACACCGGCGAGCAGCGTGGGCACCAGCGTGAGCGTGAGCAGGATAGCGCCGAGCAGCGAGAAGGACAGCGTGTAGGCCACCGGCGAGAAAATCTTTCCCTCGACCCGCTGGAAGGTGAAGATGGGCAGGAAAGCCAGGATGATGATGGCCTTGGAGAACAGGATGGGCTTGGCCAGGCTGGTCACGGTGTTGCGCAGCGCGTGCAGCCTGAAGGACACCGGGTGTTCGCGCGCCGACACGTCGTTGGCATGTACCGCCAGCCTCACCATGAGCGCCTCGACCATCACCACCGCACTGTCGATGATGATGCCGAAGTCGACCGCGCCGAGCGAAATCAGGTTGGCCGAAATGCCACGTGCATCCATCAGGATGAAGGCGAACAGCAGCGTGAGCGGAATGATGCTGGCCACGATGAGCGCGGCACGCCAGTTGCGCAGGAACACGATGAGCACCGCCACCACCAGCGCGGCGCCGACCGCGAGGTTTTCCGCAACGGTATGCACCGTGTGGTTGATCAGGTCGGTGCGTTCGTAGATCGAGCGGATCTTCACGCCGGCCGGCAGCTGCCCCTCGGTGTTCAGGCGGTCCACGCGCTCCTTCAGCGCCTCGACCACCTTGACCGCGTTCTCGCCCTTGGTCATCACCACGATGCCCTGCACCACCGAATCGCGGTCGTCATAGGCGACCACGCCGGCGGGCAAGGCTTCGCCGGTGGTGACGGTTGCGAGGTCACCGACGGTGACCGTGCGCCCCTGATCGGCGCTCACCACCACGGCGCGGATGTCGTCCAGCGAGCGGAACAGGCCGATCGAGCGCACCAGCAGGTTTTCCTCGCCGCGCCGGAGCACGCCGCCGGACGCATTGGCGTTGTCAGAGGACAGCGCCGCCGAAATCTGATCCAGCGTGACGCCATAGCGACCCAGTCGCGCCGGGTCGACCGATACCTGGAACTGCTTGACCGTGCCGCCGAAGCTCACGATGTCGGCGATGCCGGGCACCCGGCGCAGCGTGGGTCGCACCACCCAGTCCTGCAGCGCGCGCACCTCGGCCATCGGCATGTCGGGCGGCGCGTCGACCACGTAACGGAACACCTCGCCCACTGCAGTCGCCAGCGGACCGAGCTGGGGCTGCACGCCGGGCGGCAGATCCACGGTCTGCAGCTTTTCCAGCACCTGCGAGCGCGCGAAGCGGTCTTCGGTGCCGTCGGAAAACACCAGCGTCACCACCGACAGGCCGGTCATCGACACCGAGCGGATCTGGGTGGCACGGGGCACGCCGCTCATCTCGCGCTCGATCGGCAGGCTGATCGAGCGTTCGACCTCTTCCGGCGACTGGCCCGGAAACTGGGTGACCACCTGAACCTGCACGTCCTGCACGTCCGGGAAGGCCTCGATCGGCAGTTCAAGCCAGGCGCGCAGACCGAACACGGTGAGCGCGAAGGTGATCAGCAGCACGAACACGCGCTGCTGGATGGCAAAGGTGGCAAGCCGCGCAAACATCACTTGGCCTCGCCCAGTTCGGCGTCCAGCAGCAGCGCGCCGCGCACCACCACGGTGTCACCGCCGCGCAGGCCGTCCGGTTCGGCCGGCTGCACATAGGCTTCGCGCGCATCCTGCCGCAGCGCCTTGACCCGGCGCTTGCTGAACTGGCCTGAGGCGGTCTGCACGAACACCGCGGTATACAGGCCGTCACTGACCAGCGCAGAGGTGGGCAGGCGCAGCACCCGCTGGCCGCTGTCCGACAGCACGTGCGCACGGGCGAACATTTCCGGGCGCAGCCGGCCGTCGGCGTTCGGCAGGTCGCAGCGCACCTGCACGCGGCGGGTCTGCGGGTCCAGCACCGGCGCGATGCGCGACACGGTGGCGGAGAAACGCTCCTCCGGCCAGGCATCGACCGACACCTCGATACGGTCGCCGACGCGGAACTTGCCCAGTTCCTGCTCCGGCAGGTCGATCAGCAGCCACAGCCGCGACAGGTCGGACACCACGAACAACGGCTGTTCGGCGTCCGGCCGCACTTCCAGGCCGGGCGTGGCATGGCGCTCGGTCACCACGCCGGCCACCGGCGTGCGCAGTGCCAGGGTCTGACCGCTGGCTCCGCGCGGCGCCAGGCTCTGCAAGCGCTGGCGGGCGCGCTGCACCTCGGCATCGGCGGCGGCCGCCTCAGCCTGCGCGACCTCGAATTCGCGCCGCGGCAGTACCTCGGCGTCGAGCAGCGTGCGCGCCCGCGCCAGCGCCTTGCGCCGCAGGTCGGCATCGGCTTCGGCACGACGGGCATCGGCCGAAGCCTGGCCAAGATCCGGCGCGTCGATGTCGGCCAGCGTGGCGCCTGCCGGCACCGTGTCGCCCGGCGCGGCGGCCAGCCGCAGCACGCGCCCGACCAGCGGGCTGAACACCCGTGCGGTGCGGTCCTCGGCCACCGCAACCCGTGCATTCAGCGGCGCGGTGAGCGGCAGTTCGACCTCTTCGGTGCGTGCGGTGACGATGAAGGACAGCTGGCTCGCGCCCTGCGGCAGCGCAACGCCGCTGGCGGGTGCGGCCGCGGCGCCGGGCGCGGCTGCTTCGGCCGGCGGGCGGCTGCGCAAAAATCCGTAGGCTACAGCGGCGGCCAGCACGGTAGCGGACACGATGAGGACGGTACGACGCCGGCGCGCGGCGACAGGAGACGTTTCGGTCATGGCGGTCAGAAATCGGTGTTGAGGGCGGCGGCCAGTTCGGCGCGCGCGCGGGCAAGGTCGGCCTGGGCGTCCAGCGCCTCGGATTCGATGGCGCGCAGCGTGCGGCGAGCGTCGAGCACGTCGAGCACGCCCACTGCGCCGTGGCGGAAGGCGAATTCGGTCGCTTCGGCCGAACGGCGGGCGGTGGGCAGCACGGTGTCGAGGTAACGCGCGGCGCGGGCGGCCTGCACCTCCAGTTCGGCGCGACGCAGCTTCAGGCCGGCGTCGGCTTCGGCCGCGATGCGCAGGCGGTCGTCCTCGGCCGCGCCCAGTTCGGCGTAGGCGGAATCCACTTCGCCGCTGTAGTCATAACCGTTGAACAGCGGGATGGACACGCCAAAGCCGTACATCGCCCGCCCGTCCGGCGGGAAATGTTCGTACTGCACGCCGACCGTGATGTCACGGGTGCGCAGGCTTTCCGCCAGGCTGCGCCCCTGCTGCGCGGCCTGCAGCCGCGACTGCGCCGCGCGCAGGTCGGGCCGGTCGGCCGGCAGTTCGCCGACGGCGGCAGGCACGACGTTCGGCCGCGGCCAGGGGTCGCTGGCGTGCAGCCGGCCGGCCATGCCCTCCAGCGCCAGCAGCCGGGCAAGTTCGGCCTGGGCACGGCGCTGTGCGGTTTCGGCCACGCGGAGGTCGGATTCGGCGCGCAGCCGGTCGAGGCGGATGCGCTCCAGGTCACTGGGTGCCAGATCGCCGGCCTTCACCCGCACTTCGGCGCGGGCGACCGTGTCGTCCAGCAGGCCCAGGGTCTGCTGCAGCAGCGCCAGCTTGTCCTCGGCCAGCTTGAGATCGAAGTAGGCGATGCGCAGCGTGCGCAGCTGCTGCCGCAGTGCGTCGGCCTGATCGGCGCGCGCGGCGTCGAGCAGCGCGTCGGCGCGGGCCATGCGCAGTTCGCGCTTGCCGCCACGCTCGAAGGTCTGTTCCAGCCGCACGGTGGTGTCGACCTGCTTGTCCCAGGCCGGACCGGCACCGATGCCGCGGCGCGGATTGATGTCGGTGGTGTCGATGGACAGCGTCGCGTTCGGACGCGCGGCGGCGCTGCCGGTCGCGGCCTGTGCGCGTTCAACGTCTCGGCGGGCGCGCTGCAGGTCACGGCTGGCTTCGCGCAGCCGCGTTTCGGCCGCCTGCAGCGTGAGCGCGCCCTCGGGCAGCGTCTGTGCCAGCGCGTCGCGGGCGGGATGCATCAGACCGAGCGCGCAGGCGAGCAGCAGCAGTCTGAGCCGCAGGCCACGGTGCCTGCATCGGGAACGGGGAGCGTGTGCGGAATGGGACATGGTCCGCACAGGCTAGGCCGGCGAGCCTGTCACTTTCCTGTCAGACGCTGTCGGCGGCGGGAGCGACCTGCCGCCGGCGAAGGGAATACGGGGGATACGAGCGTGGAGATGTTGCCGGGGCGCGGCCTCGCGACATGCGAAGAACGCTGTTCCGCTGTCCGGCGGGTTCTGCCGCCACGCGGACGACAAAGGGGCATTCGGTGGTGCCGCTTGTCGGATTCGAACTGACGACCTACCGCTTACAAGGCGGTTGCTCTACCAACTGAGCTAAAGCGGCGAAGACCGCGATTATATCGCCTGTCCATCGCCTGCCGCAGCGCAATCTGCATGGATTAAACTCACGACCATACATAACAATGCCTTCGCGCGTCAGCGCGGCGATCAAGGTCGCTGCGGACGGAGGCCCAGCCGATGCCCGATCCGACCACGCCCAACCCGACGGCTCAGCGCACGCTCAATGTCCTCCTGATCGAAGATTCGGAGGATGACGCGCTGCTGCTGCTGCACCGCTTCCGCCAGGCCGGCTATGCGGTGCGCTCGACCCGCGTCGAGGACGAGGCCGGCCTGCGCGAAGCGCTCGCCGCACGCACCTGGGACGTGGTGCTGTCCGACCACAACATGCCGTCCTTCTCGGCCATGGCCGCGCTGGGCATCCTGCAGGCGCTGGGGCTGGACCTGCCCTTCATCATCGTGTCCGGCGTGATCGAGGAGGACATCGCGGTGTCCGCGATGCGCGCCGGCGCGCACGACTACCTGAGCAAGGGCAATCTGGACCGTCTGGTGCCGGCGGTCGAGCGTGAAATGCGCGAGGCGCGCAACCGGGCCGAAAGGCACAGCGCGCTCGATGCGGTCCGCGACAGCGAGGCACGCTTCCGTGCGCTGGCCGCCAACATTCCGGGCATGGTGTTCCAGCTGCTGCGTCACGACGACAGCGGCTGGCGCTTCCTGTTCGTCAGCGACGGCTGTCTGGCGCTGCTCGGTCTCAAGCCCACCGACCTGATCGCGCAGCCCAGCCGCTTCCTTGAAATGGTGCTGCCGGAGGACATGCCTGAGCTGAACCGCTCGATGAAGCTGTCAGCCCAGACGCAATCGACGGTGAACTGGGAAGGCCGCATCCGGCTGCCGGACGGCGACGTGAAGTGGGTGAACCTGCGTTCCTCGCCGCGCCTGCTCGCCTCCGGCGTGCCGATCTGGGAAGGCATCGTTTCCAATATCACGCAGAGCAAGCTGACCGAGCGCGAACTGCGCCAGTCGCGCGGACAGCTGGCCGAGCTGTCGTCCCATCTGCAGATGGCGAAGGAAGAGGAGCGCGAGCGCATCGCGCGGGACATTCACGACGAACTGGGCGGCCTGCTGGTGGCGCTGAAGTTCGAGGTGTCGCTGCTGGCGAGCAAGACCACCGCCGACCCGGAGGCCATCCGCAAGCGTTCGGACAGCATGGGCAAGCTGGTGGATGACGCGATCAGCACGGTGGGCCGCATCGCACGCGAACTGCGCCCGGGCATCCTGAAGGAGTTCGGACTGGCGCCGGCAGTGGAAAGCCACGCCGAGGACTTTGCCGCCCGTACCGGCCTGCAGTGCGAACTGCTGTGCGTGGACCACGACATCGAGCCGGACGAGGAAACCGCGATCGCGCTGTTCCGCGTGTTCCAGGAAGCGCTGACCAATGTGTCCAAGCACGCGCAGGCGCACAAGGTCGAGGTGCGCATGACCCAGGAAGACGACGACATCGTGCTCGAGATCGCGGACGATGGCCGCGGCCTGTCGGCGGCTGATCTGAACAAGCCCAAATCATTCGGCCTGCGCGGTATCCGCGAGCGGGTCGCCCACCTGAACGGCCGCTTCGAGGCCAGCCGCCGCGAAGGCGGTGGCACCCGGCTGCTGCTTCGGGTTCCGGCCTGTCGCCGCACCGTACTGGAGTTCGCACGATGAGCAGCATCCGTATCCTGATCGCAGACGACCACGCCATCGTGCGTTCCGGGCTGCGGCAGATCCTGTCCGACAGCCCCGATCTGGTGGTGACCGGGGAAGCCGAGAACGGCGTCGAGGCGATGCACAAGCTGCGCGACGGCAATGGCAACGCGAGTTTCGATCTGGTGCTGATGGACGTGTCGATGCCGGACCGCAACGGCATCGACACACTGAAGCTGGTGCGCAAGGAATATCCGAAGCTGCCCGTGCTGGTGCTGTCCATGCATCCGGAAGAGCAGTACGCGATCCGCGCCCTGAAAGCCGGTGCCGCCGGTTACCTGACCAAGCAGAGCGCGCCCGATCAGCTGGTGAATGCCATCCGTCAGGTCGCCAGCGGCAAAAAGTACGTATCGCCCTCGCTGGCGATGGAACTGGCCAACGCGATCACCGACGACAGCGAGCGGCCGCCGCACGAAAAGCTGTCCGACCGCGAATACCAGACCCTGGTCATGATCGCCTCCGGTCGCACGCTCACCCAGATCGGCGAGGAACTGAATCTGAGCGTCAAGACGGTCAGCGTCTATCGCGCGCGCCTGCTGGAAAAGATGCGCATGAAGAACAATGCGGAACTGACCCACTACGGGCTCAAGCACGGGCTGGTCGACTGAGGCCGACCCGGGCGCGCCCTTGAGGTGTGCATCTTTTCACGGGCTGCCCCCCTAAAGACCGAAGGACAGCTGCCGTTGTTGTCCTTCGTTACAGACCGTTAAACTCTGCTTCCCATGACTGATTCCATGCAGCCGCTCGATATCGCTCGCGAAGCCTTGCGACGGCTGGCCATGCGTCAGTTGCAGCCGACCCCGGAAAACTACCGCTCGCTCTACCACGAGATCGCCGGCACCAAGGCGGAAGAACTGTTCCCGGAACGCGCGCTCAAGCTGGTGTGTTCGACGCTGCCGCGGCTGAACCAGGCACAGATCGAATTCGTGCAGCGGCTCGAAAGCGCGGTCGGCAGCCGCAGCTGGTCTGCCATCAGCGGCTCCCTGGTTGGCCTGCTGCGCGCCCAGGCGGCGCCGCAGCGCAAATGGACCGCCCTGCTGAAGGACGTGTTCAAGCAGCTAGAACGCAACCACGCCTCGCTGTCCTTCGCGCAGAAGCATCAGGCCCTGCAGCAGGTGCTCGATTCCAGCAATGGCGAACTGGACGCGCTCTATTCACGGATGAGCGCCCTGGCTGACAAGTGGGAATCAGCCGATGAAGCGGGGCCGACGCCGGCTCCGGCGGGCGTTGAGGCCGTGACCGCAGCCACCGACAACAGCGACGCCGCACTGCGCGACCTGTTCGCGCGCACGCTCGAAGGCGTGGTGTCCAGCCTGCTCATCGCCGCACCGGACCTGCGTGACGAAGCGCTCGAACTGGGCACCGTGCTGCGCGAGGTCCGTGACATGCGCGGTGTGGATGACCTCGCTGCCCGGCTGCGCAACCTGATCTACCGCCTCAACTGGGTGGTGGACGATCAGGCGGAAATCCGCGCCGGCCTGATGTCACTGCTCGATCTGCTGCTGAAGAACATCAGCGATCTGGTGATCGATGACCGCTGGATGCGGGGGCAGATCGACGCGCTGCGCAATCTGTGCGACCACCCGATCAGTGCGCGCGAACTCGACGAGGTGGAACGCCGCCTGCGCGAGGTGATCGAGCGGCAGGGGTCGCTGCGCGGCAACATCGACGACGCCAAGCACCAGATCAAGCTGATGCTGGCCGGTTTCGTGGAACAGCTCGGCAGCTTCACCGACGCGACCTCGGGCTTCGGCAACAAGATGGAAGGCTATGCACGCACCATCGCCGAAGCCGATGACATCGGCGCGCTGCAGGGCGTGATCGCCGAGGTCATTTCGGCCACCCACGAGATGCGCCAGACCACCGAACGTTCGCGCAACGAGGTCGACACCATGCGCGACAGGGTGCGCGCAGCCGAGGCCGAGATCGAGCGCCTGCAGCTGGAGCTGGAACAGACCAGCGAACGCATGCGGCACGACCCGCTCACCGGTGCGCTCAACCGCAAGGGCCTGGAAGAGTCGTACGCCAAGGAGGTGTCGCGTGCATCGCGCCGCGGAACCAAGCTCTGCCTGGCGGTGCTCGACATCGACAACTTCAAGCGGCTCAACGACACCTACGGTCACAACACCGGCGACGAGGCGCTGCTGCATCTGGTCGCCACCGTGCGCGACTGCCTGCGGCCGCATGACACGCTTTCGCGCTATGGCGGTGAGGAGTTCGTCATCCTGCTGCCGGAAACGTCCATCGATGACGCGGTGATCGTGCTGCAGCGTCTGCAGCGCGAACTCACCAAGCGCTTCTTCCTGGCCAATAACGACAAGCTGCTTATCACGTTCAGCGCCGGCGTCACCGTGGTGCTGCAGGATGAACAGCAGTCCTCGGCCATCGAACGCGCCGACGTCGCGATGTACCAGGCCAAGGCCACCGGCAAGAATCGCGTGGTCGTCGCATCGGCCGACACCGTCTCCGCCTGATCCGCCCGTACCGGGCGGCAACGCGGCCGCTCTCACATTTGGTAACAGTTGAAGCCCAGTCCAGGCGCGGGTTTCAGGGCGAATTTCACGCCTGCCTAGCAGCAGAAAGTGCGCTCGATGAGCGCCCTAAAGTTTCTGGCGGCTGCGGCACACCCGCACCGGCGGGCCATTTCCGCAGCATGTGCCTGAAAACCGCGAGCACAAAGGCTTTCACCCGGACAAAGGACTAAAGTTTTGTCCGACCTCTCCGTTACTTGACTCATCGGCGACACACACGTCGGGACAGACCCGGCACCGCCGTAACAAGACCACTTCGTGACAGGAGAAAGAAAATGCCGCAAATCATCAACACCAACGTTGCCTCGCTCACCGCTCAGCGCAACCTCAATTCCTCGCAGAATTCGCTTGCCACTTCGCTGCAGCGTCTGTCGTCCGGTCTGCGCATCAACAGCGCACGTGACGATGCCGCCGGTCTGGCGATCTCGCAGCGCATGAACGCGCAAGTCAAGGGCCTGAATCAGGCTGCCCGCAACGCCAGCGACGGCATCTCGATGATCCAGACCGCTGAAGGCGGCATGTCGCAGATCCAGGACATGCTCATCCGCATGAAGGAACTGGCGACCCAGGGTTCGAACTCGACGCTGGCCGATGCCGAGCGCTCCTTCATCTCCGATGAAATGACCCAGCTGCGCGACGAAATCAACAACATTTCGACCCGCACCAAGTTCAACGGTCAGCAGCTGCTGAACGGTTCGTTCGGCAAGGCGCTCGATACGACCTCGACTGTTCAGGTCGGTATGAACCTGGCCACCACCGCACAGGCCGCGGTGACCAAGGTCGACATCTCGGGTGCAGCGGCTGGCACGACCTTCACCTTCGCGAATGCTGCCGGCGTGCTCACCCTGAGCGATGGCACGAACTCGCAGGCAATCGATCTGACGGCGGTGACCGTGGCGGCCGGCGGTTCTTACGAACTCAACTTCAACCAGCTGGGCGTGAAGGTGAACGTGAGTGCCGCGGCCAGCAAGGCCGGTGCAGACATCGCAACGGATCTGGACGCCGGCACGATCATCACGACCGCCGCCACCGGCGCGGAAATCCAGGTCGGCGCTGACGACGCAGCGGACAACCGCCTGACGCTGACCTTCGGCGACACCCGTATCGGTGCCACCTCGTCCGACGCCCGCATGGTCGCCCTGAACACCGACCTGACGGCTTTCGCCGGCGCGACCACGGCTGCGAACTCGCAGAAGCTGCTGACGTCGGTTGAGAACGCCCTGACCTATGTGTCTGAACAGCGTGCGGGCCTGGGTGCTCAGCAGAACCGTCTCGACTACACCGTCGCCAACCTGCAGACTCAGGCCGAGAACATCACGGCTTCGAAGAGCCGGATCACCGACGCGGACTTCGCGGCTGAAACCGCGAACCTGACCCGCGCCCAGATCCTGCAGCAGGCCGGTACCGCGATGCTGGCGCAGGCCAACTCGCTGCCGCAGAATGTGCTGAGCCTGCTCCGCGGCTAAGCAGCCCGCAAAACCGGGCGGGGTACGGGTGACCGTACTCCGCCCCTGATGTAAGGGAGACCATCATGGCCATCACGCCGATCTCGATGACCCCGGCCCAATTCACCCCGTCCGTCCCCGCGACGAACGGGGTGAAGTCCATGGGGGATTCGTCCACGCAGGGCGACGTCACCGCGGCTCAGGCACTGACCAGTGAACAGATCGAACAGACCGTCGATGAGATCCGCAAGCGGATCGAACCGGTGGCACAGAATTTGCAATTCTCGATCGACAAGGACACTGGAAAGACCATCGTGAAATTGATCGACACGAGCACCAAGGAAGTACTGCGGCAGATTCCCTCGGAAGAACTGGTGGCGATCGCCCGAGCCCTTGGCAAGAGCCAGAGCGGCCTGATCGAACGCAAGGCCTGAGGAGACCGCCATGGCATCGTCGCTGGCATTCGGTACCAACCTGGATATCAACACCATCGTCACGCAGCTGATGACGGTGGAAAAGCGTCCGCTGACGCTGCTGGCTGCCAAGCAGTCGGCGATCGACGCCAAGATTTCCAGCTACGGCATGCTCAAGAGCGCCTTCTCCACGCTGCAGACCGCCGCGGAGGGGCTGAGCAAGGCAGACGTTTTTGCCGCCAGGAAGGCAACGATTGCCGACGGCAATGTGGCAACAGTTGCCGCCTCGACCACCGCCACGCCCGGGAACTATTCGATCGAAGTCAGCAGTCTCGCGCGTGCCCAGGTCACCGCGTCTGCAGCGTTCGCGGGCGGCTCCAGCGCCACTGTGGGCAGCGGCACGCTGACCATCGAACTGGGCAGCTACAGCGGCGGGGCATTCACGGTCAATCCGGACAAGACGCCGGTCACCGTGACGATTCCGAATACCGCCACTTCGCTGGGCGACGTGCGCGACGCGATCAACGCGGCCAACGCCGGCGTGACCGCCTCGCTGCTGAACGACGGCACCGGCACCCGTCTGGTGATTGCCTCCAAGGAGGGTGGCACCGCCAACACGGTGCGCATCACGGCCAACGACAGCGACGGCGACAATACCGATGCGGCCGGTCTGTCCCGGCTGACCTATGACGCCTCCACCGGCGGCAGCTCGAACATGAGCGAGAAAGTGACGGCGACCGACGCACTGCTCAAGGTCAACGGCATCGATGTGGTGTCCAGCACCAATACGCTGACCAGCACGATCGAAGGGGTGACGCTGACGCTCAAGAACACCAATGTCGGAAGCCCGACCACGCTGACCGTCAGCAACGACTCGAGCGGCGCGAAGGCGGCGGTCGACAAATTGGTCAAGAGCTATAACGACGCCATCCTGACGATCAAGAACCAGACCGCCTACAACTCGACCACCGACAAAGGCGCGGCACTGAGCGGCGAAAGCACGGTACTCAGCCTGCGCAGCCGGCTGGCTTCGGTGGTGACCGGTGAGATCGCGCCTGGCGTTTCGCTTGCCAGCATCGGGGTGTCTGTCCAGAAGGACGGTTCGCTGAAAGTGGATTCGGACAAGCTGGCCACCGCGCTGGACAACGGCAAGGCCAAGGCGCTGTTCGTCGGAAGCACCGGCGTCACCGGACTGGCTTCCAGAATCGATTCGATGATTGCCGCGGCCATCGACGACGAGGGCCTGATCGGTAACCGTCTCGCGGGCATGGACGATGCCAAGAAAGCGATGAAGGTTCAGGAAGAGCGCCTGAACACGCGGATGGATCTGATCGAAGCGCGCTACCGCCGGCAGTTCAGTGCGCTGGACTCGATGATCAGTTCGATGAACCAGACCAGCGCCTATCTCACCAAACAGCTGGCCAGCCTTTCCAGCTCGTAAGCAGGCTTAAGGCGTTGCAGTTCCAGCCACTCAAACGGGAATACTGAACATCATGTTTGCCTCTCTTTCCAATCCGCGCATGGCATACAGCCAGGCAGGCGTAGAAGCCCGGGTCGCCAGCGCAGACCCGCATCAGCTCATCCTGATGCTGTACGACGGCGCGCTGATGGCGATCGCCACCGCCAGTCACCAGATGGACATCGGTGACGTTGCGGGCAAGGGTCAGTCCATCTCGCGCGCGATCGACATCATCGGCAATGGCCTGAAGGTCAGTCTGGACATGGAAGCCGGTGGCGAGCTGTCGCAGCGCATGTACTCACTTTACGAATACATGTGCATGCGGCTGCTGCATGCCAATTCGCAGAACGATCGCTCTGCGCTGACCGAAGTCAGCGCCCTGCTGGGCGAACTGCGGAGCGCATGGGAAGAGATCCGGCAAAAATTGGCGCAAGGCGCGCCGGTTTGACCGGAAACGGTTGAAATAGCGCTGTAAAAATCGGCCAGATGCACGCCTTGAACACCGGATGTGGCGGTAGGCTTGCGGCAGGTTTGGATGCCCGGCGGCTCGGCCTCCGGCGCCCCTCATGACAAGACGGTTCGGACACATGAACTCACTGATACTGCTCGAAAACATGCGCCAGATCGCCAGCGACATGGTCGAGGCCGCTCGTGCCAACGACTGGGATCGTCTGGTCGCGCTCGAACAGACCGTGGCAGCGATGCGCAACAGCCTCGCCGCCAACGACGAGCCGTCATCGTCGCCGGCAGAACGGGCGCGCAAGTTCGACCTGATGAAGCAGATCATCGCCGACGACGCAGAAGTGCGCCGTCACGTCGAACCCTGGATGCAGCAGGTCAAGAGCTATCTCGGCCGGCTGCCCGCGGGAACGGCGGAGAACAGCTGAAAGCGGCATGAACAACCTGCTGCCAGGGCTCGCACAGCGTCTGGCGGCGCTGACCCGCGACGCAGTCCAGACCACTGGGTCGATTGCGGCGATCACGGACCAGCTTCCCGAATTCCAGCCGGGCGAACGCTATACCGCCCGCATCCTCCAGTCCCTGCGTGACGGCCTGATACGCGCCGACATCGGGGGACAGACCGTCACCGTAAAGCTGCCGGAAGGCGCACCGCTGCCACAGGGCAGCACCGTCACGCTGACCCACGTCGAGCGCTCCGCGCAGACGCTGGTTGCCACACTGGACCGAGACGCCCAGCCGTCGGCGCCCGCCAATGCGGCGCCCCGGAGCGACGATGCCGATCCGGTCCGCCTGAGTACCCCGGGACGCACCATCGCCAGCCTGCTCGACGATCCACCACCCCAGCCGCCGAGGCTGGCGAACGGTCAGCCCCTGCTGGACCCGGCCCGCATGCTCGATCCGAGTACCGGCGTGCCCACCGGCAATGCCATGCCCCAGATCGCCGGCCGGCTGGCGCAGGCGATTGGCGACAGCGGTCTGTTCTACGAATCGCACCAGGCGCAATGGGTGGCCGGCCAACGACCGATCGAAGCGAGTGCCGCAGAACCGCAGCGCGCGTTCGACCCCGGTCTTCCGCAGCCCGCAGCAGCCGATCGCAGCGCGGGCCTGGCCCCTGCACCGACGGGTCTGCCCGGGGCGGCGGGCGCGACCGACGAAGCACCGGTCCAGACGCCCGACGGCGACGGCGGCGAACCGCCCGCCGTGCGCAGCGAAAGCACCTTAAGGTCACGGGACGACGCGAACCGCGCCGACAACGGCCCACCCGCCGAACTGCGGCCTCTGGTGCAGAACCAGTTGCTCGGCCTTGCCCAGCATACGCTGGCATGGGAGGGGCTGGCCTGGCCCGGCCAGCCGATGCGACTCGAAATCGACGACCCGCAGCCCGAACGCAGTGGCAGCGGCGAAGCGGGCGCTGACGAAGGTGCGCCGGAAGTGCCCTGGACCACACGCGTGCGCATGGTGCTGCCCGGCCTGGGCGAGATCGAGACTTCACTCACGCTGTGGAACCGGGACCATGCGCTCACGCTGGGCATTGCCGCCGACGGCGACGCACGCCTGCGCATGGGCGCGGCGCTGCTCGATCTGCAGCAGCGCATGACCGACGCCGGATTGCGGCTGGGAACCGTCAACTTCAGCGACGCGCCGCTGCCCGACGATGAAGCCGGAGCCGCCGCATGAACACCTCTCCCCGCGCCCAGGCGGTCGCGCTGGCCTATGGCGCCGGTGACGCCGCTCCGCGCGTGGTCGCCAAGGGGCGCGGCATGGTGGCTGACGAAATCATCCGCCGCGCACGCGAAGCCGGCGTGTTCGTTCATGAGTCGCGGGAGATGGTGTCGCTGCTGATGGGACTGGACCTGGATCAGCGCATTCCGCCCGAACTGTATGTGGCGGTTGCGGAACTGCTGGCCTGGATCTATCGCATCGAGAACGGAATGTCCGGCCTGCCCGCCCCAACCGTTAAACTGCCGCCTGCCCAGACGTGATTTCCCGTGCGGGGGCCGCTCGCCTCCGCACTTTCGTGACAGGAATGCCTGAATGACCGACGCCATCCGCTTCGATCTGCTCGAGGCCGACGATTTCGCACGCTACGTGCTGGACGGCCAGACCGATATCGCCTTCTACCTGCGCGCGATGAAGGACAAGCGCGTCAATCTGTCCGTCTATGCCGGGCGGGCGCCGACCCCTTTCCTGACCGCCGTGCTGGCGGTCGACGATGCCCGCGGCACGCTGGTGCTGGACGCGCCGCGCGACCTCGCACTGCTCGATCAGGCCGCTTCGGCCTCGCCGCTGGTGGTGCTCACCTCGCTGGAAAAGGTGAAGATCCAGTTCATGGTGGAACGCGGCACGGTGATCGACCACGAAGGTCACCCGGCGCTGGAACTGCCCTTCCCCAGCCGCATGCTGCGTCTGCAGCGTCGCGACTACTACCGCCTCATCCTGCCGCCCAACCCGCCGCTGCGCTGCCTGATGCCCTCGCCCGACGGCGAAAGCCGCATGGTCGATGCCGCAGTGGTCGATATTTCCGGCGGGGGTCTGGCAGTCATCGTGCCGCCCAGCGGCCTGGACGTGAAGGTGGACAGCGTGATCGACAACTGCCAGATCACGTTGCCGGAACTGGGCACGGTCACCGCCACGCTGCAGGTGCGCAACATGTTCCGGGTGACCGAGCGCGGCGGCACCGAACTGCGGGCCGGCTGCCAGTTCATCGGCCTGCCGGCGGCCGCCGATGCGCTGATCCAGCGCTACATCCTGCGCATGGAACGCGACCGCAACGCCCGTCAGGGCGCCTGACCGGGGCTGCAGCGGCCCGGCCGGATGAAGCTTTCGTGACAGCTGCATCCGTTTCCGGCCCTCCTGTGTAGAGCGGGGGACAACTCACCGATGGTGACGCGTCCCTCTTCAACCGCACTGCACAGGAAAGGTCAGACATGTCCGTACGCCTCGTCACGGCGCTCGCCGCCACGCTCGGCTTTGCCGCCCACTCCGCCCACGCCGCCGATTTCATCGGTCTCACCACCGGCAACCAGATCGGCATGATCAGCAGCGCCAATCCGGGAGCCGCCAGCTTCACTGCGATTTCCGGTCTGGCCGCCGGCGAGCGCATGCTCGGCATCGATCTGCGGCCCAGCAACAACATGGTCTACGGGGTATCCAGCCTGAACCGGCTGTACACTCTGAACGCCGCGACCGGTGCCGCCAGCTTCGTCACCGCGCTGAACAGCGCCATCATCAATACCGGCATCGCCTACGGCATCGACTTCAACCCGGTGGCCGACATCAACGGGGCGGCTTCGCTGCGTTTCGTGAGCCAGGCTGGCAACAACTACGCGATCAACGCCAGTACCGGCGCGGTTGGCAATCTGGGCGGCGTGATCCAGAGCGGCATCACCGCGGTCGCCTACAGCAACTCCGATGCATCGAAGCCCACCATGGCACCCGCGTCGACCACGCTGTATTACATCAACACCGCCACCGACAGCCTGCTGTTCGCGCCCTCCGCCTTCAACGCCCCGACGCTGACCCAGGTGGGTTCGCTGGGCCTGGGCGCCGACGTGATCGGCGCCAACGGCTTCGAAATCGACGCAATGGGCCGCGGCTGGGCCGCCCTGACGCTGGATAACGGTGACAGCGGGCTCTACATGATCAATCTCGCGACCGGAGCGGCCACGCTGTCCGGCGCACTGAACGCCAATCTGCGCGGGCTGACCTCGACCCCGTTCACGGCGCCGGTGCCTGAACCCGAAAGCTATGCGCTGATGCTGGCCGGACTGGGCCTGATCGGTGCCGCGGCGCGCCGTCGCATGACGCGCAGCTGATCTCTTCCGCCTCCGTGCGCGGCCTGCTCCCCCGGGTCGCGTTTCGGGCGCCGCCTGCGTGCGGCGCCCTTTTTCGTCATCCGACGCGCGCGCATCCACGCCGCCCGGCCGGCGCCGTCAGTCGAGGTCGAACTCGTCGTCCTGTTCAGGTACCACCGCGCGCCAGCCCAGTTCGCGTTCCAGCTTCTGGCGCAGGCTGTCGGCGGCGAGGGGTTCGCCGTGGGTGACGAAGACGCGCTCAGGCGCCCGGTCAAGCGGTCTGAGCCAGTCCAGCAGTTCGCGATAATCGGCATGGGCCGAGAGGCCTTCGATCTGGGCCACCTCGCAGCCTATCGGGGCGTCACGGCCGAAGATGCGCAGGCTGCGCGTACCCTTGAGCAGCGCATCGCCGCGTGTGCCTTCGGCCTGGTAACCGGCGATCACCACGGTATTGCGCGGATCGCCTCCGAAGGCCAGCAGGTGATGCAGGATGCGCCCGCCATTGAGCATGCCGGCGCCGGCCAGGATGATTTTCGGAAAGCGGTTGGCCGACAGCGCCTCGGAATCCTCGGGCGAGCGGGTATAGGTCACCATGGACTGCAGACGGTCGCAGGCGTCCGGCCCCAGACGGTGCTCGCCCTGAAAGTGGCGGAACACGCCGGTCACGTCTATTGCCATCGGGCTGTCGAGAAACACCGGCAGAGACGGGATGCGCTGTTCGTCCATCAGACGGGAAAGCAGATACATCAGCGCCTGGGTGCGTCCGACCGCGAACGAGGGCAGCAGCACGGTGCCGCCGCGCGACACCGTACGGTTCACGATGTCGGCCAGTGCGGCATACGGATCATGTTCCGGATGCAGACGGTCGCCATAGGTCGACTCCAGCACCAGCCAGTCGGTAGGCGCCAGCCGTTCCGGCGGCAGCATGACCGGGTCGTCCGGCCGTCCCACGTCGCCGCTGAAGCTGATGCTGCGCCCGGCGCATTCCACCCGTACGCTGGCCGCGCCGAGGATGTGACCGGCACGCTGGAAGGTGATCCGGAACGGCCCCACATCCACCGGCTCGCCGAAACCGGTGGCGCGGAACTGCTTCATCACCTGCCGCGCATCCTCCGCGGTGTAAAGCGGCTCGGCCGGATGGTGCTTGCTGTAGCCGTAGCGGTTGGCGTGACGCGCGTCCTCCTCCTGCAGATGGGCACTGTCTTCGAGCAGGATGTCGGCCAGCTCCCGCGTGGCCGACGTTGCCCACACCGGGCCGTGAAAACCCTCGCGCATCAGTCGCGGCAGAAAGCCGGAGTGGTCGAGGTGGGCGTGGGTGAGCACGACCGCGGAAAGGTCGCGCGGCGCAACCGGAAACGGCTTCCAGTTGCGGCTGCGGATGTTCTTCACCCCCTGGAACAGGCCGCAATCGACCAGCAGCCGGTGAGCACCGTGGGTGAGCAGGTAGCGCGAACCGGTGACGGTGGCCGCTGCGCCAAGAAATCGTATTTTCATGCGTCGCCTCCTGCAGCGCAGTGTAGAACGCCTGAACGGACGAAAACCCGGTGCGAAAAAAAACCGGCCCGAAGGCCGGTTTGCGTGACGTCAGGGCCGTGGCCTCAGACGCTCATGTTCATGATGTCCTGGTACGCATTCACCAGCTTGTTGCGGACCTGCACCATCTGCTGGAAGGACAGGCTGGCTTTCTGGGACGCGATCATCACGTCCTGCAGATTGGCTTCGGTATTGCTGCCGGTAATGAAGCCCTCGGACATCTTCTGCGCTTCCTGCTGGGCGGCATTGACCTGCTCGATCGCATTCTTCAGCGCCTCGCCGAAATCGGCGCCACCGGCAGCCGCATCGACCTTGCCGACCGGCTTGTTGCCGGCGACCTGCGCGGTCGAGCGCAGTTCGGTAATCATCTGGTTCAGGCTGGTGTTCATGCACGTTCTCCTGTGTCCACCGGCAAAAAATGCCGGCCGCGGACGACCCGGGTAGGTATTTCGGGGGTTTGCCCCCTGTTCAGCAGATTCCTTGCAATATCCGGGCCAGATTCGACTCGCGGGCTGCCTAGCCTTCGCGCAGCAGTCCGTCCGCCTTGTAGCGGGCAAGTTTATACCGCAGCGTGCGTTCGGAAATACCCAGTTTCTCGATCGCCTTCTTGCGCGAACCGCCGACCGCAGCCAGCGTTTCGAGGATGAGGTCGCGCTCCATGTCGCGCACCGACTTCACCTTGACCGGCGCGTCCGGCGTGGCATTGAGCGGTGCGTCGTTGGCCGCGGACGGCGCTGCCGGCGCACTGTTCACCGGCGCCGGCTCGGCCAGCGGCCGGCCGGCCGGCCGCTGGCTGCCGAGCACGATATGTTCCGCCTCCACCGTATCGTCCGGCGCCAGGATGGCGGCGCGCTGCATGGTGTTTTCGAGCTCGCGCACATTGCCGGGCCAGTCGTGGGCGGCAAGGATTGCCGCTGCCGATTCGCCCAGCTTGAGCGCCCTGCCCTGCGCCTTGGCGCAGCCGGCGAGGAAGTGACGCGCCAGCGGCACGATATCGCCCGGACGTTCGCGCAGCGACGGAATCGCGATCGGGAACACGTTCAGCCGGTAATACAGATCCTCCCGGAAGCGACCGACGCGGGCTTCGGCCTCCATGTCGCGGTTGCTGGTGGCCAGTACGCGAATGTCCAGCGGCACCGGTTTCTTGCCGCCGACGCGCTCGACCTCGCGCTCCTGCAGCACGCGCAGCAGCTTGGCCTGCAGCGACAGCGGCATTTCGGAAATTTCGTCCAGCAGCAGCGTGCCGCCGTCCGCCTGCTCGAACTTGCCGGCCTGGGCGGTGGTGGCGCCGGTAAAGGCGCCCTTCTCGTAGCCGAACAGCGTGGCTTCAAGCAGATTGTCCGGAATGGCGGCGCAGTTGATCGCGATGAAGGGCTTTGCGGCGCGCGGTGACTGCTGATGGATGTAGCGCGCGAATACTTCCTTGCCGGTGCCGGATTCGCCGGTCAGCAGCACGGTCGCCTCGGATTTCGCGACGCGCGAGGCCAGACCGAGCACCTGACGGGTGCGCGGGTCTTCCGCCACCATGTCGGTCGGGGTCACCACCGGCGCCGCATAGCGCTCGATGTGGGCCAGCAGCACGTCCGGTTCGAAGGGCTTGAGCAGGAAGTCGCAGGCGCCGGCGCGCATGGCCGCCACCGCCTTTTCGACGTCGCCGAAGGCGGTCATGAGCAGCACCGGCAGCGCCGGCTCGCGGGCGCGGATTTCCTTCAGCAGCGTCAGGCCGTCCATCGGCAGCATCTTGAGGTCGGTGATGACCAGATTCAGCGCGTGCTCGCCGGTGTTGCGCTCCAGCATGCGCAGGGCCTGCGGGCCGTCGGCCGCGCCGATCACGCGGTGGCCGGCGCATTCGATCGCCAGGCACAGCGCATCGCGCAGATTGGGTTCGTCCTCGACCACCAGGATGTTCAGCTTTTCGCTCATTGCCCGTTCTCCAGCACAACTTCTTCCGGCGTCTGCACAGGCAGACGCAGGGTGAAACGGCTGCCCGCGCCGGGCGCGGACTCGCATTCGATGTCGCCGCCGTGCACGCGGGCCACACCGCGTGCAATCGCCAGCCCCAGCCCGGTCCCGTCCTCACGTGTGGTGAAGAAGGGCTCGAACAATCTTTCCTGTATCTCGCGCGGGATGCCGCGACCGTTGTCACGCACCACGAAACCGACCTCGTTGCCGGCAAAATCGACCGACAGGCCGACTTCTCCGCCGCCGACGCAGGCCTGTACCGCGTTCTCCAGCAGGCTCACCAGCGCACTGGCCACCGCCTTGCGATCGCCGGACACGGTGCCGGCTGACGGCGGCGTGACGGTCAGCGTCACGCCGGCCTGGCGCGCCACCGGCTCCACCGTGTGCTGCAGTTCGTCTACCAGCGCGGCGACATCGATCGCTTCACGCCCGAGCACCTCGCCGCGCGCGAACATGAGGGTGTCGCGGATCAGCCGCTCCAGGTGGCGCAGCCTGTCCTGGGCGCGCGAGGCAATGGATTTGACGTCGGCAGGCGCCATTTCGCGCGAAAGGAGCGTGCCGACGTAGAGCGTGGCCGCCGCCAGCGGCGTGCGCAGCTGGTGCGCCAGTGAGGCGGCCATCTCACCCATGGCCGCCAGTCGTTCATTCCGTGCGGCCGCGATCTTCAGCGCGTGCTGGCGGGTCATGTCGTGCAGCAGCACGATGCGGGCATTGCCGCCGGCCAGTGCCGCTTCATTCATCGACAGCCGGCGTGGCTGTCCGTTCTCGCCGGTGCAGTCCCACTCGGCCGGCGCATCCGCCGGTAACAGCCGCGCGGCGCTGGCGCCCCATCCAGCGCCCGGCCGGGCGCCGACCATGTCCAGCGCGGCCGGGTTGGCCTCTTCAATCACGCCATTGCCATCGACCACCACCACGCCGGCAGGCAGCTGATTCAGCAGCGTGCTGAGGCGATCGGTGAGGCGAGCCTTCTCCTCGTACTGGCGACGCAGTTCGCCATTCGCCTGCGCCAGTTCCTCGGTCAGACTGGCCACCTGCTTTTCCAGCGCGCCATAGGCCTCGGTCAGTTCGGCCGACGCGGCGTTGAACAGGCGGAATGCTTCCGCCAGCCGCGCCGCCTCTTCCGGGGCGATGCGGGCGGGTTCTGCCGGGCTGACGGGCGGTTCGGACATGCGCACGGTGCAGAGGGATTGATCGACCGTTGCAGCGTAGCAAGCCGCCCATCGCCCCTAGGCCGGAATCAGCCGGCCAAAAACCCGCCTTATCCACAGACCGCCGCGCGCGGGACAGTCCGAAAATCCGTGCCATCCTCGCAGAAGTACCGGTCGTGCCCGCTGGATGGCACGGCCCGGCGAGCAACCGCAAGAGACGAACCATGGCCGAAGCCGTACTCGATCCGAACGCCGCACCGTCCGCCCTGCCCTCGACGCCGCTCGCGCTTGCGCAGCAGCGCCTGGCCGCGATGCCGATGCAGAAGAAAATGGCGCTGGCCGGCGGGCTGGCGATGGCGATCGCGCTGCTGGTCGGCCTGCTGCTGTGGAGCCGGGCGCCCAACTACGAGGTGCTGTTCTCCAACATCAACGACAAGGACGGCGGCGCCATCGTCGCAGCGCTGCAGCAGGCCAACGTTCCGTACAAATACTCGGAAGGCGGTCACGCCATCCTGGTGCCGTCGCAGTTCGTGCACGACACCCGGCTCAAGCTGGCCGCCCAGGGCCTGCCGCGTGGCGGATCGGTCGGCTTCGAACTGATGGAAAGCCAGAAGCTCGGCCAGTCCCAGTTTTCCGAACAGGTGACCTATCAGCGCGCACTGGAAGGCGAACTGGCGCGCACCATCGGTACGCTGGCTGCGGTCGATGGCGCCCGGGTGCATCTGGCCATTCCCAAGCAGAGCGCCTTCCTGCGCGACGACCAGAAGCCGTCGGCTTCGGTGGTGGTGAGCCTGCTCGGCGGCCGCACGCTGTCGCCGGAACAGGTCGGCGGCATCGTGCATCTGGTGGCCTCCAGCGTGCCGCAGCTGCAGCCGGCCGCGGTGTCGGTGCTGGACCAGAACGGCAATCTGCTGTCGAACAACCGCGACGCCAAGGACAATGCCTCGCTGAATCCGACCCAGCTCAAGTATGTGAGCGAGATCGAGGCCGCCACGATACGGCGCATCGAAGGCATCCTGGAACCGCTGGTGGGCCGCGGCAACTACCGGGTGCAGACCGCCGCCGACGTCGACTTCAACCAGGCTGAGCAGACCGCAGAAACCTACAAGCCGAACCCGCTGCCGCAGGCCGCCATCCGCAGCCAGCAGCTCAGCGAATCGGTGAGCAACCAGCCGAACGCGGGTGGCGTGCCGGGTGCGCTGACCAACCAGCCGCCGGCACCGGCCACCGCACCGATCACCACGCCGCCGGCGCCGGGCACGCCTGCACCGGCCACCGGCGCGGCCGGCGCCCAGGGTGCGCAGGCGGCGACCAGCGCGGCCGTTCCGATCAACAGCCGCAAGGATTCGACCACCAATTACGAACTGGACAAGACCGTCCAGCACGTGAAGCAGTCGGTGGGCCAGATCAAGCGGCTGTCGGTGGCGGTGCTGGTGAACCAGAAGGTCGAGACCGACAAGGACGGCAAGGCGGTGCCGGTGCCGCTGAAGGACGAGGAAATCCAGCGCATCACTGCACTGGCACGTGAAGCGATGGGCTTCAACGAGGCACGCGGCGACACGCTGAACGTGGCGTCCGCGCCCTTCACCGCAGTGGCCGAGCCCGAGCTCGATACCCCGATCTGGAAGGATCCGGAAACGATGGGCTTTGCGCGCGAGCTCATCAAGTACCTGCTGGTCGCCGGCGTTGCCGCCTACCTGCTGCTGGGCGTGCTGCGCCCGCTGGTACGCAGCCTGACCACGCCAGCGGACACCGAGGACGAAGAACCGGAAGTGCGCGACGTGACGCTGGACGAGAACGGCCAGCCGGTCGGTGCCCTGCAGGGCGGCGACGCCGCCCAGATCGAGATGTCGCCGGAGGCGCGTGCCCAGCTCGACTTCGAAACCAAGCTGGGTGCGGCACGCGAATACGCGAAGAACGATCCGAAGGCGGTGGCCGAAGTGATCAAGCACTGGGTGAGCGGCGATGAATGAAGAAGGCATTGAGCGGAGCGCGCTGCTGCTGGTGACGCTCGGTGAGGACGCGGCGGCCGAGGTGCTCAAGCATCTGGGTCCGCGCGAAGTGCAGAAGATCGGTACCGCGATGGCCGGGCTGAAGAATGTGCCGCGCGAGAAGGTGCAGGCGGTGCTCGATCTGTTCGACGAAGCCACGTCGGCCGGCAGCCGCCTGTCAGCCGACGAAACGCTGATCCGCAACATGCTCACCAAGGCGCTGGGTGAGGAACGCGCCGGCCACCTGCTGTCGCGCATCCTGAACGACTCGGATACCGCCGGCATCGAAGGCCTGAAGTGGCTGGACCCGGCCACCATCGCCAATCTGATCAAGAACGAACATCCGCAGATCATCGCCACCATCCTGACCCACCTGGAATTCGACCAGGCGGCCGAGGTGCTCAAGCTGTTCGCCGAACGACTGCGCAACGACGTGGTGCTGCGGATCGCGACCCTGGACGGTGTGCAGCCGGTGGCGCTGAAGGAACTGAACGACGCCATGTCGCGCGTGCTGTCCGGCTCGGCCAAGATGAAGAAAACCACGCTGGGCGGCATCAAGGCCACCGCGGAAATCCTCGGCTTCGTCGGCAGCGCCAACGAATCGGCCATTCTCGATGCGGTCAAGGAGTACGACGCCGACCTGGCGCAGAAGATCGTCGACGAAATGTTCGTGTTCGAGAACCTGCTCGACATCGACGACCGCGGCATCCAGACCCTGCTGCGCGAAGTCAGCGGCGACCAGCTGGTGCTGTCGCTCAAGGGTGCGTCGCCGGAACTGCGCGAGAAGATATTCAAGAACATGTCTTCGCGCGCCGCCGAATCGCTGCGCGAGGATCTGGAAGGTCGCGGTCCGGTCAAGCTGTCCGAGGTCGAGGCCGAACAGAAGGAAATCCTCAAGATCGCCCGCCGCCTCGCGGAAGAGGGCCAGATCGTCATGGGCGGCAAGGGCGGCGAGGAAATGCTGTAATCGGGGCATTCGCCCGACCGGCTCGACACCATGACAGGACAACACTTTTCCGCCTGGCAGCTGCCGGTGTTCGACGCACCGCAGTCGCCTGCCCCTGCCGCACCTGCGCCATCCGCGGTCGAAATCGACCTGCCGCCGGCGGTAGACGCTGAGCCGGCCGACGCGGTCGCGGTCGACAGCGCGGAGGTGAGCGAGGAAGAGATTCCGGCCTTTCGCCTGCCCACCGCGGACGACATCGAGAAGCTGCAGCAGGAAGCGCACCGCGAAGGCTATGCGGCCGGCTACGAGGAAGGCACCGCCCGCGTGCGCATGGAAGCGATGCGCCTGCACAGCGCCGTCGAACAGCTGGAAGAGGCGCTGGCCGCGCTCGATACCTCGATCGCGCGCGAGGTGCTCAATCTCAGCGTCGAAATCGCCCGCAACGTGGTGCGCCAGACCATACGTGTGAACCCCGAAGCGGTGATCGCGGTGGTGCGCGAGGCCATCAACCAGCTGCCGCACCAGCACACCGCCATCTATCTGAATCCGGAAGACGCATCGGTGGTGCGCAGCCACATCGGCGACCAGCTTACCCACGCCGGCCACCGCATCTTCGAGGACGTCACGATTGCCCGGGGCGGCTGCAAGGTGGAAGCAGGCGGCAGCCAGATCGACGCCACCGTGCCCACGCGCTGGCGCCGCATTGTCGAATCGCTGGTCGACGGCGCGGAATGGATGGACCATGAGTGACAGCGTGACCGACGAGGTGCTCCTTACCCAAGGCGAGCGCGCCGAAGACGCCAGCGATGCGGTCAATCCGCACATCGGCAAGTGGGCCGGTTTCCTGTCCGACTGCGGCACGCTGGCCGGCCGGGTAAGCCCGTATCAGCACGCCGGCCGCCTGACCCGCATCAACGGACTGGTGATGGAAGCCGCCGGCCTCAAGCTGCCGCTCGGGTCGGGCTGCCGCATCATGGTGCCCGGCGGCAACAGCTGCGAGGCGGAAGTGGTCGGCTTCAACGGCGAAAAGCTGTTCATGATGCCGACCGACGACGTGGTCGGCCTCGCGCCCGGGGCACAGGTCATTCCGCTGGAAACCGCGCCGCAGCGCCCCACCACCACCGAACGTCTTGAGCCGCGCCGGCGCGCGTCCGACCGCGCCAAGCACCTGCCGGTCGGCGATGCGCTGCTCGGCCGCGTGGTCGATGGCGCAGGCCGTCCGCTCGACGGGATGGGTCCGATCGTGACCCGTCATTCGCGTTCGGTGGCCAGCCGCGCGGTGAACCCGCTGCTGCGCGAACCGATCAAGCGCACGATGGATACCGGCATACGGTCGATCAATTCGCTGCTCACCGTCGGCCGCGGTCAGCGCATCGGCCTGTTCGCGGGTTCCGGCGTCGGCAAGTCGGTGCTGCTGGGCATGATGGCCCGCTTCACGTCGGCCGAGGTGGTCGTGGTCGGGCTGATCGGCGAACGGGGCCGCGAGGTGAAGGAATTCATCGAACAGATCCTGGGCGCTGCCGGGCTGCAGCGTTCGGTCGTGGTGGCGGCACCGGCGGACACCAGCCCGCTGATGCGGCTGCAGGGCGCAGCCTACGCCACGACGGTGGCCGAGTGGTTCCGCGACCAGGGCCGCCATGTGCTGCTCATCATGGATTCGCTCACCCGTTACGCGATGGCGCAGCGCGAGATCGCGCTGGCCATCGGCGAACCGCCGGTCACGCGCGGTTATCCGCCGAGCGTGTTCGCACGGCTGCCGCAGCTGGTCGAGCGGGCCGGCAACGGCCCGGAAGGCGGCGGTTCGATCACCGCGTTCTACACGGTGCTGGCCGAGGGCGACGACCAGCAGGATCCGATCGCCGACTCGGCGCGCGCCATCCTGGACGGTCACTTCGTGCTCACCCGCCAGCTCGCCGATTCCGGCCACTATCCGGCGATCGACATCGAACAGTCGGTGTCGCGCGCGATGCACGGTCTGGTCAAACCCAGCCACTTCGATCTGGTGCGCCGCTTCAAGGGCCTGTGGTCGCGCTATCAGCGGGCACGCGACCTGATCGCGGTCGGTGCCTACGCCCCCGGGTCCGATCCGCAGCTCGACCAGGCGGTGAACATGTTCCCGACGCTTGAAGCCTTCCTGCAGCAGCGCATGGACGAGCGCGAGGGCTATGAAGACGCGGTGCTCAAACTGCACCAGATCTTCGGACTTACCCCCTGACCTTCACGCGGACGGATTGCAAAAATCCGTGGCAAGCCGAAAATGCTTGACTCAGATCACGCCTGAACCCGGCGTGCGGATAGAATCTGCCGGACCATGGCTGACGCATTCCGACTCCAATCCATACTCGACCTGAGCATCACCCGCATGGACGAGGCCGCCAAGGCCCTCGCCGCGCTGATGGCCAGCGAGAAGGATCAGACCCAGAAGCTCCAGATGCTCGAGCAGTATCGTGCCGAGTATCAGGGGCAGTTCATGGCGGCCGCACGTACCGGCCTCACGCCCAACCAGTGGTCGAACTACCGCGCCTTCCTGGCGCGCATCGACGACGCCATCGTCCATCAGCAGCGCCAGGTCGATCACTCCCGCGACCGCGCACAGGCCGGACAGCGCGAATGGCTGGATACCCGCACCCGGGTGAAGGCCTTCGAAACCCTGTCCGACCGCCATCAGGTCACGGTGCAGCGCAAGCAGGCCAAGGCGGAACAGCGGGTAGCCGACGACCGCTCCGGTCGTCAGGTGAATCAGGACTGAAACGAGCGCCTCAGCACACTCAAGGCTGGCACGGATAGTGCTCTGAAGCCTCCGTCACAGGAGACTTCAACATGCCTGATATCGCACTGAACATTCCCACGAGCGCCACGCCACTGGCGGGTTCCGCCCCGGTCAGCGAAGCACGCGCAGTCACCGGCGAGCTGGGCGCGGAAGACGCGGCCAGCTTTGCCAATCTGCTCAAGGACAATCTGCAGGCCAGCCAGGGCAAGGAATTGCCGCCCGGACTGCTGGCCGACCTCATGGCCGATGCCATGAAGCCGGACGAGGACGTGCAGACCCTGATCACCAGCGAGGACCTGCCGGCAGGCGCCGAAGCCATGGCCGCCGCGCTGCTGCTGGCACCGGCGCTGCAGCAGGCAGAAGCCCTCAAGGGCATGCAGCCTTCAGGCGACGCGGCGGACGACGCGCTGGCGTCGGCCACCGAAGGGGGTAGCCGCGCAAAGGGTGACGATCTTGCCGCCCTGTCGCGGCAGGCGGCAGGGATTGCCGCCGAGGGCGGCAGCGCGGCCGATGCCGCCGGCAAAGCGGTGCCGGAACTGGAGCGCGCCAACGAACTGCTCAAGGACAGCTTCGCCGACGGCACCTCAGGTACGCTGCAGCATGCACAGCACGCGGATTTCCGCGCGCACATGGCCGCCGCCCAGGCGCCGAAGACCGAAATGGCGGTGGCCACGCCGATCACTCATCCGGGCTGGGCGGAAGACGTCGGCCACCAGATCACCTGGCTGGCTGAACAGGGCACGAGCAAGGCGGAGCTGGTGCTCACGCCGCCGCATCTGGGTCGCATCGAGATCAAGCTCGAAATCGGCACCGACCTCAGTACCGCGCAGTTCGTATCGGCCAGCCCGCAGGTGCGCGAGGCGCTCGAACAGGCCATGCCGCGACTGCGCGAAATGCTCGCCCAGAGCGGCATTTCGCTGGGCGAAGCCAATGTGAGCAGCGACCAGCCTTCGCGCGACGGCGGCAGCGGCGGTGATTCCCGCGGTCAGCGGGGTCGCGACAGCGGTGGCGATATCGCGGTCGCCCCGGCGGCCCGGCGCGGCGTCGGCCTGGTCGATCTGTTTGCCTGAGGCGGACCGAAAGCGCACGCCCTGAAGGTCTGATTGCACCTGTTGAGTCAGAAAACGGCACCAGCTCTAAAAAAACGGAACATTCAGCCGTTATTCGGACATTGAAAGGCATCAGTGCCCGCCGACAATTCCGATTCAGACAGGAGCAGACGAAATGGCCAAAGCCGCCGCAACCCCGGAAGACGCTGGAGCAGAGGCCCCCAAGAAGGGCAACAAGATGCTCATCATCATCATCGCCGTGCTGGTGGTGGTGATCGTGGGTGGCGCCGCCGCGTTCTTCCTGATGGGTAACAAGCACGCGGACGAGGGCGAGGATGGGGGCGACGAGGTGGTGGCCGAAGAGGACCATGACGCCGCGGCCAAGGAAGCCAGGAAGGCCAAGCTGAAGAAGAAGAAGGAAGCCGAAGCCAAGGGTCTGCCGCCGGTGTTCGTCGAACTCGACCCCTTCACGGTCAATCTGCAGGCGGAAAGCGCGACCGATCAGTATCTGCAGGTGAAGGCGACGCTGCGGGTCGATGAACAGCATGCGGCCGATCATCTGAAGGCCTACATGCCGGAAATCCGCCACAAGGTGCTGCTGCTGCTGTCGGGCAAGAAGGCGTCCGAGCTGGCCACACCGGATGGCCGCGAACAGCTGGCCGAAGAAGTGAAGCACGCGGTCAATGCCATCGTCGGCGAGGTGCCGAAGAGCCGCAAGGGTGAGCCGCAGGAGCCGATCGGTCCGGTCGAGGCGGTGCTGTTCACCTCATTCATCGTGCAGTGATGTCACGGCCGGCATAGCGCAACAGGCACAGACGAGGTCGAACATGTCCGACTTTCTTTCCCAGGAAGAGGTGGATGCCCTGCTCAAGGGCGTCACCGGCGAAACCGACGAGACAGTCCAGGAAGAGGACACCGGCGGCGTACGCCCGTACAACCTGGGGACCCAGGAAAGAATCGTCCGCGGGCGCATGCCCACGCTGGAACTGATCCACGAGCGCTTCGCCCGCTACCTGCGCATCGGCCTGTTCAATTTCATGCAGCGGAGCGCCGAAATCTCGCTCGGGCCGATCCGCGTCCAGAAGTATTCGGAATTCATCCGCAACCTGGTGGTGCCGACCAATCTGAATCTGGTCCAGGTCAAGCCGCTGCGCGGCACCGGGCTGGTGGTGTTCGACCCCAATCTGGTCTTTCTGGTCATCGACAACATGTTCGGGGGCGATGGCCGCTTCCACACCCGGGTCGAGGGCCGCGATTTCACGCTGACCGAACAGCGCATCATCCACGGGCTGCTGGAAGTGTTCTTCGCGGAATACGAGCGCTCCTGGGAACCGGTGCACGCGATCAAGTTCGAGTACATCCGCTCGGAAATGAATTCGCAGTTCGCCAACATCGCCACCCCGTCGGAAATCGTCGTGGCGGCCACCTTCACCGTCGAACTGGGCGGCGTATCGGCGGAAATGCACATCTGCCTGCCCTACTCCATGGTCGAGCCGCTGCGCGACACTCTGAACTCGTCGATGCAGAGCGACAGCGTCAGTTCGGACAACCGCTGGATACGCCTGCTCACCCGCCAGGTGCAGGACGCGGCGGTGGAACTGGTGGTGCATCTCGGTGACGGATCGCTCACGCTGGGCGGTCTGAACAGCCTAAAGGTCGGCGACATCATTCCGATAACCATTCCAGAAACGGTCAAAGCCGAAGTCGATGGCATCGATGTTCTGGAGTGCAGGTACGGCATACAGAACGGCCATTACGCACTGAAGATCGAGCGCTTCATGGCCGGTGAGGAAGAACTGATCGAGCACGCGCTCGGCGCGCGCAGCAAGAACACAGGTGAGGAACAGCCATGAGCGAAGCCGCTGCAGAAGACCAGGTCAGCGAGGACGACTGGGCCGCCGCGATGGCGGAACAGACCACCGCTGAAGAAGCGCTGGCCGCACTCGATTCCGGTGCGCCCGCCGCCGCGCAACCGGCCAACATCTTCCCCCAGTTCGGGGAAAGCGCGCACAAGCCGGACGAAGGCCTGCGCGACTTCGAAATGATTCTGGACATTCCGGTCCAGCTCACCGTCGAACTGGGCCGTACCAAGATTTCCATTCGCAACCTGCTGCAGCTGGGCCACGGCTCTGTGGTGGAACTGGACGGAATGGCCGGCGAACCGATGGACGTGCTGGTGAATGGCACCCTGATCGCACAGGGTGAGGTGGTGGTGGTGAACGACAAGTTCGGCATCCGCCTGACCGACATCATCACCCCGGCAGAGCGCATGAAGAAGCTCAAGCGCTGACGAACACCTCCTCCTGATCCCGGACATGGATCAGGCTTCGGGCGACCCGCGGGTCGCCCTTTTTGTTTCCGCTGCAACAACGAAAAAAGCGGCAGGGATCAGGGCACCACGCCCTGATCCCTGACGCTCTCTCTTTCCGACCTCTCGCGTCCGCTTCGCGGGTGTCCCGCGGCTCACTCCAGCCGTGGCGTACCGTCGGGGGCAACCAGCGGCAGGGTGGCGTCGCTTTCGTCCTTCAGGCCGACCCCGGTCAGCTGCAGTACGCCGGCCTGCTGCATCAGCCAGTTCAGGCGGTAGGCGGCAGCGCCATAGGGCTGGCCTTCCGGCCGCACGTTCGAAATGCAGTTGCGCTCGGCATCCGAGCGGCCCACGCGCGGCGCCCAGGTCAGGTAGATGCCCAGGCTGTCCGGCGAACTGAGGCCCGGCCGCTCGCCGATCAGCATGGCCACCATGCGCGCGCCCAGCGCCTCGCCCACTTCGTCGGCCAGCGCCACCCGGGCCTGACTGGCGATCACCACCGGCGCGATGCACCAGTCCTCCGGCAGCAGCGGATACAGCGCACCGAGCAGCGGTACCGCGTGCCGTGCCACCGCGGCGGACGACAGGCCGTCGCCGATCACGATCGCCAGATCGCAGCCCTCGCCACGCATGCCGTCCAGCCGCACCCGGTCGTCGGCGTCGAGCCGGCGGCCCAGATCGGGGCGGCGCAGATAGGTTTCACGGTCCGGCGCCCGGCTTTTCACCGGCAGTGCCGGCCAGCCCTGGGCATTCAGTTCGGCCGCCAGCGCGGCCACGTCCAGCGGCGTATGGATGGCGTCGCGCGCAAGCGCGTGCGCCAGCCCGAAGCCCAGGGCTTCGGCGGTGGGCACCGAGGTACCCACGCGGCCCAGACCGATGCGCGCCGAAGTCCAGGTCTTCCACAGCGCCCAGGCGTCACCGTTGTCGCTCAGGGCGGACTGCTTGTCATCATCAGCCATCGGAACTCTCTTCGCTTCACGTGGGCGGTACCGCTGCATGCGCCGCGGCACCGCCCGCACATCAGAACGCCTTGGTGACGCTCACGAACACCTTGTCCTTCGCGATATCGGAGGTCGAGCGGCCATTGTCCAGACTGACGAAGTCCTTGTACGCGTTCGGCTCGCTGGACGCCGAATAGAACAGACCGGCCGACCAGCCGTCGGGCAGCGTGCGGGTGACGCCGACCTTGTAGTAGCTGATGTCCAGCCCGGTCGAATGACGCACGATCTGGCGACCGATCTGGCCGCTCACGTTCCAGCCTTCGGCCACATCGTAGGCCGCGTTCAGTTCGAAGTAGTGCGAACCGCGGGTGTTTCCGGTGACGCCGGCATTCAGGTCGCCGAAGAAACCGCCATTGACCGGCGAGTTGTTGGTGCTCCAGCCGAAATACTCATTCAGCGTGCGACCGGTCTTGAAGGTGAGCCATTCCCAGCTCACTGCCACATAGGCTTCGGCGGTGTCGAGACGGTTGCGGGCGTTGAAGCCGGTAAAGGGCGAATCGCTCCAGTTGGCGCCCGGATACATGTAATACACCGCGCCGACATCGACGCCGAAGGTGTCGGCGACCTTGGTGCGGTAGCCGCCGTAGAGGTCGGTTTCAACCGCCGCGCCCGGCAGCCAGTGGTCGGACACGTTGGAAGCGAAGAAACCGGCGTAGAAGCCGGAACTGTGCGCCGCCTCGATGCTCACCTGCAGCGCCGGGCCGCCCCAGGTCTGGGACTGGCCGCGGAAGATGTAGTCGCTGACCAGGGTGACGCTCATCGGCACGGTCCAGTCGGAGGCCGGTGCCGGGTCGGCGGCATGCGCGGCCGGCAGCAGGCCGAGGGCTGCGCAGGCGGCAGCGAGGATGCGGATGCGTGTGTTCATCGTGACTCCAGTTTTCGTAAGGGGATTCGGTTCCGTTCAGGCCGCGCGCGGTGTCGGCAGCGCGGCCAGCGACGAAAAGCCATCGACCAGTGCGCGACCGCTGCCGCGCAGCAGTTCGCCGGTCGGGTCGGTGAGGCCGATGGACTGCAGCCAGCGCTCGAATTCGGGCGCGCGCTTCAGGCCCAGCGTGCGGCGCAGGAACAGCGCGTCGTGGAAGGAGGTGCTCTGGTAATTGAGCATGATGTCGTCCGCCCCCGGCACGCCGATCACGAACGGAATGCCGGCGGCGCCGAGCAGCACCAGCAGCGTGTCCATGTCGTCCTGGTCGGCTTCGGCGTGGTTGGTGTAGCAGACGTCGCAGCCCAGCGGCAGGCCGAGCAGCTTGCCGCAGAAGTGGTCCTCCAGCCCGGCGCGGATGATCTGCTTGCCGTCGTACAGATACTCCGGACCGATGAAGCCGACCACGGTGTTGATCAGCAGCGGCTTGTAGCGACGCGCCACCGCATAGGCGCGCGCCTCGCAGGTCTGCTGGTCCACACCGTGGTGGGCGTTGGCCGACAGCGCGCTGCCCTGTCCGGTCTCGAAGTACATGACGTTGTCGCCGAGCGTGCCGCGGCCGAGCGACAGCGCAGCCTGGTAAGCCTCGTCCAGCACCGCCAGGCTGACGCCGAACGAGCTGTTCGTCTTTTCGGTGCCGCCGACCGACTGGAACACCAGATCCACCGGCGCGCCCTGCTCGATCAGCTTCACCGTATTGGTCACGTGGGTCAGCACGCAGCTCTGGGTCGGAATGTCGAAGCGCTCGATCAGCTCGTCCAGCATGGACAGCAGATTGTGGATGGCCGGCAGACTGTCGGAGGCCGGGTTGATGCCGATCACCGCGTCGCCGGCCCCGCACAGCAGGCCGTCCAGCGTCGAGGCGGCCACGCCGCGCAGATCGTCGGTCGGATGATTGGGCTGAAGCCGCACCGCAAGATGGCCGGGCAGGCCGATGGTGTTGCGGAACTGCGTCACCACACGGCATTTGCGCGCCACCGCGATCAGGTCCTGGTTGCGCATGAGCTTGCTCACCGCCGCCACCATTTCCGGCGTCAGGCCCGGCGACACCGCGCTCAGCGCGTCGGCGTCGGCCGCGTCGTCCAGCAGCCATTCGCGGAAACCGCCCACGGTCAGGTGGGCGATGGTCGCGAAGGCGGCGCGGTCATGGCTGTCGATGATGAGGCGGGTGATTTCGTCCTCCTCGTACGGCACCAGCGCCTCGTTCAGGAAAGTGGTCAGCGGGATGTCGGCCAGCGCGTGCCGCGCCGCCACCCGGCGCAGCGCCGAACCGGCCGCCACGCCGGCCAGCACGTCGCCGGAGCGGGCCGGGCTGGCGCAGGCCATCACCGTTTTCAGGTCGGGGAAGGTGAAGGTTTCACCTCCCACCATGACGCGATACGCCATGTCGTTCTCCTCAGCGGCTGCCTGCCAGCATCGCGTCTTCCGGCGCATCGGCGCGCTGCTGGCCGGTCAGGAAGAAGTAGGCGGCGGCCAGTGCGAACAGGCCCAGGAACACGCCGGCCAGCAGGGTGTTGAACCACACCATCGCCCCCAGGCAGAACACGCCGAGCGCCAGCGCGATCGCCGGGAATACCGGATAGAACGGCGCGCGGTACGGACGTTCCAGATCGGGCTCGGTGGCACGCAGCTTGAACAGCGACGCCATGGACATGATGTACATGACGATGGCACCGAACACCGACATGGTCACGATGTTGGCGGTCAGCGTCTGGCCGCCGAAGCTGATCCAGGAGTCGCTGAAGATGGCGGCCACGCCGATCACGCCACCGGCCAGCAGCGCGCGGTGCGGCGTCTGGAAGCGCGGGCTGAGCGCGGCGAAGTAGGACGGCAGGTAGCCAGCGCGGGCCAGCGCAAAGATCTGGCGCGAGTAGCCCATGATGATGCCGTGGAAAGAGGCGATCAGACCGAACAGGCCGATCCACACCAGCATGTGCAGCCAGCCGCTGTTGTCGCCGACCACCGCCTTCATCGCCTGCGGCAGCGGGTCGTTGATGTTGGCCAGCTGGCGCCAGTCGCCGACACCGCCAGCGAACAGCATGACGCCGAAGGCGAGCGTGAGCAGGGTCAGGATGCCGGCGATGTAGGCGACCGGAATGGTGCGCTTCGGGTCCCGTGCCTCTTCGGCTGCCATGGCTGCGCCTTCGATCGCCAGGAAGAACCAGATCGCGAACGGAATGGAGGCGAAAATGCCGGCCAGCGCGGCGCCGGAGAACTCGTTCTCGCCAGACCAGCCGTGGGCGATGAAGTTGTCGAAGCTCCAGCCGGGGGCCACGATGCCCATGAACAGCAGCAGTTCGAAGATGGCCAGCAGGGTCACGAACAGCTCGAAGGTCGCCGCGATGCTGACACCCACCCAGTTCAGCGCGATGAACACCACATAGGCGCCGAGCGCGATCATTTTCGGATCGACGCTGGGGAACTGCACGTTCAGATAGGCGCCGATGGCCAGCGAAATGGCCGGTGGCGCGAACACGAACTCGACCAGTGTGGCAAAGCCGGCGACAAAGCCGCCGAAAGGCCCGAAGGCACGGCGCGCGTAGGCGAACGGACCGCCAGCATGCGGAATCGCGGTCGACAGTTCGGTGAAGCTGAAGATGAAGGTCGCGTACATCGCGGCCACCAGCACGGTCGCCGCCAGAAAGCCCAGCGTGCCGGCGGTGTTCCAGCCATAGCTCCAGCCGAAGTACTCGCCCGAAATGACCAGGCCGACCGCGATGCCCCACAGCTGCAGCGGGCCCAGCACCTTTTTCAGCGACTGCGGACCACCCTGCCCCGCATTCAGTGTTGACGACATGTTTTTTTCTCCCGGATCCGTTCCGCCCCACGCGGAACCTTTTTCCATTCGAGCACCGGGGATGGAATCCCGACTATCCGGAATCGGAAAAGTCGTGTGCGGCGCACTATCCGGAATCGGAAAACCTGAGGTCGCCGTCTGGCACGGCTGATGCTAAATCCCCGTAACAACGGTACATTCCTGTTCGCGCGAGCGACAGGAGGAGAAGCTCAAATGGGACAGAACGACTTCGCGCCAGCACGGAATCCGGAACACGCCGACAGAAGCGTGCCGGGTGACGGCATCCGCATCAGCCGCAGCCACGACGTGGCCGAGCATGCGGACAATATTTCGCGCTGGCATCAGGAATACGAGCAGTTGTCGGGCGGTGTGTTCACCGGCTGCATCCGTGAACGGCTGGCCGAGGAAGGCCCGCGGCTGCAGGTTTTCCACGAGTACACCGAGCAGGAAACCAGCCAGCAGTGCGGCCCCTGGGCCGGCTCGGTATGGATGGGCCTGCCCGATCTGTCGCGCACCGGTGAAGTGCGTTTCTGCGGCCGGCCGCACAGCGATGGGGTGCATCTGATGATGGCGCGCGCCAGCAGCGGCTTCACGCTGCGCACGCCGCGCGACTTTGGCATCTACGGCATCGTGGCCGACGAGGACTGGCTGGCCGCCCGGCTGAAGGGCCAGCACGGCCACCGGCTGGAACACCTGATCACCCATGGCTCGGTCGCCAGCCGCGCGATCAGCCCGGCGCGGCACAGCGAACTGTGTTTCCTGATAGAGGGCCTGCTGGATCCGGCCGGCGCGACCACGCCTTCGGGCGATCTGTGCGCCGATCTGGTCGACCTGCTGCTGGACAGCCTGGGCGACAGCCCCGAGCCGCCGGCCCGCACCGCGCTCGAACAGCGCCGCTTTGACGTGGTGATGCAGGCACGCCGCTTCGCGCTGCAGCCGGAATCGGCGATGGACGGTGTCGATGATCTGTGCGAGCGGCTGCATGTCACCCGCCGCACGCTGCAGAACCACTTCAACACCGTGCTCGGCATGGCGCCCAAGGACTACCTGAAGCGGGTACGCCTGAACGCGGTACGGCGTGCGCTGCAGTACGGCAGCGATCCGGCGCGCAGCGTGCACGACGTCGCCATGCACTGGGGCTTCTGGCATCTGGGCCACTTCTCGCACGACTACCGCGAACTGTTCGGCGAACTGCCCTCGGCCACGCTCAAGCGCTCGCTGTCCGGCGTCTGAACCCGGCTTTCATCCGCCGCGCGCAAACAAAAAGGGCGACCGCTTGCGCGGCCGCCCTGCACCCACCTGTCTCACGACAGTTGGGCGTTTGAATCAGGTCTGAATCAGGTCTTCGGTTTTTCCGGCTGGGAGCTCTGGGGTTTGGCGTCACCGTGCTTGTCGCCCGGGCAGGCAAAAACGGCGGCAGACGACGCAAACATCGCCAGCCCCAGCAGGATCGCGAGACGTTTCATCACGGATCACCTCCTTTCGTGGTTGAAGAGCCTTTACGATAGGCGCTCCCCCGCCCCCGATCAAGCAAGGATTGTCACCGCATGCTGCACTGGCTTCGGCGCGCGTTCGCGCCGTCCGAACCCGACCTGCCCGAGGTGCCGGCCGCCCAGTGGGCGCGCATCGAGGCCCGGCTGCCCTTTCTCGATTTCCTCGACCCGGTCGACCGCCCGGCGCTGCGCGAACTGGCGCGCCGCTTCGTCGCGACCAAGGAATTCCACGGCGCGCACGACACCGCACTGAGCGACGACATGCTGCTGGAGATAGCGCTGCAGGCCTGTCTGCCGGTGCTGCGTCTCGGTCTGGACTGGTACGACGACTGGGTGGGCGTAGTCGTCTATCCGGGCGATTTCATCGTGCCCCGGCGGGTGACCGACGACGTCGGCGTGGTGCATGAGTACGAGGACACGCTGGTGGGCGAGGCCTGGGAAGGCGGCCCGGTGCTGCTGTCGTGGCAGCCGGAATCGCTGGCGGCCGACGGCATCAATGTGGTGATCCACGAATTCGCGCACAAGCTGGACATGCGCAATGGCGAGGCGGACGGCCTGCCGCCGCTGCACGCCGGCATGAGCGTGCAGCGCTGGGCACGCGTGTGGTCGACGGCCTACGAACGCTTCTGCGCCGACGTGGACGCCGGCGTGGACACCGGCATCGACCCCTACGCCGCGGAAAGCCCGGCCGAGTTTTTCGCGGTCATGTCCGAGTGCTTCTTCGAGATTCCGGATCTGATCCAGCAGACCTGGCCGGATCTGTACGAGCAGCTCGCGCAGTTCTACCGGCTGGATCTGGCGCCGCGCGCCCGCGCGCTGTTTCCACCGACCGCCCCGTGATCGAGGAACTGTTCGCCTGGGCGCGGCTGGACTGCCTGCCCGCGGCACAGCGTCTGGGCCTGCGCCGCGAAGCGGCGGCGCTCGCGGTGCGGCACCGCCGCCTGCGCACCCACTGGGCCGGGCATGTCGAGCAGACCCGCAGCGCCCTGCTCGCGTCCGCCCGCCTTGCCGCCATGTCGCCGGACGCCCCGCGGCGCGCCTGGATCATGGGCGCCGGCCTGCTGCAGGATGTGCCGCTGCAGGCGGTGCTCGAACTGTTCGACACGGTCGATCTCGTCGACGTGTGCTTCGGCCCGGTGGCCCGCGCCGAAGCTGCCCGCCACCCAGGCCGGGTGCGCTGCGTGCACCAGGACGTGAGCGGCGTGCTCGACGACCTGTCGCGTGACCCGCTGCAGGCCGCGCCCGCGATGCCGGCCGACGCCTGGTGCGCCTCGGTGAACCTGCTGTCGCAGCTGCCGCTGCTGCCGTGCTCGGCGCGGCTGGATCGCGGCGACAGCGACGCCGGCGTCGAACGCTACGGCGCGTCGATACAGCAGGCCCACGTCGACGCGCTGAGCCGCGTGCCGCATGCCTGCCTCATCATCGAATACGCGCAGACCCGGCCGGACACGCCGGACGAGGTACTGCTGCCGGGCCTGCCGGTGCGCCTCGCAGCCGGGGGCTGGAGCGCCGGTCCGCACTGGCACTGGCCGCTGAATCCCGCTGGCGAAACCGCCGAACCGTCCGGGCGGGCCATGCAGGCCTGGTGGCGCACCGGAACGCACACTGACCCGCGCTAGGCACCCGCCCGGATCGGGGCTGCTCCCCTCGGCCAGTGGCGGCGTGCTTCCGCCCGGAGGGCGACCGGTGTCGCTGCTGACCTTGAGAGGCCTGATCCGCGCAGGTGCCCGGGCCGGTCAGGCCGCCGCCCGCTCCGGCCCCGCCAGCACCCGCGCGAACGCCCGCAGCAGCGGCCCACGCGCCGCGTCCGCTCCCTCCATCTGCGCGCGCACGATGGCCCCCTCGGTGGCCAGCAGCAGATCGGCAGCGACCTCGTCGGGCGGCGCCAGTCCGGCCTCCGCGCAGGCCCGTGCGATGCGCGCCGCCAGTTCGCGCTTGTGAGTGACCGTCATCGCGGGCGCTTCGGTACCGGCTTCGGCATGCCCGTTGATGAAGGCGCAGCCGCGGAAGCCGGGCGCGCGGAACCAGTCGTCCAGTGCGTCCGGCAGCGCGGCCAGCCAGGCCCGCGCATCCGGCGCCGCCGACAGCCGGCTTTCCATCCAGCCCATCCAGCGCGCGTGGCGCAGGTCCAGATAGGCCTCGACCAGCGCCTGCTTGGTCGGAAAGTGGCGATAGAAGGAGGCCTTGGCCACGCCGGACTCGGCAATGATGCGGTCGATGCCGGTGGCGCGCAGGCCGTGCCGGTAGAACAGCCGGTAGGCGCATTCGAGCACGCGGGTGCGCGCGTCCTGGTCAGGCTGCGGACCGGGACCGGCGAGATTGTCGAGGGTTGTGAACATGAATGCATGTTGACAGACAGATCTGTCTTGTTCAAGCATATAGACAGACCTGTCTCTTTTCTGTCACCACCGGAGCACCGCCATGACCGACATCGCACGCCCGCCGCTGCCGCCCTTCACCGCAGACACCGCCGCACAGAAAGTGCGCGCCGCCGAAGACGGCTGGAACAGCCGCGACCCGCAGCGGGTATCGCTCGCCTACACCGCCGACAGCCGCTGGCGCAACCGCTCGGAATTCGTGACCGGCCGTGCCGAAATCGTGGACTTCCTGACCCGCAAGTGGGCGAAGGAGCACGAGTACCGGCTGATCAAGGAACTGTGGTGCACCTCCGGCAACCGCATCGCGGTGCGCTTCGCCTACGAGTGGCACGACGACGCCGGCCAGTGGTTCCGCGCCTACGGCAACGAGAACTGGGAGTTCGACGACAACGGGCTGATGGCGCGCCGCCACGCCAGCATCAACGACCTGGCGATCAGCGAGTCCGAGCGCCTGTTCCGCTGGCCGCAGGGCCGCCGGCCGGACGACCATCCGGGGCTGTCCGATCTGGGCCTTTAAGGCGGAGGCGCTGAGGCGCGAACTTCGCCTCTGCGCCGCGATCAGGGTAGATTCCCGGCGCGCGGCACTGCCGCACCATCACCGCTCAGTGAAAGACGCCCTCATGTCCAGCCTCCTTTTCCAGCCCTACGCCATCGGCCGCCTGCAGCTGCCCAACCGCATCGTGATCGCGCCGATGTGCCAGTACTCGGCACTCGACGGCAACGCCACCGACTGGCATCTGATGCATGTCGGCCAGATGGCGCTGTCGGGCGCCGGCCTGTTCGTGATCGAGGCGACCGCGGTCGAGCCGGAAGGCCGCATTTCCGCCGCCGACCTCGGTCTGTGGAACGACGACAACGAGGCGGCGCTGCGTCGAGTGCTGGCCGCCACCCACGCGCATTCGGACATGCCGATCGCGATACAGCTGGCGCACGCCGGTCGCAAGGCCTCGGTCGCCCGACCGTGGGAAGGCGGCGCGCAGATCGCGCCGTCCGCAGGCGGCTGGCAGACGGTGGCGCCCTCCCCTGTTCCGCACGCCGCGCACGAGCATCCACCGCAGGCACTGGATGCCGACGGCCTGCGCCGGGTGCGCAGCGCCTTCGTCGAGGCCGCCCGCCGCGCGGCGCGGCTGGGCATTGACGCCATCGAGGTACATGGCGCACACGGCTATCTGCTGCACCAGTTCCTGTCGCCACTGGCGAATGCGCGGACCGACGGCTACGGCGGCTCGCTGGAAAACCGGCTGCGCTTTCCGCTCGAAGTGTTCGATGCGGTACGCGAAGCCTTTCCGCACGAGCGGCCGGTGGGCATGCGCATTTCCGCCAGCGACTGGGTGGACGGCGGCTGGGACGTCGAACAGAGCGTGGTACTGGCGCAGGCGCTGAAGGCGCGCGGCGCGGATTTCATCCACGTGTCGAGCGGCGGCGTGTCGACCGCACAGCAGATTCCGGCCGTGCCCGGCTATCAGGTGGGCTTCGCCGAGCGCATCCGCGCCGCGGTGGGCCTGCCCACCATTGCGGTCGGCCTGATCACCGAAGCGGAACAGGCGGAATCGATACTGGCCGCCGGACAGGCCGATCTGATCGGCGTCGCACGCGCCATGCTGTATGACCCGCGCTGGCCGTGGCACGCCGCCGCCAGACTGGGCGCGCAGATGAAGGTGGCGCCGCAGTATCTGCGCTGCGCGCCGCGCGAGGTATCCCGTCTGTTCGGCTGAAAAAAGAGCCGGGCACAGGCCCGGCTCGAACGAAACGCCCGGTTGCCCGGGACGAGCGTGATGCTCAGTAGGGCTGCTTGCGACGGCGGGCCGCCAGACCCACCATGCCCAGGCCGGCCAGCAGCAGTGCATAGGTTTCCGGTTCCGGCACCGGCGCGGTGACCGGCGCGAAGCCTTCAAAGGTGGCGGTGCGCAGCGGCGGCGACACGCCGTCAAGACTCGGCGCCTGACGGATGGTGACCGCATCGACCAGATAGGTGAATTCGGTCGCGTTGGTCTTCAGCACGTACCAGCCGGTGGTCGGGTTCTCTTCCTCGACCGAAACGTCGGTGCGGAAATCGACCACGTTGTCGTCGAACACATCGACCGGATTGGTCGGGCGGGTGCGCACGCCATTCGAGTGCGCCACGCTCTGCAGGCGCATGTCGCTGTCGCTGCCCGAGTCGTACCAGCCGACCGATACGTCGTAGCCGGCATAGCCGCGACGCAGGATGTCGTTGATTTCGGTTTCGTAGGCGAAGGCGCCGGTGTCGATTTCGCCGATGTCCAGTTCGAAACGCGACGCGAACGCCAGCGTGCCATCGGTATAGCGATAGACATAGTCGTAGAAGGTACCGATGTCGGTGCCGTCATAGATGACCGAGCTGATGCGGCGGGCTACACGGGTGTAGCCGTTGTCCGCCGGATTCCAGTCGAAGCCCAGGAAGAGCGGATCGGCCGCCGGATTGTTGCTGCCGGTGATGCGCAGCGGGCCGGTCTCCGGCAGGGAGACGAAGGCGTGGGCGGACTGGGCCGACAGGCCCAGCAGCAGTGAGAAGGCAAGCGCTTTCAGTTTCATGTTGACCTCGTGACTGTCGTTTTGGAAGGAATTGGCTCAGGCGCGCAGGCGACGGCGCGCGACCACACCGATCAGCCCCAGACCGGCGAGGAACAGTGCGTATTCGGAAGGCTCGGGCACCGGCAGGTTGGGCACCACGACCGGCGGCGGCACGGTCGGTGCAAAGCCGGCGATCGTGTTGTAGAGCAGTGCCTGCCCTTCCTCGCCCGCCTGGAAATAGCCGATCGCGCCGGCCATGGTCTTGTAGGCGGTGGCATCGGTCTTGATCAGGTACAGGCCGCTGAACGGGTTGCCTTCCGACAGATTGATGTCGGACTGGAAGGACACCGCGTTCAGATTCAGTGTCGGCGTGCCGATCAGGCTGCGCAGGTCAGCGCGGGCCGCGTTGTACAGCCGCAGATCGGTGTTGCCAAGGAAGGTCCAGGCAATATCGGTCTTGAACACGGTGCTGCCTTCGACGAAACCGTAGCGATAGAGGAAATTAAGTTCCGCGTCCTGATCGTAGGTCGGTTTCTGCCCCAGTTCGACCCGGGTACCGAACACCAGCGTGTTGTCGCGCGAGTCACGGAACACGAAATCGTAGACATCGCCGATGGCAACGCCTCCGAGAGAGGCGCCGAACGTGACGTGTGAATCCACCAGCGTGAGCGTGCCCTGTGCGGTGTGCGTGCCGCGCGCAGGCACCCCGGCCTGGGAGCGCCATTCGGTTGCGAAGTAATCGATAGCCAGCGGTACCTTGCTGTTCTCGCTGCTGTAAAGGATGGGCTTGTAGGCGGGTGTCGTCGCCGTAGCGGCCCGTGCATCCGGAACCTTGAGGTAGAGCTTGTCGCCCAGCACATTACCCGCGCCGGACACCTTGGCCGTCGTGTCATCCGCCGTGCCGAGGATGCGATCCGGACCGGCGCCGACCGCGTTGGTGTCATCGGCGGTGCCCCATTTCAGATCGGTGCCCGGACCGGTGCCGTACAGCAGACTGGTGAAATCGCCGGCCTGGGCCGGCAGCGTGACGGCCGCACACAGCACGGCCAGTGTTCGATGCGTCAGTTTCATGAAGCGCTCTCCTCGGGTGGAATCCGCTTGTGCGGCGTGGGTGTGTACTGGTGCGGCCCTCATCGGCTGCTCGCCACCGTGTCAAAGGCATAGGTCAGTCCGAACCAGCCGGCACGCGGCGCGCCCGGCCCGACGAACTGCGAATGGGTCCATGCGAACGAGTTGTAGTTGAAGCCGGAGGCATCACGACCGCCGAAGCTGCCGGCGACGAAGGGATTCAGTTCGAGTTCGCTGGCGGTGACGTAGCGCTTGTCGAAAATGTTGTCGACGCGGGCGAAGAAGGTCAGGTCGCGGGTGATGCGATAGCGGCCGACAAAGTTGAAGATGGCGTAGCCGGAGGTAGTGCCCTTGCCGAGGTAGGCGCGGCCGAGCCCGTTGGCGCCGCCCCCGAAGGACTCGCCGAAGTTGTCGTCGCCGCCCGCCTGGTGTTCGTTGTTCTCGTTGCCGCGCGAAAACGAGCCCGCGTGGGCGATCATGTTGATGCCCACATTCATCTTGTCGGTTACGTCGAAGGCCCAGCCCATGCGCAGCACGTCGCGCGGAATGCCGGGGATGCGGTCGCCCGGTTCGATCGTGAATTCGTTGAGCTGTCCGGCGGTGCTGTTCGAACTGCTGTTCGACTGGTTCACCACCTTGGCGTAGGAGCCGAACTTGGCGTCGAGGCGGGTATAGGCGATGCGGAAGGTGTGTGCCCCGACCTTGGCGTTCAGACCCAGTTCGAAACCGCGGCGTGCGGTGTGCTTGAAGGTGTCGAACACGCCGCGGTTCTTGCGGCCCAGCGACACGAACAGGATGTCGTCCTCAAGCTGGGTTTCGAACATCGTGGCGTTGAATTCCAGCTTGCCGTCATAGGCCGAGCCGCGCACGCCCAGTTCGGTGCTGAAGGAACGCACCTGCGGCAGGTAGGGGTCGCTGGTCAGCGCGGTCGGCACCGAGCAGCCGATGCTCTTGCCGTTGTTCACGTTTTCCAGTTCCCTGTCGCGCGCACAGCCCAGTTCGATCACCGACGGCGTGCGCGCCCCCTGACTTACGTTCAGGTAGAGGTTGAGCGTCGGTTCGGGCAGCCAGGACACGCCGAAGGACGGATTGGTGCTGTAGTAGGTGTAATCACCTTCGGAACACAGGAAACGGGCCGCGGCGTCGGCCAGCGTGCCGCAGCGCTGCTGACGGCTGTTCAGGAAGGCCGGTGTGAACTGGTAGAGCGGTATCGGCTTGTCCGACACCAGCTGGTTGCGCACGTGGGTGCGACTCCAGCGCAGGCCGTAGTTCACGAACAGGTTGTCGCGCACCGTCCAGGTATCGGTCGCGAAGAAAGAGAGCGATTCGTTGCTGCCGGTCAGAAAGTTGCGCTGGATCACCGTGTCCAGCGCCGACAGACCGAGGTCCGCCGCCTTGGCCGGATCGGTGTACACGTTCCGGTCGGCGTCGATGAAGCCCAGCATCTGGCCCTGACCGTAGCTGAGGTCATTGCGGTCGAAGGTGCCGCCGAACACCAGCTGGTGCTCGTCGCCCACATGCACCCACTGCACCGTGGTACCCAGGGCCTCCTGCGAGGTGCCGCCGATATTGAACAGGCCGTTCGGCGAAAAGCCGGGACAGCCGGGCGAGGTCGGACCGTTCGGATCGTAGGCGCCGTTGGCGGACACGAAGGGGAAATGGGTCAGCGGGCAGTCGTCGAGCCGGCCATAGGACAGACGGTCGAAATCGTCCCAGAAGTCGCCGCCCACCGAACGCTGGGTGAGCTTGCGCTGATACACGCCCACCGACACGCTGTCGCGGTCGCTGACATCAAAGCGGGCGCGCAGATTGACGTGGGTGAGATCGTTGTCCGTGGTGTCCGGCGAGGTGAACACCGACTGCGGACGGATCTGCCATTCCTCATAGGGCACCAGGCCATTGCCGGTCAGCCTGTTGTCGACCTTGAGCAGCGAGGCGGTCCATTCGCTGGCACCGATGCGCGCGTCGATGCGGCCGAAATACTGGTTCACCTGGCTGGGCGAGTTGTTGCGCCAGCCGTCCTCGCGGAATTCGCTCAAGGCGACAAAGCCGGCCAGGGTACCGTTGTTGCCGCCGACCGCCAGCTGGTTCTGGCTGCGCCCCCACGAGCCCTGGGTACGGGTGGCTTCGAAGCGCTCCGACGTGAAGCCGGACTTGGTCTGCAGCGACAGCGCGCCGCCGAGCGTATTCAGACCGAACAGCGGGTTGGAGCCCGGGATGAGATCGGTGCGGGAAATCGCCAGCGTCGGAATCAGATCCCAGTTCACCACCTCGCCGAAGGGCTCGTTCACCCGCACGCCATCGAGATAGACCGACAGGCCCTGCGGCGTGCCCACCAGCGGCGAGGCGGAAAAGCCGCGGAAGCTGATGTCCTGCTGGAAGGGGTTGCCGGCGTAGTCGTTCACCGTGATCGACTGGCCCTGCGTATTCAGGTAGTCGGCGATGTTGATCGACTGCTGGTTGCGCAGATCGGCGTCGGTCGCGCTCTGCACGTTCACCGTGGTCTGTTCGCGCTCCATGCTCACGCCGGGCAGCGGCGTGATGATGCGCGGCGCACGGATGTTGACTTCCTCCAGGCGCACTTCGGTCTTTTCCTGTGCAGTGGCGCTGCCGCACAGCAGCACCAGGGCGGGCACGAAGCACGCCGCCCCTCCTCGCTTGTCGAGCCTCTTCATCGGATTCCGCGTAGGACAGACTCCTACACGACCACGGGCAGTTTGTTTCCGCGAGTTGTACTGGGCACCGGGCCAGCGGACACAGGGAAATCATCCCGACAAATTCACGCAGGGAAAATTTCCCGTTCCGGAGACGCATGCTGTGCGCATCGGCCGCCAGGGCCCTCATCCGGAATGGATGACGGGCACGGCGTACGCAGGCCGGATCGGTCCTTGTGCGGATCGACCCGCAACGGGCAGGCGGGAGATCAGATAAGGTGACGAAAACCTTTAATGCAGGCCGCGCACGCGAGCGCGGCGGTCACACGCACTCAGGCGGAAAGAGGAATCAGGCGCGTCAGGTAGACGGGCGAAAAAAAGGGCCGGCGGCGCGGCCCTGCAGACAGCCGGCGCGGGCGGCGCGACGTCGGCGCCCGCCGCGTCCGGTCAGTCCTGTTCGTCGGCCTGCCCGGCGGCCTGTTCGGCGTCGCGGGCGGCGCGCAGCCGCTCCACCACCGCTGCCGGCGCCTGCGCAGGGATGCGCGGCGTGGCCACTTCGACATCGCCGCACTGCGCGCGGTGGCGCAGCGCGTGGTCGATCAGCACCAGGGCCAGCATGGCTTCGGCCACCGGTGTCGCGCGGATGCCGACGCAGGGGTCGTGCCGGCCGTGGGTATTCACGATGACCGGATTGCCGGCCTTGTCGATCGAATGCCGGTCCAGCCGGATGCTGGAGGTGGGCTTGATCGCGATCGACACCCGCAGGTCCTGGCCGGTCGAAATGCCGCCCAGCACGCCGCCGGCGTTGTTCGACAGAAAGCCTTCCGGAGACATTTCGTCCGAATGTTCGGTGCCGCGCTGTTCGATGCTGGCGAAACCGGCGCCGATCTCCACGCCCTTGACCGCGTTGATGCCCATCATCGCGTAGGCGATGTCGGCATCCAGCCGGTCATACACCGGCTCGCCCCAGCCCACCGGCAGGCCGCTGGCGACCACGTCGATGCGCGCGCCGCAGGAATCGCCGGACTTGCGCAGCTTGTCCATGAACAGTTCGAGTTCCGGCAGCACGCTGACGTCCGGCGCGAAGAAGGGGTTGTTCGCGATCGCGTCGCGGTCGCGGTATTCGATGCGGATCGGGCCGAGCTGGCTCATCCAGCCGTGGATGTCGATGCCGTAGCGTTCGCGCAGCCACTTGCGCGCGATCGCGCCGGCCGCCACCCGCACCGCGGTTTCGCGTGCGGACGAACGGCCGCCGCCACGGTGGTCGCGGATGCCGTACTTCTGCCAGTAGGCGTAATCGGCGTGACCCGGGCGGAAGGTTTCGGCGATGTTGCCGTAATCCTTCGAGCGCTGGTCCTGGTTGCGGATGAGCAGGCCGATCGGCGTGCCGGTGGTGACGCCTTCGAACACGCCGGACAGGATTTCCACTTCGTCCGGTTCGCGACGCTGGGTCACGTGGCGCGAAGTGCCGGGCTTGCGGCGATCCAGTTCGGCCTGGATGTCGGCCGCGTCGAGCTTCAGCCCGGGCGGGCAGCCATCGACCACGCAGCCGATGGCCGGGCCATGCGATTCACCGAAGGACGTGACACGGAACAGCGTGCCCAGAGTATTGCCGGACATGGGAAAACCCGCGATTTTTCGAGCCCGTGAGTTTACCATGCAGGCCCCTGCGGCCTTCCGCCGCACCGCCAGCCTCCGTACCGCCACCATGAACGCCCCGCTCGCCCTTGCCACCGCACTGACCATCGCCGGCGGTCTGTGGCTGGACGCCTGCGGTCTGGCCTGGGCGCAGCCGGCGGTCGCGCTGTGGACCTGGCTGCTGTTCGGCTTCATGTGGTGGTCCGGCCATGCGGATCAGCGCATGCAATGGACCGTGTGCCTGGCCTGGGCGACCTTCGGCGAAATCGTGCTGTCTCTGCTGTGGGGCCTGTACGACTACCGGCTGGGCAATCTGCCGCTGTTCGTGCCACCCGGCCATGTGCTGCTGTACGCGCTCGGCGTCTGGCTGGCCGACCGGCTGCCGCATCGCGCCACCGACGCGGTGCCGCCACTGGCGGGCGGCCTGGTGCTGGCAGGTCTCGCGGTCGGTGGCGACACCGCCAATCTGCCGCTGTTCGCGCTCTATATGCTGGCGCTGCGCTACGGCCCGTCGCCGCGGCTGTACTCGACCATGTTCGTGCTGGCACTGTGCATGGAGCTGTACGGCACCGCGCTCGGCGCCTGGACCTGGCGTGACCAGGTACCGGGGCTGGCGCTGGTGTCCGCCAATCCGCCGCTGGCCGCCGGTGCCTTCTACTGCATGCTGGACTGGCTGACCGCGCTGCGGCCACGGCGACGCCCGCTGCCCGCGTGATGTTCCAGCCCTTCACGCTCACCCGTCAGACCGTGCTCGCGCGGCTGTTCCAGACCCTGCGTGCGCTGCACCGCTGGCTGGGCATCGCCGGCTGTCTGCTGTTCCTGATGTGGTTCCTGTCCGGTCTGGTCATGAGCGTGGTCGGCTTTCCGTCGCTGACCGACGCCGAGCGGCTGCGCGGACTGGCGCCGATCGACGGCAGCCTGCTGCGGGTGACGCCGGACGCCGCGCTGCGCGCCGCCGGCGTGCACAACTTCCCGCGCAAGCTGTGGCTGGAGTCGATGGTGCGCGAGGACGGCGGCCATGAGCCGGTCTGGCGCATGGTGCTGGCCGACGGCAGCCGGCACACGGTAAGCGCCGACACCGGTAGCCGCATCGACGCGGTGGATCTGGCCCGCGCCGAAGCGATCGCCCGGGCCTTTTCGGGCGCACTGCACGTCCGCTGGACCGGCACCGTGGAGCGCGACCAGTGGACCGTTCTCGCCACGCTGGACCGGCAGCGTCCCTTCCACCGCATCGCGCTCGACGATGACGCCGGCACCGAACTGTACGTATCGGCGCGCAGTGGCGAAGTGGTGCGCGACACCACCCGGCGCGAGCGGATGTGGAACTGGATGGGTGCGGTGCCCCACTGGTTCTACTTCACGCCGCTGCGCGAGAAGTCGGAGCTGTGGCGCCAGACCCTGCTGTGGGTGTCCGGCATCTGCTGCCTGTCGGCGCTGAGCGGTCTGGTCCTGGGCCTGCAGCGCCTGCGCCGGCAGTCACCGTTCAGCCCCTTCATCGGCTGGATGAAGCTGCACCACCTCGCCGGCCTCGGCGGCGGTCTGTTCGTACTGACCTGGATGGTGAGCGGCTGGCTGTCGATGTCGCCCGGCGACTGGCTGCGCAACACGCCGCCGGGCAAGGCGGCCATGGCCCGCTACACCGGCAGCGTGGCGCCGGAATTCCCGTGGCCGCCGCAGCGCGCGGCGCTCGATGCGCTGCTGGCCGAAACCGCCTGGAAGGACATCCAGCTGTACTGGGTGGATGGGCACGCGCGGATGACGCTGACCAATGGCGAAGGCTATCGCCGGGCGCTCGATCTGCCCGGCTTCGATCACCCGGACGTGACCGAACAGCACGCCGAAACCGTCGCGCGCGCGCTGCTGCCGGACGCGCGCATCAATGCGATCGAACGGATTACCGCGGAGGACGCCTGGTGGTACGGCCGGCGTGATCCAAAGGAACTGCCGGTCTGGCGTGTGCAGCTGGAGGATCCTGCTGAAACCTGGGTGCATATCGACGGGCTGGACGGCCGTCTGCTCGGCACCATGGACCGCGCCGCACGGCTGCGCCGCTGGCTGTTCAACGCGCCGCACGCGTTCGAGATTCCGGCGCTGTCGGCCCGCCCCGCGCTGCGCTGGGGCCTGCTGTGGCTGGCCGCCCTGGCCGGCGTCGCGGTGTCGATGAGCGCGGTGGTGATCGCGCTGCGGCGGCTGAGCAGGCGCTAGCCGGACGCCGCCGGGCTACAGCCCGGTCACCCGGCGCACCGCCGCGAAATAGAGCCGGTAGGGTAGCAGGCGCATCAGCCTCAGCCAGGCGGTGAAGCGCTTCGGAAAATGGATGTGGAAATCGCCGTGCGCCATGCCGGACAGGATGTGGTCGGCCGCCTCGTCCGGGCTGATCAGCGCCGGCATGTGAAAGTCATTGTTCGCGGTCAGCGGTGTCTCGACGAAGCCCGGGCACACCAGATGCACGCCCAGCCCGCGCGGATGCAGGTCGAGATAGAGCGCTTCGGCGAAATTGATCAGGGCCGCCTTGCTCGCGCCATAGACCAGTGCCTTGGGCAGGCCGCGGTAGCCGGCCACGCTGGACACGATGACCAGCGCACCACTGCCGCGCTCCAGCATGCCGGGCAGCACCGCGGCACAGCCGTGCATGACCGCCGCCACATTGGTGCGCAGCGTGGCGTCGATATCCTCGCCGTCCAGTTCCCAGGCCCGCACCGCGCCGTAGCGGGCCGCCACGAAGAACACCGCGTCCAGCCCGCCCCACTGCCGCCGCAGTTCGGCCGTGGCGTCCTGCAGGGCGCCCGGTTCGGACACGTCGAGCGGCAGCGGCAGCGCGAGCGGCGACAGGCCGGCCACCTCGGCGACACGGACGGCATCGCGCGCGGTCAGGGCCACCCGCGCCCCGGCGCGCAGCAGCTTGCGCGCCAGCGCTGCACCGATGCCGGACGACGCGCCGATCACCCAGACGCGCTTGCCGGCCCAATCGGCCAGCGGCGGATTGAGCGGTCCGAACATCAGGGCGTACCGCGGGTAAAGGACAGCGTGACCTCGCCCAGATGGATGCCGAACTTGCTCATGGCCGAACGGTTGAGCATCACCCTGTCGTCGATCAAATACATCCAGTCGTCGAAATCGACGTTGTAGACCTTGTCGCCGACCGGCAGCGCCAGCACGTAGCGCCAGCGCAGCGCATTGCCGCGCGCCTCGCCCTGCGCCTCGCCCACCACGTCGTCGGCGCGCCCGCTGTAGCGGCCGTCGCCGAGGTGCTTCAGCGTCCACACCCGGCGGCTCTGCGTGCCGTCACTCCATTCGAAACGCTCGTCCAGCGTGCCGGTATCGCCCTGCCAGCGGGCGTCTATCCGCACCACGAAGCGCTTGATCACCTCGCCGCCGCGGTCCTGGAACATGCCGTGCCCGAGCACCGGCCCGTTGAAGTACTGCTTCAGATCAAGCACCGGGGTCTGCGCCGCGTAGCGTTCGACCGGAACACCGCCGCAGCCTGCCAGCCCCAGCGACGCCAGCAGCGCACATATCGTCCTTTTCATGCCTTCACTCCTTCGCTTCGATACAGGTCGCCCGCTTCCAGCCAGCGCATGGCCGGCCACAGCAGACAGAGCGCCGCGGCCTTCAGGCCCAGCGGCAGCAGCGCATAGACCGCGGTCAGTGCCACCCGTCCGGCCTCGTCCTGAACCCCCGGCCGGTAGCCGAGCAGGGCCAGCGCCGGCAGCGCCAGCCCGGCGGCCAGCGCCAGATTCAGTTTGGTGACCAGGGTCCAGACGCCGAAGGCGCCGCCCGCCGGCAGCGCTTCGCGCCGATCGGCGATCAGCCCGGCCAGCAGCGCCGGCGGCAGCGCGAGGTCGGCGCCCAGCGCAATGCCGGAGCCGATGCAGATGGCCATGAACAGCGCCGCGTCGCCGGCCTCCAGCGTCCACGCACCGCCGAAGGCCGCGATCGCGAGCAGCATGGACAGCGCCCAGCAGCGGGCGCGGCCGAGGCGGTCGGCCAGCCGCGTCCACAGCGGCAGCGCGGCGATGCCGGCCATGAAGTAAAGCGCCAGGAACAGGCCCTCGCGTGCCGGCTCGACCAGCACGTCAGCGATGAAGAACAGCACCAGCGTGCCGGGTACGGCCGCCGCAATGCCGTTGAGCGCGAACACCGCCAGCAGCCGGCGGAAGCGGGCATGCCCGGCCAGCTCGCGGGCGGTCTCGCGCAGCGGTGGCTGTGCCATGGCCGCGCGCGTATCCGGCACCCGGGTGAGCGTGCCCGCCGCGGCCAGCGCCAGCCAGGGCAGCCAGTACAGCGTGGCCTGCCACAGCCCGGCAGGCGCCTGATCGGCCAGCAGGCCGGGCGCGACCGAGGCGGCGACCACGCCAACCAGCGCCCAGCCTTCGCGCGACGCGACCAGCCGGGTACCCAGCGCCGGCGTCGATGACAGCTCGGCGCCCCAGGCCGCGTAGTTGATGGTGGCCAGGCTGTAGCCGGCATAGACCAGCAGCAGCGCCCCGGTCAGCCAAAGCACCGGATCGATGCCTGCGGCAGGCCGCACCAGCGCCGGCAGACCGATGGCCAGCGGCAGCAGGCCGGCCAGCACCAGCACACGGCGGCCGCGCGCGCGGTCGCTGAAGGCGCCGATCAGCGGATCGGCCAGCGCATCGATCAGCCGTGCCGCGAACAGCAGGCCACCCAGCAGCGCCAGCGACAGTCCGTAGTGTTCCGCGTACAGCTTGGGCACGTGCAGATAGACAGGCAGCGCGGCCGCCGCGAGCGGCGCGCCGAGCAGACCGTAGGCCGCAATCTCGCCGGTCTTCACCGGCTGCCGCCGGCCTCGGCCAGCAGACGTTCGCGCAGCGCCGGCTCGCGCGTGCGCGGGTCCAGCCAGATCGCGAAGAAGGCGTCGGACAGCGCCCGGTCGTCGACCGCAGGCAGGCCCTTGCCCTGATGGAAGAAGCGGGCGCTGCCGTCGGCGCGCTTGACGCCGGTGATCACGTCGCCGGCCTTCACGTTCGGGAACACGCCTTCGAGCACCGACTGCCAGCGCGCGAGCTTTGCCTCGTCGCGTTCGCCCAGCCGGCGGATTTCGTCGATGCTGGCGCGTGCCAGCCGCACCCCGTCGAAATCGCGCGCATAACGCAGGCTCAGCGCAAAGCCGCCTTCCGGGCGGTAACGGCCGCCGCTGGCCCACAGCGTCGCGTCGTACAGCTTCAGTCCGAACCAGCGCATTTCACCCTGGCCGAGAGGCCGCGCGTCGTCCAGCAGTTCGGCCGCGCCAGCCGGGGGCTGTACCGGCGCGTTCTGCGGCGCCTGGGCGAAGGCGGTGGCCATCGCCAGGCACAGCAGCAGACAGCCGGCGATGCGCTTCACGGTTTCACCAGATGGAACTGGTGCACGTCGATCGAACCGGCGCGGAAGCCGGCTTCGCAGTACGCCAGATAGAAGTGCCACAGCCGCTGGAAGCGGGTGTCGAAGCCGAGGGCGCGCAGCGCATCCGAGTGCTCGGTGACGCTGTCGCGCCAGCGTGCCAGCGTGATCGCGTAATCCAGACCGAAGCGGAAGTTCTGCTGCACCTTCAGTCCCGCCTTTTCCGCCTGCCGGGTGAACACCGAAGGCGACGGCAGCATGCCGCCCGGGAACACGTACTGCTGGATAAAGTCGGTGCCCCGCCGGTAACGTGGGAACAGTTCGTCGGCGATGCTGATGGTCTGCACCACCGCCTCGCCGCCTATCCTGAGCAGGCCGCCCAGCTTGCGGAAATACGTGGGCCACCAGCGCTCGCCGACCGCCTCCAGCATTTCGATCGACACGATGCGGTCGACCTGGCCGCGCAGGTCACGGTAGTCGCGCAGTTCGAAGGTCGCGCGGTCGGCGAAGCCGCCGCGCTGCGCGCGCGCCTGCGCCCACTCCAGCTGGGCCGGCGACAGCGTGACCCCATGCACCTGGGCGCCGAATTCCCGCGCCGCCACTTCGGCGAAGCCGCCCCAGCCGCAGCCGATCTCGATCACCGGCTGCTGGCGCTGCAGCCGCAGCACGCGGGCGATGCGTTCGTACTTCGCGTGCTGGGCAGCCGCCAGGTCGCGCTGCGGGTTGCCGTCGAACAGCGCGCTGGAGTAAGTCATGCTGCGGTCCAGCCACAGCGCGTAGAAGTCGTTGCCCAGATCGTAGTGGGCCATGATGTTGCGGCGGCTGCCCGAGCGGGTGTTGGCGCGCGCCAGATGGCGCAGACGGGCCAGCGCCAGCGACAGCAGATTGCCGTGCACCGCGCTTTCCAGCGCCTCGCGGTTCATCGCGAACAGGGTCAGCACGCGGGCCAGGTGGTCACAGTCCCACAGGCCCTCGAACCAGGCTTCGCCCAGACCGATGTCACCGCGGGCGATCACCCGCTCGAACACGCTCCAGTCCTTCACCCGCATTTCCACCGGTTCGCCCTGGTGGCCGAAAGAAAGCATTTCTCCGTTCGGCAGGGTCATCAGCAGCCAGCCATGCTCGATGCGTTCCAGCAGCCTGCACACATGGCGGGCGGCGGACGGCAGCACGCTGCGGCGTTCAAGGGCGATAAGTGCGTCGGGCTGATTCATCGGGTCAGTTCCTGTACCGGAGGAAGCGGTTTGCGGAAGAAAGGCACGCGGGCGCGCCAGAGGTGAAAGGCCTGGATGTGGATGCGCGCCATCACGGCCAGCGTCATCAGCGGGTGCGCGCACAGCGCGCGCAGCGCAGCGCCGCGGCTCATCGCCTCGGCGCGACCGGACAGCCGGGTGCGCAGCCGACGGCCGCCCTGGTCGTAATAGTCGATGGCGACCGCATGCAGATCACTGCGGCGGTCGAAGCGGAAGCGATAACTGCCGCTGACCGGAAAGAAGGGCGAGACATGGAACACCTTGCGGGTTTCCATCCACTCGCCGTCGCGGATCGGCCGGCCGTCCGGGTGCGCGACCAGATAGTCGTGGCGTTCGCCGAAGGTGTTGTTTACCTCGCACAGCACCGCGCGCAGCGCGCCGTCGCGGTCATGGCAGAACCAGAAGCTGACCGGGTTGAACACGTAACCGAACAGGCGCGGCATGGTCTGCAGCACCACCTCGCCGTCAGCGCAGCGCAGACCTTCGCGTTCGAGCACCGCGCGTATCCACTGGAGCGGATGGCTGCCGTCGCGCGCGCCATGGTCGCGGTAATGGAAGGACAGCGGCGCCCAGCGGTTCAGCGCCAGCATCGGCACCGGCGCCGCGCCGAGACGCGACAGCGCGATGCGCAGGAAGAACAGCCGGTAGGCGAAGCGGGTGCTCACCGGCGTGGCGCGCGCGTGCATCACCGCGCCCCGGCACAGACTGACCGCAGGCCCGGTCACGCGCTCACCGCCTCGCTGCTGCGCAGCCACGGTATTTCGGCACCGAGGTGACGCGCCACGCGCACCGCCGACGACAGACCGTCCTCGTGGAAGCCGTAGCCGGTCCAGGCGCCGCAGAACCACAGCCGGTCGCGCCCCTGAATTTCGGGCAGGCGCTGCTGAGCCTCGATCGCCGGTCCGTCGAACACCGGATGCGCGTACTCGATCCGGGCGATCACCTTGGCGGGATCCGGTTCGACGAAGGGATTCAGCGACACCACGACCGGCTGCTGGAAGGGCAGCGGCTGCAGCCGGTTCATCAGGTAGGACACGCTGACCGGCCGGTCATCCGGCCGGCCCTCGCCCGCCATGTAATTCCACGACGACCACACCCGGCGATTGCGCGGCAGCAGCGCGGTATCCGTGTGCAGCACCGCCAGATTGGCCTGATAGCCGATGGCGCCGAGCAGGCGACGTTCGGCCGCGCTCGCCTGGTCACCGAGCAGCTGCAGGGCCTGATCGGAATGACAGGCCAGCACCACTTCGTCGTAGCGCTCGCGCAGGCCGCCGGCGTCCACCAGCACGCCATCGGACACGCGGTGCAGCGCCTTGACCGCGGTGCCGCGACGCACGTCGCCCAGCATGGCGGCGATGCGCTTCACGTACTCGCGCGAGCCGCCGCGCACGGTCAGCCACTGCGGCCGGTCGTTCACACGCAGCAGGCCGTGGTTGTGGCAGAAGCGGGCAAAGGTGGCCAGCGGATAGGCCAGCATGGTGCGGGTCGGACAGGACCAGATGGCGGCCGCCATCGGCAGCAGATACCAGTCGCGGAAGGCGTCGCCGTAGCGGTGACGCTGCAGGAAGTCGCCGAGCGAAACGTGCTCCGCCGTGCCATCCACCGCCTTCTGCGTGACTTCGGAATTGAAGCGCAGGATGTCCTGCAGCATCCCCCAGAAGCGCGGACGTGCCAGGTTGGACGGCTGCGCGAACACGGTGGCCAGGCTGGTCCCCGCCCACTCGATGTACGGCTGGGTCAGGCTTACGCCGAAGGACATGTCGCTGTCCGCGATCGGCACGCCCAGGTGGGCGAACAGCCCGCAGAGATGCGGGTAGGTGGCGCGGTTGAACACGATGAAACCAGTGTCCACCGGATGGCGCACGCCCTCCAGCTCCACCTCCAGCGTGTTGGAGTGACCGCCCAGGCGGCCTTCCTGCTCGTACAGCGTCACTTCGTGGCTGCGTGACAGCAGCCAGGCTGCAGACAGTCCGGAAATCCCGGCGCCGACGACGGCAATCTTCATGTGCTTCCTCCGATGTCAGCCACTACCCGGACGCACCGCATCCGGATGCAGCTGACGGGCCTATTTCGCCAGTGCGGCTTCAATCTCGCGCACCAGCACGTTCGAATCCGGCGCGACATTGCTGGGGAAGGCGCTCACGCTGCGACCGTCCCGGCCAATGAGGTACTTGTGGAAATTCCAGGCCGGCGCCGAACCGGTGGCCTTGATCAGATCGCTGTAGAAGGGTTCGCGCGGCTCGCTCTTGACTGCAGTCTTTGAGAACATCGGAAACTTGACGCCGTAGGTCATGCTGCAGAACTCGGCGATTTCCTTGTTGCTGCCCGGCTCCTGGTTGCCGAAGTCGTTGGACGGGAAACCCAGCACGGTGAGGCCGCGCGGGCCGTAGGTTTCCTGCAGTTTTTCGAGCGCCGCGTACTGTCCGGTGTAGCCGCAGCGGCTGGCGGTGTTCACCACCAGCAGCACGCGTCCGGAAAATTCGCACAGCGACCTCGGCTTGCCATCGAGCAGGCCGGGAATGCTGCGGTCCAGCAGCGCAGGACAGCTGCCTGCAGCATGGGCGGAAAGGGTGGTCATCAGGGTCACCACTGCGGTCAGCAGATATCGTTCAGCGCGCAACACGGCTCACCTCGCAGCAGCGCGCCGCCTGTTCCACCGCGGGCGGCGCCGGCGGCGGACTGCCCCCGGTGGCGGCGCGGTGCAGACGGATCAGTACTTCGTTGCCGCCGGAACGGCTGTCGCCCTGGCGCATTTCGCTGCCCGGCGCACCGGCACGCTGGCGCTCGAGCGGTTCGAAATCAGGCGGCATCACCGCATGAACAAGCGGTGCAACGGTGCTCAGCACCAGTCCGGCGATCGAGCATGCAAAACGCTTCTTCATATCTACCTCCTTTTTTTGTCCTGGACAAAAAGACACTTGAGACGTAATCTAGAACCCATGCATCGTCGTGTCAACGGTTTGTCTAGGACAAAATGAATATTACCGCTTCGAGCCCCTCGCTGCTGAACATTGCTGCCGTGGAACGCGAAACCGGTCTGCTCAAGGACACGCTGCGGGTGTGGGAGAGGCGCTATGGCTTTCCGACTCCGATCCGCGACGATGCGGGCGAACGGCTCTATACCCGCGAACAGGTCGATCGGTTGCGCCTGATCTGCCGGCTGATGGATCAGGGGTGGCGACCGGGGAAGCTGCTGGCCCTGCCGCCCGACGAGCTCGACGCGCTGATCGCGGCCGACCGCTCGACCCACACGCCCACCCTGCTGTCGGGCGAACTGGCCGCCGCGCTGCGGGCGCACGACGTCGATGCGCTGCGGCGCACCTTCCAGACGGTGCTGCTCGAGAAGGGTCTGAAAGGCCTCATCACCGAACTGATCGCGCCGCTGAACGTCGATATCGGCGAGGCGTGGCTGCGCGGCGATCTGGGTGTGCCGGACGAGCATTTCTATACCGAACAGGTGCAGACCTTCCTGCGCGGTGCGCTGGCCAGCTATCCGCGGCCGGGCAAGCCGCCGCGCGTGCTGCTCACCACGCTGCCGGAAGAGGAACACGGCCTCGGCCTGCTGATGGTCGAGGTCATGCTGTCCGCCGAAGGAGCGCACTGCTGTTCGCTCGGCCCGCGTATGCCGCTGACCGACATCGTGCGCGCGGCACAGACGGCCGACGCCGATGTGGTGGCGCTGTCCTTCAGCGCGGCCTTCCCGGCGCGTCAGGCGCTAGAAGGACTGCGCGCGCTGCGCGCATCGCTGCCGCCCACCGTCGAACTGTGGGTGGGCGGAGCCGGTGCACCGGCGCGGATACGCGGCGAGCCGGGCGTGTCGCTGATCCGTGACATCGCCGAACTGCCGCTCGGGGTCAGCGACTGGCGCACCCGGCACTGAGCCGTCACCCGGCCGCTTTTCCGGCGATCCGCCGCATCTTTTCCGTGCTTGAATGATGAGCGCACCGGGCCGACCGGCGCGCTGTCATCGGCCTGTCTTTTGCTCGCGTACAATGCTTTTTTCTTCAGGAGCCGCTTCATGCTCTATCCCGAACTGTTCAAATCCCTGGAGTCGGCACGCTGGGACATGGCGAAAGACGTGCCGTGGGACAGTTTCGATGCATCGCTGCTGTCGGACGAACAGGCGATGACCATCAAGATGAACGCCATCACCGAGTGGTCGGCCCTGCCCGCCACCGAAATGTTCCTGCGCGACAACCGCGACGACTCCGACTTTTCCGCCTTCATGTCGATCTGGTTCTACGAGGAGCAGAAGCACTCGCTGGTACTGATCGAATACCTGCGCCGCTTCCGCCCGGACCTGGCGCCGACCGAAGCCGAGCTGCACGAGGTGCGCTTCGAGTTCGACCCCGCCCCGGCGCTGGAAACGCTGATGCTGCATTTCTGCGGCGAAGTGCGTCTGACCCAGTGGTACCGCCGCGCGTCGGAATGGCATACCGAACCGGTGATCAAGCACATCTACGACCTGCTGTCGCGCGACGAGGCGCGTCACGGCGGCGCCTATCTGAAGTACATGAAGCGGGCGATCGACCAGGCCGGTGACACCGCGCGTGCCGCCTTCTCCAAGATCGGCATGCTGATGGCCGCCAGTGGCCGTGCGGGCAAGCCGCTGCATCCGACCAATCTGCACGTGAGCAAGGAACACTTCCCGCGCGACACCGTGCAGTCGCGACTGCCCGATCCGGACTGGCTGGAGCGCTGGCTGGACGAACAGATCCGCTTCGACAAGGACTGCGAGGCCCGCGTGATCGGCGGCATCCTGCGCAATCTCTCTTCGCTGTTCGGCGAAACCTTCAAGACGGTGGGCGACCTCAACCGCTTCCGCAAGCAGTACGCCGGCGCCGCCTGATGCGCGGCGGCGTACCGGCTTTCGAAGCCAAGATCTGCCCGCCGGACCAGCTCGCGGCGCGCCGTGCGGCGCTACCCGGCCCGGTGGTGTTCACCAACGGCTGTTTCGACATCGTGCACCGCGGCCACGTGACCTGCCTCGCGCAGGCACGTGCGCTCGGCGGCTCGCTCATCGTCGCGCTGAACACCGATGCCTCGGTGCGCCGTCAGGGCAAGGGCGACGACCGCCCGGTCAATGCGCTGGAAGATCGCGCCGCGGTGATCGCCGCGCTGGAATCCGTGAGCCTGGTCACCTGGTTCGACGCCGACACGCCGCTCGATCTCATCCTTGCCTGCACGCCGGACGTGCTGGCCAAGGGCGGCGACTGGCCGGTGGAGCGCATCGTCGGCGCCGCGGACGTGCTTGCCCGCGGTGGCCGGGTGGAATCCATCGCCTTCGAGCACGAGCGCTCGACCACCGCCCTGCTCCGCAAGATACGCAGCCTGTGACCGCACCGGCACGGTGCATCGCCCCATAACCCGGCCCGCCGGGCGCGCCGGCCGGGGCTGCGCTTATCATGCAGCCGGATTTCACGCTGCCCGCCTCCTCATGAACCGCCTCTCCATCGCATCGACCGCCCGCGCGCTGTTCGGTCTGCTCGCGCTGTCGGCCACCACCACCTTCGCCGCGCCCGGCGAACACCCGGACATCGACCTGCGGGTGAAAGCCTGTACCGGCTGTCACGGCGCGGAAGGCCGTGCCGCCGCCGACGGCTACTACCCGCGCATCGCCGGCAAGCCGGCCGGCTATCTGTACAACCAGCTGGTGAATTTCCGCGACGGCCGCCGCCAGTACCCGCTGATGAGCGGGCTGCTGCAGACGCTGACCGACGACTACCTGCAGGAAATCGCCCGCCATTTCTCCGCGCTGGACCTGCCCTACCCGCCGCCTGTACGCAGCACGCAGAAGGCATCGGTGCTGGCGCACGGCGAACGGCTGGTGCGCGAAGGCGACCCGGCACGCGACCTTCCGGCCTGCGCCAGCTGCCACGGCAGCGCGCTGACCGGTGTCGCGCCGGCCCTGCCCGGCCTGCTCGGCCTGCCGCACGACTACCTGGCCGCCCAGCTCGCCGGCTGGAAGAGCGGCATCCGGCATGCGCACGCGCCGGACTGCATGGCCGAAGTGGCCCGGAAACTGAACGCGGAAGACATCCAGTCGGTGGCCCACTGGCTGTCGTCGCAGCCAGTCAGCCAGGGCGGCAAGCCCGCCGCCGTACTGGAAAAGCCGCTGCCGATACGCTGCGGCGGCGTGACGGAGGCGGCACGATGAAGCGCCTCACCCTGTCTGCCCTGGTCGTTGCCGCAGTGGCCGCGACCGCCGTCTATGTCGCGCTGAAGCCGGCGCCGGACACCTCACCCGCCTCGCCGCCCGGCGACGCCCCGGGCGACCTGGTCGCGCGCGGCGAATATCTGGCGCGGGCCGGCAACTGCCTGGCCTGCCACACAGCCCCCGGCGGCGCGCCCGGTGCCGGCGGCCGGGCGATGGACACGCCTTTCGGCACGATCTACACCAGCAATCTCACGTCGGACGCAAAAACCGGCCTCGGTCAGTGGTCGGCGGACGATTTCTGGAACGCGCTGCACGACGGTCGCGGCCGCGACGGGCGGCTGCTCTACCCGGCTTTCCCCTACACCAACTACACCCGCGTCACCCGTGCCGACGCCGACGCGCTGTTCGCCTGGCTGCAGACGCTGCCGGCGGTCGAACAGCCGAACCGGGCGCACACGCTGCGCTTTCCCTACGACACCCAGGCGGCGCTGCTCGCATGGCGCACGCTGTATTTCAAGCCGGGCGTGTTCCAGCCGGATGCCGGCAAACCGGCCGAATGGAACCGCGGCGCCTATCTGGTGCAGGGTCTGGGCCACTGCAGCGCCTGCCACGCGCCGCGCAATGCGCTGGGCGCCAGCACCGACCCGGACGCATTGGCTGGCGGCCTGATGCCAGGCCAGAACTGGTACGCGCCGTCGCTCGCCTCGCCGCACGAAGCATCGGTCGCCGACTGGCCGCAGGCCGAGGTGGTGGCACTGCTGCGCGACGGCGTGACGCCGCACGCGACCGCCGCCGGCCCGATGGCCGAAGTGGTGTTCGGCAGTACGCAGTACCTGTCGGACGCCGACCTGAACGCGATGGCGGTGTATCTGAAAGCGCTGCCACAGACCCGGCCGGTGAAGAACGAGGTGGCCGGCGTGCAGGACGAACTGCGGCGCGAACGCGGCGCACAGCTGTATGCCGACCAGTGCGCCGACTGCCATGGCGAGCGCGGCGAAGGCCGGCCCGGCGTCTGGCCGGCACTGGCCGGCAACCGTGCGGTCACGATGGTCCCGCCGGCCAATGCCATCCGCACCGTGCTCGGTGGCGGCTATGCACCGGCCACCCGTGGCAATCCCCGGCCTTACGGCATGCCGCCCTTCGCCGCCGCACTGAGCGACGACGACATCGCGATGGTGGTGTCACACATCCGCGGCAGCTGGGGCAATGGCGCGTCGCCGGTCAGTTCGGTCGACGTTCAGCGACTGCGCGGCAACCTGCGCTGAGCAGTTGAGGCCCGGGCCAGCCGGACGCTGACAGGCAGCAGAAGGGCGGTTGCGCCGCTTTGCGCGTCGCCCTCCTGCATCAGCCTGTCGACCTCTGCGTCGGCAGGCCTTTCTCGCACTCGACACCACCCCGCCCGGGACGGTACTCGCGAGCGGCGCGGCGGCCACCGGAGCGGCCGTCTTCGGCCTGCAGGAGGGCATCGACATCGCTTGAGGACGGCGCCTGCGGAAGGCCGGACATGCCCTCCGCAGCGTATCGCCCGGGCAATTGATGCGCACGACAGCGCCGGGCGCGCAGTCGCGGTCAGTGCGCAGCGCCGCCGCCCCATCACGACGCGGATGTCATCACCCGTCTGCGCCGGCCGTCGCTGTCAATACCTGCGGGAAACCGTCCCGTCGCGAATCGTCACAGCTACGCCTCCCCTCACCCGTGTCGCGCGCGTTCGCCAGCGTACGCGCGCATCCGCCCGCGCACCTCGAAGGAATACGCCCCCTGCGCCCCGTCGCCCGCATGCGGCTGCCGATGTTGCAATGCCGCGGAAATTTCCGACAGTCGACGATCGGCACAGAACGGCGTGCGGCTGCGCCCCAAGCCCCGAAAATCGGGAAAACATCCCTGTTTCCGCGCCGGCCTTCCGGGTCAAATCTGTCGGGCATTCGGCAGGGTGGGTGTAGGAATTTTTCCTACATCCATGCAGGGCGCGACGCGCCGCATGGAGTGTCCCTCACCCGATTGCTCCACCCATTCAATACACGGAGGTCCCATGAAAAAGACTGTCATCGCCGCGTCGCTGGCCCTGATGGCGGCAGCCGGCAGCGCGCAGGCGGGCGATTTCTTCTCGCTGCCCACCAACCTGAGCACGCTCACGCCGGGCAACGGCGGCCTGATCAACGGCGCTACCAATCCCGCAGCGGACCGCCTCCATCTTGACGTCGAGTCAAAGAAATACCTTGACGGATATGACGATGACCGCGAGTGGAGTGACGATCCCGAGCTGAGAGGCTCGGGCAATGTGGTCGCTACCGAGATCATCTACAACGCGGTCAGCGGGGGCATCACCACCGCAACCGGAACGCTGACGCTGCTGGACTGGCGTGTCACCACCGGCGTGCCGCTGCTGCCGGACGAGCCGCAGGCGACCATCTACGACTTCGTCTATCGCGACAGCCGTGACAACGCGCTGGTATTCGGCACCCGCTACCTGAACCTGGTCGATAACAATCAGGAGGTGAATTTCCTCTACCGGTACGGCTTTACCGGCTACTCGACCGCGGCCGCCTGGACCTTCCTGACCGACAGCGATCTTCGTCAGTATCAGGCTGGCGCGACATCGTCGACGTCCTCCTCGAATCTGGGCCTTCCCTATGACCCGGACACCGTGCGCCAGCGCGGCGATTTCAGCGTGTCCGAGGGGAACCCCTGGAGCGGCCTGTTCCTGGTCAAGACCAATGCCACCGCCTACACGCTGGGCAACAAGGCCATCGGTTACTTCCAGGCTGGTGAAGAGGGTCAGTCGCCGGCCGGCGGCTTCATCGGCGGTTTCGTGCCGACCGCACCGGTGCCCGAACCTGAAACCTATGCGCTGATGCTGGCCGGGCTCGGCCTGATCGGCCTGGCCGCACGCCGTCGCGCACAGCGCGGCTGACACCCTTCCGGCGCGCGGGCCCGCCTTCCCCTCCGGCCCGCACACTCAAAACGATCAGAGGAGTCATCACAATGAAAAAAACACTCATCGCCGCCGCACTGGCCGGCCTGTCCTTCGGCAGCGCACACGCGGCCTCGGTCACCCTGACCTTCGAATACATGGCCACCAACCTGCTGGGCAGCTTCGCATCGGCCTCCGGCGGTACCGCAGTGGCGGTCGGTACGCTGACGCTGACCGATCTGTCGGACCTCAACCTGGGCGACGGCAGGACCGGCGTGCGGTCGACGCTGACGCTGAACGGCCTGAACCAGTTCTCGTCCGGCACCGGCTCCATCTTCATTTCGTCCTATGAACTGAACTTCCCCGGCACCAGCACCGCCGGTCCCGGCCTGTCGGAACTGTCGTCGGCCACCGAAGGCGTGAGCTGGCGCTATGTCAGCGGTCTGAACGTGAATACCGCACGTGGCGGCGGCCCGATCGAATTCGCGGAGAACGGTGCAACCAATGGCTGGGGTGCGGTAACCGGCGATCCGGCCTTCGAACAGGAAATCAACTACGTGGCCGGCGCCTTCGTCAACGGCACCACCTCGACGATAGACTTCCTGAATGGCGAGAACGGCTACAACGGCTTCTCGGTCGCGTCCTTCCTGGCCAACCCGGTCAGCAATACCAATGGCGCGCTGCCGGATGCCTACGCCTGGATCCGCATCCGCTCCACCGGCGGCGGCATCGCCACCGGCAACAATGGAAACTGGTGGGAACCGGCGGTGAGCAATGCCGCCGGTGGCCGACTCGACGTGCTGGCGCTGGCGCCGGTGCCGGAACCCGAAACCTACGCCATGATGCTGGCGGGTCTGGGCATGATCGGTCTGTCCGCCCGCCGCCGCATGCGCGGTCAGCGGTAAGACGGGTGCCGGCCTCGCGGCCGGCAGCCAGAACGCAGACGGCCCGGAGCGATCCGGGCCGTCTGCTTTCCAGGGCGCGTTTGGGCTGCGTTGAACGCCTGCTCAGGCCGCCTTCTTCACCTGTTTCTGGTACAGGAATTCCAGCAGCGCCGCGCGGCAGTCGACGAAATCCCTGTCGTGCGCCAGCGCCAGGCGGTCGCGCGGGCGGGCCAGCTTCACGTCGAGGATTTCGCCTATCGTTGCCGCCGGGCCGTTGGTCATCATGACGATGCGGTCGGACAGCAGCACCGCCTCATCGACGTCGTGCGTCACCATCACCACGGTGGCGCCGGTCTTTTCCATCACGCCATTCAGCTCATCCTGCAGGCTGGCCCGGGTCAGCGCGTCGAGCGCGCCGAAGGGCTCGTCCATCAGCAGAATCTTCGGCTCCATCGCGAAGGCGCGGGCGATGCCGACCCGCTGCTTCATGCCGCCGGAAATTTCGTGCGGATACTTCTGCAGTGCGTGGCTCATGTGCACCATGTCGAGCGCGGCCTCGGCGCGCGCCTTCAGCTTGCCGCGGCCTTCCTTCTTACCGAACACGCGCTCGACCGCCAGCAGCACGTTCTCGAAGCAGGTGAGCCAGGGCAGCAGCGAATGGTTCTGGAACACCACTGCGCGCTCCGGCCCCGGGCCGGCGATTTCCCGACCGTCACAGATCAGGCTGCCGGACGTGGGCAGCGTGAGACCGGCGATCAGGTTCAGCAGCGTGGACTTGCCGCAGCCGGAGTGGCCGATCAGGCTGACGAATTCGCCTTCGGCGATGTTCAGGTCGATGTTGCGCAGCGCGACGAACTTGCCCTTCTTGGTGTCGAAGCTCATGCCGGCGCCTTCGACCTTGACGATGGTCTTCCTGCTCATGACGTTCTCCTGTCGGGCCGGAACGGCCGGCCCGGTGTGAATGGGGGATTCAGCTGTTGCCGTACGAGAAGCGGCGGGCGAGCAGCAGCAGCGCCTGTTCGAGCAGCAGGCCGACGATGCCGATGACGAAGATGGCGATGATGATGTGCTCCACCTTCAGGTTGTTCCACTCGTCCCACACCCAGAAGCCGATCCCCACGCCACCGGTCAGCATTTCAGCCGCCACGATGACCAGCCAGGCGGTGCCGATGGACAGGCGGATGCCGGTCAGCATGTAGGGCAGCACCGACGGGAACAGGATCTTGGTGACGATCTTCCACTCATCGAGATCGAGCACGCGGGCCACGTTCATGTAGTCCTGCGGCACACGCTGCACGCCGACCGCGGTGTTGATGATCATCGGCCAGATCGAGCAGATGAAGATGGTCCAGGTCGCCGCCGGGTCCGCCTGCTTGAACACCAGCAGGCCGATCGGCAGCCAGGCCAGCGGGCTGACCGGGCGCAGCAGCGAAATGACCGGATCGAACATCGCGTTCATGAAGGCGAAGCGGCCGATGATGAAACCGAGCGGAATGCCCACCAGTGCAGCGAAACCGAAGCCGATGCCGACCCGCTGCAGCGAGGACAGCACGTTCCAGCCGATGCCCATGTCGTTGGGACCGTTGTTGTAGAAGGGGTCGGCGAACAGCACTTTCGCGGCGTCCCACACCGCGAGCGGGCCAGGAATGCTGCCGCCCTTGGCCGCCAGCAGCGCCCACACCGCGATCAGCAGCGCCATGCCGGCGACCGGCGGGAACACCGCCTTGAACACCGCCAGCAGGATTTCGGACAGCGGCGTGCGCGGCTCGCGCGGCGCGGCCTTCGCGACCGGCGCGGCCGGCTCGTTGGCGGCCGGGGCCGGCACCGCGGACGGGGTGGCATGCATGGACACGACCTTGTCTGATGTGAGGGTTGCTGCGCTCATGGCGTATTCCTTTCAGTACCGGTCGGCGCGGGGCAGGCCCCGCGCCGGGAACATTACGCGGCGTTGATCTTGAAGCTGCCGGCGTACTTCTTCGGGTCCTTGCCGTCCCACACGACGCCGTCGATCAGCTTGTGCGTGCGCATGTCGCTCTTCGGCACGGCGACACCGGCGGCGGCGGCGGCCTGCTTGTAGATGTCGGTGCGGTTGATCGCCTTGGCGACCGCCAGGTAGTCGGGGTCGGTCTTGATCAGGCCCCAGCGCTTGTGCTGGGTCAGGAACCACATGCCGTCCGACAGGTAGGGGTAGTTCACCGCGCCGTCGTTGAAGAATTTCATCGCGTTCCTGTCGTCCCAGCTCTTGCCCAGGCCATTGGAATAGCGGCCCAGCATGCGCTCGAGGATGACGTCCATGTCGGTGTTCACATACGACTTGGAGGCGACGGTTTCCGCGGTCTTGCGACGGTTGGCCAGCGAGGCGTCGATCCAGCGGCCGGCTTCGAGGATGGCCGAGGTCATCGCCCGCGCGGTGTTCGGATACTTGCTGACCCACTCGGCGGTCGTGCCGAGGATCTTTTCCGGGTGGTCGACCCAGATGTCCTGGGTGGTGACCGCGGTGAAGCCGATCTTGTCGATGATGGCGCGGTTGTTCCACGGCTCGCCGACGCAGTAGCCGTCCATATTGCCGACCCGCATGTTGGCTACCATCTGCGGCGGCGGCACGGTGATCACCTTCACGTCCTTCATCGGGTTGATGCCGTTCGCGGCCATCCAGTAGTAAAGCCACATGGCGTGGGTGCCGGTCGGGAAGGTCTGGGCGAAGGTGTATTCGCCCGGCTTGGCGGCGATCAGCTTCTGCAGGCTGGCGCCGTCGGTCACACCCTGATCCTTCAGCTTGTTCGCGAGCGTGATGGCCTGGCCGTTGTTGTTCAGCGTCATCAGGTTGGCCATGTCCTTCTTCGGCCCGCCGATGCCCATATGCACGCCATAGACCAGGCCGTACAGCACGTGCGCCGCGTCCAGTTCGCCATTCACCAGCTTGTCGCGCACCGCCGCCCACGACGCTTCCTTGGACGGAATGATCTTGATGCCGTATTTCTCGTCGAACTTCTCGACTGCGGCCATCACCACGCTGGAACAGTCGGTCAGCGGGATGAAGCCGATGCGCACTTCCTTCTTTTCAGGTGCGTCGGAACCGGCGGCCCAGGCGGCCGAACGCACACCGGGGGGCACCATGCTCATGAGCGAGGCTCCCACGCCGAGCGCGGCGCCCTGCTTGAGAAAGCTGCGGCGGGTTGCACCGGTGTCGATGACGCCGTCTGCCTGCTTCGGATGCTCAGCCATTGTGTTCTCCGTTGGTTCATGATCGATTCCAGAATGAAAAAAGGGTGTGCATCCGCGGCAGAGAAGCCGGTCGGATGGACACCCTTGTCCCTTGAGGAGGCTTCCCGCCTCGCTGGCCGCAACCTCGTTGTCGCGCCTTGACACTCCATTAGCAGGGCCTGTGCCAGCCCCGACGCGGCGAGTCAAAACCCTTGCATTTCAGTCACCTGAGACAGCTTGCGGGCACATGCGGCGCACGTACCCCGTTCCGGTGACGCACTTGTGCGGTGCAAGAAGCGCCCGCCTCCGCACCATGACGACACGGTCACGCGTCGCTGACCTGCCGGCGGGCATGCTCAGGCGCCATGGCGCGCACGCTGCAGCGCACGGCGCCGCAGGCCGCTTAGAAAAGGAAAGGAACAGGACGAGGGGCGTGCGTGGTGCGCGTCGCACGCCGGGGTGCAGCCAGCGCGACCGCGCCTAGCCGAGCAGGCGGGCGGTGGCGATGAAGTCCTCGGACACCGCGGAAATGGTCTTGCCGCGCTCCATCGCAAGCTTGCGCAGCGTGTGGTAGGCGGCGTCCTCGTCGATGCCGCGCAGCTTCATCAGAATGCCCTTGGCGCGGTCGATGGCGATGCGGTCATTCAGCTTCTGCCGCGCCTCGTCGCGCGCCCGGCGCAGTTCCTGGTGTTCCTCGAAGCGCGCCAGCGCCACGTCGATCACCGGCTTGATGCGCTTGGGTTCCAGGCCATCGACCACATAGGCCGACACACCGGCCTTCATCGCGCGGCGTATCGTCTTGCTGTCGGAATCGTTGGCGAACACCACCACCGGGCGCGGCATTTCGCGGTCCATCGCCGCCATGTTCTCAAGCGTGTCGCGCGAGGGCGAGTCGGTCTGGATCAGGATGACATCCGGCTTGATTTCCTCGACCTTCATGTGCAGATCGTAGGCGCTCGACAGCACCGCCGCCACCTGATAACCGGCGCAGGCAAGCCCGGCGCAGATTTCAGCGGCGCGTTTGCGCGATTCGTCGACCACCAGCACATTGAGGACAGCCATATCGGCACGGACAGAGGAAGCCTGGACCCGGGCATGATGCAATCACCGTGCCAATGCGGGCCCGGCTGGCCGCTGCGGCCCCCGGATCGCGCGGATCCGGCGCCGGACGCGCCGTTCACTCGAGATCGATCACCATCAGCGACACGTCGTCGTGCGCCAGAGCACCGTCCAGATGCACGGCCAGCGCGTCACGCACCGAATCGTGGCGCCGCGCGGGCGCCGCGTCGCGCAGCGTCGCCTCCAGGCGCTGGCTGCCGAAGGGCTCGCCCATCCGGTTGTGCGCCTCCAGCAGGCCGTCGGAGCACAGCATCAGCTGGTCACCCGGCGTCCATTCGAAACGCTGCGGCGGCACGTTGGCGGCGTCATCCACATCGATGCCCAGTGGCAGGTTCATCGACCCGAAGCGGGCGTTCACCAGGCCACTGCGGTCCAGCAGCAGCACTTCCGGCGTGCCGCCCACCCACACCTCGCCCTCGTTGCCCTCGATGCGCACGATGGTAGCTGCGACGAAACGCCCCACCGGCAGCGTGGTGCTCAGGTGACGGTTGATTTCGCTGGCCATCAGGCCGAGCGACAGATTCTTCTTGGCCATGCCGAAGAACACCTGCAGCACCGGCAGCACGCTGATCGCAGCCGCCAGGCCGTGACCGGTGGCATCGGCCAGCAGGGCGTAGAGCGCGCCTGACGGCGAATGCGACACCGCGACGATGTCGCCGGAGAACTGCGCGGTCGGCGTGACCGAATAGCGCACCCGGCGGTCGTTGACCGCCTTGCCCTGAACCTGGCGCTCGATCACGTGCCGCGCGAACTCGATCTCCTCCTCCTGCTCGGCGCGGTAGTTGGCCATGCTCGCGTGCATCGTGAGCTGTCGGGCGCAGTTGGCGAGCTTGGCGGTCAGGATGGCGAAATTGATCGGTTTGGTCAGATAGTCGTCCGCCCCCGCCTGCAGGCCGGCGATCATGTCGGTGTCGTCCGAGCGCGCCGACAGCAGCAGGATGGGCAGGAAGGTATCGGCCGCCAGACGGCGCAGCTGCCGGGTGGCTTCCAGGCCGTCCATGCCGGGCATCACCACATCCATCAGCACCACATCCGGCCGGTAGGTACGGTAGGCCTGAACTGCGCCGGCGCCGTCGGACGCCTCGATGCAGCGGTGGCCGAGCCGGCGCACCAGCGTGCTGACTGTGGCCCGGCCGATCAGCGTGTCGTCGACCACCAGCACCGTCATCTGACGGGCAGGCAGTGCGACCGGCGCAGCGTCGGCGCCTGTCTGCGTCAAGACCGGCGTATTCATTTCACCTCCACCGTCGCGGTGACCACATTGCCGCAGCCGCGGTACTCGAGCGAGCGGAAACAGAGCTGGCGGGCCATCGCGATGCCGCGGCCGTTCGGATCGAAGGCACGGCCGGGATCGAAATCAAGGTAGCGCGCGTATTCGAAGCCCGCGCCCTGGTCGCTGACCGTGTAGCGGATGCTGTTCGGCTCACGCTCGATGCGCAGCCGGGCGCGGCGGTCGACGTACTCGGGCAGGGCCAGCCGGCGTTCGACCTCCTCCTGCCAGCGGTCCTCCATGCGCAGGCGGGATTTCTCTGCGTAGCTGATGGCCAGGTTGCCGTGCTCGACCGCGTTGATCATCAGTTCGCTCAGACCCATCACGATGTTTTCCGGCTCCGGCGCGGTCAGCGAGGCCAGCGCGGCGAGCTGGCTGGCCTGCTGGAGGGTGGCGAACTCGAATTCCGCCACCTGCAGCGAACCCATGGCCCGGCGCATGCCGTCGACCTGCAGCTGTATCTCGCGGTTGCGGTGCGCCTCTTCCAGCGCCGACTTGACGATGGCCAGCAGCGCATCCGGTTCGTACGGCTTGGTGAGGTAGTAGCGCGCGCCGGCCGCCAGACCTTCGCGCACCTGGTCCGGCGTGGCCGCCGCAGTCTGCATGATGACCGGCAGGCCGCTCAGGCGCGGCGTACGGCGTACCCGGCGCAACAGTTCCATGCCATCGAGCCGCGGCATCATGCGGTCGAGCACCAGCAGATCGAATTCGCGTCCGGAATCTTCCAGACACGCCCAGGCCTCGACGCCGTCCCTCGCCATGGTCAGTTCGTAGCCATGACCGTCGAGGTATTCGCCGATGATTTCCAGATTGAACGGTTCGTCGTCGACAACCAGTATCCGGGCCGGTGCTGACATGCTCACCATGAACTCGTGCTCCGCAGAGAGAAAGGCGGCAGCCTGAGATGGTTTCGGCTCCCGCACATCGTCCTCACTAACGGCAGCGGATCCGCCGTCTTGAGCGTCCGGAGGTCGGCTCAGTGATCGAAGGCGGCGAGCGCCACCTCGGCCATGACCGCCTGCACCCGGGCGTCCTCGCCGACCGCCACCGCCAGATCGATGCGCAGCGACGGATGGGCGGCGCGCACCGCGTCGATGTGCGCCGGCAGGTCGCGTCGCACATGGCCGCTCTGGGCGATGAACATCGGCAGCACCGCAATCCGGCTCACCCCCTCGGCGGCCAGTCGCGCGCACGCCTGTTCCAGCGTCGGTTCGAGGAACTCGAGAAAGGCCAGTTCGACCCGCGGCGCACCCTCACCGGCCGCCACCCGGGCGGCCACCTCGCGCAGCGGGCGCGCCCATTCCGGATCGCGCGATCCGTGGCCGAACAACACCAGACCGTGACTCACAACGTGTTCTCCTTTGCGCTGCAGCAGAACCGCAAGCACCATCGCATATAAAATCGGGGCCATTCCTTGACGGATGCCCCACCCATGCAGGTAATGATCGTCGAAGACCAGCCCCTCGTGGTCGAAGGTCTGCGCAGCGTACTGGCCGAAGTCGACACCGAACCCGACATTCGCTGCGCGCTGCTCGCCTCGCGTGCGCTCACCCTGCTGCGCACCGGCTGGCGGCCCGACCTGGTGATGCTGGACCTCAACCTGCCGGACGCCGAAGGCACCACGCTGCTGGTACAGCTGCGCAGCGAGTTTCCGGACGTGCCGGTGGTGGTCATTTCAGCCCAGGACGACCGCCAGACCATCACCGAGTCGATCGACCACGGTGCGATGGGCTTCATCTCGAAAAGTTCGACCACCGCGGTACTGGTGAGCGCGCTGCAGCTGGTGCTCAAGGGCGGCATCTATGTACCGCAGCAGGTGCTGGACAACGCGGCCCACCCGCATCCGCCACGCCCGTCGATACAGGATCTGGCCGACATCGGCCTCACGCCGCGCCAGATCCAGGTGCTGCAGCTGATGATCGAGGGCCTGCCGAACAAGCTCATCTGCCGCGAACTGGGCATTTCCGACGGTACCGCGAAAACCCATATCTCGACCATCCTGCGACTGCTCAACGTACGCAACCGCACACAGGCGGTGTTCGCGCTGTCGCAGATGGGCATACGCCTGCCCCGGCGCGCCGGCAAGGGCTGATCAGTCCTCTTCGGCCGCCTCCAGCAGGCTGCCGATCACCGCATCGAGCACGACCGGCCGCACCGGCTTGGCCACCAGCGGAATGCCGTGCGCTTCCAGCTCGATCTCCAGTTCGCGGGTGGCGGCCAGACCGGTCATGATCAGCGCCGGAATGTGGGCGCCGAACTCGCGTCGCAGCGACAGCACCGCGCGCAGCCCGTCGCTGTCCGGGCCCAGCTGATAGTCGCTCAGGATGAAGGCGGGTGCGCCGGTCTGGCGCAGCTGGCGCAGCACGAATTCCGCCGAGGTGCCGGCGATCACGTCCACCCCGACCGAATGCAGCAGCTGCTGCAGCGACTGCAGCAGCGACAGGTCATCATCGATCAGTGCCACCCGCTGCCGGCTCAGCCGGCGCAGACCGGACAGTCCGTCCTCCGGCGGCGCGGAGGAGATCGCCGGCGTACGCGGCACCCAGACGCAGAAGGTGGACCCCCGCCCCGGCCGCGAGCGCGCATGCACCGGATGCGCGAGCAGCGTACAGAGCCGGCGCACGATGGCCAGCCCGAGTCCCATGCCGCGCCCGCCGCTGCCCGGATCGGTGCCCGGCAGACGCACGAATTCGTCGAACACGTCGTCCAGGCGTTCCGGCGGAATGCCCTGCCCGCTGTCGCGCACCTCGATGCGGATGCGGTCGCCCTCGACCCGCCGGGCACCGACGAACACCGTCCCGCGGGCGGTGTAGCGCAGCGCGTTCGACACCAGATTGGCCAGCACACGCTCCAGCAGCAGCGGATCGGAGCGGCACCACAGGCGGGTCGGGCGCAGCACGAACACCAGGCCCTTCTCCGCGGCCTGGGCCTCGAAGGTGTGGCGCAGGCTGTCGAAGACCCGTTCCAGCGGAAATTCGGTCAAGCGTGGCTGGGTGGCACCGGATTCGAGCCGGGCGACGTCGAGCAGCACGTCGCGCATGTTTTCCAGCTTCATCGACGAACGCTCGAGCCGCGCCAGCAGCGCACTGCTTTCGGCGTCGCGCAGCCGCAGCTTGAGCGTGCGGATGTCCAGCCCCATGGCCATCAGCGGCTGGCTCAGGTCGTGCAGCAGGGCATCGACGAACTGGGTCTTGGCGCGACTGGCCTGTTCGGCCACTTCCTTCTGCGTCTGCAGCTGTGCGGTGGCGTCCTGCACCCGGCGTTCCAGTTCCGCCCGGGTGCCGCCCAGCGTCACCGCCATCCGGTTGATGCCGTCCTCCAGCACCTGCAGGATGCCGCGCGCGCCGGTGCGGGCACGCGCCGAAAAATCCCCCTGCTCGATCCGCCGCACGGTGTCGGCCAGCGAACGGACCGGCGCGGTGACGCCGTCGGACAGCACCCGCGCCAGCAGGCCGGCCAGCGCCAGACCACCCAGCGTGATCAGCGCAGCGCTCCACATCAGTTCGCGCTGCGCCTGCCGGCTGCCGGCGCGCGACACCTGCACCACCACCACGCCGAGCCGGCTCACGCCGGGCAGTGCCACACTGCCGTCATCGAACAGCGGATCCGGCCTCGCCTGTTCGCTGAACACCGGCGCGGCGAACAGGTGATGGGTGTCGCTGCTTTCCAGCAGCACCGGCGCCCCGAGACCGGCAAAGGATTCCGGCGCGGGCAGATGCACCTTGCCGACGCGGACCAGGGACTGCCCGTCCCGGTCGAACAGCACCAGACCATCGACGTCGCGTTCGCGCAGCGCGGCCTCGGCCAGCGAATTCAGGATGTCGGAATTGCCCGCGAACAGGCCGTACTCGGACGCCGGCGCGAGGCTGGCGGTCAGCAGCAGCGCGCGATCGACCAGCGCGCGGTCGATGTCGGCGATGCGGGTGGAGGTGAAGTGAACGGCCAGGGCCAGCGCGATCAGCACCGACGGCAACACCGCCGCCAGCAGCACGCGACTGCGGAATCCGAGTCGATTGAACCCGAACCGACCCTGCACTCCGCCCCCTTCCGGTAGACCGCCTGTTTATCCGGCGATCATGATAAGGGATAGTCGGATGCGCTTCAGAACCAGCTGGAACGCAGCGTGAGCAGGGTCTGGCGGGCGACCTGGTTGAACGGCACCCGTCGCGACTGGTCGTCGTTGAAGGTTTCGTAGCCCGGTCCGATGTCGGTCACCGACAGGGCCGCTTCCCACACCATGTTGCCGCTGCGGAATTTCTTCGCCACCCGGGCGTCCAGCGTCTGGTAGCTGTCGACCGGCTTGCTGCCGTTCAGGAAGTTGGCGGAATTGACGCCATAGAGCGTGGCCGACACCGACCAGTCCTGCGGCAGCTGTTCCATCCAGGTCAGCGACCAGGTGGACGACGGCGCGGTCTGGGCGTAGCAGGTCTGGCCCGGATCGCAGACCGGATTGGCGCTGATGCGCGGCAGTGCGTGCGACCACCAGATTTCGCGCCCTTCGCCACGCCAGCGGTACTGGTACTCGAAACCGCTGATCGTCGCCCCCGGCCCTTCGAAGTAGGTGCGGCCCGCATTGCGGAACGCCGGATCGACGAAGCGCGTTTCGGTGATCAGGTGATCGAAGCGCTCATGGAAATACCGCACCTCCAGCGACGAGGCGCCGAAGCGGCCGACATAGCCGATTTCGGCCGAATCCAGCTGTTCCGGATCGAGATCCGGCTGTCCGACATAGGTGCGCTGCACCCGCCCCTGGTAGCGGGCGGGCAGGAAGGGGATCAACTCGCGATAGATGAAGCGTGAATCGCCATAGGCCTCGATCAGCGAGGGCTGACGGAAGGCGCGCGTCACGCCCGCCTTCAGCGCGTGATCCGGCGTCAGGTGCAGTGTGGCGAACAGGCGCGGCGAAGACTGGTGACCATAGCCCTCGAAACGCTCGATCATGTTGCCGGCGTTCAGCGTGAGCAGGCTGTTCGGCCGCCACTCGACGTTGGCCGACACCCGCAGCAGCTTCTGCGACTCGCTGCCGGTGTAATAGAACATGCGGGCGGACTGCAGCCTGTCCTCGCGATGCTCCGCTCCCCAAGCCACCCGCCAGCCTTCGGCCGGCGAGAACTGGTGCTGGAAATCGAAATTCTCGCGGGTGGCGGTGCGGTTGTAGTCAATCGGCAGGCGCAGCGGGCCGAGCACGCCAAACCACTCTTCCTGGCCCTTGTCCTGGTTCTGGTAGTAGCCGACCGACCATTCGTTGTCCGCCGAAATGCTGCGCCGGAAGCGCAGATGCACGAACCAGTTGTCGGTGCGTACATCGCGGAAACCGTTGCTGTTGTCGCGGTTGCCGGCCACGCCCAGCGGATAGCCGACCCCGCGCGAGCCGGAACTCTGACCGGCCATCAGACTGATTTCGTCCGAAGCGTTCAGCGTCAGGTCGGCGCGCAGCGTGGAGGCATTCAGCCGCGCATCGTCGTAGCGATGCTCGAACCCTTCGTCGCCCAGGGTGCGGGCATTGATCGCGATGCTGAGCGGCCCGAAGCTGCGACGCAGACGGGCGGACGCATCGGCCACGTCACGGCTGCCTCGGGTGACCGAGGCGATGGCCGACGGACCGTCGAGCGCGCTGCGGGTGACGATGTTGACCACACCGGCCACCGCATTCGAGCCATAGGTGGCGGCGTTGGAGCCACGGACCACCTCGATCCGCTCGATTTCGTCCATCGTCAGCGGCAGCGCGTCCCAGTCGACATAGCCGTACAGATAGGGCGAATAGACCGAACGGCCGTCGATCAGCACCTGCATGCGGTTCGGGTTGAGGGTGCCGAGGCCGTGGTAGAACAGCGCCGGCGAATGGCCGGTGTCGCTCATCATGTTCATGCCCGGCACCAGACGCAGCAGCTGCGGCAGGCGCCGGTAGCCCAGGCGTTCGATGTCCTCGCGCGTGAACAGCGTGACCGCGCCCGGCGCGTCGTCGATGCGCTGCGGCATGCGGGTCATGGACAGCACCACCGGCAGCGTATCGTCGAGGAAGGGGCTTTCCGGCTCGTCGCTGGCCTGTACTGCAGGCGTTGCCGTCAGCGCGAACATCAGGGCGGAAAGCAGACGGCGGGGCGGGATGCGGTGTTTCGGTGTTGCAGGCATGTGCAGCGTCGGCCAAAGGTCGTCGGGGCGCGACCGCACGGGCCGGACCGGGATGCCGGGATTATCCCGGTAAATCGCGCTTACAAAAAGGGGCCGTTCTGCATGGCGGCAGGGCCGGATCAGCCCACGACCAGCAGATGCACCCGGAATGGCCCGTGAGCACCCAGTACGATGACCTGTTCGATGTCGGCGGTGCGCGACGGGCCGGACACGAAATTCACCGCACGCGGCCAGCCCTGCCCGCCTTCGGCGCCCCCAGCGTTCCCCCACTCGCTGCGCGCATCCGCCCACGCCGCTTCCATGTCGGCCACGATGCGGGCCACCGGCACGATCGCGATATGGGTTTCCGGTAGCAGGCTGTTGACCGGCGGCATGTCGACGCCGGAGCGCAGCATCAGCGTGCCGGTTTCGGCGATGGCACGGAAACAGCCGGTCACGCCAACCCGGTCGTCGCCGTCGGCGGCGCCGACGCGCATCCGCAGCCCGGCGCCCGCCCAGTCGAGATGGGCAAAGGGCGGCGCCACCACCAGATCGAGCGGCAGCGACTGCGCGGCCAGCCAGCGCGCGCAGAAGGCCGGCACCTCGGATTCGGCCGGACAGCGTTCCACGGTCGACAGCATGGCCCGCGCGCGCTCGATGAAACGCTCGACCAGGGCATCAGAGGGCGCGCGCGGTCCGCACTGACGCGCGGCGAGTACCGCTTCTACCCGGGCCTGCGCCTCGGCGCGGGTGGCGTCGGTACGGCCGAGCTGGCGGCGCAGCCGCCCGAGAATGTCGTCGCGCGTGCCGCTCACCGCGCACCTCCCTGCCGTTTCGCGGCCTGCCGCGCGGCATGCAGCTCACGGAAGGTCTGCGCGGCGGGCGCCGGAAAATCGCGCTGCGCGGTCCATCCGGGTGCCAGCCCCATCACCTGGATGCGGTCCCGCCCGCCGGCCAGCCAGCGCAGGTAGCGAACACCGACGCGGCTGGCCAGCGCATACAGCTTTGGCCGACCGGCCACCCAGGCCCAGGCGCGCAGCGCCAGCCGCTCCGACCACGGCCGCAGTCCGCATTCGACCTGCTTCTCCCGCAGCCTGCGCATCAGTTCAGGCAGCGGTATCGAGACCGGACAGACCACGCCGCACTGATTGCACAGCGTGGCCGCGTGCGGCAGATCCTTCGCCTTCTCCAGCCCCTGGTACAGCGGCGTGAGGACCGACCCCATCGGCCCCGGATACACCCAGCCATAGGCGTGACCGCCCACCGTCTGATACACCGGGCAGTGATTCATGCAGGCGCCGCAGCGTATGCAGCGCAGCATGTCCTCGAATTCGCTGCCGAGCAGATCAGCGCGACCGCCATCGACCAGCACGAAATACATGTGCTCCGGCCCATCCGGATCGCCGGCGTGCTTCGGCCCGGTCAGCATGGACACGTAATTGGTGAGCGCCTGCCCGGTGGCCGAACGCGGCAGGATGCGCAGCAGGGTCGACAGGTCTTCCAGCGTCGGAATCACCTTCTCGATGCCGGTCAGCGCCACGTGAACCCGCGGCAGCGTGGTGCACAGCCGCCCATTGCCCTCGTTGGTGACGATGGCCACCGAACCGGTTTCCGCGATCAGGAAATTGCCGCCGGACAGGCCCATGTCCGCACCGAGGAATTCCGGTCGCAGCACCGCGCGCGCTTCGTGGGTCAGCGCCTCGATATCGGTCTTGGGCGGCGTGCCGTGCACCCGCGCGAACAGTTCGGACACCTGCTCCTTCGACTTGTGAATCACCGGCATGATGATGTGCGACGGTGGCTCGTTATCGTTGATCTGCAGGATGTACTCGCCGAGATCGGTTTCCACCGGCCGCACGCCGGCCGCTTCCAGCGCGGCATTGAGCCCGGCCTCTTCCGACACCATGGACTTGGACTTCACCACGGTGCGCACGCCGTGGCGCTTCGCGATATCCGCGATCAGTTCGCAGGCGTGCTCGCCGTCGCGCGCCCACAGCACGGTGGCGCCGCGCTCGGTCGCTTTCGCCTCGAAGCGCTCCAGCCAGACGTCGAGATCGCGCAGCACGCTGCGGCGTATTTCGGTGGCGCGCTGGCGCACCGCGTCGAAATCGGGAAAGGCGGCCACCGCCGCCGCGCGCGAGGCGGCATTACGGCCCCGGGTGCGCTTCAGGTTGCGCTGCAGCTCGTCGTCGTCCAGGCGCTGACGCACCCGCTCGACGAAATGCATGGAGCGGATTTCCATGTCAGCCGCCCTCGCCAGCCGGCCCGGCCAGCAGCTCGGCGATGTGGATCACCTCGGTCAGTTCGTCGCCGCTGCGCCGCAGCCGGCCTTCGATATTCATCATGCAGCCGAGATCGCCCAGCGCCACTGCATAGGCGCCGGAGCCGCGTATGGATTCGCACTTGCGCTGCACGATGGCACCGGAAATGTCCGGGTACTTGACCGAGAACAGACCACCGAAGCCGCAGCATTCCTCGCAGTCGCGCATCTCGACCCGGCGCACGCCGGGCAGGCTGTCCATCAGCGCCCGCGGCTGCGCCTTCACGCCCAGTTCGCGCAGGCCGGAACAGCAGTCGTGATAGGTGACCGAGCCGCTGAAGGTGCCGGGCACCGTGCTTACGCCGGCCACGTCCACCAGAAACTGGGTCAGTTCGAACGTCTTCTCGGCCAGCGCCTCGGCCCGCGCACGCCACGCCGGATCATCGGCGAACAGCTCGGCGTAATGCACCTTCACCGTGCCGGCACAGGAACCGGACGGCGCGACCACATGAGGGAAGGATTCGAATTCGGCGATCAGCTTGCGCGCCAGCGCGCGCGCCGCCGCGCGGTCACCGGCGTTGTAACCGGGCTGACCGCAGCAGGTCTGGGTGTCCGGCACGACCACGGTGTAGCCGGCGGATTCCAGCAGCCGGATCGCGGCGAACGCGATCGACGGCCGCATCAGATCGACCAGGCAGGTGACGAAAAGTCCGACTTCTCCCCGACTGCCCGGCGCGACCCCGGACACGATGTCAGCCCTGACGCGGGCCGTGCTGGGCCAGCTGCTCGACCCAGCGGCGGATGCGGTTGGCGTCGCCGATGCGGGTGAGCTTGCCCCAAGAATCCAGCAGCACGATGACCACCGGCTTCTGGTTCATCCACGCCTGCATCACCAGGCACTTGCCGGCCTCGTTGGTGAAACCGGTCTTCTGCAGGCCGATCTCCCATTCCGGGCTGGACACCAGCGCGTTGGTGTTGTTGAAACGCATCATGCGGCCATTCACCGCGAAGAAGCCGTCACGCGTGGTCGAGAACTCGCGGATCAGCGGATAGCGCGCGGACGCGGCCACCATCTTGGCCAGATCGCGGGCCGACGACACGTTGTGCGGGTTCAGGCCGGTGCTGTCGAAGAAGCGGGTATCGACCAGACCCAGGTCCTGCGCCTTGCGGTTCATCGCCGCGATGAAGGCCGGGCGGCCACCCGGGTAATGACGCGACAGCGCCGAGGCGGCGCGGTTTTCCGACGACATGAGCGCCAGGTGCAGCATTTCCTCGCGGGTGAGGCGGGTGCCGACCGACAGGCGCGAACGGGTGCCCTTCAGCTGATCGACGTCCTCGTCGCTCACGTCCAGCACTTCGTCCAGCGCCGGCTTGCTGTCCAGCGACACCATCGCGGTCATCAGCTTGGTGATCGAGGCGATCGGCACCACGGCATCGGAATTGCGCTCGAACAGCACTTCACCCGAGCTCTGGTCCTGCACCAGCACGGCGGTGGATTTGACGTTCGGCAGGCCGAGCGCATCGATGTCGCTGACCGAGATTTCACGCGGGGCGGCGGCTGCGGCGACGGACTTGCGGGAGGTTTTCTTGAGACTGGCCTGCTGGACGCGGGCCGGGGAGGTGTTCTTCCTGGCGACCTTGGCGGTTTTCTTGCCGGCCTTGGTCTGGGAGGCGGTGGTCTTGGCAGTGGCGGCTTCGACCGTCGGGGCGACGGTGAGGCCGAGCGCCAGCGCTGTGCAGCTGACCATCAGGACCTTCAGAAACATGCGTTTGACCCCTGCTGGCGTATAGATCGAGGTCGGAGTTTACCTTCAGAGATCAATTTATCAAACGAAAATAAGAGCCTGGAAAGCATTCTTAGTACGGTTTCACGATCGTGACGCAGTCATCGGCGGCTCGCCACTCACCCCGAGAAAGGCACGTACGTCGTCCGCGCGCGCCAGCGTGTCGCGGTAACCGAGGTCGATCAGCGCCCGGGTGAAAGGCTTTTCGAACAGCAGGTAGCTGGCCAGTCCGCCGCCTGCGCGCCGGGTACCGCCTATGCCGCCAAGCAGCGTGCGTACGCCGATCGGCAGCGCATCGACATGGCGGGCGGCAATGTCGTCCAGCCTTTCGGACGGCGCGATGACCAGGGTTTCGATCGGCCGCAGCGGCAGACCCATCTGTGCCATCACCTCGGGCGGCACCCGGCCCAGAATGTCGTTCACCCGCTGCAGCTGTTCGATGTCGATCATGAGCTGGTCGAGAAAGATGCTGGCCAGCGCGTGGCCGGCCACCTGGGCCAGCGACGGGTAGCCGTCGCCGCGCCGGCGGCTGTCGTGTTCGCTCATGCGGCCGACGCCGACGATGAAGATGCGCTCGGCGCCCAGATGTACCGCCGGACTCATCGGCGCGAGCTGACGCATCGAGCCGTCGCCGAAATATTCGCGGTTGAGCTTCACCGCCGGAAAGATGAAGGGCAGCGCGCTGCTGGCGAGCAGATGCTCCACCTTGAGCGGCGTGCGGGTGGAGGCGCGCTGCATGCGCTTCCACGGCTCCATGCCGTCGCCACCTTCGAAGAAGGCCACGCTGTCACCCGAGGTATAGCCGGAGGCGGTGACCGACAGCGCGTACAGCGCGCCGCGCCGGATGGCGCGGTCTATGCGCGAAAAATCAAGCTTGTCTGACAGCAGTTCGCGCAGCGGCGTGTTGTCCAGCAGCGACTTCGGGTAACGCTCGACCGCCCAGCCGAACATCAGCGCCATCAGCCAGCGGGCACCGGTCTTGCCGATGCCCAGCGGGTCGGCGCGATACACCTGGCCGGCTTCGAAGTTGCGCCAGATGTGCAGCAGATTGTCGACCGCGTCGCCGAAGTCCTCGCTGTACACGCCCAACGCAGCCGCGTTGATGGCGCCGGCCGAGGTGCCGCACAGGATGGGAAAGGGATTGACCCGCGGGTCAGGCAGCAGCTCGCGCACCGCGGCCAGCACGCCGACCTGATAGGCGGCGCGCGCGCCGCCGCCCGACAACACCAGCGCTGTCCTGCCTCGCTGCACGTCGCGCCCTCCCCTGTGCGGGCAGCCCGAAGGCTGCCCGGGCGCGCACTGCGGTGACCGGGGTCAGCGCGAGTGGCTGGCCTCGACCACGGTCAGTGCGGTCATGTTCACGATGCGTCTCACCGTCGCCGTCGGCGTCAGGATGTGCACCGGCTGTTTCGCGCCGAGCAGGATGGGGCCGATGGTCATGCCCTCGCCCGCGGCGGTTTTCAGCAGATTGTAGGAAATGTTGGCCGCGTCCAGCGTCGGGAAGATGAGCAGGTTGGCTTCGTCCTTCAGACGCGAGTTCGGGAAGATGCGATTGCGGATGTCGGTATCCAGCGCCGCGTCACCGTGCATTTCGCCTTCCACCTCGAGGTCCGGATGGTCTGCATGCAGCATGCCCAGCGCGCGACGCATCTTCTCGGCGGTCACCGTGTTCTCGGAGCCGAAGTTGGAGTGCGACAGCAGCGCGATCTTCGGCTGTATGCCGAAACGGCGTGCCTCTTCCGCGGCGAGCACCGTCATTTCGACGACCTGTTCCGCGGTCGGATCGTAATTGACATAGGTGTCGCACAGCATGACGGTGCGGCCGGGCAGGTTCAGCAGATTCATCGCGTAGAAGTTGCTGAGGCCTTCCTTCAGACCGAGCACGTTGCGCACGAAATGCAGATGGCGCGCGAAGTTGCCGAAGGTGCCGCAGATCAGGCCGTCGGCGTAACCGAGGCGCACCAGCAGCGCACCGATCAGCGTGGTGCGGCGACGCGCTTCCATCTTCGCGTAGTCGACCGAAATGCCCTTGCGCTCGGTCAGTGCGTGGTAGGTGGTCCACAGCTCCTTGTAGCGCGGATCGTTTTCCGGCGTCACCAGTTCGAAATCGATGTCCTGGCGCAGACGCAGGCCCAGCTTCTCGATGCGGCCCAGCACCACGTCGCGGCGGCCAACCAGGATCGGGCGCGCCAGACCTTCATCGACCACGTTGCGCACCGCGCTCAGCACGCGCTCATCCTCGCCTTCGGCGTAGATGATGCGCTTCGGATTGCGCTTGGCTTCGGCGAACACCGGCTTCATCACCAGGCCGGAAATCCAGACCAGGTTGTTCAGCTGCTGGTGATAGGCCTCGAAGTCCTCGATCGGACGCGTGGCCACGCCCGAATCCATCGCCGCCCTGGCCACCGCAGGGGCGATCTTGGTGATCAGGCGCGGATCGAAGGGCTTGGGAATCAGGTATTCCGGACCGAAGGACATCGGCTGTTCGCCATAGGCAGCACGCACGATTTCGCTCTGTTCGACCTGGGCCAGTTCGGCGATGGCGCGCACCGCGGCCAGCTTCATCTCTTCGGTGATGGTGGTGGCACCGACGTCCAGCGCACCCCGGAAAATGAAGGGGAAGCACAGCACGTTGTTGACCTGGTTCGGATAGTCCGAACGGCCGGTCGCGATCACTGCGTCATCGCGCACCGCCTTCACCTCGTCCGGCATGATTTCCGGATTCGGGTTGGCCAGCGCCAGGATGAGCGGGCGCGGCGCCATCTGCTTCACCATGTCCTGCTTCAGCACCCCCCCGGCCGACAGGCCGAGGAACACGTCGGCATCGGCGATCACCTCGGCCAGCTTGCGGGCGTCGGTCACCTTGGCGTAGCGCGCCTTGAGCGGATCCATTTCCTCGACCCGGCCCTGGTAGACCACACCCTTGATGTCGGTCACCCAGATGTTCTCGATCGGCATGCCGAGCAGCACCAGCAGATCCAGACAGGCGAGTGCTGCGGCACCGGCGCCGGAGGTGACCAGCTTCACCTGCTTGATGTCCTTGCCGACCGCCTTCAGGCCGTTGAGCACCGCGGCACCGACCACGATGGCGGTGCCATGCTGGTCGTCGTGGAAGACCGGAATCTTCATCCGCTCGCGCAGCTTGCGCTCGATGTAGAAACACTCGGGCGCCTTGATGTCTTCAAGGTTGATGCCGCCGAAAGTAGGCTCCATCGCCGCGATGATGTCGACAAGCTTGTCCGGGTCGCGCTCGTCGAGTTCGATGTCGAACACGTCGATGTTCGCGAACTTCTTGAACAGCACGCCCTTGCCTTCCATGACCGGCTTGGCGGCCAGCGGTCCGATCGGACCGAGACCGAGTACCGCGGTGCCGTTGGTGACGACACCGATCAGGTTGCCGCGGGCGGTCATCTGACTGACCTGGAGCGGATCGGCCACGATTTCCTCGCACGCGGCGGCGACGCCGGGCGAGTAGGCCAGAGACAGGTCCTGCTGGTTGGTCAGGGCCTTGGTGGGAACGACGGAAATCTTGCCCGGGGTGGGCTTGCGGTGGTAATCGAGTGCAGCGTTGCGAAAGTGCTCGTCCATATGAACAGCAACTCCTCCGGTCGAGTGGCATCGCCCTGCACCCGATGCCGCGCCTGATGGGCGAAGCATGATGCAGTGCGAAAACCGGAGATTTTAGCCGTTTGGCGCGTCGAACGGGCTGTGGTTAACCGTCTGACGCGCAGGTCCTCGATCCGGCGGGGTGCCGGAGGACGTTCAGAACGCGACGGACGCGGTCTGGGTGCGCGGTCCGAACACCGCGGCGAGGCGACGGTATTCGGTCATCACCTTGTTGGAATAGATCTGGTCCGGATCCTCGATCGATCCGACATAGCGCTGCAGGCCGCCCTCGACCGAGCCGGTCGCGCGGATGTATTCGCGCAGCACCTGCGCGCCGACGAATATGCTGGTGGTCGGGTCCAGCAGCGTCGCTTCGGGGCCGAACTGGGCAAGCTTTTCCGGATGGTATTTCGGGATGACCTGGGTCAGACCCTGCGCGCCCCATGCGCTCTCGGCGGTGGGATTGAAGGCGGACTCGACCGAAATCAGCGCCACCATCAGCAGCGGATCGATCTTGTAACGGCTGGCTGCCGCATAGATGTCGGTCACGTACTGCTCGACGGCGACCTTGGCCACGCGGTGACGGCGTGACACATGATCGGCGACGTTCTTCTGCAGCGAGCTCAGCGTCGTGGCCGCCGAAACCGACACCGGCTGAACTTCATCGGCACCTTCGTTGGCCGGCGCACTGACCGCACCCAGCAGCGAGAACTCCGGCAGCGAAGGCAGCATGCGGGGCGTCAGACCCGCTTCCGCCACACGCATGACCACGAAGGCGCTGACCATGAGGCCGACAGCGAGCAGACCGCCGTGCGCAAAATGCAGCACGACGGCCGCGGCGCCCTTCAGGACGGACAGGAACTTGTTCATTCAGCACTCCTTTCGCGCGCTCCATCGCGCCGCATGAGCGACGTGAGGTTACGCCTGAGGAACCCGTGCTACGGGTTGTTGCCGTGCCTCGCAACCGGGGCGAGACATACGGAAAAAGCTTGAATCGCGGTGTTCGCAGATCGCCGCGTGGCGACTGGAACGGATTGAACATCTGGACGACGCTGTGTCATCCGGATCATGCGAGGACTGCAGGTGGCGACGCATTCAGCAGCGTCCGCCAGAGGGGCGATCAAGCAACGACGCGCGCATCTTCCTGATTTGCAAGGAACAGGTCAAGTGAAGCTTCGTAACAGGGTGTCGTCATGCGCTCGCGAAAAAAGAAACGGGCGTAAAAAAAGCGGCATGGGGACAACGTGCCCCATGCCGCTTTCGATGACGCGGATTACGTGATCAGGACGGACGCGAGCCGGTCGGGAACGGCCATGCGGCGGCCGGATTCAGCGACGACTTGATGCCCGGCGTGGCTGCGGTCGACGGCGTGGCAGCAGCCGGTGCGGCCGGCGCTTCGGCGGCCTTGGAAGCGGCGGGTGCAGCGGGCTCCGCAGCCTTTGCGACCGCCTTGGTCGCGGCGGGTGCGGCGACCTTCTTGGCAGCGGCCTTGGCCGGCGCAGCCTTCTTTGCGGCGGGCTTCGCGGCAGCCTTCGCCGGTGCGGCCTTGGCCGGTGCAG
>NZ_AFHG01000030.1 GCF_000214035.2 Methyloversatilis universalis FAM5 | reverse complement strand
CGGCACCGCTCTCGCCGGCAGCGCCCTGGCCGCCGACATCACCCTGCTCAACGTGTCCTACGACCCGACCCGCGAGCTCTATCAGGACTTCAACGCCGCCTTCGCCAAGCACTGGAAGGCGAAATCCGGCGACAACGTCACCATCAAGCAGTCCCACGGCGGCTCCGGCAAGCAGGCCCGCTCGGTCATCGACGGCCTCGAAGCCGACGTGGTCACCCTCGCCCTGGCCTACGACGTCGATGCCCTGCACGACAACGGCAAGCTCATCCCCGCCGACTGGCAGAAGCGCCTGCCCCACAACGCCTCGCCCTACACCTCCACCATCGTGTTCCTGGTGCGCAAGGGCAACCCCAAGGGCCTGAAGGACTGGAACGATCTGGTCCGGCCCGGCGTCGAGGTCATCACCCCCAACCCCAAGACCTCGGGCGGCGCGCGCTGGAACTACCTCGCCGCCTGGGCCTACGCGGCCAAGCAGCCGGGCGGCTCGGACGCCACCGCGAAAGAGTTCGTGAAAAAGCTGTTCGCCAACGTGAAGGTGCTCGATTCCGGCGCCCGCGGTTCGACCACCACTTTCGTCGAGCGCGGCATCGGTGATGTGCTCATCGCGTGGGAGAACGAGGCCTATCTGGCGGTGAAGGAGCTGGGTCCGGACAAGTTCGAAATCGTCACGCCCTCGCTGTCCATCCTGGCCGAACCGCCGGTCAGCGTGGTCGACAAAGTGGTCGACAAGCGCGGCACCCGTGCCGTGGCCACCGCCTACCTGGAATACCTGTACAGCCCGGAAGGTCAGGAAATCGCGGCCCAGAACTACTACCGCCCGATCGACCCCAAGGTCGCCGCCAAGTACGCCAAGACCTTCGCGCCGGTCAAGCTCTTCACCATCGACGCCGAATTCGGCGGCTGGCAGAAGGCCCAGAAAGCACACTTCGCCGACGGCGGCGTGTTCGACCAGATCAGCGTACGCTGAGCGACCGGCCCGGCGCGCCAGCACCCGGAGCGACAAGACTTTCACGCGGGCGGCCGAACAAAAGGCCGCCTGCTGTGGTCGATGGCACATACTTCGCCCCTGTTGCCCCCTGTCTGCCTGAATGCGCCGGAGTCCCGCGATGAAACTGAACACCCTCTTCCTGCTGATCGGTCTTGCGCTGCCCGCGCCAGTCATGTTGCAGGCTGCAACACCGGCCGTGCCGACGCTGAAGCCGGTGGAGGCCCACGCGCTGGCGGCCCAGGCCAGTGCCGAACTGATGTCCCGCTTCCATTATCAGAATGTGCCGCTGGACGACGCGCTGTCGTCGAAAATCCTCGACCGCTATCTGAAGACGCTGGACCCGGACCGGGTGTTCTTCCTGCAGTCCGACATCGACACCTTCAATTCGGTACGCCTGCTGCTCGACGACGCCATCCGGCAGCAGAATCTGGCCGCGCCGTTCGCCATCTACACCCGCTACGCCCAGCGTCAGCAGGAACGGCTGAGCGAGGCCCGTGCGCTGCTCGCCAAGGGCTTCGATTTCACGCAGAACGAGAACTACCAGTACGTGCGCACCGATGCGCCGTGGGCGAAGACCGGCGCCGAACTGCAGGAGCTGTGGCGCAAGCGGGTGAAGAACGACTGGCTGCGGCTGAAGCTGGCTGGCAAGGACGATGCCGCCATCCGCGATACGCTGACCAAGCGCTATGACCAGGCACTGAGCAATTCAGCCCGCATCAAGAGCGACGACGTGTTCCAGATCTTCATGAACGCGTACGCCGAATCGATCGAGCCGCACACCAGCTACCTCGGCCCGCGCGCGGCCGAAGACTTCGCGATCAACATGAAGCTGTCGCTGGTGGGCATCGGCGCGGTGCTGCAGGAGCGCGACGAGTACGTGACCATCCGCGAACTGGTGGCCGGCGGCCCGGCTGCGCGCTCGGAAAAGATCAAGATCGGCGACCGCATCGTCGGCGTGGCCAAGGACGAACAGACACCGATGGCCGACGTGCTCGGCTGGCGGGTGGACGACGTGGTGCAGCTCATCCGCGGCAGCAAGGACACCGTGGTGACGCTGGACATCCTGCCGGCCGACGCCGGCCCGGACGCGAAGCCCACCCGGGTCAAGATGGTGCGCGACACCATCAAGCTCGAGAAACAGGCGGCCGCCAAGTCGGTGATCGAAGCCGGCGGCCAGAAGGTGGGCGTGATCACGCTGCCCACCTTCTATCAGGACGTCGAAGCGAAATCCCGCGCCGACGCCGATTTCCGCAGCGCCAGCCGCGATGTGGCGAAGCTGATCGCCGAACTGAAGGCGGACAAGGTGGATGCGCTGCTGATCGACCTGCGTAACAACGGCGGTGGTTCGCTGGACGAAGCGGTGCGCCTGACCGGCCTGTTCATCGACCGCGGCCCGGTGGTGCAGCAGCGCAACGGCAAGGGCCAGATCCGGGTCGAACAGGACAACGACGCCGGCCTGGCCTGGGACGGCCCGCTCGGTGTGCTGATCAACCGCGCCTCGGCCTCCGCCTCGGAAATTTTCGCGGCCGCCATCCAGGACTACGGCCGCGGTCTGGTGATCGGCGAAACCAGCTTCGGCAAGGGCACGGTGCAGACCCTGCTCGACATGGACGAAATGGCCAAGAGCGACAAGCCGACCTATGGCGAACTGAAGCTCACCATCGCCCAGTTCTTCCGCGTGAATGGCGGCACCACCCAGCTGCGCGGCGTCACGCCCGACCTGCCGCTGGCCCGCACCATGGACCATGAGCGCATCGGCGAATCGAGCTACGACAACCCGCTGCCCTGGACTCAGATCGCGCCTGCGGACTACCGCGCGGTCGGCCATCCGCAGGAACTGCTGCCCATGCTGACCGCCCGCCATCAGGCACGTACCGCGCAGGACCGCGGCTACCGCGACCTGCTGGACGATCTGGCCGAAGCCGAAGCGATGCGCAAGCGCACCGAAATTTCGCTGAACGCCGAAGCCCGGCGCAAGGAACGCGAAGCGCAGGAAGCGAAGCTGAAGGCGCGCAGCGAAGTGAAGGACGGCACCGAGGACGCACCGGTGCTGCGCGACGACGGTCTGCAGGCCGGCGAACGCGCACTGGACAGCGAACTGGCGGCCGAGAAATCGCGCAAGGCGGCCCGCGACGTGCTGCTCGACGAAGCCGCCCGCATCATGGGCGACGCCGCCGACCTGCTGAAGTCGGACACCGCACTGGCCAAACGCAGCGCCGGCGTGGCCGCAACGAAATGACGGCACCGCAAACGGACTAGAACGGAAAGAGGATGGACAGCGTATTGGTGGTGCCCGGCCTGAATGGCAGCGGCCCCGAACACTGGCAGACCTGGATCGAGCCCCTGGTTGGCGCCCGCCGGGTCGAACAGGCCGACTGGGCGCAGCCCGACATCGAGCTGTGGTCGACCCGCGTAGTCGAGGCGGTCGAGTCCTCACCCGGCCGGGTGTGGCTGATCGCGCACAGCTTCGGCTGCCTGGCGTCCGTGGTCGCGGCGCAGCGGGTCGGCGAACGCCTCGCCGGTGCGCTGCTGGTGGCCCCGGCCAGCCCGGACAAGTTCGGCGTCACCGCGCGCATCCCGTCGTCCGCCCTGCCCTTCGCCGCCGTCGTGGCGGCCAGCCGCAACGATCCGTGGATGCGCTTCCTGTCCGCCGCCACCTGGGCCGAACGCTGGGGCGCCCAGCTGGTGGATCTGGGCGACGCCGGTCACGTGAATGTCGACTCCGGTCACGGTGCCTGGCCGGACGGTCTGGCGCTGTTCAACCGCCTGCAGCAGAGCGCGGCGCTGATCGGCGGCAGCGTGGAAAGCTGAGCCGGACGGTCCGGCCCGAACAATCAAAAGGGGCGCCCGCGGGCGCCCCTTTTTCGCTTGCGACCTGCCTGCCTCAGCTGCCGACCGCGTTCTGTGCGCGCTGCTGCTCGGCCATCTTGACGATTTCGTTGGTGGCGTTCGAGGTCTGCAGCGCAAGCTTGGCCACTTCTTCGGCCACCACCGCGAAGCCGCGGCCGACCTCGCCCGCCCGCGCCGCCTCGATGCTCGCGTTCAGCGCCAGCAGATTGGTGCGCTTGGAAATTTCGTTGATGACGCCGGAAATGGACAGGATCTGCTGCATGCTGTCTTCCATCTTGCGCTGCTGTTCGTGCTGCAGCGCTTCCGCCTGCTTCTCGTCGCTGATGTCGCGCAGGGCGCCGGCGGAGTGAGTGGCGCGGCCGCTCGCGTCGCGCACCGTGGCCGCCCGTTCGCGGAACCAGATGTAGCCGCGCGTGCGATGACGCAGGCGGTATTCGCAGACGTAGGGCGTGCGGCCGGTCGCGTCGGTCAGGTGGGCGTTGAAGGCGTCGATCACCCGGTTCTTGTCCTCCGGGTGCAGCACCGCCAGCCAGCTGTCCCAGCTGTCCGGGAAATCGCTGCGGCTGGCGCCCAGCAGGCCGCGCAGTTCGTCGGACCAGCGCACGACGTTGTCCGGATGGTCCGGATCGCCGTCGGTGATGGAATAAGTCCAGGTGCCTTCGGTCAGCGCGGTCTGCGCCAGATCGCGCCGTTCGAGATCGGCGCGCAGCGCGTCGGCCTGCGCCCGTTCGCGCGCCGCGTCTTCCTGGGCGGCCGAGGCTTCACGCCCGGCGCGGCCGGCTTCAGCCTGCGCTTCATCCGCCGCGCGCCGAGCGGCCGCCAGTTCGTCGCGCAGCCGGGCCACCGTGTCCGGCAGGGCACGCAGGCTATCCAGTTCGGACTGCATCCGGGCCTCGTGCTCGGCCAGCCCGCGCAGCGCGGCAGCCAGCGGCTCAGGCAGACCGGCCGGCGGGCGGGCCAGCGGGCCGGCACCGTCACGGCAGGTCAGCAGCAGGCCGGACAGCACTTCAAGGTCTTTGCGGGCGCGGAACAGTCCGAACATGCTCACATCCTTTGGCTAGGGCAGATAGGTGCTTCTCGACCTGCAGCAGTGCTGTCTTTAGACCCTGTATTAAAAAAAGTTTCCTGACACTCAAGTGCCCTGAGGCGGTGCTTATGGATGCACCTTATTGGTGCGTTTGTGTCGATTAAATTCAGAAATCCTCTAAGCAAATTACTTCTTATTATTTCCAGTAATTTGAGGGAATCCTTACCCTGTCGGCTCGATCAAGATTCGGGACGACCTCCATGCCCTTTCCGACGCGCCCCCGCGCACGGGAGCTCCAGCCATGAGCCGGCGCGCCTTCCAGGTGCTGCCCGGTTTCAATCTGACGCTGGGCTACACGCTGTTCTATCTGTGCATCATCGTGCTCATTCCGCTGTCCGCGGTGTTCCTGAAGACTTCGCAGCTCGGCCTGAGCCAGTTCTGGGATGTGGTCACCACGCCGCGCGTGGTCGCCTCCTACAAGCTGTCCTTCGGCGCCTCGCTGCTGGCCGCCGCGATCAACGCGGTGTTCGGCCTCGGTCTGGCCTGGGCGCTGGTGCGCTATTCCTTTCCGGGCAAGAAGCTGGTGGATGCGCTGATCGATCTGCCGTTCGCGCTGCCGACCGCGGTGGCCGGCATCGCGCTGACCGCGCTGTACGCCCCGAACGGCTGGCTGGGTTCGGCGCTGGAGCCGCTGGGCATCAAGGTGGCCTTCACGCCGCTGGGCGTGCTGGTGTCGCTGGTGTTCATCGGCCTGCCCTTCGTGGTGCGCACGGTGCAGCCGATCCTGGAAGACCTGGACACCGAGCTCGAAGAGGCCGCGGCCAGCCTGGGCGCGCGCCGCTGGCAGACCTTCCGCCACGTGACGCTGCCCATCCTGCTGCCGGCGCTGCTGACCGGTTTCGCGCTGGCCTTTGCCCGCGCGGTGGGTGAATACGGCTCGGTCATCTTCATCGCCGGCAACATTCCGATGGTGTCGGAAATCACCCCGCTGATGATCATCACCAAGCTCGAACAGTACGACTACACCGGCGCCACCGCGATCGCGGTCGTCATGCTGCTGTTCTCCTTCGTGCTGCTGCTGGCGATCAACGGCCTGCAGGCATGGACCGAAAAAGCCACCGGGAGGAACCGCTGATGGCCGGCGCCACTTCACTCCATGCCGGCGGCGACGTCGCGGCCCGCTTCGAGAACCGCGCCGCGACCCGCGAGCCGGCCTGGTTCAAATGGATGCTGATCGCGGTGTCCCTCACCTTCTTCGCGCTGTTCCTGCTGATGCCGCTGATCGCGGTATTCGTCGAGGCGCTGCGCAAGGGCTGGGACACCTATCTCGCCGCGCTGATCGAGCCGGACGCGGTATCGGCGATCAAGCTCACGCTGATCGCCGCGGTGATCGCGGTGCCGCTGAACCTCACCTTCGGCGTGGCCGCGGCGTGGGCGATCACCAAGTTCAACTTCCGCGGCAAGCATCTGCTGATCACGCTGATCGACCTGCCCTTTTCGGTGTCGCCGGTGGTGGCCGGCCTGATCTATGTGCTGGTGTTCGGTGCGCAGGGCTGGTTCGGCCCCTGGCTGCAGGGGCATGACGTGAAGATCATCTTCGCGGTGCCCGGCATCGTGCTGGCCACCATCTTCGTCACCTTCCCGTTCATCGCCCGCGAACTGATTCCGCTCATGCAGGCGCAGGGCAAGGAGGAGGAGGAAGCCGCGGTGGTGCTGGGCGCGAACGGCTGGCAGACCTTCTGGTACGTGACGCTGCCCAATATCAAGTGGGGCCTGATGTACGGCGTCATTCTGTGCAATGCGCGGGCGATGGGCGAATTCGGCGCGGTGTCGGTGGTGTCCGGCCACATCCGCGGCCTCACCAACACCATGCCGCTGCATGTCGAGATTCTCTACAACGAGTACCAGTTCGCAGCCGCCTTCGCCGTCGCGTCGCTGCTCGCGCTGCTGGCACTGGTCACCCTCGCGGTGAAGACCTGGGTCGAGTACCAGGCAACGAAAGCAAAGGACGTTACAGAATGAGCATCCAGGTCCAGAACATCCACAAGGCCTTCGGTGATTTCGTGGCCCTCGGCGACGTGTCGCTCGACTTCCCGACCGGCGAACTGGTCGCGCTGCTGGGCCCGTCCGGCTGCGGCAAGACCACGCTGCTGCGCATCATCGCCGGCCTGGAATCGGCGGACGGCGGCCGCGTGCTGCTGGACGGCGAGGACGCTTCCGACACCCATGTGCGCGAACGCCACGTCGGCTTCGTGTTCCAGCACTACGCGCTGTTCCGCCACATGAGCGTATTCGACAACGTGGCCTTCGGTCTGCGCATGAAGCCGCGCAGCCAGCGCCCGTCGGAAAAGGCGATCCGCACCAAGGTGCATGACCTGCTCAAGCTGGTGCAGCTGGACTGGCTGGCCGACCGCTTCCCGGCCCAGCTGTCCGGCGGCCAGCGCCAGCGCATCGCGCTGGCCCGCGCGCTGGCGGTCGAGCCGCGCGTACTGCTGCTGGACGAACCGTTCGGCGCGCTCGACGCCAAGGTGCGCAAGGAGCTGCGTCGCTGGCTGCGCCGGCTGCACGACGAACTGCACATCACCTCGATCTTCGTCACCCACGACCAGGAAGAGGCGCTGGAAGTGGCCGACCGCGTGGTGCTGATGGACCACGGCAAGGTGGAACAGATCGGCACGCCGGAAGAGGTGTATCGCCACCCGGCCACGCCCTTCGTCTATGGCTTCCTCGGCGCGGTGAACCACTTCAGCGGCCATGTCGATGGCCAGAGCGTGCGCGTCGGCGACGAGGTGCTGCGCCACGCCGCACCCGACCTGAAACACGGCGATGAGGTGATCGCCTTCGCCCGTCCGCACGAGCTGGACATCGTGACCGATCTGGCCGGCACCGACGGCGTGCCGGCGCGGGTGGCGCGCGTGCTGTCCTTCGGCGTCACCGCCCGGGTCGAGCTGGATGGCCTGAATGGCGCCACCGGCCAGCATTTCGAGGTCGAACTGACGCGCGAGCGGGTCGAGGCCCTGGCCCTGCAGGAAGGTCAGACCGTGCGTCTGCATCCGCAGCGCCTGCGCGTGTTCGCCCGCTGAACGCGCCCGACCGCAGGCCGTGAAACAGAAAGAAGAACCATGAATTTCCAGCAGCTCCGCATCATCCGCGAAACCGTCAGGCGGCAGTTCAACCTGACCGAAGTCGCCAACGCGCTGTTCACCTCGCAGTCCGGCGTGAGCAAGCACATCAAGGATCTGGAGGACGAACTGGGCGTCGAGCTGTTCGTCCGCAAGGGCAAGCGCCTGCTCGGCCTGACCGAGCCGGGCAGCGAACTGGTCGAGATCGTCGAGCGCATGCTGCTCGACGCCGGCAACATCAAGCGGCTGGCCGAACAGTTCGCCCGCCGCGACGAGGGCCAGCTGCGCATCGCCACCACGCACACCCAGGCGCGTTACGCGCTGCCGCGGGTGGTGACCGAATTCAAGCGGCTGTTCCCGAAAGTGCATCTGGTGCTGCTGCAGGCCAGCCCGGGCGAAATCGTGGATCTGCTGCACGACGGCGAGGCGGACATCGGCATCGCCACCGAAACTCTGGCCGACGCGCCCGATCTGGTCACCTTCCCCTTCCACACCTGGCATCACTCGGTCATCGTGCCGGCCGGCCATCCGCTGGAAGCGGTCAGACCGCTCACGCTGGAGGCGCTGGTCGAACATCCGGTCGTCACCTATCACGAAGGCTTCACCGGCCGCGCCCGCATCGACGCCACGTTCGCCCGCGCCGGCCTGCTGCCCGACATCGTCATGTCCGCACTGGATGCGGACGTGATCAAGACCTATGTCGAGCTCGGGCTGGGCGCCGGCATCATCGCTTCGGTCGCCTTTGACCCGGCACGCGACAGCGCGCTGCGCCTGCTCGACAGCGAACACCTGTTCGCCGCCAACACCACGATGATCGCGCTGCGCCGCAAGCACTACCTGCGCAGCTACGCCTACCGCTTCATCGAACTGTGCGAGCCGTCGCTGAACGAGGTGACGGTGAAAGCGGCGCTGAAGCCGAGCGCTGAGGACTGAGAGGAAGGCCCCCACGCTCACTGCGTTCGCTGCCCCCCAAGGGGGCTCCCCGCCCTTGGGGCGGCCCTGCGGGCGGCGCGGCCCCCACACTCACTGCGTTCGCACAGGGCCGACTTTGCACAGCCGGCCCGTTCGGCAGGCGCGGCGCCACGATGACCGAACTGCCGCCTGCCCTCAGCTGCTCGCCGCGACCAGCGCCATCATCAGCGGCGTGGTCAGCGCGGCCAGCGCGGTGGACATGAGCAGGCTGCTGGCGACCGGCCCCTGCATCACGTGGAACTGGCGCGACATCAGATAGACGTTGGCGCCGACCGACAATGACGCCAGCAGCACCACGGCCTGGGTTTCCACCGGCGGCAGGCCGAGCAGCACCGCCAGTCCCCACACCACCAGCGGGTGGGCGATCAGCTTGAGCGCGCTGATGCTCACGCTCTGCTGCCAGCCTTCGCGCACGCCAAATTCCGCCAGACCCATGCCAAGCGCGATCAGCGACATCGGCAGCGCGGCGTCGCCCAGCATTTTCAGCGGCTGGTCGATCAGCGACGGCAGCGTCCATCCGGTCAGGCTGAACAGCGTTCCGGTGAGGATGGAGGCCACCAGCGGATTGGTCAGCACGCCGCGCGCGGTCTTGCCGAAGCCGGCCAGCGTGGGCGCGCCGTTCTTCGCCCATTCGACCGACACGGTGACCAGGGTCCACAGCGTCAGCGCGTTGAACACCACCACCAGCGCCGCCGACGGCATCGCGTGCTCGCCGAGCAGGATGCGGGTGAGCGGCAGGCCCAGCAGCACGTTGTTCGAAAACACGCCGCCCAGCGCGAACACCGACTGCGACACGCCGTCCAGCCGGAACAGACGGGCCGACACCAGCCGGCCGAGCAGGAACACGATGAGGCATCCGCCGAAGAAGGCGGCCAGCAGCCGCACGTCCACCGGCGGCAGGCTGGCGAAACCGCTCATCAGCCGGAACAGCATGGCCGGCAGCGCGATGGTGAACACGAACTTGGCCAGCGCGTCGGCCGCCGCCTTCGGCCAGCCACCCCAATGCACGATGCCGTAGCCGACGAACACCAGCACGAACAGCGGCGCGGCGAGCAGGATCTGCTGTACGGCGGCGTTCATGCGCCGTCCTCCGGCGCGTCCAGCGCTTTCAGCGCGTCGGCTTCGGCACGCTCGATGCGGCCGAACTGGTGACTGATCTTGCGGCTGGACACCGCAACGTCCTGCACGTCCTCGTGCGCCTGACGGATGTGGGTCGCGAGTTTTTCCATGCGTCGGTCGAACAGGGTGAAATCCTTGGCGAGCCGGCCCAGCGCATCGCGGATCAGGTGGATCTGGCGCCGGGTCTCGACGTCCTTCAGTACCGCGCGCGCGGTGTTCAGCACCGCCATCAGCGTGGTGGGCGACACGATCCACACCCGCTTCGCCTGCGCATGGGCGATCACGTCGGCGTGGTGGGCGTGCAGTTCGGCGAATACCGCCTCGGCCGGCAGGAACAGCACCGCGCCGTCCGAGGTTTCGTCCGCAATGATGTATTTGGCGGCGATGTCGTCCACATGCCTGCGCACATCGGCGCGGAAAGCCGTCTGCGCCTGCCGGCGGTCAGCTTCGGCCGCGTCGGCGGCGAACATGCGATGGTAGTTCTCCAGCGGGAACTTGGCGTCCACCGCCACCCGGCCGGTCGGCTCCGGCAATCTGAGCAGGCAGTCCACCCGGACTCCGGTCGACAGCGTGGCCTGAAACTCGAAGGCGTCCGGCGGCAGCGCATTGCGCACCAGCGCCTCCAGCTGTACCTCGCCGAAGGCGCCGCGCGCCTTCTTGTCGCCCAGCAGTTCGTTCAGGCTCACCACGCTGGACGACAGCCCTTCTATCTTCTTCTGTGCCTCGTCTATGGTGGCCAGCCGCGCCATCACGCTGGCAAAGGTTTCATTGGTCTTGCGGAAGCCCTCTTCCAGCCGCTCGTGCACCCGGCCGCTCAGCCCTTCCAGTCGCTCGTTCACGGTGCGGGTGAGCGATTCGATCGACGTGGTCAGCTGCACCGAGGCATTCTGCAGGCCGTTCTGCAGCGCCTGCTGCTGGGCCCGGGTCTGTTCGGCCAGCGTGGCGGCGGTCTGCGCCACCAGTTCGGTGCGCAATGCACCGATGGCGTCGCGCGCGGCGGCCAGTTCCAGCGAAGTGGTCCGGCGCAGCCGCTCGTTGGCCTCGGCCTGCATGCTCACCGTGCGTTCGGTCTGGCGCTGCAGGCCTTCATGCAGCGCGTCGAGCGTGCGGCGCTGGGTGTCCGCCGCGTCGGCGTCGCGCGCGGCGAGGCCGCGCAGACGCAGCCCGAGCGCGATCACCAGCGCCAGCGTGGCGAGCTGACCGAGCAGCAACAGGACAAACGGAAACGAAAAATCGCTCATGCAGGGAATGGGAGGGAGAAAGGAGAACGGCGGTCAGGCCAGGCGGGCCCGGGACACACCGGAAAGAATGCCCGTGCCATGAACTGGGGCATCAAACGTGGGAAAGTATACCAGTGCGCCGGACCGGTCCTCCTCGCGCACCACCGCTGTGCGCAAGGCTTTGCGCGCGTCGGAAGGACAAAATCCTGTTCAAGGACGGCCGCGTGCTGCCGATAGATGACCCAGACTCATTATCCGGGCGTCGCCATGGCTCACGCATCGTTATCCGTCGTCGCGGAAGCCGACACGAACTCCGCCGACATCGTGCACAGCGCACAGGGCGTACTGGCCCGCTACCGCGGCCTGACGCTGACCAGTCATTTCCAGCCCATCTACAGCGTTTCCCACTGCCGCGCGATCGGCCACGAAGGGCTGCTGCGCGCGGCCGATGTCGATGCCAACCCGATCTCGCCCGCCCGCGTGATCGGCAACGCGCGCGACTACGACGACCTGCGCTATCTGGACCAGCTGTGCCGATATCTGCATGTAAACAACCACGCAGCGCAGGACACGCACGGCGGCTGGCTGTTCCTGAACATCCACCCGGAAGTGTTCCGGCGCGGCCCGGACGCCGACCTGAGCGACTTCCTGCCCGAACTGTCCGAACACCCGGACATCGATCCGCGTCACATCGTGATCGAAGTGATGGAACAGGCGGTGTCTGAACACGCCGGCTTCGCCCGCACGGTGGAATATCTGCGCGGCCTGGGCTGCATGATCGCGCTCGACGACTTCGGTGCCGGCCACTCGAACTTCGACCGCATCTGGTCGATGCAGCCGGAAATCGTGAAGCTCGACCGCTCGTTCGCGATCAAGTCGGTGGAAGACCCGTCTGCCCGCCGGCTGCTGCCGCAGATCGTGAGCCTGATCCACGAAGCCGGTTCGCTGGTGCTGCTCGAAGGCGTCGAAACCGAGGCGCAGGCGCTGGCCGCGCTCGATGCCGACATCGACTTCGTGCAGGGCTACTACTTCGCGATGCCGCAGGCGCTGCCGGTGGATACCCGCGAACAGAGCGCCCAGCTCACCGCGCTGTGGGAGCGTTTCAACACCACGCGCGGCAGCGGCGCCGCCCGCTACCGCGAGCTGATCGCACCCTACATCCACGCCATGGGCGGCTGCGCGGTACTGCTGGAAGAAGGTCTGCCGATGGAAGAGGCCTGCCGCGGCTTCCTGCAGCTGGAGCGCGCGGACTGCTGCTTCATGCTGGACGAACAGGGCCGCCAGGTCGGGCGCAACGTGCGCGCCAGCCAGCCCTTCGGCGCGCCAGACAGCCAGTACCGCACCATGTCGCAGAGCCGTCACGCCCGCTGGTCGCGCCGTCCCTACTTCCGCCGCGCGATCGAGAACGTGGGCAAGGTGCAGGTCACCCGGCCCTATCTGTCGATTTCGTCCGGCCTGCTGTGCGTCACCGTGTCCATCGCCTACCGCGGCTGGGACGACCAGCTGCGCGTGCTGTGCGGCGACCTGCACTGGCCGCAGGTGGTCTGACCCCCTCCAGCCATCCGCCCGGATGAACCCGGGCGGCGCCGCGGTGTCCTCTGCATGTCCGATTGCAGATAAGCTGCGCCCGATGAAGTTCGCCCGTCTTCCGCTCCGTCGCCTGATCGCACTGCTGATGCTTTGTGCGCTGCCGCTGCACGCCTACGCGCTGCACTGCGCCACGCAGCGCGCGCTGGCGGTCGCCGCGATGCAGGCGGACGCGGAAGCCGGCCACGCCTGCCACTGTCCGGACGACTGCAGCGCTGCCGCGCTGTGCGCGGCCGCCCACCTGCTGGCGCTCGAACCGGCCCTCACCGCGGACACCACCGCCTCGCGGCAGTCCTCTGCCCTTCCCGTGCCGACCGACCGCGTGCCTGCACGCGCGCTCGCGCCGCCCGAACGCCCGCCCCGCACCGCCTGACGCCGGAAAACGTGGCCTCGGCGGCACCCGCCGCCGGTGGCCCCTTCTTCGTCCGTTCAGGGAGTCCTTCATGACACCGCTTACAGGCCGGTGGCGCCGCTGCGCGCTGGCGATCGCGGCCGCGCTGCCGCTGCCGGCGTCGGCCGGCTTCTTCATACCGCGCGACGTGACCATGTTCATGTTCAGCGCGTCGCCGGACAGCCAGATGGCGGATATCGCCTACGGCGTGCGGGCCGACCTTGCGCTGTCCGTCGGCCAGTCGCGCTACCGATCCGACGACGGTCGCCTGGACCGCCGCTACAGCACGCTGCAGGCCAACTGGCTCATCCACCGCGACTACGGCTCAGACGGCATTACCAATCTGTACCTGTTCGGCGGGCCGCTGCTGGCGCGCAGCAGCGAGTTTGCCGGCTCCGGCGACGACACCCGCGCCGGCCTGCACGGCGGATTCTGGGCCGACCACGAAACCCGGCGCATCTACGGCCGGCTGTCCACCCACTCCTACCTCGCCGGCGGGCGCAGCCAGACGGTCACCACCGCACAGGGTCTGTGGGCGCCCTATGCCGCCGACTACGAAGACATCGCCACCTGGCTGGGCCTGCAGCTCGAACGCCGCAGCGGCCTGACCGAGGCCACCCAGGTCACGCCGCTGCTGCGCCTGTTCCAGCGCCGCTGGTGGGTGGATGTGGGGGTCAGCGTCAATCGCGAACACCGCGGCGACGCCTTCGTAAACCTCATGCTGCTGTTCTGAAACGAAAGGAATCGAAATGAAAAGAACGACTTGCCTGTCCATCGCCAGCGCGCTGCTGCTGGTGCTGTCCACCAGCCTGGCACAGGCCGCCACCACGATACGGATGCAGGTGGACGGCCTGGTATGCGCATTCTGCGGCTCGGCCATCGAGAAGAAGCTGCGCAGCCACGCCGCCACCGACGACGTGCTGGTCAGTCTGGAACACAAGGTGGTCGCGCTCAGCCTGAAGGACGGCCAGGACATCGCCGACGACACGCTGCGCAGCCAGATCACCGACGCCGGCTATCAGGTGAAGAAGATCGAGCGGGTGTCGCAGTCGCTGGACAGCCTGCGTGCCGAACTGAAGGGCAAGGCCCATGGCGGGCGCTGAACGCGGACTGCGGGCCACGCTGGGGGCAAGCGGGCTGTCGCTGCTGGCCAGCAGTTCGACCCTGGTGTGCTGCGCGCTGCCGGCGCTGCTGGTGGCGCTCGGCGCCGGCGCCACGCTGGTCGCGCTGACCGTGCGCTTCCCTCAGCTGATCTGGCTGTCTGAGCACAAGGCCGGCGTGTTCGGCGGTGCCGCGCTCATGCTGTCGGCCGCCGGTGCGGCGCAGTGGCGGGCGCGCCGCCTGCCCTGCCCGGCCGATCCGGCCGCCGCGCGTGCCTGCATGCGCGCGCGGCGCCTGTCCGTCGCGGTGTATGCGCTGTCGGTGCTGCTTTTCCTGACCGGAGGCTTCTTCGCCTTCGTCGCGCCGCTGCTGTTCTGAGGGTCAGGCCGGCGGGCTCAGTGCTGCGGCGGCCCGCCGTTGTCCGGTGGCTGCACGCAGGCGCTGAGCGGCGGCGGCATGTCCGGGTCACCCGCGTTGCGGCGGCGGAACAGCTCGGTGCGCGACAGCAGGAGGGTGGTCACCGGCACCGTCAGCGACAGGAAGATGATGATGAGCCAGGCATGCAGCGACAGCACGCCGTCCTGCGCAGAGAAGTAGAGGATGCTGGCCAGCGTCACGCACCAGGCGGAAAAGCTGAACGCCAGCGCCGGCGGATGCATGCGCTGGAAGAAGGCGCGGAAGCGCACGACGCCGATCGCCGCGCCCAGCGTGAACAGCCCGCTCAGCGCCAGCAGCAGCGCCACCGGAATCTCGATCCACAGCGGCAGCGGCGGAATCATTCGATCACCTCGCCCCGAAGCAGGAATTTCGCCATCGCGGCGGAACTGACGAAGCCGAAGATGGAAATCAGCAGCGCCGCCTCGAAATACATCGCGCTGCGATAGCGTATCGCCAGCACCATCAGGATCAGCATGGCGATGGTGCAGATGAGGTCCATCGCCAGCACGCGGTCCTGGGCGGACGGGCCGCGGACCAGGCGCAGCAGCGCAAGGGCCATCGCCGTGATGTAGCAGCCGATCGCGAACACGATGGCGGAAAACAGCAGCGGACTCATTCGAAGATCTCCATCAGCGGGCGCTCGTAGCGGCCCTTGATCAGCGCGATCTCGGCCTCGGCGTTGTCGAGGTCGAACATGTGCACCAGCAGCGCGCTGCGGTCCATCGCCAGTTCCGACCAGATGGTGCCGGGGATGACGCACATGATGGCGGCGAGCACCGCCAGCCCGTTCGGGTCGCGCATGTCCAGCGGCACGACGACGAAGCCGCCGCGCGGCATGCGCTCGCCGGCCGCCAGCGTGCCGCGCAGCACCCGCCAGTTCCACACGATCACGTCGTAGCCGACCTGCAGGAACAGCCGCAGCGCTACGCCGGGCCGGCGGAAGCGCACCGGCGTCGGTCGCAGCCGGTGCGTCAGCAGCGGCACCAGCACGCCAAGGAAGGCACCGAGCAGCCACTGGCCGGGCCCCAGTGCCGTGTTGTTGAGCAGCAGCCACAGCGCGAGCAGCGCCAGCGACAGCAGCGGAGCGGGAAACAGCCGGCGCATCATGGCGTGGCCTCCGGCCCTTGCAGGCCAAGACGTTCGGCATTGGTCGGCGTCGGACGTGGCCGCGCCGACAGCACTGCGTCGATGTAGCCAGCCGGGTGGTACAGGGCTTCGGCGGTCGCCGTGGCGTAGCGCATGACCGGTTCGGCGCGCACCGACATGACGATGCACACGGTCACCAGCAGCGCGATCGGCACGAATTCGACCACCCGCAGCAGCGGTGCCTCGCGATCGACCGGCGTCCAGAAGAAGCGGATGCCCACGCGCGACAGCGCCACCAGCGCGCACAGGCCGGACACCACGATGAGCACCGGCAGCACCCAGGTCAGCAGCGACTCGACGTGCAGCGTGTCCGCGCTCAGCCCGGGCACCAGCGCCGTCAGCAGCACGAACTTGCCGATGAAGCTGGACAGCGGCGGCAGGCCGGCCACCAGCAGGGTGCAGCAGATGAAGGCCAGGCCGAGCAGCGCAGTGGCGGCCGGAATGGCGTGGCCGATCAGCATTTCCTCGTCCTCGTCGAGATTGACGTCCTTGTCCAGTTCCAGTTCGGCCAGCGGGAACGGCAGGTGGTCCTCCTCGTCCTCCGGCGCGCGCGCGCCGGCGACGTCCGCGCTGCGCGAGCGCTCCATCAGCTCCGCCAGCAGGAAGAAGGCGGCCACGCCGAGCGTCGAGCTGGGCAGGTAGTAGAGCGCGCCGGCGGTCAGTTCCGGCCGGGCCAGTCCGAGCACCGCCAGCAGCGTGCCGGACGACACGATGACCGCGAAGCCGGCCAGCCGTCCCGGGCGCTGGGTCGAGAACATGCCGAAGGCGCCTGCCGCCAGCGTCGCGGTGCCGCCCCACAGCAGCCAGTCGCTGCCGAAGCCGGCCGAGGCGCCGGCCTGCTCCGAGAACATGAGCGTGCTGAAACGCAGCAGCACATAGACGCCCACCTTGGTGAGCAAGGCGAAGATGGCGGCCGCCGGTGCACTGGCGGCGGCGTAGGCCGGCACCAGCCAGAAATTGAGCGGCCACATCGCCGCCTTGGCCAGGAAGGCCACGCCGAGCACCGCGAAGCCGGCATGCAGCAGCGCGCGGTCGCTGGTGGCGACCTGCGGGATGCGCGCGGCGATGTCGGCCATGTTCAGCGTGCCGGTCACGCCATAAATCAGCGCGGCGCCGATCAGGAACAGCGAGGACGCCACCAGATTGATCGCCAGGTAATGCAGGCCGGTGCGCACCCGCGACGGGCCGGAGCCGTGCAGCAGCAGGCCGTAGGACGCCGCCAGCATCACCTCGAAGAACACGAACAGGTTGAACAGGTCGCCAGTCAGGAAGGCGCCGTTCAGGCCCATGATCTGGATCTGGAACAGCGGGTGGAAATGCGCGCCGGCCTTGTGCCAGCGCGCCACCGCGAACAGCAGCGCCATCAGCGCGACGATGGCGGCGGTCAGCAGCAGCAGCGCCGACAGGCGGTCGGCCACCAGCACGATGCCGAAGGGCATGTCCCAGTTCGACGGCAGATAGACGCCGTAGGCCGTCGGATGACCGCTGCCGGCCCAGGACAGCAGCAGCGCCGCGATCACCAGATTGGCCAGCGCGGCCGCCAGACCGATCATGCCGCGGATGCGGTGCCGCCGTCCGTCCAGCAACAGCAGCAGGCAGGCGGTCAGCAGCGGCAGCAGGATGGGCGCGATGATCAGATGCGGCATCAGTGCCTGCGCGAGTGCCCTCATTCGGCGTCCTCCCGGCCATCGACATGGTCATTGCCGAAGAAGCCCCGCTGCGCCAACAGCACGACCAGGAAGAGCGCGGTCATCGCGAAGCCGATCACGATGGCGGTAAGCACCAGCGCCTGCGGCATCGGGTCGGTGTAGTGCGCCAGATCGGTGGGCACGCCGGGCGCCAGCACCGGTTCGCTGTCCAGCGCCAGCCGGCCCATGCTGAAGATGAACAGGTTCACGCCGTAGCCGAGCAGCGACAGTCCCATGATGACCTGATAGGTACGCGGCCGCAGCAGCAGCCACACGCCGCAGGCGGTCAGTACGCCGATGGCGCATGCGAGGACGATTTCCATCAGTGCGCTCCTTCCTTCCGTTCGTCTTCTTCGTTGTCGCGGACGCGGCGCCCGCGCACCGACTGGTGGCCGAGCGCGGTCAGTATCAGCAGCGTCGCCCCGACCACCAGCAGGAACACGCCGATGTCGTAGAACAGCGCGCTGGCGACGTGGAGGTCGCCGATCAGCGGCAGGCTGACGTGGGCGGTATGGGTGGTCAGGAAGGGGTAGCCCAGCGCGAACGAGCCCAGGCCGGTGGCGGTCGCGGTCAGCAGGCCGAAGGCGATCCAGCGCTGCGGTCGCAGGTCCATGTGCGCCTCGACCCACTGCGTGCCGGACACCACGTACTGCACGATGAAGGCGGTCGACAGCACCAGCCCGGCGACGAAGCCGCCGCCCGGCTCGTTGTGGCCGCGCATGAACAGGTAGACCGCGATCATGGCCGCCAGCGGCAGCACCAGACGGATGAGCACCGCCGGCACCATGAGGTAGCCGCGCGCCGGATCCTCGTCGGAGTACGGATCGACCAGATCGGTCACCAGGTCGGCCGGCAGCGCCTGCTGCTGCGGCGGCAGTCCGGCGCTTTCGGGTGCCGGGCGGAAGCGGCGCAGCAGCGCATACACGGTGAGCGCGACCACGCCGAGAACCGTGATTTCGCCCAGCGTATCGAAGCCGCGGAAGTCGACCAGCATCACGTTCACCACGTTGCGGCCGCCGCCTTCCGGCAGCGCCCGCTCCAGGAAGAAGGGCGAAATGCTCTGCGGAAAGCTGCGCGTCATCATGGCCCAGGACAGCAGTGCAAGCCCGGCGCCGGCGCACAGCGCGATGCTCAGATCACGCCCGCGGCGGACGCGTGCCCTGGCCCGCACCCGCAGCGGCTGGCTGCGACCGACGTCCTCCAGCCGCTTCGGCAGCCAGCGCAGGCCCAGCATGATGAGCACGGTGGTGACCGCCTCCACCGACAGCTGGGTCAGCGCGAGATCGGGCGCCGAGAACCAGGCGAAGGTGATGACGGTGACCAGCCCGGCCACGCTCATCAATGCCAGCGCGGTCAGTCGGTGGTACTTCGCCTGCCACACGGCGCCGATCGCCGCGCCGGCACCGACCAGCCACATCAGGGCGAACATCGGCGAGAACTCCAGCATGGCGCGGTCACCACCGGCCAGCAGCGCCTCGCTGCCGAGCCTGCGCAGCGGCACGGCAGCCGCCACCAGCGTCACCAGCACCAGCAGCATCAGCTGCATCTGCAGGCGGCGCGTACCGAACAGGCGCCGGGTATGCCGGCCGGCCAGCGTGAGCCGGGCCAGCAGCGAGCGGAACACGCGCTTGCCATTGATGCGGCCGATCAGCGGCGCCTTCGCGAGATGACCACGGCGCATCGGGCTGCGCAGCGCGAAGAACAGCGCGATGCCGCCGACCAGCGACAGCAGGCTCATCCACAGCGGCAGATTGAAGCCGTGCCACACCGCGAGGTCGAAGTCCGGCAGCACGCCGACCACCGGCCGCGCCGCGGTCTCCAGGATGCGCTGTATGGACCACTGCGGCAGCGTGCCCACTACCAGGCAGGCGAGCACCAGCACCGAGATCGGCGCCCGCATCCAGCGCGGCGGCTCGTGCGGCTGACGCGGCAGCGCGCCGCACTTGTCGCGGCCGAGGAACACCTCGACCGTGAAGCGCAGCGAATAGGCGACGCTGAACATGCCGGCGACCACCGCCACCACCGGCAGCGCGCGGTCAATGCCGGGCGAGGCGGCCAGGAACACCGCTTCGCTGAAGAACATTTCCTTCGAGATGAAGCCGTTCAGCAGCGGCACGCCGGCCATCGCGGCGGCGGCTACCGTCGCCAGCGTGGCGGTGACCGGCATGTAGCGCGCGAGACCGCTGAGCCGGCGGATGTCGCGCGTGCCGGTTTCGTGGTCGATCACGCCCACCGCCATGAACAGCGAAGCCTTGAAGGTGGCGTGGTTGAGGATGTGGAACACCGCCGCCACCGCGGCCAGCGGGCTGTTCAGGCCAAGCAGCGTGGTGATCAGGCCGAGATGCGAAATGGTCGAATAGGCGAGCAGGCCTTTCAGGTCGTTCTGGAAGATGGCGGCGAAACCGCCGACCAGCAGCGTCGCCAGACCGGCGCCGGTGACCAGCCAGAACCACTCGTCGGTGCCGGCCAGCACCGGCCACAGCCGCGCCAGCAGGAACACGCCGGCCTTCACCATGGTGGCCGAGTGCAGGTAGGCCGACACCGGCGTCGGCGCCGCCATCGCGTTCGGCAGCCAGAACTGGAACGGGAACTGCGCGCTCTTGGTGAAGGCGCCGAGCAGCACCAGCACCAGCATCGGCCGGTACAGCGGATGCGCGCGCACCGCATCGCCGGCGGCCAGCACCACGTCGAGGTCATAGCTGCCGGCGATGTGGCCGAGCAGCACCACGCCGGCCACCAGACAGAGGCCGCCGGCACCGGTCACGGTCAGCGCCATGCGCGCGCCGCGACGCGCGTCCTTGCGGTGATGCCAGTAGCCGATCAGCAGGAAGGAGAACAGGCTGGTCAGCTCCCAGAACAGCACCATCTGGAACAGGTTGCCGGACAGCACGACGCCGCTCATCGCACCCATGAAGGCGAGCAGGAAGGCGAAGAAGCGCGGCACCGGATCGGCCGGTGACATGTAGTAGCGCGCGTACAGCACCACCAGCGCGCCGATGCCCAGCACCAGCATCGAGAACATCCAGGCGAAGCCGTCCATGCGCAGCACGAAGTTCAGGCCGAGCGACGGCAGCCAAGGAATGTCCTGACGGATCACCTGCCCGGCCGCGATGTCCGGAAACAGCAGCGCGACCTGCACCGCGCAGAGCAGCGCGATGACACCGGCCAGCGTCGATTCGGCGTTGCGCGCATTGGTCGGCAGCAGCGCGGCAATCAGGCTGCCGGCGAATGGCAGGGCGACGAGAGTGATCAGCGGCAGGTGCATCGGTTGACCATCCGGATGTTCTTTTCTTGTGAGCGACGGACAGACAGACCCGATGCGGCGCTGCAACAGCGCGGCATCGGGTCGGCCATGCGGAAAATCAGAGTGCGCGCAGACTGGCCAGCGCGGGCGCTTTCAGCGTGCCGCGAAGGCCGGTCATGCCGGCGGCAAGCACCGCCAGAATGCTGAATGCAAGCGCCGCCAGCGGCAGACCTGCAGCAGGCACGTAGGGCAGCTGGAAGACCTGGCGCGCCAGCAGCACGGTCAGTACGAGCGCACCGATCGCTGCAAGCCCGCCAGCCAGAGCCCCGAGTATCGCAAATTCTGCGGCCAGCGACGCACGCAATTGCCGGTCGCGTGCCCCCAGGGTGCGCAGCACCGCCAGTTCGAAGCGCCGCTCGTCATGTGTGGATTCGATGGCCGCGAACAGCACGATGACGCCGGCCAGCAGCGCGAAGCCGAACACCACGCTGACCGCCGCGGCGAGCTGGTCCATCAGCGCGCGGAACTGGCGCACCATGGCATCGACATCGACCGCGGTCAGGTTGGGGAAGCGCGCTACCAGCGTGTTGGTGAAGCCGGCCCTGTCCGCCGGCAGATGGAAGGACGTGATGTAGCTGGCGGGGAAGTCTTCGAGCACGCCGGGCGTGGCGACCACGAAGAAGTTCACGTTCATCGAATCCCATTCCAGCTCGCGCAGGCTGCCCACCGCCGATTCGACCTGCTGGCCGGCGATCTCGAAACGCAGCCGGTCGCCCGGACGTATGCCCAGCGTCTTCGCCAGCCCGGCCTCGACCGAAAACGACGGCACCGAGGCATTCCACTGTCCGCCGCTCAGCCGGTTGCCCACCTGCAGATGGTCGGACCAGGACAGATTGAACTCGCGCTCGACCAGGCGTCGGGCGCGCGCTTCCGGATAGTCGTCCGGCGACACCGCCCGCCCGTTGATGGCGGTCAGCCGCGCGCGCGACATCGGCAGCAGCTCGGGCGCCGGCAGTCCGGCTTCGGCGAACAGCGCGCGCACCGCGTCGCGCTGGTCCGGCTGTATGTTCAGGATGAAGCGGTTCGGGGCATCCGCCGGCAGCCGGCCGCGCCAGGCGTCCAGCAGGTCGCCGCGCGCGATCACCAGCAGCAGCACCGCGGTCAGCCCGAGGCCGAGGGCGGCGATCTGCACGGTCGAGGCCACGCGCCGGCGGGTCAGACAGGCCATGCCGTAGCGCCAGCCGCCGGCGGTACCGCCGCGCAGACGGGCCACCAGCGCGAGCGCACCCCAGGCGGCTGCGGCATACAGCGCGCAGGCGGCGACGAAGCCGCCGACCACCACCGCGCCCAGCACCAGATCCCCGGCCATCAGCACGATGAGCGCCGACAGGCAGGCCAGACCGAAGGCATAGGCGCCCCAGGACACGACGTCGGCATCGTCCCAGTCGCGGCGCAGCACCCGCAGCGTGGACACCCGGCGCAGTTTCAGCAGCTGCGGCCATACGAAACCGAGGATGAGCACCATGCCGACCGCGTAGCCATACACCAGCGGCAGCGGGCCGGGCGGCGGCAGCGGTGCCGCCCACAGGCCGGCCAGCAGCGCCTCGACGCCGAACTGGGTCAGATAGCCGGCGAGGCAGCCGATGCCGCAGGCCAGCAGCCCGAGCAGCAGGAATTCGATCAGGAACAGCCGTGTGAGCCGCGCCTGGGTCGCGCCCAGACAGCGCATGACCGCGCAGCCATCAAGGTGGCGCTGCATGTAGCGGCGCGCCGCCAGTCCGACCGCGACCGCGGCGAACACCACGGCCAGCATGGCGGCCAGCCGCAGGAATTTCTGTGCCCGGTCGAGCGCGCCGCGCACCTCGGGCTGCGCCTCCTCCACGCTTTCCACCTTCTGGCCGCGCGCCAGCTGCGGCTTCACCCAGGCGGCGTAACTGCGCACCGCGGCGTCGTCACCCGCCAGATGCAACCGGTACATGATGCGGCTGCCTTCCTGCATCAGCCCGCTGGCCGGCAGGTCGGCCGCATTCATCATGAGCCGCGGCACGATGGCGAAGAAGTTGGCGCCGCGGTCCGATTCGAAGGTGAGCACCGCCGCCACGGTGAGCCGCAGCGCGCCCAGATTGACGGTGTCGCCGCTGCGCACGCCCAGCGCGGCGGTGGCCCGCTCGTCCAGCCACACGGTGCCGGGCGCCGGAATGGCGCGTATGTCGGCATCCGGCGCATTCAGCGCCGGCGCGGTGCGCACCCTGCCGCGCAGCGGATAGCCTTCGGACACCGCCTTCACGCCTACGAGCTGGGCGCCGTCGGCGGTCGACGCCATGCTGGTGAAGGTCCAGGTGTTCACGCTGCGCAGCCCGCGCGTCTGCGCTTCGGCGCTCAGTGCGGCAGGCAGCGGACGGTCGCCGGCCACCAGCAGGTCGCCGCCGAGCAGCTGGTTCGCTTCCTTGGTGACCGAGCGCGCGACCCGGTCGGTAAAGAAGGAAACCGAAGTGAGCGCGGCCACGGCCAGCACCAGCGCCAGTCCCAGCACCCGCAGCTCGCCGGCCCGGAAATCGCGCAGCGCCATGCGGGCGGCCAGCAGGAGGTCGGATTTCATCTTTGTGGTGTTCTTTCTTTCAGACAATGCACAATGCGCGCCTCGCGTTCGGCCCGCACGTTCAGCCGGCGTTCTCCAGCCCGCGTTCCCAGACTTTTCAGCTTCCATTGACAGCCGATGTCCGCAAACGATCTCGACCGCTTCGTGTCCGCGATATCCGCCGGCGACCGCATCCCCGATCCGGCCATCATGTTCAACCCCTGGGGCGATCATGACCCGGTGCATGACCTCGTGCCTGACGCACCGCGCATCCGCGCCGACCACCTGCATCGCTACCTCGCCGCGCGGCTGGGCCGCGCCCGGGTGCTGCTGATCGCCGAGGCGCCCAGTTACAGCGGCGCCAAGTTCTCCGGCATGGCGATGACCAGCGAACGTGACGTGCTGGCCGCGCACGCTGCCGGCCGCGGCGCCGACTACTTCGAAGGCGCCTTCGTCCGCACCAGCCGGCCGCTGCCGCAGCTCAAGAACACCGAAGGCATGCTGGAGCGCACCGCCAGCATCGTCTGGTCGGCGATGGACGGCAACGGCTGGGCGCCGCACGAATTCGTGCTGTGGAACGCGGTGGCCTACCACCCGCACGAAGCGGGCAATCCGCTCAGCAACCGCGCACCGAACACTGCCGAACGCCGTGCGCTGCGGCCGCTGCTCGAACAGTTCCTCGCCCTCTTCCCGGGTGTGCCGCGCCTGGCCATCGGCCGGGTATGCCAGCAGAGCCTGGCCGACATGGGCATAGACGCCCTGCCCGCGCGGCACCCGAGTTACGGCGGTGCGCCCGAGTTCCGCGCCGCGGTGGCCGATCTGCGCGCGCGGCTCTGACCGGATCTACTGCCGGGCCAGCTTGACGAAGGTGTCGGGCAGCGTTTCGAAATTGCTGCGCCACGGATTGATGTCCAGCCCGCCCCGCCGGGTATAGCAGGCGAACACCGTCAGCTTTTCCGGCCGGCAGCGCTCCATCAGGTCCACCCAGATGCGCTCGACGCAATGCTCGTGGAAATCCGCATGGTTGCGGAAGGACACGATGTAGCGCAGCAGGCCGGCGCGGTCGATGCGCGGGCCGACGTAATGCACGATGACCGAAGCCCAGTCCGGCTGCAGCGTGACCGGGCAGTTGGATTTCAGCAGGTCGGAGCGCAGCGTTTCCTCGACCGTGTCGCCAGCGGCGGACAGCAGCGCCGGGTCCGGGTGGTAGCGCTCGCAGGCGATGTCCAGCGCGTCGATCGATTCGCCCGGCGACTGCACGGCAAGGCCGGGCAGCGTGTCCGGGCTGTACAGCTCGACCGTCACGCCGGCCTGGCAGGCCGCCGACAGATCGGTTTCGATCAGCGCGCGCACCGCCTCCAGCGACACCATGCGTTCGCTGTTGTAGCCATTCAGATAGAGCTTGAGCGACTTCGATTCGACCATGAAAGGACTGCTGGCCGGAATGTCGATGCGGCCGATCGCCACCTCAGGCTTGCCCTGCGGATTGAGCCAGGACACTTCCCAGGCATGCCAGCGGTCGATGCCGGCGAAGGGCAGCGCATCCGCCGCCAGCCCGAGCGGCAAACGCGAGGCCTCGCGCGGCATCGGAAACAGCAGGCCGGCGTCGTAGCTGTCCGGGTAATCGGTGCTGTGGCCGAGGCCGGAACCGGTGGCAGGATGCTCCATCACTGCCCCATCGCCGCGCGGATCATCGCCGCGGCATCCGTGTTGCCGGCCTTGACCGCCCAGTCGAGCGCGCTTTCGTTGTCGCGACCGCGGATGCGGGCGTCGGCGCGCGCCGCCAGCAGCACCTTGACCGATTCGACGTTGGCACGGGCAGCCAGCATCAGCGCAGTGGCGCCATTGGGCGCCGGTGCATCGACCGGCGCGCCGCGCTCGATCAAGGCACGAAGTACGGCCGCATGCCCCTGCATGGCGGCGTAGTGCAGCGCCGACCAGCCCTGGGTATTCACCGGGTTGGCGCCGGCTGCAAGCAGCTGTTCGACCACCGCCACATGACCGTTGAAGGCCGCCACCGCCAGCGCGGTTTCACCGACCGCATTGACTGCCTCCAGCCTGGCGCGGCGGGCGATCAGCGCCTTGACCAGGTCGCCGTAGCCGTTGCGGGCAGCGATGATGAGCAGGGTTTCGCCGCGGGGATCGACCGAATTCACGTCCAGTCCGCGGTCGATGAAGCTCGCCACCTTGGCGGCGTCGCCCATGTTGGCGGCGTTGATCAGGTCATCGTAGGCGGCGGCCGAAGCGCCGCTGGCAGCGGCCAGACAGACGCTGAGCAGCGCGATGCGCAGGGATTTCATGCGGGGCACTCCTCGCGGCCGGCCAGACGGGCGGCGTCGCGGAACAGGCGGAAGAAGTTGTCGCTGGTGGCCCGCCCGATCTCGTCCGCGCTCAGTCCGCGCACCCGGGCCAGTTCGGCAGCGACATGTGGTACGTAGGACGGCTCGTTCATCTTGCCGCGGTAGGGCACCGGCGCCAGATAGGGTGAGTCGGTCTCGATCAGCATCGCGTCGAGCGGGATGGCCTGCGCCACGTCGCGCAGTTGCTGCGCGTTCTTGAAGGTTACGATGCCGGAAAAGGAAATCATGAAGCCCATGTCGATGGCGGCTTTCGCCACGTCCAGCGTTTCGGTGAAGCAGTGCATGACGCCGCCGGCTTCATGCGCACGCTCTTCGCGCATGATGGCCAGCGTGTCCTCGGCCGACGACCGGGTGTGGATGATGAGCGGCTTGCCGCACTCGCGCGCGGCGCGGATATGGGTGCGGAAGCGCTTGCGCTGCCACTCGAGGTCACCGGTCAGGCGGAAGTAGTCCAGCCCGGTTTCGCCGATCGCCACCACGCGCGGATGGCGGGCCATGTCGGCCAGCTGCGCCACGTCAGGCTCGGTCACGTCCTCGTAGTCCGGATGCACGCCCAGCGACGCGAACACGTTGTCGTGACGCTCGGCCATGCCGGTCACCCGCGGCCACTGTTCGATATTGACCGACACGCACAGCGCGTGACTGACCTGCTGGGCCGCCATGTTGGCGATCACTTCATCCTCGCGCTCTGCGAGGTCAGGGAAATCGATGTGGCAGTGTGAATCGATGAACATTCAGGAACCGTTGCAATGCGGGAAATCTAGAGCGTGTGGGTCTGGCGCGACGAACCGAGATAGCTGCCGATCACCTGTTCTATCTTGGCGCGCGCCGATTTGCTGCTTTCGTCGTCGCCGAAACGCAGGCCGATGCCCTGCTGCTTGCCGCCCTGCGCGTCGGCCGGCGTCACCCAGGCCACCGTGCCCTGGATGGGCAGCTTGGCCGGATCGTCCATCAGCTGCAGCAGCAGGAACACCTCGTCGCCGAGGCGGTAGCTGCGGTTGGTCGGCAGGAAAATGCCGCCGCCCTTCAGGAAGGGCATGAAGGCCGCGTACAGCACCGACTTGGAATTGACCGCCAGCGACAGCACGCTGCGGCGATTCTGCATCTGCGCATCCGACATGACAGTCTCCTTTGCAGTCCTGCTCGATCGGCGATCAGCGCGCGGCCCGGAACAGCCGGGCATAGCGCATCAGCAGGTCTTCCAGGAACAGGCGCGCATTCAGCGGGTGATGCGCCAGCGCCCGCACCTTCAGCAATTCATTGTACCCACGCAGGACAGTGGCCACGTCGCTGCGTTCCGCCAGCTGCGCGAGCTGGGCGCGGCGACCGACGAATACCCGCGGCTCGCAGTCCTGCGCCAGCAGCACCACATCGGCCAGCCAGCGCTGCAGCCAGGTGACCAGCGTGGGCAGATCGGTCAGGCCCGGCTCGCCCTTCTTCTTCCCCTTCAGCCAGCCGTCCCAGCGGGCGGCCACCTCCAGCGGCGAACTCAGCGCCTGTCTGGCTACATCATCGACAAACTGGCCCTGAATCTGAGCGTCGCGCGAGCCGGCCAGGTCACGCGCGTGCAGCGGGGAACCGGCGCACAGCGCCAGCGCGTCGGCCGCATTGCGCACGCCCTGCTGCGCCAGCCAGGCCAGCGCCTCGTCGGCCGGCGGCTGCTGGAAAGACAGCACACGGGTGCGGCTGCGTATCGTGGGCAGCAGCTTTCTCGGCTGATCTGAAATCAGCAGAAACAAGGTATTGGGCGGCGGTTCTTCAAGTGATTTGAGAAGTGCATTGGCGGAGTCGACATTCATCGCCTCGGCCGGATACAGCAGCACCACCCGGTAACCGCCCTGATGCGAACCGACGCCCAGCCGTTCGACCACCGCGCGGACCTGGGCGATGCGGATCTGGGTGGATTTCGCCTTGCCGTCGCCCTCGTCGTCCGCGGATTCGTCGTCCGGCGACTCTTCGAGGGCCTCCGGCCGCACGGTGATCCAGTCCGGGTGGTTGTCGCCGGCAATCAGCCGGCAGGACGCGCATTCGCCGCAGGCCTGCTCTTCGCCGCGGGCGCGTTCGCACAGCATGCGTGCGGCCAGCGCCTCGGCGAATTCACGCTTGCCCAGCCCGGACGGACCGGCCAGCAGCAGTGCGTGCGGCAGCCGGCTGCCGAGCGCCATCAGCTGAGACCACTGCGGCTTGCACCAGTCGTAAATCATTCAGGAACAGTACCTTGAAAGAATTTCTTCAAGTTGAGCAGACACTTCTTCCGGACTGCGGGCGGCATTCAGCACCTGCATGCGGCCCGGGTCGGCCTGCGCCCGCGCCAGGTAGGCGGCGCGCACCCGGTTGAAGAAATCAGACTGTTCGCGCTCGAAGCGGTCCGGGTCACCGCCGCTGGCGGCCAGCCGCTGCGCCGCCACTTCGCAGGGCAGGTCGAACAGCAGCGTCAGGCCGGGCTGCAGCCCGCGCTGCACCCAGGCTTCGAGCGCCTGCAGCCGCGCGATGTCGAGGCCGCGGCCGCCGCCCTGATAGGCGAAGCTGGCGTCGGTGAAGCGGTCGCACAGCACCCAGTCGCCGCGCCCCAGCGCCGGTTCGATCACCTGCGCGAGATGCTCCCGCCGGGCGGCGAACATGAGCAGCGCCTCGGTATCCGGATGCATGGCTTCGTGCAGCAGCAGGCCGCGCAGCGACTCGCCGAGCGGCGTGCCGCCGGGTTCGCGGGTGAGCAGCACGGCGTGGCCGCGCGCCCGCAGCCAGTCGGCGGTGCGCGCGATCTGGGTGCTCTTGCCGGCACCGTCCATGCCTTCGAAGGTGATGAAGCGGGTGTTGTGCATCGGAATCGTGAAAGTCGGTTGCGCCGCTCAGCGCTGCGCGCGCGCAGGGCGGCGCTGGTAGCGGTCGACCGCGCTGTTGTGCTCGGCCAGGGTTTTCGAGAACACGCTGCTGCCGTCGCCGCGCGCCACGAAGTAATAGTACTGGGTCGGCGCCGGATTCAGCGCCGCGTCCAGCGAGGCGCGTCCGGGCGCGGCAATCGGCGTGGGCGGCAGGCCGCGGCGCAGATAGGTGTTGTACGGGTTGTCCGCCTGCAGGTGGGCGCGGGTCAGATTGCCGTCGAAGCGCTCGCCCAGACCGTAGATGACCGTGGGGTCGGTCTGCAGCGGCATGTCGGCGCGCAGACGGTTCACGAACACCGACGCGACCTTGTCGCGGTCGGCCGCGGCACCGGTTTCCTTCTCGACGATGGACGCCATGATGAGCGCGTCGCGCGGCGTGGCATAGGGCAGGCCCTGCTGGCGTGCCGCCCAGGCCTGGTCGAGCTGGCGGCGCATGGCGTGATGCGCGCGCGCCAGCACCGACAGGTCACTGTCGCCGACCGCGAACAGATAGGTGTCCGGGAAGAACCAGCCTTCCGGCTGCGTGCTCTCGGCGCCGATGCGCGCCATCACCTCCGCATCGCTCAGCGCGGCGGCGTCCTGCTTCAGGTCCGGCTGGGCGGCCAGCGCGGCACGCATCTGCCGCCAGGTCCAGCCTTCGATGAAGCGCACCTCGCGCATGCTCACGTCGCCGCGGGTCATCTTTTCCAGCAGCTGGATCGGCGTAAGTCCGCTGGAAAAGGCATAGCTGCCCGCCTGCAGCCGGGTGCCATCGACCGCGAAGCGGCCGATCAGGCCAAGCAGCGCGCCATCGACCGGCACACCCGCCGTTTCGATCTGGCGTGCGGCTTGGCGCAGCGCGGTGCCCGGCTTCAGCGTGTATTCGATGGCGCCACCGGCCCACTGCAGCGGCTGACGCGCGTACCAGAACAGGCCGCCGGCGCAGACGAGCGCGAGCACGAGAACGATGAGGAACAGACGGGACAGCAGACGGGTCATGCAACCGGGAGAGGAACGCGCGGCAGGCGTGCGCGGCCCCGTATGTTAACCTCTTCCCGTACTTTCCCCGACCACGGAATTCGCAACACCATGCTGCTCACAGACCTCATTCCCGCCTCTGATGCCGCCTCGACTGCCGCCGATGACGGCCAGTTTCCTGCAATGACCGACGCCGCCGCCGAAATGCACGCGGCGCAGACCGGCACCGTGCTGGTGCCGCTCACCCACCTGTCCCGCCTGCGTGCGGAGGGCGAGGACGCCGCCAGCTTCCTGCACAACCTGATGACCAATGACGTGCAGGGCATTCCGGCCGACGGCGTGCGCACCGCCGGTTTCTGTACGCCCAAGGGTCGGCTGCTGGCCGCCTTCACGCTGTGGAAGGACGGCGATGCGGTCGTGCTGCAGCTGCCGCGCGCGCTGGCCGAGCCGATGCGACGCAAGCTGTCGATGTACATCCTGCGCGCCAAGGCGAAGCTGGGCGATGCGAGCACCGATCTGCCCGCGCTCGGCCTGGCCGGCAGCGGCGCCGAAGCGGCACTGGCCGCCGCCGGCCTGCCGCTGCCGCCGGCCGCGATGAAGCAGGCCGAGGCGGAGGGCGTGCGCGTGCTGCGCCTGGCCGCCGACCGCTTCCAGATCGTCACCCCGCCCGAGCGGCTGCAGACCGTGTGGCAGGCGCTGTCCGCCCACGCCACGCCGGCGGGCACCCCCGCATGGCGCTGGTTCGACATCCGCGACGGCCTGGTCAGCATCTGGCCGGCCACGCAGGAAGCCTTCGTGCCGCAGATGGTCAATTTCGAACTGACCGGCGGCGTGAGCTTCAAGAAGGGCTGCTATCCGGGCCAGGAAATCGTCGCCCGCACCCAGTACCTGGGCAAGCTGAAGCGGCGCATGTACCGCGCCAGCGCGGAGTGCGCCCCGCCGGCGGCCGGTACGCCGGTCTATGGCAGCGACACAGGTGATCAGGCCTGCGGTGCGGTGGTCGATGCGGTGGCGCTGCCGGAGGGCGGCTGCGCGCTGCTGGCGGTGGTGCAGATGTCCAGCACCGAAGCCGGTCCGGTGCGTCTGGGCGCGCCCGACGGCGACGCGCTCAGCTTCACCGCCCTGCCCTACGCGCTCGGCGAGTAAGCGCGCGCATCGGCATGAGCACGCGTATCGACTACTACATCTACTACCGCATCGACCCGGCGCAGGAAACCGCGCTGCGCGCCGCGCTGGCCACCATGCAGGCGTCTCTGCAGGCGGCCACCGGCGTGCCCGGCCGGGTGCGCCGGCGGCTGGACGATCCGCTGACCTGGATGGAAATCTACGAAGGCGTGAACAACCAGCGGCTGTTCGAACTGGAACTGGGCAGCCACGTGCAGCGCCACGGCCTGCACGGTTTCCTGGCCGCGGACACCGGTCGTCATCTGGAGCGCTTCCGCGCTGCCTAGGCCGCCGGCTCATGTGCCTCATCGTGCTGGACTGGCAGCCGTACGGACACCCGTCGCTGCAGGTCGCTGCCAATCGCGACGAATTCCACCGGCGGCCGAGCGCGCCGCTTCAGGTGTGGCCGGACGCGCCACAGGTGATGGCCGGGCGCGATCAGGTATCCGGCGGCACCTGGCTGGGCGTGAGCACCGACGGGCGCTTCGCGGCACTGACCAATTACCGTGACCCGGCCCGCCAGCGCCCGGACGCGCGCTCGCGTGGCGCGCTGGTGGCGGATTTCCTGACCGGGCGGATGCCGGCGGCCGAGCACGCCGCGGCCTGCATGCGCGAGGCGGCGCAGTACAACGGTTTCAACCTGCTGCTGTGCGACGGCCGCGATCTGATCTGGGTCGGGCACGGCGGCGGCCATCCGCCACGCAGCTCGCCGCTGCCGCCCGGCCTGCATGCGCTGTCCAATCACCTTCCCGGCACGCCCTGGCCCAAGCTGGTCCGGGCGCGCGAGGCGTTCGCGCGGGTGACCGGTCAGGGGTCCAGGGCCGCGACGGAGGCGCGAGTGGATGCGCTGTTCGAACTGCTGCTCGACCCCACGCCGGCCGCCGACGCCGATCTGCCGGACACCGGCGTCAGTCTGGAGTGGGAGCGCAGGCTGTCACCGGTCTTCATCGCCGGCGACGACTACGGCACCCGCTCACGCACCGTGCTGGTGATCGACCCGGCGGCGATCCGGATCGAGGAAAGACGCCACGGCCCGGGCGGCGGCGAGACCGGACGGACGGTGCTGACCGCGGTACGCTGAAACCCCGCTGCCCGGGCACCCGCCATCGGGTGCACAATAAAGTTCATGGCACCCGTGCCGTCATTCCCGACAGCCCATTGAGCAAAGCGACGCCCAACTTGCCGAACGCGCCACACCCTGCCGACGAATCCGCACGCCTCGCGGCGCTGGACGCGACACATCTGCTCGATACGCTGCCGGAGCCGGCCTTTGACGACCTGACCCGGATCGCGTCCCTCATCTGCGGCACGCCGATCGCGCTGATCAGTCTGGTCGATCGCGAACGCCAGTGGTTCAAGTCACGGATCGGGCTGGACGCCAGCGAAACGCCGCGCGAACAGGCGTTCTGCGCGCACGCCATCCTGAAGCCCGAAGTGCTGGAGGTGCCGGATGCCTGCGAAGACAGCCGCTTCAGAGACAACCCGCTGGTCACCGGAGCGCCCGGCATCCGCTTCTACGCCGGTGCGCCGCTGGAAGTGGCCGGCGGTCAGCGCATCGGCACGCTGTGCGTGATCGACACCGTGGCCCGCACGCTCGACGACGCGCAGCGCGAGGCCCTGTCCGCCCTCGCCCGTCAGGTGGTGGCGCAGATCGAACTGCGCGACCGGGTGGACGCCATGCGCGAGGCGCGCGAACGGCAAAACATGTTCGAGCGCCAGCTGCAGCGCTTCAATGACGAACTGTCCGCCCTGGTCGCGCTGCGCACCCGGGAAGTCGAGGCGGAGCGCGACCGGGCCCGGCTCTACTTCGACACCGCCGGCAGCATGATGGTGGTGACCGACACCGCCGGGCGCGTGATACAGGCCAATCGCAAAAGCGCTGAAGTGCTCGGACGTCCGGTGGACAGCCTGATCGGGCGTGACTGGTTCGAACTGTGCCTGCCGGCCGCCGAGCGCAGCGAGGCCCGCAGCTATTTCGGTGGGCTGGTCGACGGCACCCAGCAGAGCGAACGGCGCTTCCGCGGGCATGCGCTGAATGCGTCCGGCGAACTGCGGGTGATCGCCTGGCACACCAGCCGGCTGGAAGACGAAGGCGGCGTGGCGACCGGCCTGCTGGGCGTGGGCGAAGACATCACCGCCCGGCTGCGGGCGGAGGAACACCTCCGCCATACGCTGGCCGAGCTGGAGCGCAGCAATATCGCGCTGCAGCAGTTCGTGCATGTCGCCTCGCACGACCTGCGCGAGCCGATCAATTCCATCCTGAACTTTGCCCGCCTGCTCGCCCGTGAAAGTCCGGACGCGCCGGACAGCCGCAGCCGGCGCTACATCGATTTCGTCGTGCGGGGTGGGGAACGGCTGCGCCAGCTGGTCGACGATCTGCTGGCCTACGTCAGGCTGGACGGCGCCGAAGCGCGGACCGACGCGGTGAGCCTGAGCGAGCTGCTGGAAGACACCCGTCAGGCCCTGGCCGATGCCATCGGGCGCAGCGGCGCCACGCTGCAGGTGGCGCCGCTGCCGGTCATACGCGGTGACCGCAGCCTGCTCGGCCTGCTGATGCAGAACCTGATCGGCAATGCGATCAAGTTCCACGCACCGGACGTGGCACCGGAAGTGACGGTCACCGCACAGCGGGTGAAGGACGAACTGCATGTGGCGGTCAGCGACAACGGCATCGGCATCGAACCGTCCTTCCACGAACGCATCTTTGCCGCCTTCGAGCGCCTGCATGCGCGCAGCGAGTATGAAGGGACCGGACTGGGGCTGGCGCTGTGCCGTCGCATCGCCGACATGCACGGCGGCCACATGTTCGTCGAATCGGCCGCCGGCTGCGGCGCCCGCTTCGTGCTCGCGCTGCCGATCAGCCGGATGATAGGCCAGGCCCCCGAACCCTCTGCGAGGACAACCACGGCATGAGCGCCGCGCTGCGCACCGTAATGCTGATCGACGACAGCGATGCGGACAATTTCTTTCACGGGCTGCTGATCGAACAGTCCGGCGTGGCCGCCGACGTGATGGTGTTCGAATGGGCGGAAAAGGCGCTCGCCTGGCTGAGCGAGAACGCCGGGCATCCGGTCGACCTCATCCTGCTCGACATCAACATGCCACGCATGAACGGTTTCGAGTTCCTGGAAGCCTTCCACGCGCTGCCGGACCGGCATCAGGGGGACACCCGCATCTGCATGCTCAGTTCATCCGCGCTGGACAGCGAACGGGAACGCGCGCTCGGCTTTCCGCGGGTGAGCGGCTTCCTGACCAAGCCGCTGGACGACGCGGCTGTCGGTCAGCTCGGGAGCCTGCGCACCATCCGCCGGTGAGGGATGCCGGCCTCGTCGAATTCCGCGCCTTCCGCGACGAAACCCGCCTGCGCGTAGAACCCCTGGGCGTGAGTCTGCGCATGCAGCTGCAGCAGACCCAGGCCGCGCCCGGCCGCGGCGGCCAGCAGTGCATCCAGCACTGCGCGGCCGATGCCGCGACCGCGGAAGGCACGACGCACCGCCATCCGCCCGATGTGACCGTCCGGCAGCAGACGGCCGCAGCCGACCGCCTCGCCGTCGATCAGCGCCAGCGCGTGCACGCTGACCGCGTCGTATGCGTCCCACTCCAGTTCTTCCGGAACGCACTGCTCCACGATGAACACCTCGCGCCGCAGAGGCACCAGCATCGGCGCCAGCTCGGCCCAGGTGCCGAGCACGAGTTCGGTCACGACGCGCCCCCCCGGACACCATCGAGGATATTCACCGGCGTGCCCGCGGGCACCAGATCGAACAGTTCGATGATGTCGCGGTTGCGCATGCGCACACAGCCGATCGAGCCGGGCACGCCCATTTCCGCGGTGTCGGGGCTGCCGTGCAGATAGACGTAGCGGCGCATGGTGTCGACCTCGCCCAGCCGGTTGAAACCGGGCTCGCAGCCGGACAGCCACAGGATGCGGGTCAGTATCCAGTCCCGTCCCGGATGAGCGGCCGCCAGCTCGGGCGACCACAGCTCGCCGGTCGGACGCCGCCGGACGAACACGGTATTGGCCGGTGCGCCGGCACCGATGCGTGCGCGAATGACGTGACGGCCGCGCGGCGTGCGGTAGCTGCCGCGTTGCTCGCCGGCACCGTTCTTCGCGGTGGATACACGGTAGCGGCGGATCAGCACGCCCGCATCGTCGTACAGGCGCATCCACTGCGTCGGAATGTCGATGTCGATGCGCATCAGGCGTTCTCGGTACGCCGCCGGCGCGCGGCAAAGAAGTCGCTCAGCAGGCGGCCGCACTCGTCCGCCAGCACGCCGGATTCGACGTCGGCGTGGTGGTTGAGCCGCGGCTCCGCGAACAGGTCGGTCACGCTGCCGCAGCAGCCGGTCTTGGGGTCACGCGCACCGAACACCACGCGGGCGATGCGCGCGTGCTGGATGGCACCGCTGCACATGGCGCAGGGCTCCAGCGTCACGTACAGCGTACAGCCCGGCATGCGGTAATTCGCCAGCGCCTGGCCGGCGGCGCGCAGCGCCATCACTTCCGCGTGGGCGGTCGGATCGCTGGCCATGATGGGACGGTTGTAGCCGCGGCCGACGATTTCGCCGTCCTTCACCACCACGGCGCCGACCGGCACCTCGCCGAGCGAACCGGCTTCGCGTGCCAGCGCGAGCGCTTCCTGCATGAACAGCAGATCGGTGTCCGAACTCATTTCAGACCGGGCCGCTCAGGCCGGCGCGTCGGTCTGGCGGACGCCGAAACGCAGCATCGAATCGACGCCGATGATGAGGATGAGTGCGCTGATGAACAGCACCATGCCAGCAAAGCCATGCAGGAAGCCCTGCCCCGCCTCGTCACCGAAATGGTAGGTGATCAGCGTGAGCACGATCACCCGGATCACGTTGGCGGTGAAGGAGATCGGCACGATCAGGATGGCCAGCGTCAGGTTGCGGGCAAAGGAGTCGTGACGCACCAGATTCAGGTAGAGCAGACCCAGCGCCTCGAGCGTAAAGAGCGAGTGCAGGCCGGCGCAGGCGTCGGCGACCAGCAGCTGGTACTGGCCGATCACCAGGATCACGCCGGTGCGTGCGATCGGATAACCCAGCGCATACAGCAGGTGTTCCGCCGCCCACGACACCGCCATCTTCATCGGCTGGGTCACCGCATCGACCAGCACGCCGGGCAGCGGAATCATAAACAGCATGAAGAACAGCGGAAACCACAGGCCGAGCAGCGTGGCCCGGCCGAAGAACACCAGCATCAGACCGGCCAGCATCGGGATCAGCGAACCGATCTCGAAAATCAGGATGTCCTGCGACCGGCCGACGACGTACAGCAGCAGCGCCAGCACGACCAGCGGCCAGCCGAGCGCCGGGGCCGGCGCCGGCTTCACGTCGTCGGCAATCGAGTTCCACTTGGTGTAGAGCAGCCACAGCGACACCGACAGCACGATGGGGCCGTGCGCGTTCTCGTCGGTGCTCCAGATGCCGGTAAACAGATCATGGAAACTGGGGCCGTACATGGCGGCCAGACCGGCCACCACGACCCAGAACGGTGCCCACAGCGGAGACAGGCTGCCGGCGCCCAGACGCAGAGAGGGAGAAGCGGACATGCCGGATGCGCCGGGAGAGATCGAAGACACCGTTCAGACCATCCGTATCACGGCTCGTTCATCACCGAGCCGACGAGGGTGGCGCTGGCGGTCACCAGTTCGTCGGCCAGACGGCGCAGACGCGAGGCGCGGCTCACGTTCTTGCGCGCCACCATCAGCGCGCCGCTGGCACGCACCGCAATGGTCTGCGCATCGGCATATTCCGCCCCGGCAGGCGTGTCGATCAGGATGACATCGAAATCCTTGGACAGCTGGGCGAGCAGCTGGCTGAACACCGGACGCGACAGCAGCTCCTGCGGATTCGGCGGCACCGCGCCGGCCGGCAGCACACACAGATCGAGCAGCGCAGGCACCCGTTGAACGGCTTCAGGGCCACCACGACCGGCCAGCGTTTCCGACAGGCCGACCCGGTTGCTGACCGAGAACAGCGCATGCTGCCGCGGATTGCGCATGTCGGCATCGATCAGCAGCGTGCGCTCGCCGAGCTGGGAAAACACCACCGCCAGATTGGCGGCGATGAAGCTGCGACCTTCGCCGCGCTCCGGACTGACGATGGACAGCGTCTTGCGTTCGGCTTCGGCATCGAACCAGCGCAGCATGAGCTGGCTGCGCAGCGCACGCAGTTCCTCGACCTGGCGGGTAAAGGGACGGTAGGCCGCGATCACCTCATCACTGACCGTGCTCTCGCCCGGCTGCAGGAAGGGATAGTCGAACTGACGCGACAGCGCGAACTGGATGTCCGATTCTTTCAGCAGTCCGAGCGAGATCGCGGCATCGCCGAAGCGCAGGCCGCCATCACGCTGCGCGCGCAGGATGCGCTCCGCGCCATCCGGCGTCAGCCGGCCGGCGTCGATGAGGATGGCACCGATGGCGCGACCGGATCCGGAATCTATGGAAGTGGGGGCGTTCATCTGTAATGTCCTCAGGCGGTGGCCGCACGGGCACGCTTGGCGCCCTTGTTGAACTTGACCGACGAAATCAGGCCGAGCACCGGCACACCGAGCAGCTGTTGCAGGTCGTCGTCACCCCGCACGCGCTGATCCAGCAGCTCGAGCAGCAGCACGGTACCGACTGCCAGCAGGGTGCCCAGGAAAATCGCGACCAGCGTGTTCAGCAGCAGATTCGGGCTCGAATGCTCGACCGGCGCGATCGCCGGTGTGAGCACCACGATATTGGTCTGCGTGGTCTGGCTTTCGAGGCTGGTCTGGGTGAAGCGCTGAGCCACCGCGTCATAGGCGCGCTGCGCGCTTTCCACTTCACGCTGCAGCACCGCGAGATCGTCGCGCTGCTTCTTCAGTTCCAGCACCCGGTTCTTCTGCGCGTTCAGCGCGGCGCGCACTTCGGCCTCGCGCTGCACGTTTACGCGGTTGCTGGTGCCGATGGTGCTGGCCACCTTCTTCATTTCCGCATCCAGCTTGGCGCGCTGCGTATCGACCTCGCCCTGGGCGCGCTGGTACTCCGGATGGTTGCGGCCGTAGCGCTGGCTCATTTCGTTCAGCCTTGCCTCGCCGCGTGCAAGATCAGCCTTCAGGCCGATGATGAGCGAGTTCTGCTGCACTTCGGGCAGGGTTTCGATCTGCGCCTGTCCGACCTGGGCCTGACGCGAGGAACTGTCGCTGCGCTGCGCCTGGATCGCGGTGTACTGGCTGGACAGTTCGGCCAGGCGGGCGTTCTCGATGTCGAGACGTTCGTCGGTGGCGACGATGCCGCTTTCCTGCTGGAAGGCGGACAGCTTGCTCTGCGCCTTCTCCAGGCCTTCACGAAGGGCCTTGGACTGGCCGGCAAACCAGCTGGCGTACTGCTTGGCCGGTTCGATCTTCAGTTCGAGGTTGGTGTCGATGTAGGCCTGGGCGAAGGCATTCGCCACCGCCGCCGAAAAGGCCGGATCCTGTCCGCTGAACTGGATCGACAGCACGTTCGATTCGCGCGACGGCTTCACGTCCAGCTTCTTCTTCAGCAGATCAGCGAAGTAGGCGTCCATCGAGCCCTTGCCTTCGGTCGCCTCGCGCCACTGTTCGACCGCCGCCGCACTCTTGTCGAAACCGAGCATGCGCACGACGCGCTGGGCCACGCGGTCCGAGGTCACGATATCGACCTGGGTCGCCATATAGCCCGGGGTCACCAGCGCCGGCAGCGTCACGCCGAGAATGGGGTCCGGCGACTTCACGTCGATCAGCACCGAGGTGGCCGAGGAATACTGCTTGGGCAGCACCAGGCTGACAGCGACAGTGGTGGCCACCACCACGAGGAGCACCGCAAGGCCGACCAGCCAGCGTGCGCGAAGAATGAGCAGGAATTGCTGGAACGTCATGAATTCGTCATCCGATCAGAAAAGGCTTTCGCGCACGTACACCACATCTTCGGTCTGCAGCGGCTGTGCCATGTCCGGCTCGATCGCCTCCACGGTACCGGCGGCGTTGCGGCGATGCAGGCGGATGCGCTTTTCGGTGCCGCGCAGCGTGATGCCGCCGCCCTGCGCCAGAGCCTGCATGACGGTCATGCCGCGCTCGAGCCGGTAGGAACCCGGACGGTTGACCTCTCCGTAGATGTAGAACACGGGTGCGCGATGAATGTAGAGTACGTCACCGCCCTGCACCGGAATGTCCGCCGCGATGCCATCCGGCTGGAACAGCGAGGGGATGTCGATTTCGGTGCGGAAGGGCTGGCCGTTGCGGGTGCCCACTAGGGTCACCATGTCGGCACCGTTGATCGTTGCGCCGCCCGCGGTCGCGAGCATGTCGCTGACCCGGGTGTTGGCGATCTCGATCGGATACCGGCCCGGACGGTTCACCTGGCCCAGCACCGAAACCTGGTTGCCGCGGATCTGCAGCAGCAGCACATTCACCTGCGGCTTGAGCACGAAACCGCCGTCACGCAACCGGTCGGCGATCAGCTTTTCGGCGGCCGGCAGCGTCAGCCCGCCCACCGCCACACTGCCGATCAGCGGGTAGGTGATGGCACCGGTTTCGGTCACCCGGGTTTCCACGGTGAGGTCCGGATTCTGGAACACCGTGACGCGCACGATGTCGCCGGCGCCCAGCACGTATTCACGCGTATCGGCCGCCTGGGCACCGACAAGCATCATCAGTCCGAAGCAGAGGGCGACAAGCTGGCGTATGAACTTCGTCATGTCGTGAAGATTTCCCGTTGGTCAGTCTGTTCGCGCCGCGCGCGGGCGGCGATTCGGTCCGGGCGCCGGCGCCCGGATACGCTCACTTGAGGCCGGACAGGCCCTTGTCCACCGCGCTGCCCGACGCATCTGCGGGCGCGGCTGCCGGGGCGGCCGTGGCGGCAGCCGGCGCAGCGGTGGCAGTCGCTGCCGGCGCGCTGAATTCGCCCATGTATTCGACCTTGGCGGTTTCGCGCAGCTTCTTCACCTCGCCCTGGGCCAGTTCGCCCTTGCGCTGGTTCAGCAGGAACTGCTCGATCACCGGCCGGGCCGCATTCTCATCGACCGGCATGCTGCGCGAGGCGGCCACCTCGAGCACCAGGATGCCGCCGTTGGTGCGCAGGACGCCGATCTGGCCGTCCTTGATCTGGTGCACGTTCTTCACCAGTTCGAGCGGCAGCTGTTCGGCCGGTTTGGTCACCGCGTTGGCGGTGAAGCGCACGTTCTCGCTGCGCAGCCACTCGGCGATCTGCTGCAGGTTGCGCGGCTGCGCCATGAACTGTTCGAGCTTGGGCAGGAATTCCGGGCCCGCCGCAATGGCCAGCTCGCGCAGATTGAAGATGCGACGTTCGGAGAACAGCTCCGGGTGCTTGCCGTAGTAATCCTTGATTTCCGCGTCGGTCGGCTTGATGGCCGCGCCGGACACCTGTTCCAGGTAGGCGCGCGCGAGGATTTCGCGGCGTGCGGCTTCGATCGCCTGCAGGGTCTTCGGATCGCGGTCCAGCTTCTTGTCCACCGCCTGCTGCACCAGCAGTTCCTGGTCGATCAGGCGCTCCAGCACCTGGCGGGACGCTGCCTTGGCCTGCTCGGGGTCGGCCACATTGGTGCGCTGCATGACCTGATTGATCTGATGCACCGACACTTCGCCGCTATTCACCTTGGCAGCGACCTGGGTCGCCGTCTTCTTGTCGCCGCCCTCTCCACCGCATGCGGTCAGGATGGCAGCGGCAATGACAGTAAGAGCGATGGAGCGGCCTGCAAGTTGTGGCATGTTGTCCCCGAAAGAATATTGCGGATTTGTGACGAAAGGGCAGCTGGGCACGATAGCCCAAGAGGCGAGCCCTGAACAGTATAGGGTCCGTGTTACAGCGCGATGGCGTGAAATGTTTCCGTAACGCGGCAGCCGCACGCGGACCGGCCGAAGAGTGCCACGGCAATGAAGCAGCGTACTGGCAAGGATTGCACGAAGCAGCCCCGGAAAGCCCCCGCAGGCTAGAATCCGTTTTCGATCCCGGTCCCTTGCGTAACGCCCTCCGGCGCACCGTCCCACGCCCTCCATTCACCATGCACTGCCCGCCCGAAGCCTTTGCCGAAGCACTCAGGATTTTTTCCCGTCATGAGCGCATGGACCCGCTGATGCTGCTGTGCAAGCTCACCGAAGAGTCCGGTGAGCTGGCCGAGGCGGTGCTGGTCGAGCGCGGCTACAAGCCGCACAAGACCCTGCCGGAGAACGCGACGCTGGACGAAGCGGCCGACGTGCTGCTGTGCCTGCTGCTGCTGCTCACCCGCCTGCACCCGGACCGCACGCCGGAAACGCTGGCGGCGCAGCTGGCGGAGAGCGTCGACCGCAAGGTGGACCGTTACATCGCCCGGCAACCGGCAGCACCGGCGGAGCGCTGATATGCCGACGTTCGAACTTGTGTCGCTGCTGCTGATCGGGGCGCTGGTGTGGTTCTGGCTCGACAGCCTCAACGCGCGGGAGGCCGGCATGGAAGCCAGCCGCGCCGCCTGCAACGCCGAAGGCGCTCAACTTCTGGACGACACCGTGGCCATACGCTCGACCTGGCTGGCGCGCGACGACGACGGCCAGGTCCGCATCAAGCGGACCTATGGCTTCGAATACAGCGACACCGGGAACAACCGGCGCAACGGATCGGTCACGCTGCTCGGACGGCGGGTGATCGCGCTCTACATCGCGCCGCACGTGGTCTGAATACGCCCGACTGCCTGAACGACCGGTGACGGTCGATGCACACACACATGACCTTCATACTGGATTTTTCCACCCCTGAACGCCTGCCCCGCCGCCTGGTGTTCGGCGAACCGATTGAAGTGGTGCGCGCCGACCGGCCGGACAAGGTGCGCCCGGCGCTGCAACGGGTGTCCGAAGCCGCCGCCCGCGGCCTGCACGCTGCCGGTTTCGTGGCCTATGAGGCGGCGCCGGCCTTCGACCGCGCTGCGCGCGTGCGGGAAGGCTGCACCGTGCCGCTGGTGTGGTTCGGCCTGTACGAGGCACCGCTCGACACGCCGCCGGCCGCGCCCGGTCCTCACGCGCTGTCGCCCTGGTCGCTCGATACCTCCCCGGACGAGTACGCACAGGCGATCGATGCGATTCACGCTGCGATACGCCGCGGCGACGCCTACCAGATGAATTACACCGTGCGCGCCCATGCCGATTTCAGCGGCGACGCGCGGGCCTTCTATGAAAATCTGCGGCTGGCGCAGCAGGCGGACTTCTGCGCCTATGCCGACATCGGCAGCCACCGCATCCTGTCCGCCTCGCCCGAGCTGTTCTTCTCGTGGGAGAACGGCCTGCTCACGACGCGGCCGATGAAGGGCACTGCCCGCCGTGGCCAGCTGCCGGAAGAGGATGCGGAGCTGGCGCGCTGGCTGCGCGATTCGGAAAAGAACCGCGCCGAGAACCTGATGATCGTGGACCTGCTGCGCAACGATCTGTCGCGCCTGTCCATGCCCGGTGGCGTGCAGGTACCCCATCTGTTCTCGATCGAGAACTATCCGACCGTGCTGCAGATGACGTCCACCATCACCGCACGCACCCGGCCCGAGGTGACGCTGGACGACGTGTTCACCGCCCTCTTCCCCTGCGGATCGATCACCGGCGCACCCAAGCTGAAGTCCATGGACATCATCGCCGATCTCGAGAAGTCGGCACGTTCGGTCTATTGCGGTGCCATCGGCCATGTGTCGCCGGGCGGCGCCGCACGCTTCAACGTGGCCATCCGCACGGTGACGCTGGACGTCGCGCGCGGCCGTATGGAGTGCGGCCTGGGCGGCGGCATCACCTGGGATTCGGTGGCCGCCGACGAATACGCCGAAGTGCAGACCAAGAGCCGCTTCCTCGCCCGCGCCGCAGCCGGCTTCGAGCTGCTGGAAACGCTGCTGCTGGTCGATGGACAGTACGAACTGCTGGAGCGACATCTGGCACGCCTCGCGTCGTCGGTCGCCCACTTCGGCTTCACGCCGCCGCAGGATGCCGCCGGCACCCTCGCGCGACACGCGCAGGCACACCCGGAAGGCCGCTGGCGAGTGCGCCTGCTGTGCGCGCCCGACGGCGGGCTGCGCATCGACGCCAGCACGGCCGACGCACCGGATGCCAGCCCGCGCAAGGTGAGGCTGGCCGAAGTGCCGGTGTCGCGCGCCGAACCTTTCCTGTATCACAAGACCACCCGGCGCTCGCTGTACGACGCCCATCTGTCGCGCGTATCGGGCTCCGCCTTCGACGTGCTGCTGTGGAATGACGCCGGCGAACTGACCGAATTCACGCGCGGCAATCTGGTGCTCGACATCGACGGCCAGCGGCTGACGCCGCCGGTGTCGTCCGGCCTGCTCGACGGCACGCTGCGCCGCGAACTGGTCGAGCGCGGCGAACTGATCGAACGGGTGCTCACCCGAGACGATCTGGCGCGCGCGCAGGCACTGTGGTTCATCAACAGCGTGCGCGGCTGGATTCCGGTGCAGCTCGACACCCGGCCGCTGCAGGCGGAACCGACGCCGGTCCCGGCCTATGCCGATCCGTACGCGGGCGACCGCGCACCGGGCTGAGCGCCGGACGGTGCGGACACGGCTGCCGGCGCTGCTGTTCGGTGCAGCGGTCAGCCTGCTGTCCGGCTGCACCGGCAGTTTTTCGCCCGGCTACTACTGGCAGGCTGCAAACGGCCAGTTCGAACTGTGGCACCGTGCCCGACCGCTGGACGAAGTGGTAGCCGACCCGCAGACCGAGGCGCTGCTGCGCGAGCGGCTTGCGCTGGCCCGTGAAATCCGCGACTGGGCTTCGCGTGAACTGGCCCTGCCGGACAACGGCAGCTACCGCCGCTACGCCGATCTGGAACGCCGCTTCGTGGTGTGGAACGTGTTCGCCACCGAGCCGCTGTCGGTCAGACCGCGTCAGTCCTGCTTTCCGGTCGCCGGCTGTGTGAGCTACCGCGGCTTTTTCGCCGAAGCCGACGCGCGTGCGCACGCGGACGCACTCGCTGGCGAGGGGCTGGATGTGCACGTGAGCGGCGTACCCGCCTATTCCACGCTGGGCTGGTTCGACGACCCGCTGCTGAACACCTTCATCCACTATCCCGAAACCGAGCTGGTCAGGCTCATCGTGCACGAACTGGCGCACCAGCTGCTTTATGTTCGGGACGACACCGAGTTCAACGAATCCTTCGCCAGTGCGGTAGAAGAGGAAGGCGTGCGCCGCTGGCTGGACCGTCCGGGCAAGGCGGCACTGCGCCCGGCCTTCGATCGTGCGCAGGCGATGCGACAGGATTTCGCGGAACTGGTCACCCGCTATCGCGGGGCACTGGACGACCTCTACGCGGGCGATCAGGACGACGAAGCGAAGCGCCGGGGCAAGGCCGATCTGCTGGCGGCGCTCGGGCGCGAATACATCCGGATCCGCGACAGCCAGTGGAACGGTTTCCGCGGCTACGACCGCTGGTTCGCGCAGGACATCAACAATGCCACGCTGGCGTCGGTTGGCCTCTATACCGCAGCCCGGCCGGCGTTCACCCGCCTGATCGACAGTTCACCGGACCTGCCGTCCGCGTGGGCAAGCCTGCGCGAACTGGCCGCACTGCCCAGGAACGAGCGGCGCGCCCGCCTCCATCTGCCCCCACACACCGATACGCCATGACCTCATCCGCCGACATCACCCGCCTGCAGGCCCTGATCCGCACCATTCCGGACTTTCCGGAACCGGGCATACAGTTCCGCGATATCACGGCACTGCTGGCCGACGCCGACGGGCTCACACTGGCGCTCGACGCGATGGCGGAAGGTCTGGCCCCGGGCGACGTCGACGCGGTGGTGGCGGTCGAGGCGCGCGGCTTCCTGCTGGCCGGTGGACTGGCCCACCGGCTGCACTGCGGCGTGGTGCCGGTGCGCAAGCCGGGCAAGCTGCCGGGCCCGACGCTAGGCGTTTCTTACGCGCTGGAATACGGCGAGGACAGGCTGGAAATGCACCAGGGCGCGCTGCGGCCGGGCGCCCGCATCCTGGTGGTGGACGATCTGATCGCCACCGGCGGTACCGCACTGGCGACCGGAGAACTGGTCACCCGGGCCGGCGGCCACATCGTCGGTTTCCGCTTCCTGATCGATCTGCCTGAACTGGGCGGCGCAGCAAAACTGGCCGCGCGCGGCTGGTCACCGCGCGCGCTGCTCAGCTACTGAGGCGGAAGACTGCTCAGAACAGGTACTGCAGCGACATCGACACGCTGCGCACCTTGTACTGATAGAACTGCACATTGGATTCGCGTTCGTCGTGCCGGACTTCGGCGTTGGCCGAAAGATTGCGCTGGATGAACCAGGTCGCGCCCAGGCTGTAGGTGGTCAGATCCTCCTGCCGCGCCACCGCATTGTTGATGCCCAGAAGCACCTGCAGCGCCGGCGGCAGCTGGGTGAAGAAGGTATTGCCGGTGGCGTCGCGCGAAATCCATTGCATGCGCCCGTCGACCCGCAGCTTGCCGGTCGGCTGCCAGGTCGGCGCAACCGTATAGGTGGTGGTGCGGAAATAGCTTGCCACCAGGTCATCCAGTGAGCTGATCTGCCGTTCCGCCTGGAAATTCACCATCAGCTGGCCGGTCGGCTGCCATTCCCAGCCGAGGCGGCCATACACGTCCTGATAGTCGCGCTCGGGTACGTTGGCGTGCTTGCGATCCGACTGCCCGATCGCTGCCGACAGACGCGAATGGCCGACCGGCTGCCAGCGTACACGCGCCTCGATGTCCTTCTGCGAATAAGAGTTGGTCTGGTTCAGGCCCGGCAGACGGTTGGGATAGTCACCCTCGCTGGCGCGACCGAGAAGCTCGAACGCGGTGCCTCCGCGCGTGGTGTAGCGCACACCGGCCTCGGCGCGCTCGACATCCACATCGCTGCCGCGCCGGATCAGCAGATTGTTGCGATAGCTGTCCTGCGAAGCCGAGCCGAACAGCGTCCAGTAGGTATCCAGCAGATAGGCGGCATCGAGGCGCAGCGTATCCACGTCCACCAGGTTCTTCGCCGGCGTGATGGTGCGGAAATCGCCGAAACCCTGCATGTAGCGCCGATTGGTGTAGCGCAGCTGGCCGCTCAGGTCGTTCCCCAGCTGCCACTTCCAGGACGCGAAGGCGTTGTGGCCGTCGTTGTCGAGCAGGCTGAGCGAATCGTAGCGGGCGATCACATGGGTGTAGTTGGCCGACAGCTGCTGGCGGCCGATGCGCTTGTCGAAATTCAGGCCCAGACTGGCGGTGTAGCTGCTGTCGGCGCGCGGCGCACTGGGGCCGAAAAAGCTCGGCCTCTGCCCGTCCGGCAGATAGAGCACGTTGTCCTGATACTGCCAGGACGCCCCGGTCACCAGAGAGAAGGCATCGTCTTCGTCCGCCCGGGCTGCGCCCGCGAACATTGCGGCCACCGCTGCGCACATCAGGGTCAGCCGCACTGAAATGTTATTGTTCATTTAGGAGAGTATGAATGCAGGCCGTGACGCTTTTCTTTCCAGCGAGCAATTCGCAAAAATATGCAAACAACGCTGGGGTATTCTAACCGCCGTGTCGTTTGCAGGTTTTCAGTCCGTTGAATTCACCGGTCCCTTTTTCGATGCTCGCCAAGTTTGAGCGTAACACTTCCGTACTGCGGGCACCGTTGAGTCTTTCCGGCATGGTCGAGATGTTCCTCGACCCGCTGTCGCTCATCCTGTCCCTGATCGGCTGTGCGCTGTATTACGGCGACACGGTCGATGCGCGCTACGTCGTGCTGTCGCTGGTGGTGTTCTCGCTGTCCTTCCCCGGCTCCTCGCTGCTGAGCATGCGGCCGCGCCGGGTGGTCCGCCAGACAGTGATCGGCTGGATGCTGATCGCCTTCATCCTGCTGTTCTTCGGTTACGCCAGTCAGTACATCGAGAATTTCCCCTATGAAGTCGTGGTGGCGTGGCTGGTGGCGGCACCGCTCACCCAGCTCACCGCACATTTCGTGGCCCGTAGCTATCTGCAGCGCGCGGCGGCCAAGGAAGAGAACCAGACCAAGGTGATCATCGTCGGCTGCAACGACATCGGCGTGTCGCTGGCCGAACAGTTCATCGGACATCCGTATCTGGGTGTGCGCTGCGTCGGCTATTTCGACGACCGTTCGCCGGAGCGCATCACCCAGCTCAACGGTCTGCCGCTGCTCGGCCGCCTGCGCGATCTGGCCAGCTACGTGAAGGCGAACGGCATCGACCAGATCTACCTCGCGCTGCCCATGGCCAGCCAGCCGCGCATTCTTTCGCTGCTGGACGACCTGAAGGACACTACGGTCAGCATTTTCTTCGCGCCGGACATTTTCCTGACCGACCTCATCCAGGGCCGGATGGACTACGTCGCCGGCGTGCCGGTGGTCGCCGTCTGCGACACCCCCTTCACCGGCATCAACGGCATGGTGAAACGCCTCAGCGACATCGTGCTGTCCATCATCATCCTGCTGCTCATCTCGCCGCTGCTGCTGGCGATCGCCATCGGCGTCAAGATGAGTTCGCCCGGCCCGGCGCTTTTCCGCCAGCGCCGCTACGGTCTGGATGGCAAGGAAATCGTGGTCTACAAGTTCCGATCGATGACCGTGCAGGAAGATGGCGGCGTGGTGAAGCAGGCCACCCGCAACGACCAGCGCATCACCCCGTTCGGCGGCTTCCTGCGCCGCACCTCGCTGGACGAACTGCCGCAGTTCATCAACGTGCTGCAAGGCCGGATGAGCATCGTGGGGCCGCGTCCGCATGCGGTGTCGCACAACGAAACCTACCGCAAGCTCATCAAGGGCTACATGGTGCGGCACAAGGTGAAGCCGGGCATCACCGGCTGGGCCCAGGTGAATGGCTACCGCGGCGAAACCGAAACGGTCGAGAAGATGCAGAAGCGCATCGAATACGACCTCGAGTATCTGCGCACATGGTCGCTCGGCCTGGATCTGTGGATCATCGTGAAGACGGTGGCGGTCGTGTTCAACGACCGCAATGCCTACTGACCCGGACATGAGCATTGCACCCCGGCTGCTGCAGTGGAGTGCGGCGGCCGCAGCACTGGTCATGACAGTCAGCCTGCTCAAGCTCGGTGAAACGTCGCTGGCGGTCGGGCTGATTCCGTCGCCGTGGGACAAGCTGGCGCACGCCGGCACTTTCGGCGCCATCGCCTTCCTGCTATGGCTGGGCTGCGGACGCCGCGCACTCGTGGCCTGCGCCACAGCCGCCTTCGCGCTCGCTTGTTACGATGAGTGGCGTCAGCTCATGTTGCCCGGGCGGGAAGCCGATATCCAGGACCTGATCGCGAACGCGATCGGCATTCTGGCCGCTGCCTGGGTGGCGCGGCAGCTGACGCCCAAGGAATTTCTCTGATGCAAACGCTTGCGCTGCGCGCCTTACTGCCGCTTCTGTCGCTCCTCGCTGCCGGCACTGCTGCGGGCGCAGAGGACGCCGATTACCGTCTGCGTCTGTCCGATCACGCCAGCTATCGGCTCTATCAGCCGGAAGCACCGAAAATATCGGACAGCGAGCGGCGTCAGGCCCGGCGCGAAGCGCTGGCCGGACTGCCGTTTTCGGCCCAGATCGAGGCGGCGGCCGAAGCCGGCGGCATCGAACCCGAACTGCTGCACGCGGTCGTGCATGCCGAATCCGCCTACAACCCGCACGCGGTGTCGCCCAAGGGCGCCCTCGGCCTGGCCCAGCTCATGCCGTCGACCGCCCGCCAGTACGGCGTGCATGACGCGCTGAAGCCGGCGGACAATCTGCGCGCAAGCGCCCGCCATCTGCGCGATCTGATGGATCATTTCGGCGACATCCAGCTGGTGCTGTCTGCCTACAATGCCGGCGCCGGCGCGGTGAAGAAATACGGCGGCGTGCCGCCCTATGCCGAAACCCGCGCCTATGTACCCAAGGTCGCCCACCGCTACGAAGCGCTGAAAAAGAGCGCTGAAGTGCCGGAACCGCCCGCGCCCCCCAGCCCCTACCGCCTGCGCGCCGACGACGCCGCGCTGCGGCTGGTGCAGACCCGGGACTGATGCCGCCCCCCGCGTCGACCGTGCGGGTCGCCGTCATCGGTGGCGGCCCGGCCGGACTGATGGCGGCTGAGCGTCTGTCCAGCCAGGGCATCGCCGTGGACCTGTACGACGGCAAGGCGTCGGTCGGCCGCAAGTTTCTGCTGGCCGGCAAGGGTGGCCTCAACCTGACTCACAGCGAGGCACGCAACGCCTTTGTCGGCCGCTACCGCGAACGCAGTGCGGAGGTCGGCCGCTGGCTGGACGAGTTCGACGCGACAGCGCTGCGCAACTGGTGCGAAGGACTGGGTGTGAGCACCTTCATCGGCAGTTCGGGGCGCGTGTTTCCGACCGACATGAAGGCGGCGCCGCTGCTGCGGGCGTGGCTGGCGCGGCTGCGCGCCGCTGGCGTCCGCTTCCACATGCGCCACCGCTGGACCGGCTGGGACGAGTCGGGCCATCTGCGCTTCGACACGCCGGACGGGCCGGTCGCGGTCGCCGCCAGCGCCACCCTGCTCGCGCTGGGCGGCGCCAGCTGGCCGCAGCTCGGTTCGGACGGACGCTGGGTCGACACGCTGGCAGCGCGCGGCGTGATGCCGGCGCCGCTGCGGGCCGCCAACTGCGGTTTCGACGTCGCCTGGAGTCCGCATTTCAGCGAACGCCACGCCGGCCAGCCGCTGAAGAACGTGCGCATCGCCTTCACCGGCGCCGACGGCAGGCGCATCGAACGCAGCGGGGAATGTCTGGTCAGCGCACACGGCCTGGAAGGCAGCCTGATCTACGCGCTGTCGGCCGACCTGCGCGGATGCATGGAACGCGACGGCCGCGTGAAGATCGACATCGACCTGCTGCCGGCACTGGATGCGCAGAAAGTGCTCGACGAAGTGTCGCGGCCGCGCGGCGCCCGCTCGCTCAGTTCGCATCTGAACAGCCGGCTCGGCGTCAGCGGTGTCCGGACCGGTCTGCTGCACGAGGTGCTGGACCGCACCGCGATGAACGACACGGCCACGCTGGCGGCCACGCTGAAGGCGCTGCCGCTCACCCTGCTGCGCACCCGGCCGGTGGATGAAGCGATCAGCACCGCCGGTGGCGTGCGGCTGGAAGACCTCGACGCCGGCCTGATGCTGAAGGCACTGCCCGGCGTGTTCTGCGCCGGAGAGATGCTGGACTGGGAAGCGCCTACCGGCGGCTATCTGCTGACCGCCACGATGGCGAGCGGCCGGGCAGCCGCCGACGGCATCGCAATCTGGCTGGCTGGGCACGGCGGCTGACGCTGCCGGCCCGTCACCGGTTTCAGCTCTGGTGGTAGGCGGTGACCCGCTCCACTTCGTTTTTCGAACCCAGGATGACCGGCACGCGCTGGTGCAGCTTTTCCGGCTGCACATCGAGGATGCGCTGATAGCCGGTGGTGGCCGCGCCGCCCGCCTGCTCGATGATCATGGCCATCGGATTGGCTTCGTACATCAGGCGCAGCTTGCCCGGCTTGGTCGGGTCCTTGGTGTCCTTCGGGTACATGAAGATGCCGCCACGGGTCAGGATGCGATGCACGTCCGCCACCATCGAACCGACCCAGCGCATGTTGAAATCCTTCTCGCGCGCACCGCTCTTGCCGGCCACCAGTTCGCCGATGTAGCGCTGCACCGGCGCTTCCCACCAGCGGGCGTTCGACGCATTGATGGCGTATTCCTTGGTGTCTTCCGGCACCCGCATGCTTTCGCTGGTGAGCACGAAGCTGCCGGTTTCGCGGTCCAGCGTGAAGGCCTGTACGCCACTGCCCACGGTCAGCACCAGCTGGGTGGCTGCGCCATACACCGCGTAACCGGCCACCAGCTGCTGGCTGCCGGCCTGCAGGAAAGCCTCTTCGCCGATCTCGGCCGTGGCGCTGGCCTGTTCCGGACAGCGCAGCACCGAAAAGATGGTGCCGACCGAAATGTTCACGTCGATATTGGACGAGCCGTCGAGCGGATCGAACAGCAGCAGGAATTCGCCCTTCGGATAGCGGTTCGGGATCTGGTGCGGCAGGTCCATCTCTTCCGACGCCATCGCGGCCAGATGGCCGCCCCATTCGTTGGCTTCGAGCAGGATGTCGTTGGCGATCACGTCCAGCTTCTTCTGCACTTCGCCCTGCACATTCTCGCCACCGGCCTCGCCCAGCGAGTTGGTCAGACCGCCCTTGCCCACCGCGTTGCCGATGGCCTTGACCGCGCGGGCCACGACCTCGACCAGGAAGCGCAGCTCGGCGCAGATGCGATCCTCGCGCTGCTGCTGGATCAGGTAATGGCTCAGGGTGATGCGAGACATGTGATGCAACTCCGAAGTGACGGGAAATGCATTATCGTGCACAGCACCATCATTCGGGTCACACGATTTCACGCCGCAAAGGTTTACGGCGGCGCAAGCGTGGCGACACGGAACCCGCGGGGCCTTGGCACAGTCCCTTCCCGCGTCGAAGAACAGCAAAACCGCATGCACATCCTCGTCCTCGGTGCCGGTGTCGTCGGCATCACCACCGCCTGGCATCTGCGCCAGGCCGGTCACACCGTTTCGGTCATCGACCGGCAGGCCGCCTCCGCACTGGAAACCAGCTTCGCCAATGGCGGCCAGATCTCGGTCAGTCACGCCGGCCCCTGGGCCACCCCGCAGGCACCGCTGATCGGCCTGCGCGGATGGGTGGACAGCCGCGCTCCGGTCCGCTTCTCGCCCACGGCCAATCACCGGCAATGGCGCTGGATGGCGGCCTTCCTGTACGAATGCCTGCCGGGCCGGGTCCGCCGCAATACCGATGCGCTGGCGCGACTGGCGGTCAGCAGCCAGGCCGAGCTGCGGCAGCTGCAGCGCACGCTGCAGCTGAGCTACGACCAGTCGGACAGCGGCATCCTGCACGTTTTTTCCGACCGCCGTGAGCTTGAGCGCGCCCGCGCGCGGGCCGCATGGCTGGCGCCGCACGGCATCCGGCTCGAATACTGCGACCCGGCGCGCTGTCTTGAGATCGAACCGGCACTGGCGGGTGGCCGCACGCTGGCCGGCGGCCTGCACGCGCCGAACGACGAGGTCGGCGACGCCCACCTGTTCACGCAGGCGCTGGCGCGGGCCTGCGCGGACGCCGGCGTCACCTTCCATTTCGAAACCACGGTGGAAGCGCTGGACGTGCACGAAAACACGGTACGTGGCGTCGCGGTGCGCGACGCCCGTGGCGTGCGCGGACTGCTGCGTGGCGAACAGGTGGTGTGCACACTGGGCACCCACACCCGGCAGCTGGTGGAACAGCACGGGCCGCGGCCTGCGCTGTACCCGATCAAGGGCTATTCGCTCACCTTCGCTGCCGGACCGGGTGCGCCGCACGTGAGCCTGACCGACGAAGAGCACCGCATCGTGCTGTCGCGTCTGGGCGACCGGGTGCGGGTGGCCGGCATGGCCGAACTGGGCGGCCATACGGTGACTGTGGAGCCGGAACGGGTGGAACTGCTGAAGACACTGACCCGCGCGCTGTGCCCGGACGCCGGCGACATCGAGGGCGCCGAGGCCTGGGCCGGGCTGCGCCCCTGCACGCCGGGCAATGTGCCGCTGATCGGCCGCAGCCGGATCAACGGCCTCTGGTACAACACCGGCCACGGTTCGCTGGGCTGGACCCTGTCCTGTGGCTCGGCCCGCCTGCTGGCGGAACTGATGGCCGGCCGCGAACCGGCTTTCGATTTCCCGGTGCTGACCGGCCGCCGTCACTGAGCCACGGCGCGCCGCCGCCGCGCGGATTCAGCGGGGGCTGCTCTGCCTTTCCAGCACGGTCAGCAGCGCCGAGGTATCCAGCGTGCCGCCGCCGTGCGCCATCAGCGCATTGAGCTGCTGCCACACCGACGCCGACAGCGGCATCGCCAGCCCGAGCTGCACCGCCTCGCCCAGCACGATGCCCATGTCCTTGTGATGCAGGCGTGACTGCACGCCGGCACTGAAATCGCGACCGGCCATCTTGCCGCCGAACAGCTCCAGCGCTTTCGAGCCGGCCGAACCGTGCAGCATGGCTTCACGCACCTTGCCGAAATCCACGCCGCTGGCCGCGGCCAGACGCGCCGCTTCGGCCGCCGCTTCGATGAAGGCGCACAGGATGAGCTGGTTGCAGGCCTTGGTGACCTGACCGGCGCCGGTCGGGCCGACATGCACCAGCGTGCGGCCGACTGCCGACAGCAGCGGCTTCATGCGCTCGAATACCGCCGCGTCGCCGCCGGCCATGATGGACAGCGTGGCGTCGATCGCGCCGCGCTCGCCGCCGGACACCGGCGCATCCAGCATGTCGATGTCGCGCGCCGCCAGCGCGGCCGCGATATCGCGCGCCACCGACGGCGGAATGGTCGAGTGGTCAATCAGCACGCAGCCCGGCTGCGCCCCCTCGATCACGCCCTGCGGACCCAGCACCACCTGGCGCACGTCGTCGCCGGTGGTGACGATGGTGCACACCGCCTCCATGCCGCGCGCGCAGTCGGCCGGGCTCGCGGCGGTGCGTGCGCCCAGGGCCTGCAGCGGCTGCATCGATTCGGCGCGGCGCGCCCACACCGTCACCTCGTGACCGGCGCGCAGCAGGTTGGCCACCATGGCGCGTCCCATCACGCCCAGACCGATGAAGCCGATCTTCATCGCCCGCCCCTCAGCGCTCGACGCCGCCGAGGTCTTCCAGCACCTTGAGCACCGCGATCGAATCTTCCTCGCCCAGGCCCTGACCCACCATCGCGTTCAGCATCTGTGCGGCGGCGGCGGCCGATGGCAGTGCCAGACCCATGCGGTGCGCCTCGTTCATGACGATGCGCAGATCCTTCTGGTGCATCCAGGACTTGAAGCCCGGCTTGAAGTTGCGGTCCAGCATGCGCTGGCCGTGGTTTTCCAGGATGCGGCTGTAGGCGAAACCGCCGAGCAGCGCCTCGCGTACGCGGGCGGCGTCGACACCGCTCTTTTCGGCGAAGGCGAACGCTTCGGCCAGCGCGAGCACGCCCACGCCGGTCAGGATCTGGTTGCAGGCCTTGGCCACCTGGCCGGCGCCGCTGTCGCCCACCCGGGTGACGTTCTTGCCCATCAGCTGGAACAGCGGCAGCACGCGGTCGAAGGCGTCCTGGGTACCGCCGGCCATGATGGTGAGCGTGGCATTGATGGCGCCGACCTCGCCGCCGGACACCGGCGCGTCGATCATCGATACGCCCTTGGCCGCCAGCTGACCGGCAATGTTCCGGGCGGCATCCGGCGCGATCGTGCTCATGTCGACGAACACGAGATCGGTGCGACCGGCGGCCCCTTCGGCCACGCCCTGCGGGCCGAGCGCCACCTGTTCGACGTCCGGCGCATCGGCCACCATCGAGAACAGCACATCGACCTCGCGCGCCATGCTGGCGATGCTGGCATGCACGGTGGCGCCGCTGTCGGCGAACGGTGCGAGCGACTCCGGGCGGCGCGCCCACAGGTGCAGGCTGTGGCCGCCCTTGGCCACATGGCCTGCCATCGGGCGTCCCATCAGTCCCAGTCCGACGAAACCGACTTTCATCTCCATCTCCTTATAGGTATGCGTTGCACGACGCGGATCTGCCCGGACCCCGCGACAGGCGCAAGGTTCCAGTCCGGCCGATCCGGCCGAATCCGACTATAACGCAGCCGGACGCCCGGTCCGGCGGGGGCATAATCCTGTACCCATGGACTACACGAAACAGATCAAGGAAATCGGACGCGGTGCCAAGGGCTCGCGCTCGCTGTCGCGCGAGGATGCGCAGGCGCTGTTCGGCGACATGCTCGACGGCAAGGTGCCACCGCTGCAGCTCGGCGCCATCGTGCTGGCGATGCGCATCAAGAGCGAGTCGCTGGACGAACTGCTCGGCTTCAAGGCCGCCCTCGACGCCCGGCTCGCCCGCATAGACGCCCCGGCCGGCGCCCGCACGGTCGTGCTGCCCACCTACAACGGTGCGCGCCGCCGTCCCAACCTGATGCCGCTGCTGGCCATGATGCTGGCGCGTGACGGCGTGCCGGTGCTCATCCACGGCCGCTTCGATTTCGACACCCGGGCCGACCCGTTCGCGCTGCTGCGCGCGCTCGACCTGCCGGAAGCGCAGACCGCCGCGGAAGCGGCCACGCTGCTGGCCCGGCATCGCATCGCCTTCATCGGCGTGGACCGCCTGCTGCCCGGGCTGGACGCGCTGCTGTCGCTGCGGCCGCAGCTGGGCCTGCGCAACTCCGGCCACTCGATGACCAAGATGATCGATCCGATGCCCGGCCGCAGCGTGCGGGTGGTACCGGTGACGCACCCGGAGTACATGGAGAAGATGACGCAGTTCCTGCGTCTGGATGGGGGCCGCTCCATGCTCATGCGCGGCACCGAGGGCGAGGCCTACGCCAATCCGGCCCGCCGGCCGCTGATCACCGGCTTCATCGACGGCCAGGACCAGGTGCTGTGCGAAGCGGAAGAAGGCAGCGCGCTGACGCAGCCGGAAGACGGCATCGAGGCGTCGGTCAATGCCCGCCTGATCCAGGACATGTTCGCCGGCCGCCTGACGGTGCCGCAGCCGCTGCTCGACCACGCGGCGGCCTGCCGTCGCCTCGCCGTCGGCTGAGGCCGAGCGGGCCGCGCCCTCAGCTCACGCGGAACTGGCTGCCGGCCTCGACCAGCGACTGCGCCATCGCATTCAGTTCGGCCGCGGTGCGCTTGTCCTCGACCGCGGTCGCGGCCGTGGTATCGGCCAGCGCTGCCACCTGTTCGACGCCGGCGGCGATTTCGGACGCCGCCTGGGTCTGTTCCTTCATCGATTCCGAAATGCCGACGATGATGGCCATCATCGCGCCGATCTCGGCCGATACACCGGCAATCGAGCTGCTGACCGCCGCCACGCGGTCTACGCCGCGCTGGGCGGTGCTGACCGTATTGGCCACGCTGCCCAGCGCGTGATCCTTGCTGCTCTGCATGCTTTCCACGGTGCGCGCGATGTCCTCGGTCGCGAGACGGGTGCGCTCAGCGAGCTTGCGCACCTCATCCGCCACCACCGCAAAGCCCCTGCCCTGCTCCCCGGCGCGCGCCGCCTCGATCGCGGCATTGAGTGCCAGCAGATTGGTCTGATCGGCGATGTCCTTGATCAGCGCGACGATGGATTTCACGCTTTCGAACTGCGCACCGATCTGCTGCACGCTGCCTTCGACTTCATAGATGGCCGCGCCGGTCCGGCGGATTTCGTCGGCCAGATCGGTCATTTCCGCCACACCGAGGTCAGCGGACTGCCCGCTGCGCCGCACCCGCTCGCTGGCGTCGTCGGCGTTGTCGGCAATGTGCTGGATGGACGCGGTCAGTTCCTGCACCGCGGCGGCCATGCGCTGGGTCGCCTCGCTCTGGCGGGAGGTGGACTCGGTCACGTGTTCGGCATTGGCCACCAGCTGGTCGGCCACACGCTGTGCGCTGGCCGATTCGGTCACCAGCAGCGTCAGCGTCCGCGCCAGACGTGCGCGCATCGATTCCATCGTGTCGAGCAGCGGCATGCCGGTCTGCGGCCGGATGACGGTGGCCAGATCGCCGGCGCCGATGCGCTCGGCCGCTTCGGCCACGCCCGCCGCCTGCAGCGCCTCGCGACGCAGGCCGACCGCCATGTAGGACAGCAGTCCGGCCTCGGCCACGACGAAGGCCGCGTGCACCGCCACCAGCAGCACGCTGGCGCCATTGGCGAACACCGTCACGCCGAGCCCTGCGGACTGCATGTAACTGAACACCAGGTGATGCACCGCGATCAGTACTGCCGCCCCGATGATGGGACGCCAGTCGCGGTAGTACAGCAGGAAGGCGAGCGCGACGAAGATGGCGAAATGCGCCTCGATCATGCCGCCGGTGATCTGTATGAGCAGCGCCGCCAGCACCATGAGGGCGGCGCTGGTGCCCAGCCGGGACACGAGCGACCCGGGCGACAGGCGGAACAGCGCGAACGGCACGGCCACCGCGGGTACGCCCACCAGCAGGGCAGTCGCGGCCTGGCCGGCGAACACGCCGTACAGGATGCAGATGAGCGCGAATGCGCCGCCGCTGGCAAGCATCACCGCGTCGGCGCGGACATTCGCGGCGTGAAGGGAATGGTCATTCATGATGGGCAATCCGTAACGGTAGGTGCTGATGTTCGGGGCGGTCAGCGCACGGCCGCGCCCCCCGTCCGGCACAGCCCGGGCGGGTTGTCGGCCATGTGCTGATAGAGCACTGCGGCGCTCGCGAGCATCCAGACGGCCAGCAGACACCACGCGAAGCGGTCGCGTGACGGCACCGCCGCCGGGGGGGACAGACTGGGTTCTTCTTTCATCGCCATGGTCCGGATATCGGCCGCGCACCCTGCGGACTGAAGGTGTCTGCTAATAAATCCCACATAAAAACGCACCGTCATCGTGCCCGCACGCACCAGCCCGGATCACAGCCGCGATTGCTTCACGGTGTGGGCACCAGAAACAAAACAAATAAAAATCATAGACTTGCAATCATTAAACCCGAACACCGCGGGCTGGCCCGATTTCTGCTGAATATCCATCGCTGACCGCAGTGCCCCAGGGCAGGCGGCCACGCAGCGATCTTTGTCAGACCCGCAGCCCTCGACCGCAACGGCAACGTCCGTCGCTGCAGTCGAATGCCGAAGCACATACGACGCAATGGCGCGTCGTGCCGAGGTGGCGGCGACGTTGTGGATGAAGATCAAACAGAACCGTGCGGGCATGCCGCCCGCCGCACAAAGAGCGGATCGATCGTCCTCCGGCCGGTCCGCCTTCACATCCGGAGTGGCGCACACGCAGTGCGCGCTCCGGCCGAGCAGTCATCGGTAACGATGCCCAAAGGCGGGCACCGACCGACCCGTTGAATCCGCGGCCGGCGCGATCCGGCCATGAACAGGTTTAGCCCGGGTTTCTGACCTAGTGCGCCAGCGATGCTGCAGGCGCAGGACCGCGCTCGTCCCTGCATCGCGCCCCCGGCCGCTGCGGAACGACCCGGATCACGGAGTGGCGTCCGGATGACTTACGTCGGCCGCAGGTCTGCCTGCGACCGGTTTTGCAGCAATCGGCAGAAGAAGGAACGGGGACATGGAAAAGAAGCGTCTGGTCATGGTCGGCAACGGGATGGCGGGTTGCCGCACGCTGGAAGAGCTGCTCAGGATCGCGCCGGAAATGTATGACATCACGGTGTTCGGGGCCGAGCCGCATCCGAACTACAACCGCATCCTGCTGTCGCCGGTGCTGGCCGGCGAAATGACCATACAGGACATCATCCTGAACGATTGGGACTGGTACCGCGACAACGGCATCACGCTGCACACCGGCCGGAAGATCGTGAAGATCGACCGCATCGCGCGCAAGGTGATCGCCGACGACGGCACCGAGGCGGAATACGACCGGCTGCTGCTGGCCACCGGCTCCAACCCCTTCATCCTGCCGGTGCCGGGCAAGGACCTGCCAGGCGTGATCGCCTATCGCGACATCGCCGACACCGACGCCATGATCGAAGCGGCGGCCACCCGCAAGCACGCGGTCGTGATCGGCGCTGGCCTGCTCGGCCTGGAGGCGGCCAACGGCCTGGCGCTGCGCGGCATGCAGGTGACCGTGGTGCATCTGGCGCCGTGGATCATGGAACGCCAGCTCGACAAGCCCTCGGCCGACATGCTGCAGGCCTCGCTGGAAAAGAAGGGCCTCGCCTTCCTGCTGGAGAAGCAGACCGAATCGCTGATCGCAGGCAGCGACGGCCGCGTGTCCGCGGTGCGCTTCAAGAGCGGCGAAACCATTCCGGCCGACCTCGTCGTGATGGCCGCCGGCATCCGCCCGAACACCACGCTTGCCGAATCGGCCGGCATCCACTGCAACCGCGGCATCGTCGTCAATGACACGCTGCAGACCTACGATCCGAAGATCTACGCGGTCGGCGAATGCGTGAACCACCGCGGCATCGCCTACGGCCTGGTCGCACCGCTGTTCGAACAGGCCAAGGTGTGCGCAAACCACCTCGCCCAGTACGGCATCGGTACCTACAAAGGCTCCGTCACCTCGACCAAGCTGAAGGTGACCGGCATCGACGTGTTCTCGGCCGGCAACTTCATGGGCGGACCGGGCTGCGACGACATCGTGCTGCACGACCCGGCGGGCGGCGTGTACAAACGCCTGGTGCTCGAAGGTGAGCGCCTGGTCGGCGCCTGTCTGTACGGCGACACCGCCGACGGCAGCTGGTACTTCCAGCTGATCAAGGACGGTCAGGACATCCATGCGGTACGCGATCACCTGATGTTCGGCCAGAACCACCTGGGCGACGTCGGCCACAAGGGCCAGACCCAGGCCGCCTCGATGCCCGATACCGCCGAAGTCTGCGGCTGCAACGGCGTGTGCAAGGGCACCATCGTCAAGGCGATCAAGGAGAAGGGGCTGTTCTCGCTGGACGACGTGCGCAAGCACACCAAGGCGTCCAGCTCCTGCGGCTCCTGCACCGGTCTGGTCGAACAGATCCTTGCCTCATGCGTCGGTGGCGCCTACACGCCGGCCGATTCCAGCTCGAAGCCGATGTGCGGCTGCACCGACATGAACCACGGCGACGTGCGCGCGGCGATCCGCGACCGTCACCTGATCGACATCCCGACCGTGCAGCGCGAGCTGAAGTGGAAGACGCCCAATGGCTGCGCCAGCTGCCGCCCGGCGCTGAACTACTACCTGATCTCGACCTGGCCGCACGAGGCGAAGGACGACGCGCAGAGCCGCTTCATCAACGAGCGCGCGCACGCCAACATCCAGAAGGACGGCACCTACTCGGTGGTGCCGCGCATGTGGGGCGGCCTCACCACGCCGGACGAACTGCGCGCCATCGCCGACGCGGCCGAGAAGTACAAGGTGCCGACGGTGAAGGTGACCGGCGGCCAGCGCATCGACCTCTTGGGGGTGAAGAAGGACGACCTGCCGGCGATGTGGGCTGACTTCGCCAAGGCCGGCATGGTGTCCGGACACGCCTACGGCAAGAGCCTGCGCACGGTGAAGACCTGCGTCGGCGCCGAACACTGCCGCTTCGGCACCCAGCTGTCCATGGGCCTGGGCGTGAAGCTGGAAAAGATGCTGTTCGGCATGTACAGCCCGCACAAGGTGAAGCTCGCGGTGTCCGGCTGCCCGCGCAACTGCGCCGAAGCCGGCATCAAGGACGTGGGCGTGATCGGCGTCGAATCCGGCTACGAAATCTATGTCGCCGGCAACGGCGGCATCAAGACCGAGGTCGCGCAGTTCTTCTGCAAGGTGGGCAGCGACGACGAGGTGATGGAGTACTCAGGCGCCTTCCTGCAGCTCTACCGCGAAGAGGGCTGGTACCTCGAACGCACCGTGCATTACATCGAGCGCGTCGGTCTCGACTACGTGAAGGGCAAGGTGGTCGATGACGCCGAGAACCGCAAGGCGCTGTACGAACGCCTGCTGTTCGCGCTGCAGGACTACAAGGACCCGTGGCTGGAGCGCGCCGAAGCCGACGCGAAATCCGAGCTGGGCCGCGAGTTCCGCACCCTCGCCATCAAGCAGGCGATGAAGGCTTGATCAAGGGATGAGGGGCTAGGGGTCAGGAGCTAGCGACAAGCCCATCTCGCGCGGCAAAGCCGCGCCTGTTCCCTGGCCCCCAGCCCCTAGCCCCTAGCCCCTAGCCCCTAGCCCCCAGATACCCATACAGGAACCCTCATGAGCACCGAAACCTCCACCTGGGCGCACGTGTGCGCGCTCGAAGACATCCCGCTGCTGGGCTCGCGCGTCGTCACGGCCGATTCCGGCGATATCGCGATCTTCCGCACTGACGGCGACCGCGTGTTCGCCGTGCACGACAAGTGCCCGCACAAGGGCGGCCCGCTGTCGCAGGGCATCGTGCATGGCGACACGGTCACCTGTCCGCTGCACAGCTGGAAGATCAGGCTGGAATCGGGCGAGGCGGTTGCGCCCGACGTCGGCTGCACGCGCGGCTTCGACGTGAAGGTCGAGAACGGCCAGGTGCTGCTGAAGGCCTGAGGTCCGCAGAGGTCCGCTGAGGCGCGCAATACCTGTGACGGCGAACGCCGTCGCAGCGATCCGAATCACCACTATCCCGAGTACGGCTGCCCGCACGGATGCGCGCAGACCGGATTGATGACGGGGAGGTCATCCACCGATGGACAGGAAAGCATTTCTCAAGGCCGGCCATACGCCCACGCTGTTCGCCGCCTTTCTCTACTTCGATCTCGCCTTCATGGTGTGGGTGCTGCTCGGCCCGCTGGGCGTGCAGATCGCCCAGGATCTCCATCTCACCCACGCGCAGAAGGGCTTCATGGTGGCGGTGCCGGTACTGGCCGGCGCGCTGCTGCGCATGCTGATGGGCGTGCTGGTCGACCACCTGCAGCCGAAGAAGGCCGGCGCCATCGGTCAGATCATCGTGATCGGCGCGCTGTTCGTCGCCTGGCAGTTCGGCATCCACAGCTACGAACAGGCGCTGCTGCTCGGCTGCTTCCTCGGCTTCGCCGGTGCCGCCTTCGCGGTGGCGCTGCCGCTGGCTTCGCGCTGGTACCCGCCGGAACACCAGGGCACGGCACTGGGCATCGCGGGCGCCGGCAACTCCGGCACCGCGCTCGCCGCGCTGTTCGCGCCCGGCCTCGCCATGGTGTTCGGCTGGACCAATGTGTTCGGCCTGGCGCTCATCCCGCTGGTCGCGGTGTTCATCGTCTATCTGCTGGTCGCGAAAGACGCGCCGGAATGCCCGCCGCCCAAGACCTTCGCCGAATATCTCAAGGTGCTGAAGGACCGCGACGCCTGGTGGTTCATGTTCTTCTACAGCGTCACCTTCGGCGGCTTCGTCGGTCTGGCGTCCTCGCTCACCATCTACTTCAACACCCAGTACGGACTGGAACCGAAAACCGCCGGCTACTTCACCGCCGCCTGCGTGTTCGCCGGCTCGCTGGTGCGCCCGATAGGCGGCAACCTCGCCGACCGCATCGGCGGCATCCGCACGCTGAGCGCGATGTATGTGATCGCGGCCGCCTTCCTGTTCGGCGTGAGCTTCGGCCTGCCGCAGGCGTGGATGGCGGTGATGGTGTTCGTCGGCGCCATGCTGGCGCTGGGCATGGGCAACGGTGCGGTGTTCCAGCTGGTGCCGCAGCGCTTCCGCCGCGAAATCGGCGTCATGACCGGTCTGGTCGGCATGGCCGGCGGCGTGGGCGGCTTCTATCTGGCGTCTTCGCTCGGCTGGTCGCGCGAGGTGACCGGCAGCTATCAGGGCGGCTTCGTGGTGTTCGCGCTGCTGGCGGTCGCGGCCCTGATCGGCCTGAGCAGCGTGAAAAACCGCTGGCGCACCACCTGGGGTGCGGCCCACCTGACATCGGCACGGATCTGACCGGGGCCGGGCGATGACGCTCGCGATATCCATCGGCCAGTGCTCGATCACCGGGCCGCGGCCGCGCAACGAGGACTTCGCCGGCGCGGTCACGCCGACCGGTGAAACGCTGGACGCCAAGGGCATGCTGCTGGCGGTCGCCGACGGCGTCGGTGGCCACGCCAAGGGGCGCGAGGCGGCGGAGTTCACGGTGCGCGGCCTGCTGAACGACTACTACGCGACGCCGGACACCTGGAGCATCGCGCAGGCGATCGACCAGGTGCTGGGCGCGCTCAACCGCTGGCTGGTGGCGCACGCCGCCCGCACCCGCGAAACCGCCGGCATGGCCACCACGCTGTCGGCGCTGGTGCTGCGCGGCACCCGCTGGCATCTGGCGCATGTCGGCGATTCGCGCATCTACCTGTATCGCGACCGTGACCTCACCCGGCTGACCGAAGACCACACCTGGGCCCATCCGGAACTGTCCAACGTGCTGCACCGGGCAGTGGGCCTGGACGCGCGCCTGGCCGTGGATCACGCCGATGGCGAAATCGAGGCCGGCGACCTGTTCGTGCTGATGAGCGACGGCGTCTGGAACACGCTGGGCGATGGCGGCATCGCCGGCGTGCTGGCGCAGGGCGGGGATCCGGATGCGCTGGCGGCAGCGCTGGTCATGCAGGCGGAAGCGCAGGGCGCCCACGACAACTGCACCGCGCTGGTCGCCCGGGTGGACAGCCTGCCGCAGGCCGCGCTGCGCGACCGCCTGGCCGAAGCAGTCAGGCTGTCGCTACCGCCGCGGCTCAATGTCGGCGACGAACTGGACGGTCTGCGGGTGGACGCGGTGCTGCATGAATCGCGCCTCACCCTGCTCTACCGCGTGACCGAACTCGAAAGCGGCGACGCACGCGTGCTGAAGACGCTGCGCGACGGCGCCGACCCGGACGCGATCGCCGCGCTGGTGCATGAAGAATGGCTGGCGCGCCGAGTGGTATCGCCGCAGTTTCCGCAGGTGATCGCGCACCGCGCGCGCAGCCGGCTGTACTACCTGATGACCTGGCACGAGGGCGCCAGCCTGCGCGCCCGCCTCGACGCAGGTCACCACTTCGACATCGAACAGGTGGTGAAACTGGGGTGCAGCGTGCTGCGCGCACTCGGTACGCTGCACCGGCTGGGCATCGTCCATCGCGACATCAAGCCGGACAACCTACATCTCGACAGCCAGGGCGTGCTGCGCGTGCTCGACCTCGGCGTCGCCGCGTCGGACGGCGAGGACTTCAAGGAAATCAACAATCCGGGCACGCCCAGCTATATGGCTCCGGAATTGTTCGAAGGCCGCCCCGCCAGCGAATCGAGCGATCTGTTCGCGCTCGGCGTCACGCTCTACCAGCTGCTCACCCGGCACTATCCCTGGGGCGAGATCGAACCCTTCCAGCGTCCGCGCTTCGGCGAACCGGTGCCGCCCACGCGCTATCGGCCGGACATTCCGGAATGGCTGGAAGCGGTGCTGCTGAAGGCGATCGCGCGTGAGCCGTCGGCGCGTTTCGAAACCGCAGAAGAATGCCTGCTCGCGCTCGAGCGCGGCGCCCACCGCCCACTGGCGCTGCCGCGGCGGCCACCGCTGGTCGAGCGCATGCCGCTGCGCCTGCTGCGCGCGCTGCTGGCGCTGTCGCTGATCGGCAACATCCTGCTGCTGTGCCTGCTGCTGCGTTGACCCGGGCGCACCAGTCCCATGCACGCAGCCGGTGCGGCGCCCCGCAGCGGAGCGCACCGCGGTGCCGACCGCCCCTTCAGGACGTCAATACAACGCCAATCGGCCAGCAATCGCCTTCAGGCCTGCTGTCATCAGCGTGGCATACCCCTTGCTAAAAGTCTCCCGGAGACAGACATGAGCATGCATACACACGAAACCCGCTCGACCTGCTGCTACTGCGGTGTCGGCTGCGGCGTCATCATCGAGCACGACCGCGACCGGATCACCGGCGTGCGCGGCGACCCGGAACATCCGGCCAACTTCGGGCGGCTGTGCACCAAGGGCTCGACCCTGCACCTGAGCGCGCGCCAGGAAACGCGCGCGCTGCACCCGGAACTGCGCGCCACGCGAGAACTGCCGCGTACCCGGGTCAGCTGGGACACGGCACTCGAGCACGCGGCCGACCGCTTCGCCGCCATCATCCGCGAGCACGGACCGGACGCGGTCGCCTTCTACATATCGGGCCAGCTGCTGACCGAGGACTACTACGTCTTCAACAAGCTGGCCAAGGGGCTGATCGGCACCAATAACGTCGATACCAATTCGCGGCTGTGCATGAGTTCGGCGGTCACCGCCTACAAGCAGACGCTGGGCGCCGACGCGCCGCCCTGTTCCTACGAGGACATCGACCACACCGACTGCCTGCTGATCGCCGGCGGCAATCCGGCCTACGCCCACCCCATCGTGTATCGCCGCATCGAGGATGCCCGCAAGGCGAATCCGGCGATGAAGATGATCGTGGTCGACCCGCGCCGCACCGACACCGCGGCCGACGCCGACCTGCACCTGCCGCTGCTGCCAGGTACCGACATCTGGCTGTACAGCGCCATGCTGCACGTGCTGCTGTGGGAGGGTCTTGCCGACGAGCGCTTCATTTCCGCGCACACCGAAGGCTTTCCCGAACTGCGGCGCCACGTGCGCGACATCACGCCGGCCATCGCCTCGGAAATATGCGGCCTGCGCAGCGAGGACATCGTGACCGCCGCGCGCTGGTTCGGCGAATCGAAGGCCGCGATGTCGATGTGGTGCCAGGGGCTGAATCAGTCTCACCACGGCACCCACAATGGCACCGCGCTGATCGCGCTGCATCTGGCCACCGGTCAGATCGGCCGCCCGGGTGCCGGCCCCTTCTCTCTGACCGGCCAGCCGAACGCGATGGGCGGCCGCGAGGTCGGCGGCATGGCCACGCTGCTGTCGGCGCACCGCGATCTCGCCAGCCCGGCCGACCGCGACGAGGTGGCCCGCTTCTGGGGCGTGCCCGACGTGCCGGCGAAACCCGGACTGACAGCGGTGGAACTGTTCGACGCGGTGCGCGACGGCAGGGTGAAGGCGGTCTGGATCGCCTGCACCAATCCCGCCCATTCGATGCCGGATCAGGCGCGCATCGTCGAGGCGCTGCAGGCGGCCGAATTCGTCGTCGTGCAGGACGCCAGCCGCAGCACCGAAAGCGCGGCCTTCGCCGACCTGCTGCTGCCGGCCACCACCTGGGGCGAGAAGGACGGCACGGTCACCAATTCCGAACGCCGCATCACCCATGTGCAGCCGGCGCTGCCGGCGCCGGGCGAGGCGCGCGCCGACTGGCTCATCGTCCGCGACTTCGCGCACCTGCTCGGCCCGCGTCTGGGCAAGGACAGCGCCACGCTGTTCCCGTACGCCAGCGCGGCCGAAGTGTTCGCCGAACACGCTGAAAGCACGCGCGGCCGCGATCTCGACATCAGCGGGCTGTCACACGCCCTGCTCGACCGCATCGGACCGCAGCAGTGGCCCTTCCCGGACGGCGCGCGCAGCGGCACGCCGCGCCTCTACACCGAGCGGCACTTCGCCACGCCCAATGGACGTGCGCGCTTCGTGGTGCCGACCACCGCCACCACCGCGGAAAAGATCGACGCCCGCTATCCGCTGCACCTGAACACCGGCCGCCTGCGCGACCACTGGCACTGCATGAGCCGCACCGGGCAGGTCGCCCGGCTGTACAGCCATGTCGACGAAGCGCGGGTCGAACTGCATGCCGACGACCTCGCGCGACGCGGTCTGGCGGACGGCGATCTGGTGCGGGTAAAGAGCCGGCGCGGACAGATCGTGCTGCGCGCCCACGCGAGCGAGGCGCAACGCCCAGGGAGCGCATTCGTCGCCATGCACTGGGGCCGCAACATGCTGTCCAGCAGCGGCGCCAACGCGCTGACCGCAGGCCGTGTGGACCCGCACTCGAAACAGCCGGAACTCAAACACGCGGCGATTCAGGTGAGCCGCGCCGACCTGCCCTACCAGGCCCTGCTGCTGCGTACCGAAGCGAGCGACGAGGCGGCACAGCGCCAGACCCTGCTGCGCATGGAAGCGCTGGCGCCGCTGCTCGGCCGCTTCGCCTACGCATCGCTGTCCATGGCCGGTCGCGAGCGGCCGGCACTGGTGCTGCGCATCGCGCACGACCAGCCGCTGCCGGATGAATGGCTGGGCGAACTGGACCGCGTGTGCGGCCTCGACGATCCGGCCTGTCTGGTCTATCGCGACGCCCGGCGCGACATCACCAAGCGCGCGCTGATCGAGGACGGCCTGCTCACCGGCATGCGCCTGACCGGCGAAACCGTGGCCGCGGCCTGGCTGCGCGAGGTGATGGTCGGCCGTCAGCCCACCGCCGACCTGCGGCGCTGGCTGTTCGCGCCGCTGGCCACGCCGCCGGTGGCCGCGAAAAGCCGCGGCCGCATCATATGCAACTGTCTTGACGTGGCCGAGCCGGACATCGCGCATGCCATCGCCGGCGGCGCCGATCTCGACGCGCTGCAGACCACGCTGCGCTGCGGCACCTCCTGCGGCTCCTGCGTGCCCGAACTCAAGCGCATGCTGGACGCCGGGCGACAGGCGGCGTAACCCCGAACATGACAAGGATGGAGCACCCGATCCGATGCTGAGCCCACAGAGCCTGACCGAAATGCTGTCCGCACTCGGGCGCGGTGCGGACGATGCACGCGACCTGGCCGAACACGAGGCGCACGGCCTGTTCGCCGACATGCTGGACGGACGCATTCCGGCACTGGAACTGGGTGCGCTGCTCACCAGCCTGCGCTGGAAACACGAAACCGCGGACGAGCTGCGCGGCTTCGCGCGCGCGCTGAACGAGCGGGTACCCACGCTGGAACTGCCGCCCCACCTGCCGCGCATGGTGGTCATACCGAGCTACGCGCGGGCGGGTCAGGCACCGAATCTGATGCCGCTGCTGGCCATCATGCTGGCCCGGCTCGACGTGCCGGTGCTGATCCACGGCCTGAGCGGCCGTGGCGCGCCCGCCGGCAGTCTGGACGTGCTGGAAAGACTGGGCCACCTGCCCTGCGCCACGCTGCACGAAGCGCAGGACACGCTGCACGCCGGCCGCTGCGCAGTGCTGGCGACCGAGGTGCTGAATCCGGCACTGGACGGCCTGATCCGGCTGCGCGACCGCATGGGTCACCGCAATACCGCGCACGTGGTGGCCAAGCTGCTCGATCCGGCACCCCTGCACAGCCTGCGGGTCATCTGCGTCGCCGATCCGCAGCTGCTGTCGCGTCTGCAGGACACCTTCCTCCGCTCGCCGGAGCAGGCGCTGCTGATGCGGGCACCGGATGACGACGGCTTCGCCGACCCGCTGCGTCGGCCGCGCATCGAACTGTTCGAACGCATGACCTCGCGCACGCTGTTCGAGGCGGAAAACGGCGCGCTGCCGCTGACCAACCCGCTGCCACCAGCCAGCGACGTGGACGCCACCGCGCGCTGCATCCGTGAAATGCTGGACGGTCAGCGGGCGATTCCACAGCCGGTGCTGAATCAGGTGGCGGCGTGCCTGTACGGCAGTGGCGCGGCACGCGACCTCACCCACGCCAAGGCCACGGTGTCGCTGGGCCTGGCGCACGGCCCGCACTGAAGTCAGGTCACGCGCGAGCGGGGACGGCACAGGGCCGACCCTGTGCGTCGCTCAGGCGCCGCCGCGGCTATTCATCCATTCGAGGCAGCGTCGCCATGCATCGGCCGCATCGGCGGCGCGATAGCTCGGGCGGTAGTCGGCGTGGAAAGCGTGCTGCGCATCCGGGTAGAGCACGATGTGAGACGCGCGCGCGGCCGGCGAAGCGGACGCCGCCAGCGCAGCGTTCATCGCCTCGACATCGGCGTTCGGTATGCCCGCGTCCTGACCGCCGTACAGGCCCAGCACCGGCGCCTGCAGCTGTTCGGTCAGATTCATCGGATGCGTGGGCGTCAGCGTACTCGCGTTGCCGCGCAGCCGCCCGTACCAGGCCACGCCCGAACGCAGCGACGGCCGGTGCGCGGCGTACAGCCAGGTGATGCGGCCGCCCCAGCAATAGCCGGTGACGTGCAGCCGGGCGACATCGCCACCCTCGCCCTGCGCCCAGTCCACGCAGCGGTCGAGGTCGGCCATCACCTGCGCGTCCGGTACCCGGGCGATCACCCGTTCAAGTATCTGCTGCACGTTATCCATCGCCGACGGATCGCCCTGGCGGAAGAAAAGCTCGGGCGCCACGGCCAGATAGCCGGCGTGCGCGAAGCGGCGGCAGATGTCGCGCACGTGTTCGTGCACGCCGAATATTTCCGACACCACCAGCACGACCGGCGGTTGCCCGCTGCGATCCGGCCGCGCGTAGAACAGCGGCAGCGTCTGTCCGTCCATCGCTGCAACCGTAGATACCCCGGTACGCAGTCCGGCATCCGGAGTGCTGATCACCTGCTGGGCGAGTACCGGCTGCACCGCCAGCGCAAAGCCGGCGGCGCCGGCGCCGCGCAGGAAATCACGTCGCAGCGGATTGTCGGGATCGGTCACGGGCATCTCCTCTGGCAGGCGGCAAGCGCGAATGAAGGCGGCGCTACTTTACCGCGACTCGGCCGGGAGAGGCCCGTCCGCCCTGTCAGCGCTGGATGAAGGCCGGTTCCGGTGCCGGGGCGCTCTCCGAAAAATCGTTGAGCTGACGCGCCAGCTCAGTGCGGCCGGCGGCCGCGACCTGCGGCACGTAGTTGCGGAAGATTTCGGCGACCGCGGCGCGCTCGCCACCCTTGAACTGATCGGCCACAGGCATCATGCGCTGGACGACATCGATGCCCTCCGGCCACTTGCCCTGCGCCGCGTAGGCGATCGACAGCTCGGCCAGCCGGCGTGCCAGCGGCAGATCCGGCTTGGCACCCGCCCGCGCCTCTTCCAGCGCCAGCGTCTCCAGCAGCAGTTCTTCCGCCGCTTCCCAGTTGCCGATCATGCGCTTGAGCTGCGCGTAGTTGTAGATGCGCAGCGAACGCGCCTCGGCAGGCACGTCCTTGAAGTCAGGCGCGGTCAGCGACTTGTAGCAGAGCTCGTCGGCCGCCCCGATGTTGTTGTCCGCCCAGGCGGCCCGGCAGTCGTGAAAGAGCTTGTCGGACTGATTGTCCTGCGCAAGCGCGGGGGCACAGGCGGCCAGCGTCGCGAACAGCACGGGCAGCGCACGGGACAGGCGGAAGGGCTTCATCGGTGGTTCTCCTCGGTGGTGTCGTTATCGGTCTCAGTCGAGACGTCTTCTGAATATCCATTCGGTCGCGGTCGACACTTCCGGAGCCAGTGCATAGCCATCGACCGCGAAGTCGCGCAGCGCCTCGGGTCGATCGATACGGTGTTCGGCCGCGTAGCGCGCCATCAGGCCGCGCGCACGCTTGGCGAAGAAGCTGATCACCTTGTAGCCGCCGCCCTTCCAGTCCTGGAAAACCGGCTGTATCACCTCGGCCCTGAGCACCTTGCGGCGCACCGACTTGAAGTACTCGTCGCTGGCGAGGTTGACCAGCACCGGCCGCGCTTCGTTCTCGAACAGCGCGTTCAGCGTCTGTGCCGGCTGATCGCCCCAGAAGGCGTACAGGTCCTTGCCGCGCGGATTGGCAAGCCGGGTGCCCATTTCCAGCCGGTAGGGCAGCATGAGATCGAGCGGGCGCAGCACGCCGTACAGGCCGGACAGGATGCGCACGTGCGCCTGCAGCCAGTCGAGCGCGTCAGGGTCGAGCGTGGCGGCGTCCAGCCCCTCGTACACGTCGCCATTGAATGCGAACACCGCCTGCCGGCCGCGCGGGGCGTCGTAATCGGGCGTCCATTCGGCATAGCGTGCGACGTTGAGCGCGGCCAGCGGATCGGAAATCGACATCAGGGTCGCGATGTCCGCGGGGCTTTTCGCCCGGAGGACTTCGATCAGTTCGGCAGAGTGCTGCAGGAAATCGGGGCGGGTGGCGCGTTCGGTGGGCAGCGGGGATTCGTAATCCAGCGACTTGGCCGGAGACAGAACGATGATCATGGACGGTGGAGCAGTCAGACACAGGATGCTGATGGTAACGGAGCACGGCTCACCGTGCAGCGCCGTCGCGCGTATCATCCGCCTCCGCCGGAACCGCCGGCAGGAGGAGCCGTTCGATGGACCGTCCGGACAGAGACGACAGGGATCGGGTCGAGGCGCATGCCGCACTGCGCAGCCAGGCGGAGTGGCGCGCCCGACTGACCGTTGAGCAGTACCGCATCACCCGCCGCCAGGGCACCGAACGCCCTTACAGCGGCGGCTATCTGAACTGCAGCACACCGGGCACCTATTGCTGCGTGTGCTGCGGGGCGCCGCTGTTCCGTTCGGAAAGCAAGTTCGATTCGGGCACCGGCTGGCCGAGCTTCCGCGCGCCGCTGCCGGATGCGCCGCTCGGCACGCGCGAGGAAAGACGCCTGCTGGGCCGGCGCACCGAGGTGCATTGCCTGCACTGCGCCGCGCATCTCGGTCACGTATTCAGCGATGGTCCGCAGCCGGGCGGCAAGCGCTACTGCATCAATTCGGCTGCACTCAGTCTGGATGCCGACCGGCCCGATGACGGCCCGCCCTGACCCCGCGCTGCTCGCGGCGCAGGGCCGGCGCGGAAAAACAGAAGGGCGCACCGGAATCCGGCACGCCCTTCTGGCTGAGCTGCGATGCATGGAGCTTTCCGGGCATCGCGCCCTGTCGTCGGCCACCTGCTCACGGGCGGCCGGCGACATGAATCCTGAATTACTTCTTGTTGATCGCCTTCTTCAGCGCAGCGCCTGCGGTGAACTTGGCAGTCTTGGCTGCCGGGATCTTGATGGTGGCGCCGGTGCGCGGGTTGCGGCCGGTACGGGCAGCGCGCTTGCCAGTGGCGAAAGTGCCGAAGCCCACGAGAGTGACCTTGCCGCCCTTTTTCAGTTCGGTGGTGACGGATTCCAGGAAGCCGTCGAGCAGTCGGCCAGCGGCGGCCTTGGAAACATCAGCTTTCTTGGCGAGGGCTTCGATCAGTTCTGCTTTGTTCATGTACGTCTCCTACTGACTGGGTTGTACGCAAGGGCGCGCGGGAAAACCTGAGCGGATAATAGTGAGGCCGCGTGCGCTTCACAAGCGGGTCTGCGGACTTTCTTCATGAATTCTCGCGCTCTCCGGACATATTTTCCGCGCCTAGCCAGTTCCATGCCCGATTTCGCTGCAGCGCAGCGGACCCCGAACGCACAACTTTGCGGATGAGCGGGCATAATCGGCCACCATGAAATTCCTGTTCGACCTGCTGCCGGTCCTGCTTTTTTTCGCAGCCTACAAGTTCGCCGGCGGATCGCCGGATGCATCCCACGCACTGGCCACCCGGCTGCTCGGCGACGGCATCGCCGTCAGTCAGGCACCGATACTGATCGCCACCGCAGTCGCCATCGTTGCCACCCTGGGCCAGGTGTTCTGGCTGATCGCCCGCGGGCGCAAGGTGGACACCATGCTGTGGATCAGTCTGGCCATCATCGTGGTGTTCGGCGGTGCCACGCTGTTCTTCCACGACGCCACCTTCATCAAGTGGAAACCCACCGTGCTGTACTGGCTGTTCGCGCTGACACTGGCCGGCTCGGCGCTATTCATGAAGCGCAACCTGATCCGCGCACTGATGAAGGATCAGGTGCAACTGCCTGAGCCGGTCTGGGCGCGTCTCAATCTTTCATGGATTGCCTTCTTCGCGGTCATGGGCATCCTGAACCTCTACGTGGCCTACAGTTACAGCGAAGACACCTGGGTGAGCTTCAAGCTCTATGGCGGCATGGGCCTGATGTTCCTGTTCGTGCTTGGCCAGGGCCTGATGCTGTCCCGTCACATCGAAGAAAAGAACTCCTGATCCAATCGAGGTTTGCATGTATTACGTATTGATGGGCGAAGACATTCCGAACAGTCTTGAGAAGCGGATGGCGGCTCGCCCGGGCCACCTTGCACGTCTGCAGGCGCTGCAGGACGAAGGCCGTCTGCTGATCGCAGGTCCGCTGCCCGCGGTGGACGCCAGCGATCCGGGCGCGGCCGGTTTCACCGGCAGCCTCATCGTGGCCGAATTCGAATCGCTGGAAGCCGCCCGGAAATGGGCGGACGAAGATCCGTACACGACCGAAGGCGTGTTCGCCCGCATGACGGTCAAGCCCTTCCGCAAGGTATTCCCCGCGTGAGCGACGCCGCCCGGATCGAAGCCGCGATACGCGAGCGCCTCGCGGCGCTGTCGCCCACCGCGGTCGACCTGATCGACGACTCGCACCTGCATGCAGGTCATGCCGGTGCGCGCTCGGGCGGACGGCACTATCGGCTCACCATCGTGTCCGAGCAGTTCTCGGGGCGAAGGACGATGGAACGCCACCGCATCATCTATGCTGCACTGGGCGACCTGATGCAGCGAGACATCCACGCCCTGTCCATCGTCGCACGCGCGCCGGACGACGCGCCTGCCGCCTGAACGGACGGGCATACTGCAGCAGCAAGACTGGACTTCACCCGAAAGGTAAATCGATGAAACACATGCTTTCCGCCCTGACCCTCGCCACCCTCACCGCCTTTGCCGCACCGGCGATGGCGCAGCAGAAGGCCAAGGACAAGCCGGCCGCGCCGGCCGCCGCCCCGGCCGAAGGCGGGGTGCTGGTGACGGTCAACGGCAAGGGCATTCCGCAGGGCCGCGCCGACGTCATGATCAAGAACCAGCTGGCCCAGGGCCAGCAGGACGGCGAACAGCTGCGCACCGCGGTCCGCGAGGAACTGATCCGCCGCGAAGTGCTGACCCAGGCCGCAACCGCCAAGGGTCTGGACAAGAACGCCTCGCTGATGAACCAGGCCGAACTGGCCAAGCAGGCGGTGCTGATCCAGGCCTATCTGCAGGATTACATGCGCACCCATCCGGTGAGCGAGGACACCATCAAGGCCGAGTACGAGAAGATCAAGGTCGGCCTGGGCAACAAGGAATACAAGGCCCGCCACATCCTGGTGAAGACCGAGGAGAAGGCGAAGGAAATCATCGGCAAGCTGCAGGCCGGCGAGAAGTTCGAGGACCTGGCGAAGGATTCGGAAGATCCGGGCTCCAAGGACCGTGGCGGCGATCTCGGCTGGAGCGCGCCGGCGCAGTACGTGAAGCCGTTCTCCGACGCGCTGGTCAAGCTGGAAAAAGGCAAGTTCACGCCGCAGCCGATCCGCAGCGATTTCGGCTACCACGTAATCAAGCTGGAAGACGTGCGTGACCTGAAGCTGCCGTCGTACGAGGAAGCAAAGCCGCAGATCGCCCAGCGTCTGGAACAGCAGACCATCGCGAACCACGTGAACGATCTGCGCCAGAAGGCTTCGATCAAGTAATCAGCGGCGCGGTCGGACCTGTCCGGCGCGTCGCCTCAACCCGGAATTCCGTCCGGCCGTAATCAGGCCATGACGGTCTTGGCCCGCAACCTGCGGGCCGGACGTCCCGGCGCCACAGCCGGACGGATCGTGTCGGGGAGGATGCGTCATGGACATGCAGAGCTTCGATCGGGATGGCCGGCACGCCACCGGCCTTGACGAAGGAAATGGCGGCGGTCCGGGCGTCCGGCCCGAGTCCATGCTGCGCCTGTGGTGGCGCTACATCTGGCCCTTCCTCTATTTCCGCAACTGCACCCGTGGCTCCTGGATGGAGCGTGCGCAGAGCTACCGGCACAACCGCTCCATGCGGCGTCATCTGCCGGGCTTCATCTTGAAGTGGCTGGCGCTGACCGCGCTCTGGTTCACCTTCGGTACGCTGTTCGACGAAGTGGCCGGTCTGGTCATTCCGGCGGCCTGCTGCTTCGTCACCGGCACCTGGACCGGTCTGGTGGTGGTGGTTCTGGCGATCGCCTGGACCTGGCTGGAACGCTTCCCCGAACTGTACTGACGCCCGGAGAAGCGTCCCGCTTCCTCGATCAGCGCGCGGCCACGCGTGCGGCCTGCTGAGCGACGCGCTCGCCGAACAGCGCCGCGGTCTTCAGATCGCCGTGGACCATTTCTTCCACCGACGCGTCGGACGGCGTCGAGGCCATCGCGCCGGCGAAGGACGCCACGTAGTTCACGTCCTGGCGCGTCGCGGCCTTGCTGTTACTCGGCATCAGGCCGGTACCCGTCCACAGCATGCTGTGCTGCATCGCCAGCGTCATGAGGTAGTGCAGCGTCGAGTGCTTGTCGCCGTTCATCGAAGCCGAATTGGTGAAGCCAGCGGCCAGCTTGTCCTTCCACTGCTGGGTGAACCACGGCTTGGACGTCGCATCCGCGAATTTCTTGAACTGCCAGGACACGCTGCCCATATAGGTCGGGCTGCCGAACACGATGGCATCGCTGTCCAGCAGCGTCTGCCATGCAGCCTCCGGCACATTGCCTTCGGCGTCGATCTCGATGCTGTGAACCTGTGCGTGCTTCGCGGCGCCTTCGGCGACCGATTGCGCCATGCGACGGGTGTGGCCGTAGCCGCTGTGATAGACGATGGCAACTTGGGTCATGGTGTTCTCCTCAAAGGGTGGTCTGCTACGAGTGACGAGCCCATCGCGCGCAGACCATGACACGATCGGGGCAGACAGCAACGAAAACCGCGGGTGCGCTACGGATGCGCGCCCAGGTCGAACAGCAGCGCATGGGCGGCGCGGCCGCCTTCCAGCACGACTTCATCTTCCGATTCGATGGTGAGCGCGTCGCCGCCCTGCAGCCGCACGCCATTGACCTCGAGTTCGCCTTCGATCAGGTGCAGATAGACGCGACGGCCGGTGGCGATCCGGTGCGCCAGCGGCGCATCGCCCTCCTCCAGCCGGGTGGCATACAGCGTCACGTCGGAATGGATGGACAGCGCACCGTCGGCCTCGCCCACCAGCGGCAGCAGGCGACCCCGGCGGTCCGCGTCGGCGAAATGCTTCTGCGCGTAGCCCGGCGCGATGCCGCGCGAACGCGGCAGCAGCCAGATCTGCAGCATGCGCACCGGCGTGCTGGCGGCGTGGTTGTATTCGCTGTGCAGCACGCCGGTGCCGGCGCTCATGCGCTGCACGTCGCCGGCGCGCAGTACGCCGGTATTGCCCATCGAATCGCGGTGGGTCAGTTCGCCGGCCAGCACCACGGTGACGATTTCCATGTCGCGGTGCGGGTGGGTGCCGAAACCGCCGGCCGGCTCTATCGTGTCTTCCATCAGCGCGCGCAGCGTGCCGACGCCCATGTGCGCCGGGTCGTAGTAATCGGCGAACGAGAAACTGAAGTGTGACTGACCCCAGCCGTGGTCGTCGAAGCCGCGTTCTGAAGATTTGCGCAGGGTGATCATGGCCATCTCCTCTGTGTTGTCAGGCAATGACTGCATTCTGCGCAGCGCCCCGGCCACCATGGGCGCGGCGGGCTGATATCATCATTCAAATTTTTTGAATACTCGCGCCATGACCGAACGCGAACACCCGCTGACACCGGACGCCATCCGGCTGATCGCCACCATCGCCGAAGCCGGCAGCTTCGCCGGTGCCGCCCGCGCGCTCGGCAAGGTGCCGTCGGCGCTCAGCTACAGCGTGCGCCAGCTAGAGGACGCGCTCGACGTGCTGCTGTTCGATCGCGCCAGCCGCAGCGCGGTACTCACGCCGGCCGGACGCGAACTGCTGAACGAAGGCAGCCGCCTGCTGCTGGAGATCGACGCGGTGGCCAGCCGTGTGAAGCGGGTCGCCAGCGGCTGGGAAGGCCAGCTCGCGATCGCCGCCAACGCGCTCATGTGCCCGCATACCCTGCTCGACCTGGTCGACGCCTTCTACGCCCAGCGTGACACCGCCCGCCTGCCGCCGCCCACCCGCATCCGGCTGCGACAGGAGGTGCTGTCCGGCACCTGGGAGGCGCTGCTGTCCGGTGCAGCCGATCTGGCGATCGGCGTGGACGCCGACGACACCCGCAACACCGGCCTGCAGGTGATGCCGCTGGGCGACATCCGCTTCGTGTTCGCGGTCGCTCCGCACCATCCGCTGGCGCGGCTGCCCGAGCCGCTGGACCCGGCCATGATCCGCATGCACCGCGCGGTCGCGATCGCCGACAGCGCGCTCCGCCTGTCGCCGACCACCCGCAATCTGCTGCCCGGTCAGGACGTGCTCACCGTGCCCACGCTGGACATGAAGATCGCCGCCCAACTGCGCGGTCTGGGCTGTGGCTTCCTGCCGGAGGCGCGGGTGCGCCCGCATGTCGAACGCGGCGAACTGGTGGTGAAGCGCACCGCCGAAGACAAGGTGGCGCAGTTCGCCATCGCGTGGCGCAGCGGTGCGCAGCGCGGGCGGGCGCTTGACTGGTGGCTGCAGCAGCTGGACAGCCCGCGCACCCGGGCCGCGCTGCTCGAAGGTGCGGCGCCATGAGCGCGCCACGCATTCCGGTGGTGCTGCTCACCGGCTTTCTCGGCGCCGGCAAGACCACGCTGCTGAACCGGCTGCTGACCCGGCCGGTAATGGCCGATACCTTGGTCATCATCAACGAGTACGGCGACGCGGCGCTGGACCACAGGCTGGTCACCCACGCGCCGGAACAGGTGGTGACCGAACTGGCGGGCGGCTGCGTGTGCTGCGCGCTGCGCGGCGACCTCGCGCAGACCTTGCGCGAAGCGCACTGGCGCTTCGCCCGCGGCGGCCGCCGGCAGTTCGAGCGGGTGGTGATCGAAACCACCGGCCTGGCCGATCCGGCACCGGTGCTGCGCACGCTGGCCACCGACCCGCGCATTGCCGAACGCTACCGCCTCGCCTGCACGCTCACCGTGGTCGACGCCTTCCAGGGCGAAGCCACGCTCGCGGCGCAGCCCGAAGCCCTGCTGCAGATCGCCGCCGCCGACCGGCTGCTGATCGCCAAGACCGATCAGGCGGCCCCGGCGCAGGTGGCCGCGCTGCAGGCGCTGCTTGGCCGCCTGAATCCGTTCGCGCAGCAGACCGATCTGCAGGCCGAGGCACTCACCCCGGCGCTGCTGACGCCCCCGGGCACGCTCAGACTGCGCAGCCTGCCACCGCCCACTGCGGAGCAGGTGCATGCGGTGCGCAGCGACAGTTTCACCGTGGACACACCGCTCGCGCCCGAGCGGGTGCAGGCCTGGCTGGACGCCTGGCCGACCGTGGCCGGCCCGGCGCTGCTGCGCATGAAGGCGGTGCTCGACATCGCTGGCGAACACCGTGCCCAGGTCGTGCATGGCGTGCAGCACACGCTGTATCCGCCGGACAGCCTGGACGCGCCGGCGAACGGATCGACCGTGGTGTGCATCACCCGGGGCATCGATGCGACACGGCTGACACAGTGGCTGGGCATCCTGCACACGCAATGAACCCCTGACCCGCCGCTTCGCTCACAATGCCGTCTCCTGAACACATACCGCAGCCGATGTCCGCAGCTTCCAGACGCCTCGACGAAATCGAGTTCGACAACCTGTTCGTGCGCAGCCTGCCGGCCGATCCGTCGACCGAAATCCGCTCGCGTCAGGTGCCGGGCGCCGCCTACAGCTTCACGCCGCCGACGCCGGTGGCCGACCCGCAGCTGCTGGGCTGGTCCGACGATCTGGGCGCGCAGCTCGGTCTCGCGCGCCCGGCGCGACGCGACGCCGCGGTCGAGGCGCTGGCCGGCAACCGCATCCTGCCCGGCATGCAGCCCTATGCCGCGCGCTATGGCGGCCATCAGTTCGGCAACTGGGCCGGCCAGCTCGGCGATGGCCGCGCGATCACGCTGGGCGAAATGTTCGACACGCACGGTCAGCGGCAGGAACTGCAGCTGAAAGGCGCCGGCCCCACGCCCTACTCCCGCCGGGCCGACGGCCGGGCGGTGCTGCGTTCGTCGGTGCGCGAATTCCTGTGCAGCGAGGCGATGTTCCACCTCGGCATTCCGACCACCCGCGCGCTCAGCCTGGTCGCCACCGGCGACACCGTGGTGCGTGACATGTTCTATGACGGCCGGCCGGAGAACGAACCGGGCGCCATCGTGTGCCGGGTCGCGCCCAGCTTCGTGCGCTTCGGTCACTTCGAAATCCTGACCTCGCACGACGAAACCGCGCTGCTGGGCCAGCTGGCCGACTGGGTGATGACCCACCACTACCCGGGCATCGGCTCTTACGCCGACTGGTTCGCCGAAATCTGCCGGCGCACCGCGACGCTGATGGTCGAGTGGATGCGGGTCGGCTTCGTGCATGGCGTGATGAACACCGACAACATGTCCATCCTCGGCCTCACCATCGACTACGGTCCCTACGGCTGGCTGGAGGGCGTGGACATGATGTGGACGCCGAACACCACCGACGCCCAGGGCCGCCGCTACTGCTACGGCCGCCAGCCGCAGATCGGCTACTGGAACCTTACCCGACTCGCCGCCGCGCTCGCGCCGCTGATCGACGACCGCGACGCGATCGATGCCGCGCTCGAAGGCTACGAACAGACCTTTTCCGACGGCTGGACCGCCATGCTGGCCAACAAGCTGGGCCTGCCGATGCCGGCGGCCGGCGACGACGCCGATGCCGACATGCGCAGCCGGCTCTTCCTGCTGCTGCAGGAAGAGGAATGCGATTTCACGATCTTCTTCCGCCAGCTGGCCGGCGTGCCGCTCGCGGCCGCGGCGGCGGGAGACGCCGCCGCACTGGCCCCGCTGCACGCCGCTTTCTACAGCGGCGACGGTCCGTCCGCCGACCACGGCCGTGCCCTGCTCGGCTGGCTGCAGCAGTGGGCAGCCCGCATCTCGGCCGGCGGCGAACCGGACGCTGCGCGCATCGCGCGCATGAACGCGACCAATCCGAAATACGTCGTCCGCAACTGGCTGGCCCAGCGCGCGATCGACGATGCCACCGCCGGTGACACCGGCATGATCGAGCGCCTGCTGAAGATGATGCGGCGCCCCTACGACGAACAGCCGGAATTCGACGATCTCGCCGGGCGCCGCCCGGAGTGGGCGCGACACAAGCCCGGCTGTTCAGCCCTCTCGTGCAGCTCATGAACCTGACCAGCCTCCGCACCCACGCCTACCACGGCCTCGACACCGGCCCGCGCCTGCTGGTGCTGGGCGCAGTCCACGGCAACGAAACCTGCGGCACCCAGGGCATCGCCCGCATCCTCGGCGAACTCGACCGCGGCGAACTGCGCATCCTGCGCGGCAGTGTCACCTTCGTGCCGGTCACCAATCCGCTCGCCTATCTGCGCGGGCAGCGGGCCGGTGACCGCAACCTGAACCGCAATCTCGGGCCGAAGAGCGATCCGCAGGATTACGAGGACCGCATCGCCAACGCGCTGTGCCCGCTGCTGGCAGCGCACGAGGTGCTGCTCGACCTGCACTCCTTCCACACCGGCGGCGAGCCGTTCGCGATGCTGGGCCCGGAGAACAACGGCGGCGCGCTGGAACCCTTCGCCCAAGCGGCAGCAGAAGAGGCGATGGCGCTGCGACTGGGGGCGCGCCGGCTGGTCGAAGGCTGGCTGGACACCTATGCGGCAGGCGTACGCACGCGTCTGGCGCGCACCGCGCCGTCGGAACGGGCGCACCTGCTCAGCACCGACCCGGATTACGGTGTCGGCACCACCGAATACATGCGCCGCATGGGTGGCTATGCGATCACGCTGGAATGCGGCCAGCACGAAGACCCGATCGCACCGGACTTCGCGTGGCGGGCCATCCGCAACACGCTGGCCCACCTCGGTCTGACCGACGAGCCGGCGCCGCCCGCGCGCCCGGATGTGGAACTGCTCAAGCTGACCGAAGTGATCGACCGCCTGCACGCCGGCGATACCTTCGCGCGCCCCTGGGCCAGTTTCGATCCGGTCGCGGCGGGCGACCTCATCGGCACGCGCGAGGACGGCAGCGAAGTGCGCGCACCGCGCGACGGCTTCATCGTGTTCCCGAATCCGTCGGCCACGCCGGGCAACGAGTGGTTCTATTTCGCCCGGCGCAGCGAGCGCACCCTGCATCGCTGAACGAGTCGTGAACGAAAAAGGCCCGCCATGCGGCGAGCCTTTCGGGCGAACAACGGTCCGCTCAGACGCGACGGCGGCGGGCGATCGTTCCCAGTACGCCCAGTCCGGCAGCGAACATCGCGAACGCAGCGGGTTCAGGCACGGCCGTGATCTGGGTGACGAAATAGGCCGGGCCGTTATAGCCGTTCGCCCAGTCGGCGTAATAGGCCCACACCGCTTCGGCATCACCCGAAATAGCCGGACGCGCACCCCAGATCTGCAGCGATGCGTTGGTGCCGAGGCTGACCGGCGTTTGTCCCGCCGCGCCGAAGCCGCTTTCGTTCACCGTCCAGTTGGTCGTGTTGGTAAGCAGGGCCTGACCACCGTTCGAGAACCTGAAGCCGTCTCCGGTGAGGGCGAAATCGCCGACGAACATGGCCGGACCGCTGAACACGTTACGCGCCAGCACCAGCAGGTAGTAGTTCTGTCCCGGCGTGAGGGCGACGCCCGAAAAAGTCTGCGTACCGCCCCAGGTGGTCTGCTTGTCGCTGATGATTTCGCTGGCATCCGCCACCAGATCGGTCGACAGATAGACCGTCGCGTAATCGTCGGCGGTAAAGCTGCCGGACAGGCTGGCCGCCTGCGCCAGCATCGACGTTCCCGCCAGCACCGCCGTCAGCGCGGTGCGCACTCCTGTACCCATGCGTTTCACGACATTTCTCCGGATTGAAGACCCTTCACGCTGGGAAGCAAACCGTGCGCCACCGATCACCCTGACCGCTTATTCCAGCCGGAACAATCAGTTGGCGCACAACGCAGGCACACAGACCCGCACGGGTGTAAGAAATGCCGACGCACCCGGCACTAGCCATCCAGCTTGCGTCCCTTGGTCGCCCGCACGCCGCGCCAGGCCATCAGCGCGTTCTCGTCGATGTTCAGCGTCTTCGCCCGGCCGCGCGAACCGGCCACCGGCAGCGCGAGCTTTTCGCGGAACAGCGTGAGCAGTGCCAGCGATTCGCCCTCCGGCAGCGTCATGATCTTCACGCCCTTGCCGCCGGACAGCGTTTTCATCTCCTCCAGCGGGAAGGCGAGCAGGCGGTCGCCGCCCTGGGCCACCACCCACCTGTCCGCAGGCAGCAGCTTGACCGGCGCCAGCGCCGTACCGCCGTCGGTGTTCAGGAAGGCCTTGCCGGCGCGCTGGCGGCTCACCATGTCCTCGATCGCGCACACGAAGCCGTAGCCACTGTCGGACGCCACCAGGAAGCGGCTGCCCGGCTCGCCGGTGAGCACCGCCACCAGCTTCTTGCCGGCCAGATCGGCCAGCGAGGACACCGGCACGCCGTCACCCTTGCCGCTGGGCAGATCGGTCGGCTTGATGGTGTAGGTGCGGCCGTCGCCGTCCATCAGCACCACCGGCCACACGGTGCGGCACTTCAGCACCGCCAGCGGACCGTCGTCCGCCTTCCAGGTCAGCGCAGCCTCGTCCACGTCGTGGCCGGAACGCAGCCGGCCAAAGCCGCCACGCGACACGATGACGGTGACCGCTTCGTCGATCTGCGGCACCTCGCGGGTGCGCGTGGCCTGCACGTCGGCATTGATGAGCGTGCGGCGTTCGTCGCCGAAGCGTTCGACGTCGGCCCGAACCTCGTCGCGCACGAAGGTGCGCAGCGCGCTGTCGCTGCCCAGCAGCTTGAGCAGGCCGGTACGTTCGGCATGAAGCGCATCCCGCTCGCCCTGCAGCTTGATGGCCTCCAGCCTGGCCAGCTGACGCAGCCGGATTTCCAGCACGTCCTCGGCCTGGCGCTCGGTGATGCCGAAACCGGCCATCAGGTCGGCCTTCGGATCGTCGGCGGCGCGGATGATGGCGATCGCGCGGTCGATGTCGAGCAGGATGGCCAGTCGGCCATCCAGGATGTGCATGCGGTCGTCGATGTCGGCGATGCGCTGGGTGAGCCGTCGGGTCACCGCACCCAGCCGGTAGTCGCACCACTGGCGCAGCACCGCCGGCAGGCCGATCTGGCCCGGACGACGGTGGGTGTCCAGCAGCGTCAGGTTCAGGCTGGCGTTGCATTCGAGGTCGGTGTACGCGAACAGGAAAGCCAGCAGGTCTTCCTGGCTCACCGCGCGCGACTTCGGCTCGATCACCAGGCGCACCGGGTGACGCGCGTCCGATTCGTCGCGCACCGAATCGATCAGCGAGGTGGCCAGCGTCTTGGTGCGCGCCTGGTCGTCGCTGATTTTCTTCTTGTCGCCCTTGGGTTTGGGGTTCGCGAGGTCGTCGATGCGGCTCATCACCGCGCCGGTGCTCACGCCCGGTGGCAGTGCGCTGACCACGATCTGCCACTGGCCTCGCGCCAGCCCCTCGACCTCGTAGTTGGCCCGCATGCGGAAGGAGCCACGCCCTTCCTTGTAGGCGGCGACGATCGATTCGCGCGACGAAATGAGGGTCGCGCCATTCGGGAAATCCGGCCCCTGGATGCAGTCGATGATGTCGTCGTCCGGCATGCGCGGATCGACCAGCAGCCGGCAGGTGGCCTCGCCCAGTTCGCGCAGGTTGTGCGGCGGGATTTCGCAGGCCATGCCGACCGCGATGCCGGACGCGCCATTGGCCAGCACCACCGGCAGTCGCGCCGGCAGCAGCGACGGCTCCTGCTGCGTACCGTCGTAGTTGGGCTGGAACTCGACCACGCCGGCGTTCAGCTCGGACAGCAACACATGGCGCGCGAACGGCGTCAGCCGGCATTCGGTGTACCGCATGGCGGCGGCGTTGTCGCCGTCCATCGAACCGAAATTGCCCTGGCCGTCGATCAGCGGATAGCGCAGCGTGAAAGGCTGGGCCAGACGCACCATGGCCTCGTAGACCGACGAATCGCCGTGCGGGTGGTACTTGCCGATCACGTCGCCGACCACGCGGGCGGATTTCTTGTGCGCGGCGTCCGGACGGGCAAAACCGTCCATCGCGAACAGGATGCGGCGCTGCACCGGCTTCATGCCGTCTTCCAGCCCCGGCAGCGCGCGCGAGGTGACCACCGACATCGCATAGGTCAGATAGGCCTGCGCCGCATGCGCATCGACCGGGATGTCAGCGATGTCGGGTTCGAACAGGTTGTCAGTCAACGGAGTGCTCCGGGTGTTTCGTTGTTTGTGGTGGTGCGGAGGGGCTAGGGGTCAGGGACCAGAGGCTAGGGATGAGGGGCTAGGGACTAGGGAGGAGGTGTGGCTTCGCCACACGAGTTGGATGTACCACCGCGCGGCACTCCCCTAGCCCCTAGTCCCTAGCCCCAGTCCCTAGTCCCTGCCGTCAAGCATCCGGCACCACCTTGTCGCCTTCCAGTTCCATCCAGCGGCGACGGCGTTCGGCTTCCTTCTTGCCCATCAGCATGGTGAAGGTGTTCAGCACCCGTTCCGGGTCGGCACCGGCGGTGATGCGGATGAGCCGGCGGGTTTCCGGGTTCATCGCGGTTTCCTTCAGCTCGTCCGGATTCATTTCGCCCAGACCCTTGAAGCGGCTCACCGTCAGCGCGCTCTCACTGATGCCGTCGGCGATCAGGTTGGCGAGGATGCTGTCGCGCTCGGCTTCGTCCAGCGCGTAGAGGCGGCGCGCCGGCCGCGTCTTGGTCGGCGCGATCTTCACGCAGTACAGCGGCGGCTGCCCGATGAACACGTGGCCGCGCTCGATCAGCTTGGGGAAATGACGCAGGAAGAGCGTGAGCTGCAGCGTCTGGATGTGGGCGCCATCCACGTCGGCGTCCGACAGGATGATGATCTTGTGGTAACGCAGGCCGTCGAGTACCGCAGCCGGCGCGTCCGGCTTGTGCGGATCGATGCCCAGCGCCACCGCGATGTCATGCACCTCGTTGTTGGCGAAAATTTCCGACGAGTCGATCTCGAAAGTGTTCAGCACTTTGCCGCGCAGCGGCAGCACCGCCTGGAACTGGCGGTCGCGCGCCTGCTTGGCGCTGCCGCCGGCCGAATCGCCCTCGACCAGGAAGATTTCGTTCTGCTCCGGCGAGGTGCCGGTGGCGTCGGTGAGCTTGCCCGGCAGCAGCGTGACGCCGGAGCCGGCGCGCTTCTCGACCACCTTGCCGGCGCGCGCACGGGTCTGCGCGCTCTTGATTGCCAGGCCGCAGATGCGCTGCGCCTCCGCCGCGTTGTCGTTGAGCCAGCGGTCGAGCGTGTCCTTGATGCACTCGTAGACCAGCTTCACCGCCTCGCGGTTGTTCAGCTTGTCCTTGGTCTGGCCCTGGAAGCGCGGCTCCAGCACCTTGGCGCTGAGCACATAGCTCGCATGCTGCGACACGTCCTCCGACTGCAGCGCGAGCTTGGCCGGCATCAGGCCGTGGTGGGTGGCGTAATCCTTGACCGACTCGAACAGCGCCTGCCGCATGCCCGACTCGTGCATGCCACCACCCGGCGTCGGGATCAGGTTCACGAAGGATTCGCGCACCGCCCCGCCTTCCGGAAAGGCGATCGCCCACTCCGCGCCCTCGCCTTCGTCATAGCCGGCGATCGCGGTACGCGCACCGCAGAACAGCGGCACCGGCAGATCGCCCAGCTGTTCGCGCAGGTAGTCGCCCAGGCCGTTGGCGTACTGCCACTCCTGCACCGCCCCGCTCTCTTCGTCCTCGAAGCGGATGCGCACGCCGGGCAGCATGGCGCTGCGGGCGCGCAGCAGGTGTTCGATGTCGGCCTTGCGCACGCGGTTGCTGGCGAAATACTTCGGATCCGGCCAGGCACGCACACGGGTACCGGTGTGCGACTTCGGGCAGCTGCCGACCTCGGTCAGCCCCTGCGAAATGCCGTGGTCGAAAGTGATCGAATGTTCGCGGCCACCGCGCTTCACCGTTGCTTCCAGCCGGGTGGACAGCGCGTTGGTAACGGTGACGCCGACGCCGTGCAGACCGCCGGCGATCTTGTAGGCCTTGCCTTCGAACTTGCCGCCCGAGTGCGGGATGGTGAAGATGACTTCGATCGCCGGCACTTTCTTGGTCGGATGGATATCGACCGGAATGCCGCGACCGTTGTCCTCGACCGACACCGAGCCGTCGCGGTGCATCACCACCCGGATGCCGTTGGCGAAGCCGCCCTGGGCCTCGTCGCAGGCGTTGTCGATCATTTCCTGGATGATGTGGTTCGGACTGTCGGTCCGGGTGTACATGTCCGGCCGCTTCTGTATGGGCGCAATGCCCTCGAGCACCTGGATTTCTGAGGCGTTGTAGCTGCTGGGAGTGGCCATCTGGATGACAGGGATGGAAGTGCGGAACGCGGCGGCGCCGCGCGGACGGCCATAAGTGTGCCCGCAGACCGGGGCGGCCGTCGAGATTGACAGCGAGACGGGTCCACGGCAGCCGCGGCAGCACCGCGGCGCTCGTGTACACTCCGGGCCTTTTTTCCGGCACCGACATCATGTGGTTCAAGAATCTGCAGATCTACCGCCTCGCCGCACCGTTCGCGCTTGCCCCTGAACAGCTGGACGAAAAGCTGGCCGCCAAGGCCTTCCAGCCGGGCAGCAGCATCGAGATGCAGCGCATGGGCTGGATGTCGCCGCGCGACGACGGCAAGCTGGTCCACGCGGTCGGCGGCCAGATGCTGATCACGCTGCGCACCGAAAAGAAGCTGTTGCCGGCGACCGTGGTCAATCAGGTCACCAAGGCACGCGCGCAGGAAATCGAGGAAAACCAGGGCTACAAGCCGGGCCGCCGCGAAATGCGCGAACTGAAGGACGCGGTGACCAACGAACTGCTGCCGCGCGCCTTCGCGGTGTGGCGCGATACCCGGGTATGGATCGATCCGGTCAAGAACCGCATCGTGGTCGATGCAGCGGCGAGCGCCAAGGGTGACGAGGTGATGCAGCTGCTGAACGAGTGCGTCGAGCACCTCGGTGCCCGTCCGCTGCAGACCGCGCTGTCGCCCGTGTCCGCCATGACCTCGTGGCTGGCTGCGGACGAAGCGCCCGCCGGCTTCACCATCGATCAGGACACCGAACTGCGCTCCAGCACCCAGTCCAAGGCCACCGTGCGCTACGTACGGCACGCGCTGGAAGCGGAAGACCTTCGCCGGCACATCGAAGCCGGCAAACAGTGCACGCGGCTCGCGCTAAGCTGGATGGAGCGCGTGTCCATCACGCTGACCGAAAACCTCGCGGTCAAGCGGGTGACGCCGCTGGACGTGCTGACCGAGAACGACGACGGCAGCGGCGACGAAGCGGAACGTTTCGATACCGATTTCGCGCTGATGACCGGTGAACTGAGCCGCCTCATCGATCACCTCGAAGAGGCGCTGGGCGGCGTCGCCCAGTAAGCACCGCCACGGCCGCCCAGGCCGTGGGCAGCGCCGGCGCAGAGCGTCGCAGCTTCCACCGCACCGTCGCCCTCTGCGGCGGGCGGCGGCCTGTCGCCGCCCCTGCCGTATCGGACACCGCGCGCCGCAGCCAGTACAGACGCGGCAGCGACGTCCTCACCCCGCCGTCACCGAGCGAGAGGACAGGCGACAGCCAACGCGCATGCAGATCGGCGCACGCCGGGCTTCGCGGCGATGCCCGATGTCGCATGGCCCGCGCGGCATCTTTCCCTTCTGCGGACACTGACCGACGGCCTGGCGTACCACAGAAGCGCTATGGAACGTGCGGCGCGGGATGGGGATGTCTCCGGATGCAGACCCGTACGCAGGAACAGAGCGCAGCACCCCCTTAGACGCTGGCACAGGGGCCTGTGCCGCTTGCCGGTTTGGTGTTTTCCCGACGCATCCCCCGACAGCAGGCGCCGCCGGACCGCGCTCGGACAGCCGTCATGCCGCCGCCGCGGAACGTTGACCGATCCGGCCTCAGCTGCACAGGGCTATATCGCAGGGAATGACCGTAGGACGGACAGGAGCGCGCAGAAAAACGCGTCAGACGTCTGCGCTCAGTCCGAGGACATCTTTTACAACGAGGGGAAATTGATGGGGTGGCTGATGGGACTCGAACCCACGACAACTGGAATCACAATCCAGGACTCTACCAACTGAGCTACAGCCACCACTGGGACGTCTGTCGAATGACAGCCGCTTTGAAACTTTTTCAGGCTTTTGGCCTGCCCGGCAGGAATCGAACCCGCAACCTACGGCTTAGAAGGCCGTTGCTCTATCCAGTTGAGCTACGGGCAGGTACTAAGTACGGCGTTGCGAACCGATTACTGGTCGGGGTGGAGGGATTCGAACCCCCGACATCTTGCTCCCAAAGCAAGCGCGCTACCGGGCTGCGCTACACCCCGAGAGCCATAGATATTACTTTGGCCTTGGCTTCAGGTCAATGGCTGCGGGGCGTTTCCGGCAAAAAATCCCTAAAGATTTTTCCCGGAACGCCCCGCAGGTCATCAGCCCTGCTGTTCGCCGTTAGAGTCCGGCGCAGCCAGCAGCGCCTTCATCGACAGACGGATGCGGCCCTTCTCATCGGTTTCCAGCACCTTCACCTTCACCTGCTGACCTTCCTTCAGGTGATCGGCGACGTTGGCGATGCGCTCGTTGGCGATCTGCGAAATGTGCAGCAGACCATCCTTGCCCGGCAGCACGCTGACGATGGCACCGAAATCCAGCAGGCGCAGCACCGTGCCTTCGTACACCTTGCCCACTTCGACTTCGGCGGTGATCGCCTCGATGCGGCGCTTGGCATTCTCGGCGGCTTCCGAATTCACCGATGCGATGGTGATGGTGCCGTCATCGCCGATGTCGATCGTGGCGCCGGTCTCTTCGGTCAGCGCGCGGATCACCGCACCACCCTTGCCGATCACGTCACGGATCTTTTCCGGATTGATCTTCATGGTCAGCAGTCGCGGCGCGTAGTTCGACACGCCTTCGCGTGCGCCCGACATCGACTGCTGCATGATGCCGAGAATGTGCTTGCGCGCTTCATGAGCCTGGGCCAGCGCGACCTGCATGATTTCCTTGGTGATGCCCTGGATCTTGATGTCCATCTGCAGCGCAGTGATGCCGCTGTCGGTACCGGCCACCTTGAAGTCCATGTCGCCGAGGTGATCTTCATCTCCGAGGATGTCTGTCAGCACCGCGAAGCGGTTGCCGTCCTTGATCAGGCCCATCGCGATACCGGCCACGTGCGCCTTCAGCGGCACGCCGGCGTCCATCAGTGCGAGCGAACCGCCGCACACCGAAGCCATCGACGACGAACCGTTCGATTCGGTGATTTCCGACACCACGCGCATCGAGTAGCTGAACTCCTCCGGCGACGGCAGCACGGCGAGCAGCGCGCGCTTGGCCAGACGGCCGTGGCCGATCTCGCGGCGCTTCGGTGCGCCGAAACGGCCGGTTTCACCAGTGGCGAACGGCGGCATATTGTAGTGAAGCATGAAGCGGTCGCGGTACTCGCCGCCCAGCGCGTCGATGATCTGCTCATCGCGGCCAGTGCCCAGCGTGGCGATGACCAGCGCCTGGGTTTCGCCGCGGGTGAACAGCGCCGAACCGTGGGTGCGCGGCATCACGCTGTTGCGGATGGCGATCGGACGCACGGTACGGGTATCGCGGCCGTCGATGCGCGGCTCGCCGTTCAGGATGCGGCCACGAACGATGCCTGCTTCCAGATCGAAGAAGTAGTTCTTGATCGTGTTCACGTCCGGCGCCGTAGCGGCGTCGGCAGTCAGCGCGGCGATCACTTCGTCGCGCAGCGCGTTCACGCTCTGGCTGCGGACCTGCTTCTGCGTGATGCGGTAGGCGTCCTGCAGCTTGGCCTCGGCCAGTTCGGAAATGCGGCTCCACAGCGCCTGGTCGCGGGCCGGCGCCTGCCAGTCCCACTCCGGCTTGCCGGCGACTTCAACCAGTTCATTGATGGCATTGATCGCGGCCTGCATCTGCTCGTGACCGTACACCACCGCGCCCAGCATCACTTCTTCCGACAGTTCCATCGCTTCCGATTCGACCATCAGCACGGCGGCTTCAGTGCCGGCGACGACCAGATTCAGCTTGCTGTCCTTCAGCTGCGAGGCGGTCGGGTTGATGACGTACTGGCCGTCGATGTAGCCCACGCGGGCCGCGCCGATCGGGCCGCTGAACGGAATGCCGGAAATCGCCAGTGCAGCCGACGCACCGATCATGGCCGGAATGTCTGCATCGACTTCCGGGTTCAGCGACAGCACCTGCACGATGACCTGGACTTCGTTGTAGAAGCCTTCCGGGAAGAGCGGGCGGATCGGACGGTCGATCAGGCGCGAGGTCAGCGTTTCCTTCTCGGTCGGGCGGCCTTCGCGCTTGAAGAAACCGCCCGGAATGCGGCCGGCTGCGTAGAACTTCTCTGCGTAATCAACGGTGAGCGGGAAGAAATCCTGGCCAGCCTTGGCCGACTTCTGAGCAACCACCGTGGCCAGCACGACGGTTTCTTCGACGTTTACGATGACGGCGCCGCTCGATTGACGCGCGATCTCGCCGGTTTCCAGCACCACTTTCTGGGCGCCGAACATGAATTCCTTGCGGGTAGCGTTGAGCAAGTCGATTCCTTTCGATTCTGTGATGGACGGGCATCGTCCGCCCGCCAGAAAAAACAAACCGGCGGAGTCGCGAGGACTCACGCCGGTGTGTGATGTCAAGCCACTGCGGGCCTCGACATTGCCTGCGGATGCAATTACTTGCGGAGGCCGAGGCGACCGATCAGCGAACGATAGCTGTCGGCATTGGTGCGCTTCAGGTAGTCAAGCAGCTTGCGGCGCTGGCTGACCATCTTCAGCAGACCACGACGCGAGTGGTGGTCTTTGACGTGTTCTTTGAAGTGACCGGTCAGGTCGTTGATGCGCGCGGTCAGCAGGGCAACCTGCACTTCGGGCGAACCGGTGTCGCCGGCCGCACGCTGGTATTCGGCCACGATGCGGGCTTTATCGGCGGTAACGATAGCCATTGATCTGAACTCTCTCGTTTGGAAAACCCAAAATTATACGCCAAGGATGCGCAATCTCAAGCACTTTCAGGGTTTTTCTGCGCTTTCGGTGTGCTGTCCTGCGGCATCAGCCGTTTCACGCGGAGACGACTGCCCTGCACTTCGACCAGACCGAGAAAAACCGGGCCGGCATAGGCACGCAGAATCTGGCCGCCGAGCGGCGGCAGATCGGTGTCCGCATCCCGCACCGACACCGGCTGCCCGTTGATCAGCCGCTGGGCTTCGGCATCGCTCAGGCGACAGCCCGGCATCTGCTGCAGCAAAACGTCAGCCTGCAGCAGCAGCGCCTCGCGCGCGGCTTCGTCGAGCGCGGCGATCTGTTCCAGCGTGAAGGCACGGCCCAGATCGAGCGGCCCGGTGCGGGTACGTCGCAGTCCGGTCAGGTGTGCGCCGCAGCCCAGCATTTCACCGATGTCCTCGGCCAGGGTGCGGATGTAAGTGCCCTTGCTGCACAGCACCCGCATCGTGAACACCGGCAGCGCGACCTGCTGCAGCTCGATTTCATGGATGCGCACGTGACGCACGGCGCGCTCAACCGTCTCGCCGGCCCGCGCATATTCATACAGCGGCTTGCCGTCCTTCTTGAGCGCGGAATGCATCGGCGGCACTTGATCGATGTCGCCGGTATGCGCAACGAGCGCCTGACGCAGCGCCGCCTCACTTATGGTCACCTCACGCGTCTGCAGCACCTCGCCTTCGGCGTCGCCGGTAGCGGTGCGGATGCCGAGACGGACTTCGGCGATGTATTCCTTGTCGGCGTCCAGCATCAGGCCGGCAAAGCGCGTGGCTTCGCCGAAACAGACCGGCAGCAGACCGGTCGCAAGCGGATCGAGCGTGCCGGTATGGCCAGCTTTCGCTGCCTGGAACAGGCGCCGCGCCTTCTGCAGTGCGTCGTTTGAACTGAGGCCGAGCGGCTTGTCGAGCAGCAGCACGCCGTGGACCGCTTTCCAGCGGGAACGGGGCTGCAACTCAGTCCTCGCCGGTGCCGGGATCGGAATGGAGCGCCTTGTCGATCAGGCGCGAAAGATGATCGGCACGTTCCATCGTCTGGTCGTGCACGAAATGAAGCTGCGGGGTGGTGTGGATGCGCACACGGCGGCCGATCTCGCGACGCAGGAAACCTGCGGCGCGGGTCAGCCCCTCGTGGATCTGCTTCTGTGCATCGCCTTCGGCCAGGGTGCTGTAGAACACCTTGGCGTGGGCATAGTCCGGCGTCAGCTCGACCGCAGTCAGCGAAATCATGCCGACCCGCGGGTCCTTCAGCTCAGTGGCGATCAGCTGCGCAAGTTCGCGGCGGATCGCCTCCGAAACACGGTCGCTGCGTGAATAACGTTCAGCCATCGGATCAGCGCAGCCGGCTTACGCCAGCTTGCGGGCCACTTCCTGGATTTCGAAGATCTCGAGCTGGTCGCCCTCTTCGATCTCGTTATAGCCGCGCAGCTGGATACCGCACTCGTAGTTTTCCTTGACTTCCTTGACGTCGTCCTTGAAGCGCTTGAGCGACTCCAGCTCGCCGGTCCACACCACCACGTTGTTGCGCAGCAGACGGGCACTGGCGCCCCGCTTGACCAGGCCCGAGGTGACCATGCAACCGGCGATGGTGCCGATCTTCGTGCCGCGGAACACCTGACGGATCTCCACGGTACCCAGCACCAGCTCCCGCTTTTCCGGTGCCAGCATGCCGGACAGCGCGGCCTTCACCTCGTCCACCGCTTCATAGATGATGGTGTAGTAGCGCAGATCGACGCCGTAGTTCTCGGCCAGCTTGCGTGCGCCGACATCGGCCCGCACGTTGAAGCCGACCACCACCGCCTTCGAGGCCTGCGCCAGGTTTACGTCGGTTTCGGAAATCGCGCCCACCGCGGCGTGGATCACCTGCACCCGCACCTCGTCAGTGGACAGCTTCTGCAGCGACTGCACCAGCGCTTCCTGCGAACCCTGCACGTCGGCCTTGATGATGAGCGGCAGCACGCGGACTTCGCCCTCGCCCATCTGCTCGAACATCGATTCCAGCTTGGCAGCCTGCTGCTTGGCCAGCTTCACGTCACGGAACTTGCCCTGACGGAACAGCGCGATTTCACGCGCCTTGCGTTCATCGGCCAGCACCATGGCCTCGTCACCCGCCGCCGGCACATCCGACAGACCCTGGATCTCGACCGGAATGGAAGGACCGGCTTCGGTCACCGCCTTGCCGGATTCGTCCAGCATGGCACGCACACGGCCGAACACCTGACCGCACAGCAGGATGTCGCCACGCTTCAGCGTGCCCGACTGCACCAGCACGGACGCGACCGGACCCTTGCCCTTGTCGAGACGGGCTTCGATCACCAGACCGCGCGCCGGGGCATCCTTCGGCGCCTTCAGTTCCAGCACCTCGGCCTGCAGCAGCACGTTTTCCAGCAGTTCGTCGATGCCGGTACCCTTCTTGGCCGACACCGGGATGAAAGGCGAATCGCCGCCGTATTCTTCCGGCACCACACCCTCGGCCACCAGTTCCTGCTTCACGCGGTCCGGGTTGGCTTCCGGCTTGTCGATCTTGTTGATCGCCACAACCATGGGCACACCCGCCGCCTTCGCGTGGTGGATGGCTTCACGGGTCTGCGGCATCACGCCGTCATCAGCCGCCACCACCAGGATGACCAGGTCAGTCGCCTTAGCACCGCGGGCTCGCATGGCCGTAAAGGCCTCGTGACCCGGGGTATCGAGGAAAGTGATCATGCCGCGCGGCGTATCGACGTGATAGGCGCCGATGTGCTGCGTGATGCCACCCGCTTCACCGGCCGCCACGCGGGCACGGCGGATGTAGTCGAGCAGCGAGGTCTTGCCGTGATCGACGTGACCCATGACGGTGACCACCGGCGCGCGCGGCAGCACTTCGACGTCCTTGTGCGCGTCGTCGGCTTCGCCGAGGAAGGCTTCCGGGTCGTCCAGCTTGGCCGGTTTGGCGGTATGGCCCATTTCCTCGACCAGGATCATCGCGGTTTCCTGATCCAGCACCTGGTTGATGGTGACCATCTGGCCCAGCTTCATCAGTGCCTTGATCAGTTCGGTGGCCTTGATCGCCATCTTGTGGGCGAGATCGGCGACCGAAATCGTTTCCGGCACCAGCACCTCGCGCACCACTGCCTCGACCGGCGCAGCCGGTGCGTTCTGGTCGTGGTCGCGGTGATGACGCCCCTTCGGACCGCCACGCCAGCCTCCGGTACCGGAGTCGCCACGGGTCTTGATCTGGCGACGCTTGGCCGCATCGTCCTTCCAGGTCGACGTACCCGGTTTACCCTTGCCCGGCGCCGCCGCGGGTGCAGCGCCCGGCTTGGCCTTGACCGCCTTGTCGTCGGCCTTGGCCGGCTTGTGCAAAGTGCCCGCGGGCGCCTTCGCGGCCGCCGCCTTGGCGTCTTCCTCAGCCTTGGCCTTCGCTTCGGCTTCCGCCTGGGCGCGCACGAGACGGGCTTCCATCTCCTGACGCATGCGGACTTCGCGTTCCTGCTTTTCCTTCAGCTCACGCGCCTGGATGGCCAGCAGCTCCTGATGGCGCTTGGCTTCGCGTTCGCGCGCGGTCATCGGGCGCTCGACCGGCGCCGGTGCAGGCTCGGCCGGCGCGGCCGGTTCGGCCACCACTTCCGGTTCCGGTGCGGCTGCTTCGACCACCGGTTCGGGTTCAGGCTCGGGTTCCGGTTCCGGAGCGACTTCGACCACCGGTTCCGGCTCAACCACCGGTTCGGGTTCGGGCGCCGGCGGCGGCTGGATCTCGACCGCGGGCTCGACCTGCAGGATGGCCTGCGGCTCGGCGTCCTCGGCGGCGGCCTGGGCGGCCTCTTCGGCCAGCAGTTCAGCCGGATCGCGCTTGACCAGCACGCGCTTCTTGCGCACCTCGACCTGCACCGTGCGGGCCTGGCCGGACGGCGTGGTCGCCTTGATCTCGGTGGTCTGACGACGGGTCAGCGTGATCTTGGTCTTTCCCGCCGTGTCACCGTGCTGACGACGCAAGTAGTCGAGCAGACGGGTCTTGTCCTGCTCGGTCAGCGAATCACCTTCGCTCTTCTTGTCCACGCCGGCCTGCCGCAACTGGTCGAGCAGGGCCGACGCCGAAATCTTCAGCTCGGTTGCAAACTGGGAAACACTCATCAACGCCATACCGTCCTCAATTATTCAAACCAGTGCGCGCGCGCAGTGGTAATCAGCGATGTCGCGCGCGCGGCATCGATGCCGGCAATCTCGACCAGTTCATCGACGGCCAGATCGGCCAGATCATCGCGGGTGCGCACGTTCGCGCGCGCCAGCTGGGCTGCCAGCTGCTTGTCCATGCCTTCCAGCGCCAGCAGCGCGTCATCGACCTGCTCGAGCTGTTCCTCGTCCACGATGGCTTCGGTCAGCAGCACGTTGCGGGCTCGGGTGCGCAGCTCGTTCACCGTGTCCTCGTCGAACGCCTCGATCTCGAGCATTTCCGCCAGCGGCACATAAGCCACTTCTTCCAGCGTCGAGAAACCTTCTTCGATCAGGATGTCGGCCACTTCCTCATCGACGTCCAGCTTGGCCATGAACAGCAGGCGGATCGCTGCGTTCTCGGCATCGGACTTGGCAGCCGACTGCTCGACCGTCATCAGGTTGATCTTCCAGCCGGTCAGTTCGGACGCCAGGCGCACGTTCTGGCCGCTGCGACCGATGGCGATCGCGAGGTTGTCCTCATTGACCACGACGTCCATGCTGTGGGCGTCCTCGTCCACCACGATGGACGCGACCTCGGCCGGCGCCAGCGCGCCGATCACGAACTGCGCCGGGTCCGGCGACCACAGGATGATGTCGACGCGCTCGCCGCCCAGTTCGTTGGTCACCGCCTGCACGCGCGAACCGCGCATGCCGATGCAGGTGCCCTGCGGATCGACGCGGGCGTCGTTGGACTTGACCGCGATCTTCGCGCGGATGCCCGGATCGCGCGCAGCGCCCTTGATCTCGATCAGGCCGTCCTCGATCTCGGGCACTTCGAGCTCGAACAGCTTGATGATGAATTCGGGTGCAGTGCGCGACAGGATGATCTGCGGGCCGCGCGCCTGACGATCCACACGCAGCAGCACTGCCTTGACGCGATCGCCGACACGCAGGTTTTCGCGGGCAATGATGTGCTCGCGCGGCAGCAGCGCTTCCAGGCGACCCACCTCGACGATGGCATTGCCGCGCTCGATGCGCTTGATGGTGCCGGTGACCAGATGGTCCTTGCGTTCGAGGAAGTCGTTCAGGATCTGTTCGCGCTCGGCGTCGCGAATGCGCTGCAGGATGACCTGCTTGGCGGCCTGTGCGCCGATACGGCCGAAGTCGACCGGCTCCAGCGCCTCTTCGATGTAGTCGTCGACCTGAATATCCGGGATCTGCTCACGCGCGTCGATGATGCCGATTTCGGCCTCATCGTTCTCGACCTGTTCATCCGGCAGCACGTGCCAGCGGCGGAAGGCTTCGTATTCGCCGGTTTCGCGATTGATCGAAACGCGCACATCGGCGTCATCGTGGGTGCGCTTCTTGGTGGCCGAGGCCAGCGCGGTTTCGAGCGCGCCGAACACCACTTCGCGGGATACGTTCTTCTCGCGTGCCAGTGCATCGACCAGCAACAGAATCTCGCGACTCATCGTTTCAACTCCTGCTTGCGTTCAAAGTCCGGCACCAGGCGGGCGCGTTCGATCTGCGAAAGCTCGAATTCGTAGCTCTCGCCCTTGACCTCCAGCGTGAGCCGGTCGTCCGCGACGCCAGCCAGACGGCCGGTGAAGTTGCGCTGGTTGCCCACCGGCACGCGCAGGCGCAGCTGCGCCTCCTGGCCGGTGAAACGGATGAAGTCCGCGGTCTTGCGCAGCGGCCGGTCCAGGCCGGGCGACGACACCTCAAGGCGGTCGTAATCGACGTTCTCGACCATGAACAGACGGGTCAGGTGATTGCTCACCGTCACGCAGTCATCGACCGTGATGCCCTTGTCCGTATCGATGAAAACCCGCAGCAGGCGACCCCGCGGCGACGTTTCCAGATCGACGAATTCATAGCCGAGCCCGCTGACAGCCTGCTCGATCAGTTCCGCAACACTCATCCCAGCAACACACTTCCGGATGTACAAATAAAAAATGGGCTGACCGCCCATCGAAAGACACCGGCTTCGCCAGTGCAACAAGCCGACGAGTGTAACAGAGCCCGCCCATCCTCTTCAAGCTGAAAGGATGGACGTCCCCCGTTCAACAATGGTATGGCGTCAGACCTCTCCGCCGCCTGCGGCCGGCTTGGCCCCGCCAGGACGACGACGCCGGCGCGGCGCCCGCTTGCGCGCCGGCGCCTCGCCGTCGGCCGCCTGCGGCCGCGGCGCGGCCTGCACGTTGCCGTTCTCGCCCGCCGGCTTGCGCGGACCCCGGCGGCGGCTGCGTTTCGGCGCGGCCGGCGCTTCGCCGTCCGCAGCCTGCGGGCGACCACCTTTCGGCTTGCCGCCCTGCCCCGGTTCGGCCTTGCGCGGCTGCTTGTCCTTGCCCGACATCAGGGACATCAGCCGGGTCACCTCTTCGGTCTTCAGCTCCTGCACCTTGCCGCGCGGCAGGTTCTTCGGCAGATCAAAGGGGCCGTAGCGCACCCGGGTCAGCCGGCTCACGGTCAGGCCGATCGTCTCGAACATGCGCCGCACCTCTCGGTTGCGGCCTTCCGACAGCGTCACGTGATACCAGTGGTTGGCGCCTTCGCCGCCGCCGTCGGTCAGCGAGTTGAACTTGGCCAGGCCGTCTTCCAGCTCGATGCCATCGACCAGCTGCTTCGCCTGTTCCGGCGTCAGTTCGCCCAGCAGGCGCACCGCGTATTCGCGCTCCAGCTCGTAGCTGGGGTGCATCAGCTTGTTGGCCAGTTCGCCGCTGGTGGTGAACACCAGCAGGCCGGTGGTGTTGAAATCCAGCCGGCCGACCGCGATCCAGCGACCGCCGCTCACCTTGGGCAGCTTGTCGAACACCGATGGCCGGCCATCCGGATCGTCGCGCGACACGATTTCGCCTTCGGGCTTGTGATAGATGAGCACCCGCGGCGCGCGCTGAGCGAAGTGGATGTGGATGAGCTTGCCATTCACCCGCACCTTGTCTTCCGGGCCAACCCGCTGACCGACGTGCGCCGGCAGCGAATTGACGCTGATGCGGCCAGCGACGATCCACTCTTCCAGCTCGCGGCGCGAACCGAGACCCATGTCGGCCAGCATCTTGTGCAGCTTCTGCGGCTCGCTGAACACCACCGGACCGCGACGCCTGGGCTTGCTGTCCTGCGAACGGTAGTTGGCCACATTGCCGTTCACGTCCCCGCCGGGTCTGCGTCTACCTTGCATCATTGAATTCCATCACCTTCTGTAGTTCGGCCAGCGGCGGCAGCTCGGAGAGCGTGCGCAGGCCCAGATCGTCGAGAAAACGTCGTGTCGTCGCATACAGCGCCGGGCGGCCCGGGACTTCGCGGTAACCCACGCTGTCTATCCAGCCGCGCCCTTCGAGCGCCTTGATGATGCCCGGCGACACCGCGACACCGCGGATGTCCTCGATGTCGCCCCGGGTCACCGGCTGGCGGTACGCGATGATCGCCAGCGTTTCCAGCACCGCCCGCGAATACTTCGCGGGCTTTTCGTTCTTCAGCCTGTCCAGGTAAGGCTGCACGTCCGCCGTCGTGCGGAAGCGCCAGCCCGAGGACACCTGCACCAGTTCCACGCCCCGCCCGGCCCAGTCCTCGCGCAGTTCGTCGAGCAGACGGCGGATCAGCACATGGTCGAGTTCCTGCTCGAACAGCTTTTTCAGCTCTCCGGTGCTCATCGCATCCTGCGAGGCCAGCAGCGCCGCTTCGAGAACGCGCTTGACCTCAGCCGGGCTCGGCGACTGCGTCTGTTCGGGCAGTTCGGACATAGATGGTCGCAAAGGCTTCGATCTGAAGCAGTTCAATCAGGCTTTCGCGGGCCAGCTCCAGCACCGCGAGAAAATTCACCACCATGTGCGCTGCGGTCGGCTCGCGCTCGAACAGCTGTTCGAAGCGCAGATCGCCCTCTTCATGCAGCCGGCGCAGGATGTTCGACATGAATTCACGCACCGACAGCGCCTCACGCGTCACCTTGTGGTGGCGCGTCATGTCCGCGCGGCGCATCAGCGACAGCCAGGCCAGCTGCAGGTCGGTCGCGCTGACGTTGGGCTGGATCTCGACCAGCCGCTCCGCCACCTGCACGCCCACCCACTCGTGCTCACGCTGTATGCGGGGAATCGCATCCAGTGCCAGTGCGGCCGCTTTCATCTGTTCGTACTCGATCAGCCGGCGCACCAACTCGGCCCGCGGATCCTCGCCCTCGTCGCCGGTTTCCTTGGGCGGCCGCGGCAGCAGCATGCGCGACTTGATCTCGAGCAGCATGGCCGCCATCAACAGGTATTCCGCCGCCAGCTCCAGGCGCTGCGAGCGCATCGCCTCGACGTAGACGAGGTATTGCGCGGTCAGCGGCGCCATCGGAATGTCGAGAATATCGACGTTGGCCTTGCGTATCAGGTAGAGCAGCAGGTCAAGCGGTCCCTGGAACGCATCCAGGAACACTTCGAGCGCATCGGGCGGAATGTACAGGTCGAGCGGAAGTTTTTCCAGCGCCTCGCCGTACAGACGTGCCGGCGGCGGCGACGCGAGGTCCGCCACCGGCGCCAGGGTGGAGGCGTCGCCCGCCATCAGGCGTAGTTCAGCCCCATGGCCTCGCGCACGTCGCGCATCGTTTCCGACGCCAGCTTGCGCGCACGCTCGCAGCCATCAGCGACGATGTTGCGAAGCAACATCGGATCTTCCTCGTACTGGCGGGCGCGTTCGTGGATCGGCGCCTGTTCCTTCAGCACTGCATCGATCACCGGCTGCTTGCATTCCAGACAGCCGATGCCGGCCGAGCGACAGCCTTCCTGCACCCACTGCTTGACCGAGTCGTCCGAGTAGATGACATGGAACTGCCACACCGGGCAGCGATCCGGATCGCCCGGGTCGGTACGACGCACGCGCTGGGTGTCGGTCTTCATGCCGCGGATCTTCTTGGTGACGACCTCCGGCTCCTCGCGCAGCATGAGCGTGTTGTTATAGGACTTGGACATTTTCTGTCCGTCCAGACCCGGCATGCGGGCCGCCTCGGTCAGCAGCGCGCCCGGCTCGGCCAGAATCATCTTGCCGCTGCCTTCGAGGTAGCCGTACAGGCGTTCGCGATCACCCATGCTGAGGCTCTGGGCCTCTTCCAGCAGCGCCTTGCCCTGGGCCAGGGCCTCGTCCTTGCCTTCCTGCTGATACAGCGTGCGCAGTTCCTCGTACAGCTTGCCGCGCTTGCCGCCCAGCTTCTTCACCGCCTCGCGCGCCTTGTCCTCGAAACCTGGCTCACGGCCGTACAGGTGGTTGAAGCGGCGCGCCACTTCGCGGGTCAGTTCGACGTGCGGCACCTGATCCTCACCCACCGGCACCAGATTGGCGCGGTAGATCAGGATGTCGGCGGACTGCAGCAGCGGGTAGCCGAGGAAACCGTAGGTGGCCAGATCGCGGTCAGCGAGCTTTTCCTGCTGGTCCTTGTAGGTGGGTACGCGCTCCAGCCAGCCCAGCGGGCACATCATGGACAGCAGCAGATGCAGTTCGGCGTGCTCCGGCACCCGCGACTGGATGAACAGCGTGGCCTGGCTCGGGTCGACGCCCGCCGCCAGCCAGTCGATCAGCATGTCCCACACGCTGCGCTCGATCACCTGGGTGTCCTCGTAGCTGGTGGTCAGCGCATGCCAGTCGGCGACGAAGAACAGACAGGGGTATTCGTGCTGCAGCTTCACCCAGTTCTTCAGCACGCCATGGTAGTGGCCAAGGTGCAGGCGACCGGTGGGGCGCATGCCGGAAAGAACGCGTTCTGCGTACATGTGTGGGGTCGTCCGGTTCAGAAAAGCACAGTCATCAGCAGCGCATGGGCCAGCACGAGCAGCGGCGTCAGCAGCTCGTCCAGCACATGCGTCACCAGCAGTCCGATCAGGATGAACATGCCGTAGGGCTCGATCCGCGCGAACGCCATCGACGCCCGGCGCGGCAGCAGGCTCACCATGATGCGGCCGCCATCCAGCGGCGGAATGGGCAGAAGGTTCAGCACCATCAGCACCAGATTGATCGTTATGCCGGCTTTCGCCATCAGCATCAGCGGCTCGGCGAACATGTGGCCGGGCATGGACAGCGCCAGCTTCATCGCCAGCCCCCAGCCCACCGCCATCACGAGATTCGCCGCCGGCCCGGCGGCCGCCACCCAGAACAGATCCTGCTTGGGCCGGCGCAGCCGTCCGAAATTGACCGGAACCGGCTTGGCCCAGCCGAACAGCAGCCCGTCGTGGCCCGCCATCGAACTGACGAAATACATCAGCAGCGGCACGATCACCGTACCCAGCGGGTCGATGTGGCGCAACGGGTTGGCGGTGATCCGTCCGGCCAGATGCGCGGTCGGGTCTCCCTTCAGCAGTGCGGCGTAGCCGTGGGCCGCCTCGTGCAGCGTGATCGCCAGCACGACGGGCAGCACGATGACCGCCAGTCGAGCGATGCTTTCGTCCATGAGCGCCCGGATGCTAGCAGAACACGGCCGGCACGTCAGGCGGGAGCGCGGCCACGCTCACTCCAGCCCGAAGCGGGCCAGATCGCCCGCCCCGGCGCGCACCAGTTCCGGTGAACCCGACGAAAGGTCGATCACCGTGGTCGGCTGGGTGCCGCAGTGGCCGCCGTCGATCACCAGATCCAGGTCGTGCTGCAGACGCTCGCGGATGTCTTCCGGATCGGTCAGCGGCAGTTCCTCACCTGGCAGCAGCAAGGTGGATCCGAGCAGCGGTTCTCCCAGCGCCTCGATCAGCGCCGACACCACCGGATGGTCCGGTACCCGCAGACCCAGCGTCTTGCGCTTGGGGTGCAGGATGCGGCGCGGCAGTTCGCGCGTGGCTTCGAGGATGAAGGTGTAGGGGCCGGGCGTGACGCTCTTCAGCAGCCGGAACTGGGCGTTGTCCACCCGAGCGAAATTGGCGATTTCCGACAGGTCGCGGCACATCAGCGTGAAATGGTGATGCACATCTACGTCACGGATGCGACGGATGCGGTCCAGCACCTTGGCGTCGCCCATGTGGCCGACCAGCGACCAGGCGCAGTCGGTGGGGATTGCCGCCAGCCCGCCGCTGCGCAGGATGTCGGCAGCCTGGCGTATCAGGCGGGGTTGCGGATTGTCGGGATGAACGGAAAAAAGCTGGGCCACGGGATTCGCTTGCGGAAATTGAAATGGGAAGGACGACCGGCCGGGGTGAGATCAGAGGGGAACAGCGTCGCTTCGGACGGGATTCGATCCGGACGGTCGCACAAAGCCTTCAGGCGGGCTGTCGCAGCCGGTGCTGCAGTCGCGGCATGAGCCAGACCGGCTGCACGCCCTCGGGCAAAAGCTCGCCCGCGCCCAGATCGACCGGACTTTCGCCCGGCGCGTGGAAGTCGGACGCACGCGAGGCATGGAAACCGAACTGCCGCGCCAGCCGGGCAAAGGTGCGCACCGCGACCTCGCCATGCGAGCCGGACACGACCTCGATCGCCTCACCGCCCGCCGCCCTGAACTGCTCGAACAGCCGCTCCATCTGATCTCCTGACATGCGGTAGCGGCCGGGATGCGCCACCACCGCCACGCCACCGGCGCCACGTATCCAGTCGACCGCGCGCTCCAGCGCAGTCCATTCGTGCTCGATATAGCCCGGCCGGCCGCGCACCAGATAGTCGCGGAACACCGCCGACACGTCCGGCGCATAGCCCTGCTCCACCAGCACCCGGGCAAAGTGGGAACGACCGACCAGCGACGGGTTGCCGGCGTGGCGCATCGCGCTCGCGTAGGCTTCGCGCACGCCCAGCGCCTCCAGCGCCTCGGCCATGCGCAGCGCACGCGCGTCACGCCCGCCGCGCACCGCGCTCAGTCCGCGTTCCAGCGGGGCATGGGCCGGATCGATGCCCAGGCCCACGATGTGCACGGTCGTGCCTTCCCAGGTGACGGAAATCTCGACGCCATCGAGAAAGGGCAGACCCAGCGCGTCCGCGTGGGCGCGCGCTTCCGCCAGCCCGCACAGGTTGTCGTGGTCGGTCAGCGCCCACAGTTCGACCCCGTTGGCGGCGGCACGCGCAGCGAGCGCCGCCGGCGCGAGCACGCCGTCGGAGTGGCTGGAGTGGCAGTGAAGATCGGCATTCATAACTTTGGAATTCTAACAGGCGCTCGCGGCGGGCCTGCGGCGGCTACAATCCCGCCCGGTCCAACCAACCAGGAACAGCAATGAATCATCCAGACAATCTTCGCTACACCGACACACACGAATGGGTCAGGGTCGAACAGGATGGCACCGTGACGGTCGGCATCACCGACCACGCGCAGGATGCCCTCGGAGATGTGGTCTTTCTGCAGCTGCCCGATGTCGGCCGCACTGTCGCCCGTACCGAGGCGATGGCGGTGATCGAGTCGGTCAAGTCCGCGTCCGACATCCATGCGCCGGTGGCAGGTACCGTGACCGCGGTGAACCAGGCCGTGGCCGACGCACCGGAACAGGTGAATCAGGATCCCTACGCGGCCTGGATGTTCGTCATCAAGCCCGACAGCGCATCAGAACTCGATGCCCTGCTGAGCGCCGACGCCTACAGCGCAACGCTGGGGTGATCGTCCGGCCCGTCGTTGACGGAGCCTGACACCGGGCCGCCGCCCGGACCATGCAGGCGGCCCTGCCCCGTCACGGGGCTGAATTGGCGGCATCGATGCCGCACTTCGTCTGTTCGATCTTGCACCGCTTGGCACAGCCCAGCGCGGAATAGCCTTCCCTGCTGTCCGGCCGGGTCTCCGCCATCCTGCAGGCCGCAAGGCAGTTTTCGGACTGCGCCTTGCAGGCACCGCTGTACATCATCTCGCTGACCCTGGCGGAATCCGCCTTCGGGCCGCGGTGGGCGGACGTCGCTGGCGCCGGGTCAACCGAACTCGACGGAGGCAAGGCCGCGCACTCCAGCTGCTGCCGGCCACAGTCGCTCATGCACGGCGCGAACTGCGGACTGTTCCTTGGGCAGGTACGCGCGCAGGCGACATGGCTTTCGTCGCAGGACTGCGCGGCGGAAGCCGGCCACAGGTTGAAGGCAAGCAGCAGAAACAGCAGTGCGCGCATGGGGGGGACCTTCATCGAAACTGAAGACCCAGTCTAACGCGCGGACAGCGTCATGAGCGGCCCCGCTCCATGCGCTTTCCATGCTTGCGCAGGCTGGAAGACAGCTGATCGATGATTTCCCCCGCCGCGCCGACGATCTGGTCATTGCCAAAACCGGCTGCCCGCATTTCCCGGTAGAAGGACTTGGCCAGCATGCGCGCCACCTGCGCTGGCTGCGCCATGCCCTGGGCAAATGCGTCCGACGAGGCGGAACGCCCCTCTCCGGCCAGCGCCCGCTGGGCGAATTCCGACTTGAGCAGGAAGCCCAGTTCGGCGCTCTGCAACGACTTGCCAGCGAACAGCGCGAGGCATTCCAGCATCTGCTGTTCGATTTCGCTGAACGCCTGCGCGCCACGCGCGCGCCGTACATTGATCACGCCCAGCACACGGCCATCCAGCGGCAGCGGCATGCAGATGAAGCTGCCGCCCTCGCCGCGCGCGCTGCTCGCATGATGGGCCGCATCGGCATCGTCGACCCGGTGCGGTTCGCCGGTGGCGAACACCCGGCCAGCGATCGAGCCCCCGCTGCGTACCCGCGCGTTCAGAGCCTCCTCGTGCAGCTCGCCGCGCCAGGCGGCCACCGCCAGCACCGCCTGCTCGCCCTCGCCGTCGGCCAGCATGATGGTCACCCGCTCACAGGGCAGGCGCGCCCAGCACGCCTCGGCGGCGGCGTCCAGCGCCTGCTGCAGCAGGCCGCGATCATTAGCCGGTGCAGCCTTGGCTTCGTTCGTCATTGTTCGCACTCCTTGCTTCGTGCTGCGGTTCTGTCCAGCCAGTCGGCCAGCCGTCCGGCCAGTGCATCGGTGGCACGCGAGAAGGCGGCAACGCCGCCTGCCGCGTCAGGTCCGGCGCTTTCGGTCAGTGAAAAGCGCATGCGGTCTATCAGGTGACGGCCGCGCGCATCGATCAGCGTGGCGCGGCCGGCCAGCAGCACGTCGGCCTGCGACGGCGAGGAAAAGACCTGGATGAATTCGTCCACATCGATCACCAGACGGCAGCCGCGCGGACTGGGCGGTGTATCGAGCGCGCCACGCAGCGCCACCGCCAGCATGTCGGCCGGCGACGAGGCCCAGCGGCTTTCCGCATAGCTCAGGCGCTCGGTCGCGCTGCGATAGGCCAGCCGGTACTGGATGCCGGTGCCGTCCAGCCAGGTTGCGGCATGGGCTTCGATCGATTCCAGCGGCACGCCGACCGGGCGCGCCGTACGCGGACCGCCCAGATCGTGCTGCGCCGGACGGGTGCCCTTCTGCAGCATGCCGCCGCAGCCGCCCAGCGCGAACACGGCGATCAGCAGTAAAAGCCACGATCTCGCGGCGCTCATCATTTCCCTCCTCCTGCGCTGAAGCCCGCTTCACCGGGGCCAGGCACCGGCCGCTCGCGCCCGAGCAGCAGCATCTGCGGCGAAGATTCCAGTTCGCCCAGCACGCGACGCAGCTGACGCGAGTCGCGCGCCGCCTCTTCGATCAGCGCGTGCAGGCGGGGCAGCGTGTCGGCGTGCAGCCGGTCGCCCGACTGTTCGGCCAGCGCATCCAGCCGGCCGGACAGCTGGCGCATCGACGCCAGCAGTTCGCGCAGTTCCTTCGCCAACGGCGCGCCCTCGCCGGCAGTGGCCTCGATCTGGGTCAGTATCCGGCCGATGCGCGCGGTATTGTCCGGCGACAGCAGCGCCTGGGTGCGGCGCAGCGTTTCACGCAGTTCGCCGGTCACCGCCGGCATCTGCGCCAGCGTGGTGTCCAGACGGGCGGTGGCCGACTGCAGGCTGGCCAGCGTGCCGGCGATGCGGTCCAGATTGCCCTGGTCCAGCACCGCCTGCATCCGCAGCATGAGCTCACGGGCGACATCCATCGTTTCGCTGGCCTTGCCGCTGAGCGAACCGAACTGCGAGCCGCGCAGCGGAATGCGCCCCGCGCCGCCGGCCGGCAGCGGTGTCGGGTCGGAACCGTCGTCGGTCAGTTCGACCAGCGCCAGCCCGGTCACGCCCAGATAGCCCAGTTCGGCACGGGTGGCCGCGGTGACCGGATAGCGCGGCGGTATCGCGATGCGCACCAGGATTTCTCGCGGGTTGTCCGGATTGATCGAGATTTCCCTCACCTTGCCCACCCGCATGCCGCGGTAGCGGACCTGGGCCTGCGGGTTCAGGCCGCCGACATCTGCGGTGGTCGCCAGCAGGTATTCGGCATCCAGATCATCGCCGCTGGACAGATACCAGATCGACAGGCCGATGCCGACACCAAGCAGCATCAGAAACAGACCGGCGGCCAGTGCGTGGGCGCGGCTTTCCATGGTCAGTACGCGCTCCCTGCATGCCGGGCGGCGCCGAAGAAACTGCGGATGAAGGGATGATCCTGTTTCATGACATGGTCGAGTGTGCCTTCGGCCAGTATACGTCGGTCGCCCAGTACGGCGACCCGGGTCGCCAATGCCGACAGCGTATCGATGTCGTGCGTCACCAGCACGACCGACAGCCCCAGCTGATCGCGCAGCCGGCGGATGAGCGAAACAAAGGCGGCGGAGCGGTCCGGATCCAGGCCGGCGGTCGGCTCATCCAGCAGCAGCAATTCGGGTTCCAGCGCCAGCGCGCGCGCCAGCGCCACCCGCTTCACCATGCCGCCGGACAGTTCGGCCGGCATCAGCCAGGCATGGCGCGGCTCCAGCTCGACCATGGCCAGCTTGATCATGACCAGATCGTGGATGGTTTCGCGGTCCAGCCAGCGCAGTTCGCGCAGCGGAAAGGCGATGTTCTCGAGCACGTTGAGCGCGGAAAACAGCGCGCCCTGCTGGAACAGCATGCCGAAGCGCTGGCGCAGCACCCGGTCGGCCTGCAGGTCGCCGGAAAACAGCGGCTGTCCCAGCACCCGGATGTCGCCGCGCTGCGGCCGCATCAGGCCGATCACCTGACGCAGCAGCGTGGTCTTGCCGCTGCCGGAACCGCCGACCAGGGCCATCACCTCGCCGGCCGGAATCGACAGATCCAGTCCGTCGTGCACCAGATGGCTGCCGAAGCGGGTGACCAGACCGCGGATGTCGATCACCGGCGCGCTCATGTCGGCATGCCGATGTGACGGGTGGCGATGGCGAACACCGCGTCGACCAGGATGACGCAGGTGATGGCGCTCACCACCGAGCGGGTGGTGTTGGACGACAGGCTTTCGGTATTGGGCCGCACCGTGAGCCCGAAATGGCAGGCCACCAGCGCGATCACCAGACCGAAGGCCAGTCCCTTGCCGAAGCCGATGTAGAGGTTGGCGATCGGCACCACCCGCGGCAGCGTGTCGAGGAAGAAGCCGAAGCCGATGTCCAGCTGCACCGCTGCGGCCACCATGCCGCCGAACAGCGCCGACGCCGAGGTCCACAGCACCAGCAGCGGCATCGCCGCCACCAGTGCCGCCACCTTGGGCAACACCAGTCGCAGCGTGGCCGGCACGCCCATGGTGACCAGCGCGTCGATTTCCTCGGTCACCCGCATCACGCCCAGCTGGGCGGTCATGGCCGAGCCGGAGCGGCCGGCCACCAGCACCGCCACCAGCACCGGCCCCAGTTCGCGGATGATGCCGATGCCCAGAATGTTGATGATGAACACGTCGGCGCCGAAGGTCTTCAGCTGCAGCGCAGACAGGTAGGACAGCACGACGCCGATCAGGAAGCCGACCAGCGCGGTGATCGGCAGCGCGGTGACGCCGGTCTTGTACAGATTGGCCGACAGTTCGCGCAGCGGCGCGTCCTGCGGGAAGCGCAGCATGCGCACCGCGTCGAACAGGATCTGCCCGCTGAGCGCGATCATGCCCAGCAGCTGGGCCACCAGCGCGCCACCCAGACGGCCGAGCGCCACCAGCGCATCGCCCCGGCGCGGACGCATCCGCGGCGCCGGCCGGCACGGCCCCAGCACCGCTGCCACCCGCAGCATGTCCAGCGTATGCGGATCCGCCTCCAGCCGCTCCGGCAGGCGGTCACCCCAGGCGCGCCACAGCGTGGTGGCGCCGAGCGAATCGAGCCGGGTGACCTCGCGCAGATCCCAGTGCCCGGCGCGCGCCGCATCGGCGGATGCGAGCTGGCGCCTGAGCGTATCGAGCCGGCCGCGCAGGCCGGTCAGCGTCCATTCGCCGGAGAGCACCGCCACCGGCTGGGCCCCGGTCATTTCGAACGAAACGGTCGGGACACCCATGTCGCCGGTCAGAGTGCGGCTGCGCTCTTGGCGCGCTGGGCGCGCACCTTGACCTCGATGCCGATGGCACCCCACAGGCGCTGTTCGTCCTGCAGGCTGGCTGCGGTCAGCGGCGAGGAAGACAGCCAGTCGTTGCTGGCGGACACGACGAACCCCTGAGCGCTGCGCTCGATCCGCACCGGCAGTTCTGCATAGTCGTCGCGGCTGCGATGCAGCAGCACCGCCAGCCGCAGGCAGAGGATGAGTGTCCAGTCGCGGCGGTCGACCACGCTGGAATTCACCTTCTCGAGCTTGCCTCGGTGGGCAAGCACCACCCGCGCGAGGCGCGCCTGATCCATACGCGAGAAACCGGGCATGTCGGCATTGCCGAGGATGTAGGCGCTGTGCTTGTGATAGCCGGCGTGCGCCACCGAAATGCCCAGTTCGTGCAGCCGCGCCGCCCAGCTCAGCAGATGCAGGTCCGGGTGGTCGTCGGCGGCATGCGGTTCGAGCTGGCGATAGAGCTGCAGCGCAGCGGCATGCACCCGCTCCGCCTGGCGCTGATCCACCTGATAGCGCCGCACGAACTGCAGCACGGTGGCGTCACGCAGGTCCTTGTGGTGGTAACGGCCATGCAGGTCGTACAGCACGCCCAGCCGCAGCGCACCTTCGGAAAAGCTCATGCGCTCGAGCCGGAAGGCGTCGAAGATGGCCGACATGATGGCGAAGCCGCCGGCCAGCACCGGCAGCCGGTCCGGCTTCAGGCCGGCCACGCCAAGGCGGTTCACGTCGCCCACGCGCAGCAGCAGCGCGCGCAGCCTGTCCATGCCGTCGCGGGTGAGCGCGCCCTGCGCCCAGCCATTCAGTTCCATGATGTCGAGCAGCGCACGCGCGGTGCCGCTCGACCCCACCGCTTCATCCCAGCCGAGCGCGCGGTAATCGTGCTCGATCGCCTCGAGTTCGCGCCGCGCGGCCAGTTCGGCCTCGCGCAGCGACTTCTTGTCCATGCGGCCTTCGGGAAAGTAGCGCAGGCTGAACGCCACGCAGCCCATGTAGAGCGATTCAAGCGCCTGCGGTTCGAAACTGCGGCCGATGATGAACTCGGTCGAGCCACCGCCGATGTCCACCACCAGCTGCTGGTTCGACGGATTGGGCAGCGTGTGGGCGACACCGACGTAGATCAGCCGCGCTTCTTCGCGTCCAGCGATCACTTCGATCGGAAAGCCCAGCGCCGCCTCGGCCTGGGGCAGGAACTGCGGCGCGTTCTTGGCCACCCGCAACGTGTTGGTCGCCACCGCCCGCACCTGATCCGGCGCGAAACCGCGCAGCCGCTCGTTGAAGCGTGACAGCGCCTCGATGGCGCGCAGCTGGGAGGCGCCGTCGAGCAGCTTGCCGTGGCCCAGCCCGGCCGCCAGCCGCACGGTTTCCTTCACCCCGTCGAGCGGGTAGATCTGGTCATCGACCACCCGCGCCACCTGCAACCGGAAGCTGTTGGAGCCGAGGTCGACGGCGGCGAGAAGTTCGTAGCTCATGCGGCGATGCAAAAAAAGAGGTCAGTCGCGAGTTTATCAGCGCGCGGCCTGCGCACCGTCAAGCCGCTTCTCATCGGACGCTGTAATAATTCCGATGCATTCGTGTCACAAAATCCTGATCCAGATAACAACAGCCGAGACAGCCCTCCACCATGCCCGCCATCCTGCCGGTTCCGCGCTACGCACCCGACCACTTCATCAACCGCGAACTGTCGCTGATCGCCTTCAACCGCCGCGTGCTCGCACAGGCCGCGGACGAGCGCGTGCCGCTGCTGGAGCGGCTGAAGTTCCTGTGCATCGTGTCGAGCAATCTGGATGAGTTTTTCGAGGTGCGCATCGGTGGCCTGCGCGAGCACATCCGCCTGGGCGCGCGCGGCGTCACCTCCGACGGGCGTTCCGCGCAGGAAGCGCTGCGCCTGATCGCCGCCGAGGCGCACCAGCTGATCGCCGAACAGTACTCGCTGCTGAACGACGTCATCCTGCCGCTGCTGGAGAAGGAAGGCATCGTGTTCCTGCGTCGCGGCAACTGGACCGAGGCGCAGCACGAATGGGTGCGCGACTATTTCACGCGCGAGCTGATGCCGGTGCTCACGCCTATCGGTCTGGACCCGTCCCACCCCTTCCCGCGCGTGCTCAACAAGAGCCTGAACTTCGCGGTCGAACTGGAAGGCCGCGACGCCTTCGGCCGCAGTTCGCGTTTCGCCATCGTGCAGGCGCCGCGCGCGCTGCCGCGCGTGATCAAGCTGCCGAAGGAACTGACCGGGGTCGACCACGGCTTCATCTTCCTGTCCTCGGCCATGCACCAGAATGTCGGCGACCTGTTCGAAGGCATGAACGTGCTCGGCTGCTACCAGTTCCGGGTCACCCGCAACTCCGACCTCTTCCTCGACGAGGAAGAGGTGAAGAACCTGCGCCAGGCGCTGCAGGGCGAACTGCCGCAGCGCCACTACGGCGACGCGGTGCGGCTTGAAGTCGCCGACAACTGCTCGGAACAGATGGCCGACTTCCTGCTGCAGCAGTTCAGCCTGACCCGCGACGACCTTTACCGGGCGCCAGGCATCGTGAACCTGGTGCGACTGATGCAGGTGCCGGACTGGGTGGAACGTCCGGATCTGAAATACCCGCCCTTCGTGCCGCAGGTGCCGCGCACGATGGAAAAGCGCTATGACATCTTCGCGATGATCCGCAAGCAGGATCAGCTGCTGCACCATCCCTTCCAGTCCTTCAAGCCGGTGATCGACCTGGTGCAGCAGGCCGTGGACGATCCGGATGTGGTGGCGATCAAGATGACGGTCTACCGCACCGGTACCGACTCGGTGCTGATGGAGGCCCTGGTGCGCGCCGCGCAGAAGGGCAAGGAAGTGACCGTGGTGGTGGAGCTGATGGCCCGCTTCGACGAGGAAGCGAACATCAACTGGGCGTCCCGGCTGGAAGATGCCGGTGCACATGTCGTGTATGGCGTGTTCGGCTACAAGACGCACGCCAAGCTGCTGATGGTGGTGCGCCGCGAACAGGTGGACGGCGTGCAGCGCTTCCGCCGCTTCGTGCACCTGGGCACCGGCAACTATCACCCGCGTACCGCGCGCTTCTACACCGACTTCGGCCTCATGACCGCCAACGAGCAGATCGGCGAGGACGTGAACGAGGTATTCAAGCAGCTGACCGGCCTCGGTCACGCCGGCACCCTCACCCATCTGTGGCAGGCACCCTTCACGCTGCACAGCAGCGTCATCGCCGCCATCGGCCAGGAAGCCGAGAATGCGCGGGCCGGCCGCAAGGGTCGCATCATCGCCAAGATGAATTCGCTGGTCGAGGACGAAACGATCGAGGCTCTGTACGCCGCCAGCCAGGCCGGCGTGGACATCGATCTGATCGTGCGCGGCGTGTGCGCGCTGCGCCCGGGCGTGCCCGGCCTATCGGAGAACATCACGGTGCGTTCTGTGGTCGGCCGCTTCCTGGAACATTCGCGCATCTACCACTTCCACGCCGACGGCGAAGAAAAGCTCTATCTCGCCAGTGCGGACTGGATGGAACGCAACTTCTTCCGACGCATCGAGGTGGCGTTCCCGGTGCTGGATCCCAAGCTGAAGCGGCGGGTGATGAAGGAAGGGCTGCGTCCCTATCTGCTGGACAACAGCCAGTCCTGGGAAATGGAACCGGACGGCCGTTACCGCCGTCGCGTGTCGCGTGCGGCGCGCCACTGCGCGCAGGACACGCTGCTGGCGGAATACTCGCGTAACGGCCTGTAGCAACCGGACCGGGGCACGGCAGCCGCCTTCGTCTCAAGCGACGGCCGGGGCTGCCGTAAACCGGAACAGATCTCCGTTTCCGGAAGTGCCCGCAAGGTGAAAACGCTCCGCCCCCTGCTGCTGATGGCCTGCGCGCTGACGCTCGCAGCCTGCGACCGGCTGCCCATTCCCGACCCGAACAAGGCGGCCGCGCAGAAGGAACTCGACGCGAAAGCGATCGGCGGCGCCTGCCGCCACGCCGGCCGCGCGCTCGAGGACTGCTACAACCTGAATCCGAAGGCGTCGAAAGCCGCCATCTTCGCCGGCTGGCGCGAGATGAACGACTACATGACGCAGAACAAGATAGAGGTGGTGCTGCCCACCGTGCCCCCGCCTGCGGCCACGACCCGGAAAGTGAAAGGCCCGAGCGCCGCCGAACACGACACCGCGGCCGACGACACGCCGCCGAAGGAAACCCATGGCAGCGCACATGATGGACGGAATCCGGCGCTGACCGCCGGCTAGGCGTCAGGCGCTTCCGTACCACAGAGCTGAAACGAAAAGGCCCGGGAAACCGGGCCTTTCTGTTGCCGGGCGGCGCGCCGCCGCGACAGACTCATTTCAGCGGGTGCTGATCAGCTCGCTCAGATCGCGCCCATCCACACGCACGCGGGCAAGCGTCACGTCACCGCCGTCATTGCCGAGCGGCTCAATGCTGACGCGGCCGGAATCCAGCAACTGCTGCAGACGCTGCTTCGCCATGCCGGACGCACCGGGCACGTCGAGCGCTTCGAGGCCGGCTGCGCGCACACGCACGCCGTCGGCGTAGAAAGTCGAACCATCCACCGCGTAATGACGCTGCGCCGGCGGCTTGGGCGGACGGAAAGCGGGCACCGCGACCGCCAGCGGCGTAGCCGCTGCCGCAAGCTGTGCGCTCGGCGCAATGCGTTTCTTGGAAGCGATCTTGGTCGCCGGGCGGATCGCCGACTTGACCTGTTTGCCACTGGCCGCCGTCCGTACCGCAAGCACGTCGTCAGACTGGAACATCGAGAATCCGAATACCACCGTCAGGGCGCACAGGCCCCAGCGTCGAAACATCATGCAGGTCTCTCCCACTGTTGGCGCGCTGGACCGAATCCAGAAAAACCGTTCAACATCCAGCGCCAGTTTGTTGTTTCGGATGAATTTTTGAAATCTTAACCATTGCAGCACGATGACGCCAGCCCCGGGAAGGCCGGCGTCGCCCGACACGGTCTGCTGCGGCGCGACGTACAATGCGCGCTCTCCGCTTTTCGACCTCCCGGTTTCATGCTCCGCATCTACGGCATCAAGCGCTGCGACACGATGGCGCGCGCACAGGCTTGGCTGGCCGACCACCAGATCGCTTTCGAACTGCACGACTACAAGAAAGACGGCGTGCCGGCCGACCGGCTGGCCGACTGGATGCGCCGGGCCGGCTGGCAGGCGCTGGTGAATACCCGCGGCACCACCTTCCGCAAGCTGCCGCCCGAACAGACCGCCGATCTGGACGACGCGCGCGCGCTGGCCCTGCTGACCGCGAATCCGTCCGCCATCCGCCGCCCGCTGATCGATCTGGGCAGCGAGCTGCTGGTCGGTTTCGACGAACAACGCTGGTCCGGGGTGCGCTGGCCCGAGGTGTCCCGATGAGCGACGACTGCATGCAGCGCTTCTTGTTCGAAGGTCTGGACATCCGCGGCGTACGGGTTCGGCTGACCGGGGCCTGGCAGTCGATGCTGCGCGGCCGCGGCTACGGACCGGTGGTGGCACGCCTGCTGGGCGAAGTCACCGTGGTGACGCTGATGGTCGGCGGCCAGCTCAAGCAGCCGGGCCGTCTCACCGCCCAGGTACGCGGCAATGGTGCGCTCAGCCTGCTGGTGGTCGATTGCGACCAGCAGCTGCGGCTGCGCGGCATGGCCACCGCTCCATCCGATCTGGCCGAAGCGCCGCTGCCCGAGCTGATCGGCGACGGCCATCTGGTGATCACGCTGCTGCCGGACACCGCGGCCACGCCCTACCAGAGCGTGGTGCCGCTGGAAGGCGCCACCGTGGCCGAAGTGTTCGAGCACTTCCTGGAACAGTCGGAACAGCAGCCGACCGCGCTGTGGCTCGCCGCCGACGGCGACACCGCCAGCGGCCTGTTCCTGCAGAAGCTGCCGGGCGCCGATGCACGCGACGCCGACGGCTGGGCCCGTGTCTGCCAGCTGGCCGGCACGGTGACCCCGGACGAACTGAAGCGGCTGGACACCGAAACCCTGCTTACCCGTCTGTTCCACGAAGAGATGCAGGCCGGCGGCGTGCGCGTGTTCGATCCGGTCGAGCCCCGCCACCACTGCCCGCGCGACGAGGACAAGGTGCGCCGGCTGGTCGTTTCGCTCGGCCGTGCCGAGGTGGAATCCATCCTGGCCGAGAAGGGCGAGCTGCATATCCACGACGACATGTGCAATCACGACTACCGTTTCCGTCCGGAAGACATCGCCCGGCTGTTCGGCGATCCGCCCGGCTCGGTGCATTGAACGACCTGACCTTGCAGCACCTCGTGTTGCCCGACGCCCGGGCACTGAGTAGACTTTTGCCATTTCCTGCGGACTTCCCATGGCGCGCAAGCCCGATACCTCGGCCATAGAACTCAAAAGCGCCACGCTCGAAGCGATGCGTGCGCTGCTGCGCAGCGCCGATACTGCCGAACTGACCGCGGCGCTGGACGCCCGCCTGGGCGGCATGCCCGGCTTCTTCTCCGGCGAACCGGTGGTGATCGACTGCGGCGAACTGCCGGCCGGCAGCGCGCCCGACCTAGCCGCGTTGCGTGACGCGCTCGGCCGGCACGCGCTGACCGCGGTCGCGGTGCAGACCGCCGACGAAACGACCGCCGACAACGCCCGCCTGCTCGGCCTGGCGGTACTCGCCGCAGACAGCCCGGCGCCGCGTCCGCTGCCGGCGGAGCCGGCCCCGGCGCCGGTCGTCGAGCCGGAACCGGTGGTCGCGGCCGCGCCGCCGCCGACGCCCGAGCCGGTGCGCGAAGCAGCCCCGCCCCCGCTGCCGTCGGCCCGCCGCACAGAAATCATCGACAAGCCGCTGCGCTCCGGCCAGCGTGTCTATGCCCGCGGCGACCTGGTGGTGCTGGCCATGGTGAGCGCCGGCGCCGAAGTGATCGCCGACGGCCACATCCACATCTACGCGCCGCTGCGCGGCCGCGCGCTGGCCGGCGCCACCGGCGACGCCGAAGCGCGCATCTTCACCACCTGCTTCGAGGCGGAACTGGTGTCCATCGCCGGCGTGTACAAGACCTTCGAACATTCGGCCAGCAGCGAACTGCTGCGCCGCCCGGCGCAGGTGCGCCTGGAAGAGCATGCGGACAAACAGGTACTGACCGTCGCCGCCCTGGCGACCACCTGAAACACAAGAGGGAGAACAGAGTGACCCGTATCGTAGTCGTCACATCCGGCAAGGGCGGCGTGGGCAAGACCACGACCAGCGCCGCGTTTTCGTCCGGCCTCGCACTGCGCGGCAAGAAGACCGCGGTGATCGATTTCGACGTCGGCCTGCGCAATCTCGACCTCATCATGGGCTGCGAACGCCGCGTGGTGTATGACTTCGTGAACGTCATCCACGGCGAAGCCAACCTGACCCAGGCGCTGATCAAGGACAAGCACTGCGACAACCTGTTCGTGCTGCCGGCCTCGCAGACCCGCGACAAGGACGCACTGACCGAAGAGGGCGTCGAGAAGGTGCTGAAGGACATGGCCGACATGGGCTTCGACTACATCGTGTGCGACTCGCCGGCCGGCATCGAGCACGGCGCGGTGATGGCGCTCACCTTCGCCGACGAAGCGGTCATCGTGACCAACCCGGAAGTCAGTTCGGTGCGCGACTCCGACCGCATCCTGGGCATCCTGCAGTCGAAGTCGCGCCGCGCCCGCGAAGGTCGCGAGGCGGTGAAGGAACATCTGGTGGTCACCCGCTACTCGCCCAAGCGCGCGGCGGAAGGCGAAATGCTGAGCCACGGCGACGTGCAGGAAATCCTGCGCATTCCGGTGCTGGGTGTGATTCCGGAATCGGAAATCGTGCTGCAGGCCTCGAACCAGGGCACGCCGGCCATCCACATGGAAGGCAGCGACGTGGCCCAGGCCTACGAGGACGTGGTCGCACGCTTCCTCGGCGAGGAGCGCCCGCTGCGCTTCGTCGATTACGAAAAGCCCGGCCTGCTGAAGCGCCTGTTCGGAGGGAAGTGAGCATGTCGCTGCTTTCCCTGATCTTCGGCCAGAAGCAGAAGACCGCCTCGATCGCGAAGGAACGGCTTCAGCTCATCATCGCGCGCGAACGCGGATCCAGCTCGGCGCCGGACTTCCTGCCGGCGCTGCAGCAGGAACTGGTCGCGGTCATTTCCAAGTACGTGCGCGTGAACCCGGAAGACATCAAGGTCCAGCTCGAGAAGCAGGACAACTATGAGGTGCTGGAAGTGAACATCGTGCTGCCCGAGCAGCGTCCCTGAGCGACAGCCGGTGGGACTGGATGCGCTGTTCGGCGCTGGCCGGGTGAAGACGCCGCGCAACTCGATCGACGTTTCCGAAGCGGCCGGCGTCCGCTACCTGCACTTCGGGTCGGAATGGGTGCAGGGCGCGATGCGGGTCGCCCGCCCGTTCGCGCTCGAACTGGAATACACCCGCGAAATGATGCTGCCGCTGCTGCTGGCGCCGGACGAGGGCTGGCCGCCGCGCGTGCTGGCCATCGGCCTGGGCGCCGGTTCGGTGGTGAAATTCCTGCACCGCTACTGCCCGCAGTCCAGCATCACCGTGGTGGAGATCGATCCGCGCATGCCGGCCATGGCAGCGCTGCACTTCCGGCTGCCACGCGAGGATGAAAGGCTTGAAATCGTGATCGGCGACGGCGCGCAGTTCGTGGCCGAAAGCGACCGGAAATGGGATCTCATCCTGGTTGACGGCTATGACCACCGGGCCCGGGCCAATGCGCTCGACACCGCCGACTTCCACCGCGCCTGCCGCGCCCGGCTCGCCTTCGAGGGCCGGGTCTGCCTGAACCTGTTCGGGCGCAGCCGGGGCTTCCGCGCCAGCGCCCAGCGCATCCTGGAGGCACACGACGGTCATGCGCTGGTGCTGCCGTCGCTGGACGAGGGCAACGCCATCTGCATCACCGGCACCGAACTGGGCACCCGTCTCGACCTGGGCACGCTGCGGGCGCGCGCCCAGCAGCTGCGCAGCCAGACTACGCTGAACCTGCTGCCGACGCTGAGCCGGCTGGAACAGGCCGGCTACTGCCCGGGCGGCGTGCTGACCATCTGAGGCAGCAAGGTTTCGCGGCTCCGGAAAAGAAAAAAGCCGGCAATGCCGGCTTTTTCATGAGACGTGCAGGACGCTCAGCGACGGGTGACCAGCGGACCGGCCTGCGACGCGAAGTAGGCGGCCAGGTCGGCCATGTCCTGATCGCTCAGGGCGCCGACCTGGGCACCCATGATGGCGTTCTTGCGGGTGCCCTTCTTGTAGGCGTGCAGCGCCTGCAGCAGGTAGTCCTCGTGCTGACCACCGATGCGCGGGAAGGACGGCGCCGGGCTGTTGCCATCCGCACCGTGACAGGCGGCGCAGGCAGCCGACTTTTCCTTGCCCTTGGCGGCATCGCCGGCGTGGGCGGCGGACATGCCCACCAGAGCGGCGAGCGCGGCGAAAGCGATCTTCTTCATCATGCCCTGCGTTCCTTATTTCTGAGCGCCGTAGTAGGCGGCGAGGTCGGCCATGTCCTGCTCGGTCAGGCTGGCGGCGATGCCGGTCATCGTCGGATGCTTGCGATCACCGTTCTTGTAGGCCTGCAGCGCAGCCTTGATGTACTCGGGGTACTGGCCGCCGATGCGGGGCACCTTGTAGGTCTTCGGGAACGCGGTCTGGTAGCCCGGAATGCCGTGACAGCCGACGCACATCGAAATCTTGTCCTTGGCGGCGTCGGCATTGCCGTCGGCAGCAAAGGCGAGCGGGCTGAGGCAGACGGCTGCGACAGCAAGAAGGGTCCTGGCGCTCATCGAGTCTCTCTTCTTATGGGTTGATGTGATTTCATGCAAAAACGCGGCGCAGTTTAGCCAAGTCCTTGATGAGCGTCAAAATTAGTGCGCCGCAACAGTGCTTGTCGCGGCGCCCTGCCGTCAGACCGCCGCGGTATCGACCACCAGACGGCCACGCACCCGTCCTTCGAGGAAGCGGGGCGCAACGCCGATCACGTCCTTCAGCGCGACCACTTCGGTCATGCCGTCGAGCAGCGCCATCGGCATGTCCTGCACCAGCCGGCGCCAGGCTTCCTCGCGCGGGCCGCGCGCCACGGTCACGCTGTTCACACCGTAGAGGGTGACACCGCGCAGGATGAAGGGCGCGACCGTGGCCGGAAAATCCATGCCCTGGGCCAGACCGCAGGCGGCCACGGCGCCGTTCTCGCGGGTGGCGGCGCAGGCGTTGACCAGCGTGTGCGAGCCGACGCTGTCCACCACACCTGCCCAGCGCTCCTTGGCCAGCGGCCGGCCGGGAGCCGACAGCGTGGCGCGGTCGATCACCGATTCGGCCCCCAGCGACTTCAGGTAATCCGTTTCTTCCAGACGGCCGGTGCTGGCCACCACGCGGTAGCCAAGCCTGGCCAGCAGGGCCACCGCCACCGAGCCTACGCCGCCGCTGGCGCCGGTTACCAGCACCTCGCCGTCACCCGGCTGCAGGCCGTGCTTTTCCAGCGCCATCACGCACAGCATGGCGGTAAAACCGGCGGTACCGACCGCCATCGCGCGCTTCGCGTCCAGCCCGGCCGGCAGGCCGACCAGCCAGTCGCCCTTCACCCGCGCCTTCTGCGCCAGTCCGCCCCAGTGGCCCTCGCCGACGCCGAAACCGGTCAGCACCACCTCGTCGCCGGCCTTCCAGCGCGGGTCACTGCTCTGTTCCACGGTGCCGGCGAAGTCGATGCCCGGAATCATCGGCCACTTGCGCACGATGGGGCTCTTGCCGGTGATGGCCAGCGCGTCCTTGTAGTTGAGGCTGGACCAGCGCACCGCCACCTGCACCTCGCCCTCGGGCAGTGCCGCTTCATCGATGTCCTTCAGCGTCGCCAGTGTGGCGCCGCCCTCGCCCTGCTCCAGCAGTATGGCCTTGAACATGGCTGCATTCCTCCGTGTGTTGTGTATGACTCCTGCCGTGACGATCCGGCGGCGGCAAGCATACTGCATCGCCCGGCCCGCTTCAGTCGGTCTGCCGCCCGGCCGCGAGACGGATGCGCCGGCCGCAGCGCGCCGCCAGCGCCTCGTCGTGAGTGACCAGTACCAGGGTAGTGCCCTGTTCGGCGTTCATTTCGAACATCAGATCGATGATGGACGCACCGGTCGCCGCGTCCAGATTGCCGGTCGGCTCATCGGCCAGCAGCAGCCGGGGCTGCGGCGCGAAGGCGCGTGCCAGCGCGACCCGCTGCTGTTCGCCGCCTGACAGCTGGCGCGGGTAGTGGGTGAGCCGGCTGCCCAGCCCCACCCGCTCGAGCAGCGCCACAGACCGTTCGCGCACGCCGCTCGATTCGGCCAGTTCCAGCGGCAGCATCACGTTTTCAAGCGCGGTCAGCGCCGGCAGCAGCTGGAAGGACTGGAACACGAACCCCACCTTGTCACCGCGCAGCTGGGCTCTTTCGTCCTCGTCCAGCGCGAAGATGTCCTGGCCGTCGATGCGAACCGATCCGCTGCTCGGCAGGTCAAGACCGGCTAGAAGGCCGAGCAGCGTCGATTTGCCCGAACCGCTGGCACCGACGATGGCCAGCGCCTCGCCGGCGGCGACCGTGAAGGCGATATCCTGAAGGATGGTGAGCGGCGCATTGCCGCTGCTGACCTGCTTGCCCAGCTGCTCGACCTCGAGCAGCGGGCGATTGTCCGGAGTGTCTGTAGGCATGAAGAAGCTGCTGTTCTCGCTCTGTATGGTGATGTTCGCGGTACTGCCTGCGCAGGCGCAGACCGTGCTGGTGATCGGCGACAGCCTGTCTGCCGGCTACGGCCTGCGTCAGCAGGAGGCGTGGCCTGTACTGCTGGGCGAAAGGCTGAAACAGTCCGGTTACAGCCATGTCGTCGTCAATGCCAGCACCAGCGGCGACACCACCGCCAACGGATTGTCGCGCATAGACGCCGCGCTCGCGGCAAACAGGCCGGCGGTGGTCATCCTTGCGCTGGGCGCCAACGACGGCCTACGCGGCCTGTCGGTGAACACGCTGCGCGACAACCTGAACGCGATGGTCCGCAAATCGCAGGCGGCCGGCGCCCGGGTGCTGATCGCCGGCATGCAGCTGCCGCCGAACTACGGCCCGGACTACACGCAAAAGTTCGCCGCCACCTTCAACGATGTGTCTAAATCGACCGGATCGGCACTGCTGCCCTTCCTGCTCGACGGCTTCGCCACCGACCCGAAAAGCTTCCAGGCCGACGGGATCCATCCGGTGGCTGCGGCCCAGCCGCGCATCGTGGACAATATATGGGCCGTGCTGCGCCCACTGCTGGGCAAGCCGCTCGCCCGGCGCTGACGCGCCGGCCCACGCCACAGGACCCTGCCGCCCATGAATGCTCCTTCCGGCCACCGCAAGCCGGCCGGCCTCGCCAGCGTCGAACACCTGTACGACTTCGACGACATCATCGACACCCGTTCGCCGGCCGAATTCGCGCTCGACCACGTGCCCGGCGCCATCAACTGCCCGGCGCTGGACGATGCGCAGCGGGCCGAGATCGGCACCCTGTACAAGCAGGTGTCGCCCTTCGTCGCCCGGCGCCGCGGTGCGGCGCTGGTGGCCATCAACATCGGCCGTCACCTGCTGGAGCGCTTCCAGGACAAGGGGCCGGACTGGCGCCCGCTGATCTACTGCTGGCGCGGCGGCAAGCGCAGCGGCGCCTTCGTCACCGTGTTCCGCCAGATCGGCTGGGACGCGCACCAGCTCGAAGGTGGCTATAAGGCCTACCGGCGCGAGGCGCTGGCCCGGCTGGCCACCCTGCCCGCCCGCTTAGACTTCCGCGTGCTCAGCGGCCCGACCGGCAGCGCCAAGAGCCGGGTGCTGGAGGCGCTCGCCGCGAGCGGCGAACAGGTGCTGGATCTGGAGGCGCTGGCCGCCCACAAGGGCTCGGTGCTGGGCCGCCAGCCTGGCTTGGAACAGCCGCCGCAGAAGCTGTTCGAGTCGCGGCTGCTGCATGCGCTGGAGCGGCTGGACCCGCAGCGGCCGGTCTACGCCGAGGCGGAAAGCCGGCGCATCGGCCTGATCACCGTGCCCGAACCGCTGATCGAACGACTGCGCGCCGCCGCCTGCATCCGCATAGACGCCTCGCCGGAGGCGCGCACCGAATTCCTGCTGCGCGACTACGACTACATGACGCGCGACGCCGACGGACTGATCGAGCGGCTGGAACGGCTGATCGAACTGCGCGGCCGCGAAACGGTGGGCGCCTGGTGCGCGCTCGCCCGTGAAGGCCGGTGGCCGGCCCTGGTGAGCGCACTGCTGGCACAGCATTACGATCCACTGTACCGCCGTTCGCAGAACGGCAACTACCAGGGCCACCGGGATGCGCCGACGGTGACGGCCGACACGCTGGACGACGCCGGCATCGCGCGGCTGGCGCAGCGCATCGCCGCGCTCGAACGCACCACCTGAACGCGTCAGCCGGCCGCGAACCCGGTCAGGGCAGGACCGGCAGCGTGTCGCCGCGCAGCGCACAGATGCGCTGGATCATGGCCGGCGCCGGGCGTGCGATCTCGCCCTGTTCGAACGCCAGTACGCTGCCCCAGCCGCGCGCCCAGTCCAGCAGTTCGTGCGGACGCAGCAGGAAATCCGGGTTCGAAGGCTTGCCGAAGCGCTCATTGCCCAGCATGAAGGTTTCGTAGATCAGCACGCCGCCCTGGCGCAGCAGCGCCGCCAACCGGTCCAGCCGCGGACGGAACAGATAGCGGGTCACCACCACCGCGTCGAACTGCGCCTCGCCCCAGGGCCAGTCGCCCGCCTCCAGATCGGCGCACAGCGTGCGCACGCCCGGCACCGCAGCCAGTTCCGCCAGCGCCGTCGCGTCGCGGTCCGCCGCGAGCACGTCCAGCCCGCGGCCGGCCAGCCAGCGGGCGTGCCGCCCGCCGCCGCAGGCCAGATCGAGCACCGTTGCTCCGGCCGGCAGCGACGCGCCGAAGCGCACCACCCAGTCCGACGGGTCCTGCATCGAAAAATGAGGATGAGATGCCATCTGCCACCCCTTATTCGGGTTTCCGTGAAGTCGGGGCGCATTATGATCCGCGGCATACCAAGGACAACAATGTTCCGCACTCCGGATCTCACGGCACTTTCTCAGGGTGCCCGGACTTTCTTCCTGTGGCGGGCGCTGCCGCTCGCCGCGCTGGCCGGCGCGCTGGCCGCCACCGAATCGCTGCCGGTCGGGCTGGCGGTGCTGGCGGCCGGGCTCGGCATCGGTGCGCTGGCGCTGCGCGAGCAGAACCGGCTCGCGCGCGAAGCCGCGCAATATCATCTCGACGCCGAACGCCTGCGCGACTACACCGATCTGGTCACCGACTGGCACTGGGAAACCGATGCCGCGCTGAAACTTCACTACTCGCGCGCCGAAGGGCATCTGGCCACCGCCCTGAGCCAGCGCGCGGTCCAGGGCCGCCGGCTGTGGGAAATCGAAGGCCTGGCGCCAGCGCACGGCGACTGGGAAGAGGCTCACCGCCAGTTCCAGAGCGGGCAGTCGCTGCAGCTGCATCTGGTGCTGCAGCGACCGGACGGCACCTCCCGCCACATCGAACTGCTGGGCCGGCCGATACGCCCCGCTGGCGGCCGTTTTGCCGGCTACCGCGGCACCGGTCGTGACGAAACCGCCTTCGTGCAGTCCACCCGGGCGCTGCGCGAACTGGAAACCCGGCATCGCGAAATGGTGAATCACCTGCGCGAAGTCATCTTCCGCATCGACGCGCACGGCCGCATCACGTATCTGAACCGCGCCTGGGAAACGCTGACCGGACAGCCGGTGAATCAGGCCATCGGCCAGCGGGTGCTGCGCTGGCTGAGCAAGGACGAGGCGCGCTACCTGCTCGCGCGGATGGAACCGATGCTGGACGGCCGGCGCAGCGCGATGCAGATCGAGGTGCGCACCGGCACCGGCAGCGCGTCCGCCCGCTGGCTGGAAATCGCGATCGGCGCCCGCTTCGACGCACAGGGCCGGCTGGAAAGCCTGTCCGGCAGCATCGAGGACATCACCGCGCGCAAGCAGGCGGAAGCCACGCTTTACGACATGAACGCCGAACTCGAACGCCGGGTGAAGCGGCGCACCGCCGAGCTGGAGGCGTCCAACCGCGAGCTGGAAGCCTTCTCGTACTCGGTGTCACACGACCTGCGCAACCCGCTGCGCGCGATCGACGGCTTCTCGCAGATCATCATGGAAGACTACGGCGACCGGCTGGACGCCACCGCCCACAGCCATCTGGGCCGCATCCGCGCCGCTTCGCAGAAGCTGTCGACGCTGATCGACGACCTGCTGGAACTGGGCCGGCTCACCCGGGCGCCGATCAGCCGCGCCGAGGTCGATCTGTCGGCGATGGCGCGCGCCATCATGCGCGAACTGCAGGCGGAATCGCCTGAGCGCAACGGCCGGCTGGCCATCGGCACCCACCTGATGGCGCGGGTGGACCCGATGCTGGCGCGCGTACTGCTCGAACACCTGCTGCGCAACGCCTGGACCTTCACCGCCGGCCGTGACATGGCGGAAATCGAATTCGACGCCCGGCTGCGCAACCGCGAGGTGGTGTTCCATCTGCGCGACAACGGTGTCGGCTTCGACATGGACCACGCGGCGCAGCTGTTCAAGCCCTTCAACCGGCTGCACGACCAGTCGGACCGCTCGGGCACCGGCATCGGTCTGGCCACGGTGGCCCGCATCGTCGCGCGCCACGGCGGGCGCATCTGGGCCGAAGGTTCGCCGGGCAAGGGTGCCTGCTTCTACTTCACGCTGCCCGACCCCAGTCACTGAACGCTCACCGGGAGCCGATCCCCTTCAAGTCAGAGCCGGTACAGCCGATATGCACCAGGGATTACACAAAACCGGGCTCGCGGGCCATACTCCGCGCCCCGAGCCGTCCCATTCAAGGTCTGCCGCGCGGGCCCCGAACACACAAACACAACTCGCCTAGGGAAACACCATGTCTTTCTGCCCCGCCCACAAGCCTCTCGCCGCAGCCACGCTGTTCGCCGTCGGCATCCTGTCCGGCGCGCTGCAACCGGTCCATGCGGCCAGTTTCGTCGCGAATGGCGTCACCATATCGTCGGACGAAGCGGGCTTTGCCCAGGCGTCGGCCAACACCTTCCATTTCCCGTCCACGGCCAACGGTCTGACCACCTTCACCTTCGCCGACGGTCGTGGCTTCACGCTCGAGAACAGCGAGTCGGGTTTTGGGGCGTCCGCCACGCGCAATATCGCCGGCGTTCCGACAACGGGCGGTATCAACACCATCGCGGGTTTCGGAGGGGCTTCGACCATCACGGTGAAGGATGCGCGTACCGGCGCGACCCTCTTTTCCAACGACTACTTCATTCTGAACGGCGGCAATCCGTGGTTCGCACCGGCGCTGAACTTCAGCTACGCCGGCGGCACGCTGACGGTCAATGCCATCGGTGACGTTCAGCGGATCAATGCCGACGGCACGGTGACCTACGTCGGCGCAGCCGATACGCCCTTCCTGATCGGCAACTTCCTGCTGTTCGCCGCCGGCCCGTCGGTGGCCGACACCCAGCTGTCGCTGCGACAGTCGGCGCAGAAGGTGCGCAGCGTGTTCAACGTCGCCGCCATCGCGTCGAACTTCGCCAACATGAACACCTACGACTGCGCCCTGTTCGACGCACGCGGCGTCTGCGTGTCGGTCGGTGGCCGCTACACCTCGGCCAACAGCCCGGATACCGCCACCTCCAACGCGGTGCTGGTGCTGGGCTACAAGGTCAGCCCGCAGCTGCGCATCGGCGCCTTCGTCGACGAAAGCTTCAACCGCAATACGCCGACCGGCATCGATCTGGACAACCGCGTGCCGCTGATGGGTCTGTTCGGCGTGTGGAACCAGAACGCCGACGGCCTCGGCTGGCAGGTCAAGCTGGCCAATGCCTATCAGTCCAAGGATGTGGACATCACCCGCGCCGTGATCGGCACCTCGGAAGCCGGCCAGGGCTCGACCAAGCTCACCAGCGAAAGCTATGTGACCGAACTGAGCTATGCCTTCAACCAGGGCAACAACACGCTGCTGCGCCCCTACGTCGCTGCGCGCTACACGCTGATCGAACAGGACGGCTATACCGAACGCGGTGTGAGCACCCCGCTGACCGTGGCCGGACTGAAGGACCGCTCGACCAGCATCCTGGCCGGCATCAAGGCGCAGCACCGGCTCACGCCCAAGCTCACGCTGACCGGCAGCCTGGGCGTGGAACAGGATGTCGAGCACAAGGTGAGCCGCTTTGCGGCAACCGGCCTGGCCGGCCTGACCTCGGAAAGCTTCAACAGCGACATCAAGCGGACCCGTCCGGTGGCATCGGCCGGTGCCTTCTACGATGTGGCCAAGGGCCAGCGCGTGGCGCTGGACGTGTATTACCAGGAGCTGCCGTTCGAACGCACCGGCTCCGCCACCGCCTACGCGCACTACACGATAGGCTTCTGAGCCGCGCGGGCGCCCTGCCCGCACTGGCGGCGTGGCGCCGCATCCGGGATACTTCGCAGCCGGATGCGGCGCGCCGCGTCGGTGTCGTGCCACCGGACAGCGCGGACTGCACGCCGCGAGTCGGGCTGCAATATGTGGTTTTCCACAGGCGCAGCCTATGTTGCAATGCAATATACTGTTGTCGAACGTGCGCGGGCCTCCGCCCGCGAAGACGCGGACAGCGCCCCTCCTTTGCCGCTGCCGGTCTTCCTAGCCACGGGAGTTACACGATGCAGTACGAGCACTACCTCAAAGCCATGTTCGAGCCGCAGTCGGTCGCCATCGTCGGCGCCAGCGAGCGGCCGGATTCGATTGGTGCGGTCCTTGTCCGCAACATGCTGGACGCCCAGTTCAAGGGCGAGCTGCACGCGATCAACCCGAAGCACAAGGCGGTGTTCGGCGTGCCCTGCGTGGCCCGCCTGGAAGACCTGCGCAAGCGGCCCGACCTGGTCGTGATCTGTACCCCGGCCCGCACCGTGCCGGGCCTGATCGACGAGTGCGGGCGTGCCGGCATCAAGGCCGCCATCGTGATCAGCGCCGGTTTCGCCGAAACCGGCCCGGCCGGCGCCGAACTGCTGCGCCGCACCCGTACCGCGGCCAAGCGCGGCGGCGTGCGCATCATCGGCCCCAACTGTCTGGGCCTGATGCGGCCTTCGCTCGGCCTCAACGTCACCTTCGCGCGCTCCAGCGGCAAGGCCGGCAGCATCGGCCTGATCTCCCAGTCGGGCGCGGTCTGTACCGCGCTGCTGGACTGGGCGCAGTCGAATGGCGTCGGCTTCTCGTCCGTGGTATCGCTGGGCGCGTCGGTCGATCTCGATTTCGGCGAAATCCTCGACTACATGATCGCGGATCCGAAAACCGAGAGCATCTTCATGTACATCGAGGGCATCCGCGACGCGCGCCGCTTCATGAGCGCGGTGCGTGCGGCGGCCCGGGTGAAGCCGGTGCTGGCGATCAAGGTGGGCCGCCACCCGGCCGGCACCAGGGCGGTGGCGTCGCACACCGGCGCCATGGTGGGCGAGGACGACGTGTTCGACGCCGCGCTGCGACGCGCCGGCGTGGTGCGTCTGGCCACGCTGGGCCAGATGTTCTCGGCCGCCAACGCGCTGTTCACCGGCTTCAAGCCGGCCGGCAAGCGGCTGGCGGTGGTGACCAATGGCGGCGGTCCGGCCGTGATGGCCGCAGACCGCGCGGCCGACCTCGGCATCCCGCTCGCGCAGCTGGCACCGGAAACACTGGAAGTGCTGAGCCGCACGCTGCCGCCGAACTGGTCGCACGCCAATCCGGTCGATCTGATCGGCGACGCCGACGACGCCCGTTACCGCGCCGCGCTGGAAGCGGTGCTGGCCGACCCGAACGTGGATGGCGTGCTCACACTGCTCACGCCGCAGGCCATGACCAAGCCGACTGCGGTCGCCGAAGCGGTGATCGAAGTCGCGAAAACGGCCGGCAAGCCGCTGATGACCAGCTGGATGGGCTGCGAACAGGTGCGCGCCGCCCGCGCGCTGTTCGAGGCGGCGCACATCCCGACCTTCCGCTCGCCGGAGCCGGCGGTCGAACTGTTCCATCACATTTCGTCCTACTACCGCAACCAGCAGCTGCTGCGCCACGCGCCGGCCTCGCTGGCGCAGGACCTCGATCCGCCGTCGGTGGAATCGGCCCGGCTGGTGATCGAAACCGCGCTGTCGGAACGGCGCACCGTGCTGACCGAAATGGAATCGAAGGCGCTGCTGGCCGCCTTCCGCATCCCGATCGCGCAGACCGTGGTGGCGCGCAGCGCGACCGAAGCCATGGTGTATGCGGAAGAAATGGGCCTGCCGGTGGCGATGAAGATCGATTCGCCGGACATCACCCACAAGAGCGACGTCGGCGGCGTGCGCCTGCATGTCGACAACCTGCGTTCGGTGCGCGACTGCTGGCAGGAACTGATGGCCGAAGTCGGCCGCCGCAAGCCGGAAGCGCGGCTGCGCGGCGTGTCGATCGAGCCCATGGTGAACAAGCGCAATGCGCGCGAACTGTTCGTCGGCGTGGTGCATGACGAGGTGTTCGGCCCGGTCATCAGCTTCGGCCACGGCGGTACCCGGGTCGAGGTGCTGCGCGACCGCGCGGTCACGCTGCCGCCGATCAACGTCGAACTGGCGCGCGACGCGATCCAGCGCACCCGGGTTTCGCAGATGCTGGGCGAGTACCGCGGCATGCCGGCGATCGACATGGAAGCGCTGGAGCGGGTGCTCATCCGCGTGTCGGAAATGGTGTGCGAACTGCCGTGGATACGGGAGATGGACATCAATCCGCTGCTGGTCGACGAAAGCGGCTGCGTGGCGGTGGATGCCCGCATCATCCTGGCCGACGTGCAGCCGACCGCGACGCCGTATTCGCACATGGCCATCCACCCCTACCCGGCGCGGCTGGAACATGTGGTCACGCTGCCCAACGGCACCCGCACCATCATCCGGCCGATCCGGCCGGAAGACTCGGACCGCGAAGCGCGCTTCGTGCGCGAGCTGTCGGCCGAAACCCGCTACCTGCGCTTCATGAGCACGATCAAGGAACTGCCGCCGCAGCTGCTGGCGCGCCTGACCCAGATCGACTATGACCGCGAAATGGCGCTGGTGGCGGTGGGCGAGGAAGATGACGAACAGCTGGGCGTCTGTCGCTACGTGGTGAACCCGGACGGCGAAAGCTGCGAGTTCGCCATCGTGATCGCCGACGCATGGCAGCGTCAGGGCCTGGCCCGCATCATGATGAACCTGCTGATCGAGGCGGCGCGCGAGCGCGGCCTGCGGGTGATGGAAGGCGTGTTCCTCGCCAACAACGAACGCATGCTGCGCTTCGTGCAGAGCCTGGGCTTCCACATCAACCGCGACCCGGAGGACAGTTCGCTGGTCAATGGCGAACTGCTGCTGCGCGCGTCATGAACGTCGGGCCCGCACGCTGCGCGTGGTGCGGGCAGGACCCGCTCTACGTCCATTACCACGACAGCGAGTGGGGCGTGCCGGTGCGCGACGAGCGCGAGCTGTTCGAACGCCTCATCCTTGAGGGCGCACAGGCCGGCCTGGCGTGGATCACCATACTGCGCAAGCGCGACGGCTACCGGCGCGCTTTCGACGGCTTCGACGCCGAACGCATCGCGCACTACGGCGAAGCGGAGCGCGCGCGGCTGATGGCGGACGCCGGCATCGTGCGCAACCGGCTCAAGATCGACGCCACGATAGGCAATGCCCGCGCGCTGCTGACCATGCACGAACGCGGCGAATCGCTGGCCGATCTGCTGTGGGACGCGGTCGACGGCCAGCCCATGGTCAATCACTGGCGGCGCATGGCCGAATGCCCGGGCAGCACCCCGCTGTCCGACGCGCTGTCGAAGGAACTGGCCCGCAAGGGCTTCCGCTTCGTCGGCAGCACCATCGTCTATGCCTGGATGCAGTCGGTCGGCCTGGTGAATGACCATCTGGTGGACTGTTTCCGTCACCGCGAACTGATCCGTCCGCTGGACTGAACCCTCGCGCGCGGTCGCGCTCTGAGTCGCCAGGCAAGCCCTGCCCGCCCGCGCTCCGACCGCACACGACCGCCCATGACCGCCCCGCCCTCCGACCCGCCGGCTCCGGAAGAACCCACCCGCGAAGACATCCGCCGGGTGGTCGCCTCGTCGTCGCTGGCGCGCCAGCTGCGTGCCGCCCGGGCGCGCGCGAAGCCGTCCGGCGCGGTACCCCGGCCGCGCCGGCGCGCCGCTGACGGCGTGCTGCCCGAGCCGGACAAGCTTCTGAGCCGCATCAATGCGCTGTACGACGCCCGCGGCTGGCAGGCCTTCGCCTTCCAGCGCACCGTCTGGGCCGGTCTGGCGGCCGGCCGCTCCGGCCTGCTGCACGCAGGTACCGGCTCCGGCAAGACGCTGGCGGTGTGGCTGGGCGCGCTGCAGCGGGCCGCAGCGCGTCCGGCCGACGGGCTGCAGGTGCTGTGGATCACGCCGATGCGGGCACTCGCTGCCGACACCGCGCTGACGCTGCAGCACACGCTGCGTGATCTCGACATCGGCTGGGAGGTCGGTCTGCGCACCGGTGACACCGGCAGCGCCGAACGCGCCCGCCAGTCGCGCCGGCTGCCGCAGGCCCTGGTCACCACGCCGGAAAGCCTGTCGCTGATGCTGTCGCACGCGGACGCGCGCGAGCGGCTGGCCGGACTGGCGGCAGTGGTGGTCGACGAATGGCACGAACTGATCGCCAACAAGCGCGGCGTGCAGGTGCAGCTGGCGCTGGCCCGGCTGCGCGGCTGGAACGCCGGGCTGCCGGTGTGGGGGCTGTCGGCCACGCTCGGCAATCCGGATCACGCGATGCAGGTGCTGTGCGGCGACGGCGGTCTGCGGGTGGCCGGCGAGATCGAGCGGCCGGTGAAGCTGGACAGCCTGATTCCGCCGCGCATCGAGCGCTTTCCGTGGGCCGGCCATCTGGGCGTGCGACTGCTCGACGCGGTGATCGCCGAACTCGAAGCCAGCCGCTCCACGCTGCTGTTTACCAATACGCGCTCGCAGGCCGAGCTGTGGTACCAGGCGCTGCTGGAGGCGCGCCCGGACTGGGCCGGGCTCATCGCGCTGCATCACGGCTCGCTGGCGCGCGAGGTACGCGAATGGGTGGAAGCCGGTCTGAAGGACGGACGACTGCGCGCGGTGGTGTGCACCTCCAGTCTGGATCTGGGGGTGGATTTCCTGCCGGTCGAGCGGGTGCTGCAGCTCGGCTCGCCCAAGGGCGTGGCGCGGCTGATGCAGCGTGCCGGCCGCTCCGGTCATGCGCCTGGCCGCACGCCGCACGCCACCTGCGTGCCCGGCCACGGGCTGGAGCTGATCGACGCCGCCGGCGCCCGCCGCGCGGTGGCGGCCGGCCGGATCGAACCGCGCACCGCGCCGGAGGCGCCGGTCGACGTGCTGGCCCAGCATCTGGTGACGCTGGCGCTGGCCGGCGGCTTCGACGCCGACGCGCTGCGTGCCGAAGTGATGCGCTGCTGGAGCTACCGCGCACTCGACGACGCGACCTGGGCGTGGACGCTGGATTTCGTCACCCGCGGCGGTGCCGCGCTGCAGGCCTATCCGGACTATCGCAAGGTCGAGCGCGGCGGCGACGGACTGTACCGGGTGGAACGGGCCGACATCGCGCGCCGGCACCGGATGCAGATCGGCACCATCACCGCGGATTCGGCGGTGGAGGTGCGCTGGGCAAAAGGCGGCAAAACAGGCGGCAACGCGGGCGCCGCGGCACTGGCCGGCGGCCGGCTCGGCCAGGTCGAGGAATCCTTCGTCGGCCGGCTGCGGCCGGGCGACTGCTTCCTGTTCGCCGGCCGGGTGCTCGAACTGGTGGCAGTGCGCGACATGCAGGCACTGGTGCGCGCCGGCTCGGCGTCGCGCGGCACGGTGCCGCGCTGGGCTGGCGGCCGCATGCCGCTGTCGACCGAACTGGCGGACGAAATGCGCCATCTGGTCGCCCTCGCGGCCGGCGGCGAGTATCCGGAACCCGAAATGCAGGCGCTGCGCCCGCTGCTCGAACTGCAGGCGCGCTGGTCCGCGCTGCCCGGACAGGACGAAAGACTGGTCGAGCGCATCGCCTCGCGTGAAGGCCACCACCTGTTCATCTACCCCTTCGCCGGGCGGCCGGTGCATGCCGGTCTGGCCGCCCTGCTCGCTTGGCGCATCGCGCGTCGTGCGCCGACCACCTTTTCGCTGTCCTTCAACGACTACGGTCTGGAACTGCTGTCCGCCAGAGCGGTGGACTGGACGACCGAAGTGGCCGCCGGCCTGCTGTACGACGACGGGCTGGACGCCGACATCGAGCACTGCCTGAACGCCGCCCAGCTGGCGCGCAGGCGCTTCCGCGAAATCGCGCGGGTGGCCGGCCTCACCTTCCAGGGCTATCCGGGTCAGGGCAAGTCGGCGCGCCAGCTGCAGGTGAGCAGCGAACTGCTGTTCGACGTATTCACCCGGCACGATCCGGACAATCTGCTGCTGCAGCAGGCGCGGCAGGAGGCGCTGTGCGACGAGCTGGACGCGGCGCGGATCACCCGCACGCTGGCCGAACTGCGCAGCGCGACGCTGCGGCTGACCGAACCGCCGGCAATGACGCCGTTCGCCTTTCCGCTGCTGGTAGCGCGGCTGCGCGAGCGGCTGTCGACCGAACAGCTGTCGGAGCGGGTGGCGCGCATGGTGGCCCAGCTCGAACGCGCCTGCGACGGCGTGCGGCCATGACCGAAGTCCTGATCGCCGGCGAAAGCCTGGTACTGCTGCCGGAGCGCGCGCTGTGGTGGCCGGCGCGCGCCACGCTGATGGTGGCCGACGCCCACATCGGCAAGGGCACCGCCTTCCGGGCGCTGGGCGTGCCGGTGCCGGCCGGCAGTTCGGACGACACGCTGGCCCGGCTGGCCGGTCTGCTTGAACGCCACGCCCCGCGCCGGCTCATCTTTCTCGGCGACCTGATCCACGCCCGCAGCGCACGCGAACCCGGCCTGATGCAGCGCTTCGCCGCGCTGCGCCGCGACGGCTGCGAATGGATGCTGGTACGCGGCAACCACGACGCGCACGCCGGCGTGCCGCCGGAACTGGCGCTGACCGTGGTGGACGAACCGTGGGCGGACGGTCCGTTCGCGCTCTGCCATCATCCGGCGCCTCAGCCCGGCCGCTACGTGCTGGCGGGCCACGTGCACCCGGCGGTCCGGATCGAGGCCGGCGGCGACCGGCTGCGTCTGCCCTGCTTCGCCTTTGGCGAGGCAGTGGGCCTGCTGCCGGCATTCGGCCAGTTCACCGGACACGCCGACCAGACGCCCGCGCCCGGACTGCGCCTGTACGCCTGCGCCGGCGAACGGGTACTGGCAGTGCCGCATTCCTCGGCACGACGACGCAGCCGGGCATAGAATCGCGTCTTTCCGGATCGCCCTGTCCCGTCGTCGCAGTCGTTCGCAGCCACCTGCCGCGACGCATTCCCGATTTCCGCATGTCCGCCCCGAGAACGCTGAACACCGCCCCGCTGACCGCGCTGTACAACGCCGATGCACTGCGCCGCATCGAGCGCCACTACGCGCCGGACAGCACGCCGCGCCTGATGGAACGCGCCGGTGCCACCGGTGCGGCCAAGGCGATGCAGCTGGTGGGCGGCCGCCATGGCCGCATCCTGGTGCTGTGCGGCCCGGGCAACAATGGCGGCGACGGCTTCGTGCTCGCCCGCCAGCTCAAGCAGACCGGTTTCGACGTGACCGTGGTGCACGACTGCGACGAACACCGCGGCGCAGAGGACGCGGTGATGGCCTGGGCCTCATGGCGGGCGGTCGGCGGCCTCACGCTGCCCCGGGTGCCGGACACCGGATACGCGCTGGTGGTGGATGCGCTGTACGGCATCGGTCTCACCCGGCCGATCGAAGGTGTGCACGCCACCTGGATCGATGCGGTGAACGAAATGGACTGCCCGGTGCTGGCGATCGACGTGCCCAGCGGGCTCAATGCCGACACCGGCGCGGTGATGGGCCGTGCGATACGCGCCAGCCACACCGCCACCATGATCGCGATGAAGCCCGGCCTGTTCACGCTGGATGGCCCGGACCACTGCGGCGAAGTAAGCCTGCACGACCTCGGCCTGGACTGCGCGGCGGTCACGCCGCCGTCCGGCTGGCAGGTCGGCCGCGAACTGTTCGCCCATCTGCTGCGCCCGCGCGCACGCAACAGCCACAAGGGCACCCACGGCAACGCGATGCTGGTGGGCGGTGCCCGCGGCATGGCCGGGGCGGCGCTGCTGGCCGGCCGCGCCGCGCTCAAGGTGGGCGCCGGCCGCGTGTTCGTCGGCATGCTGGACCACGCCGCGCTGCCGCTGGACCCGGAACAGCCGGAACTGATGATACGGACCCCGGCCGAAGTGCTGGCCGGCGACCTCGCCACCTGCGTGGCGATCGGCCCCGGCCTCGGCCAGAGCCCGGCTGCGCTCGACCTGATGCGCGACGCGGTACGCACCCCGGCCACGCTGGTACTGGACGCCGACGCGCTCAATCTGCTGGCGCAGCACGGTGATCTGGAACAGGCGCTCACCCGGCGCGAAGCCGCCACGCTGCTGACGCCACATCCGATGGAAGCCGCGCGCCTGCTGCGCAGCAGTACCGCGAAAATCCAGCAGGACCGCATCGTCTCGGCGCGCGAACTGGCGCGGCGCTTCCGTGCCTCGGTGGTGCTCAAGGGCTGCGGCAGCGTGATCGCGCTGCCGGACGGACGCTGGTTCATCAACACCACCGGCAATCCGGGCATGGCCTCGGCCGGCATGGGCGACGTGCTGACCGGCCTGATCGCGGGCCTGCTGGCCCAGGGCTGGCCGGCCGATCTGGCGCTGCTGGGCGGCGTGCATCTGCACGGTCTGGCCGGCGACCGGCTGGTCGCCCAGGGCAAGGGGCCGAACGGCCTGACCGCCGGCGAAGTAATCGAATCGGCCCGCGCCGCCTTCAACGCGCTGATCGCCGGCGCCGATTCGCGGGACCCCCGTCATTCCACACGCTGAACGCAGGCATCCGCTGATCGGCGTCGGCCTCATGCTGGCCGCGCTGTTCTGCTTCGCGGTGCTGGACACCACCGGCAAGTACCTGTCGCAGCGCTACCCGGTGGGCATGCTGGTGTGGGCACGCTATCTGGTGCCGGCCATCGTGCTCGGTGCGGTGCTGTGGCCACGCATGCGGCGCAATCTGCTGGTCACGCCGCGCTGGCGGCTGCAGATATTCAGGGCCGCCCTGCTGGCCGGCGTGTCCTTCCTGATCATGGGCGGGCTGCAGCGCATTCCGATGGCCGAAGGCACTTCGCTGTTCTTCATCACGCCGCTCATCGTGACGCTGCTGGCCGGACCGGTGCTGGGCGAGCGCATCACCGCAGCCAACTGGCTGCTGGCCGTGTTCGGCTTTTCCGGCGTACTGCTGATCGCCCGGCCTGACGGCCATCTGCCACTGCTGCCGGTGCTCATGCTGCTGGGCGGTTCGCTGCTGTACGCGCTCTACCAGCTGGCCACCCGCATGCTGGCGCCAACCGAGCGACCGCTCACCACGCTGTACTACACCGCGCTGGTCGGCGCCACGCTGTCCACGCTGGCGCTGCCGGCGTCGGCACACGGTTCGATGCCCGGCTGGCGCGACGGCCTGCTGGTGATTTCGCTGGGCGTGTCCGGCATGGCCGGCCATTTCCTGCTGATCCGCGCGATGGCGTTCGCGCCGGCCTCGGTGCTCAGCCCGCTGATCTACGTACAGCTGGTGTGGGCGACGCTGATGGGCTGGTGGGTATTCGGCGATCTGCCGGGCCCGAGCGCGGTCGGCGGCGCCGCGCTCATCGTGAGCTGCGGTCTGGCCAGCGCCTGGCTGGCCCACCGCCGCTAGCCGCCCTTCAACCTGCCACCAGCTCCAGCGCGGGCGGGCATCCGTAACCCGAGTCGGCGCGCAGGCGTTCCGCCAGCGCATGTACGCGGGCCGACTGTTCGGTCAGCTGATCGCCCTGCATCAGCGCCTCGATGCCGGCGGCCGGCACCGGCCGCGAAAAGTAATAGCCCTGGATCAGGTCGCAGCCCAGCGAGCGCAGGGTCAGCACCTGTTCCGGCCGCTCCACGCCTTCGGCCACCACTTCCATGCGCAGCGAATGCGCCAGCCGGATGACCGCCTCGACCACGTGACGGGCTTCGGCCACGTGGTCCATGTCGATCACGAAAGTACGGTCGATCTTGAGCTGGCGCGCCGGCAGCCGGCACAGATAGGCCAGACAGGAGTAGCCGGTGCCGAAGTCGTCGATGGACAGCGTCACGCCCATCGCCTTCAGTTCCTCCAGCACCCTGCGCACGCTGCTGGAGCTTTCCATCACCACCGATTCGGTGATTTCCAGCGCCAGCAGGCCGGGATCGATGTCGAACTCGTCGATGCAGGCGCGCACCCGCTCGACCAGATCGGGCTGACGGAACTGCTGCGGCGACAGATTCACCGCCACCGGAATCCGCCAGCCGGCGTGCTGCCAGCTGCGGATCTGGCCGCAGGCCTCGCGCAGCGTCCAGAAGCCGATCGCGTTGATCAGGCCGAAGCGCTCGGCCACCGGAATGAATTCGCCCGGCGACACCACGCCGCGCTCCGGATCCTGCCAGCGTATCAGTGCCTCGACGCCGCGCAGCGCGCCGTCCAGCGCGGCCACCTTGGGCTGGTAGTGCAGCACGAATTCGTCATTGTCGAGCGCGCGGCGGATGGCGCGCTGCATGCCGAGGATGTCCGGACCGCCGCCATCCATTTCTGCGGCATAGACCCGCCAGGTGTTGCGTCCGGCGTGCTTCGCCGCGTACATCGCGGTGTCCGCGCACACCAGTACCCGGTTCTCGTCGCCATCGTCCGGAAACAGCGCGACGCCGACCGAAGCCGACACCTGGATTTCGTGGGTGCCGATCTGCATCGGCTGGCTGGCGGCATCGACCAGACGCTGCGCGAGCCGGCCCGCGCCTTCCTGGTCGATCGCGCCTTCGGACATCATGACGAACTCGTCCCCGCCGATGCGCGCCACCGCGTCGCCGTCACGCAGACCGGCGCGCAGACGGCGCGCCACGCACTTGAGCACCTCGTCGCCGACGTGGTGGCCGAGCACGTCGTTGACCGGCTTGAAGCCGTCCAGATCGACGAACAGCACCGCGAGGCGGCCACCCTGGGCACGCACCCTGGCCGCGGCTTCGGACAGCGCGGCGTCGAAATTCACCCGGTTCGGCAGGCCGGTCAGCGGGTCATGCAGCGCCGCGTGCATCAGTTCGCTGTTGGCGGCCTTGAGGCGCATCGCGAGCTGGCGGGTGCGGTGTTCCATGCGCGCATCGAACAGCGCAGCCACGCTGCCTATCCAGGTAAAGCCAATGGCACCGACGGCAATGGTCAGACCCAGCCAGGTCGGATCGATATCGTGCCGGGCGAGGCTGGCCGCTTCCGGTGCGAACACGGTGGCGCTCATGCACAGATAGTGCACCGCGCACAGGCCGACGCCCACCACGACCGAAGTGACCGCCTTCACCAGGAAAAGCGTGCGGCCCTCGAGCGCCCGCATGCGCCGCAGCGCGGCACTGGTGGCGCCGGCCACCGCTGCCGCCACCAGCAGCGCGATGAACAGGCGGTGTTCGTCATACACCACGCCCGGTTCGATCCGCATGGCGGACAGTGCAAGATGGAAGATGACCACGATGCCGCCGCCCACCGCCAGCGCCCCGGCGGCCAGCAGTGCCAGCGAACGGCGCATGCGGCGCGCGCAGATCAGCGAAAGCACCGACACCAGCACCGACACACCCCAGGACTGGACGGTGATCAGCAGATCGAAGCCGGTCTGCATCGGCAGTGCATACGCCAGCATGCCGACGAAATGCATGGACCAGATGCCGGTGCCCAGCACCAGCGCCCCGGAAAAGAGCCAGATGCGGGCGGCACGGGGATCTGTACTGTGGATGCGCTGCGACAGGTCCAGCGCCGACCAGGACGCGGTCACCGCCACCATCAGCGACAGCATGACCAGCAGCGGATCGTACTGCCCCATCATGACGCGGACATTCCGACCGGCAAGACCGAAGACCGGCGTGCAGGCGCCGGCCGCTGAGTGCGGGTATTCATGATCCTCTCCCCCAAGGATTGAGCGCGGTCGGGGCCGGTTCTTTTGCGGGGCCCTCTGATCGCTGCAGCACAGCTACGGCAGCGCGGGCGGCAACTTTAAGGCGGGGCGCCCGCCGCGGCAGTCCGAGCGTGAAGAACTTGTGCATCGGTGCGCGGCGACGCGCGGCGGCGCGGCTGCAAGGTGCGCCGGTGCTAGAATGCGCCGCGACAAGAAATGGCGGAAAGACAATGCGGGAAAACGATCAGCTGTCCATAGAAATCCAGCGCAATGTGGCCCAGGCGCTTGCCGAAGACGTCGGCACCGGTGACCTGACCGCCCGGTTGATTCCGGCCGGACGTGCCGCCACCGGCATGGTGACCGCACGCGAAGAGGCGGTGCTGTGCGGCCGTGAATGGTTCGAGGCCTGCCTGCGTGCGCTCGACCCCAAGGCCAGCGTGGCCTGGCACGTCGCCGAAGGCGACTGGGTGGAACCGGATCAGCGCCTGTGCGAAATCCTGTCGGAAACCCGTGCCCTGCTGACCGCCGAACGCGCCGCACTGAATTTCGTGCAGCTGCTGTCGGCCACCGCCACGTTGACCCGCCGCTTCGTCGACGCCATCGCCGGCACCTCGGCGCGCATCGTCGACACCCGCAAGACCCTGCCCGGCCTGCGCCTGGCGCAGAAGTACGCGGTCACCGTGGGCGGCGGCATGAATCACCGCATGGGCCTGTACGACGGCATCCTGATCAAGGAAAACCACATCATGGCCGCCGGCGGCATCCGCCCGGTGCTGGCGCGTGCGCGCGGCATCGCGCCGTCGAATGCCTTCATCCAGATCGAGGTCGAAACGCTGGCCCAGCTGCACGAGGCGCTCGATGCGGGCGCCACCATGGTGCTGCTGGACAATATGAGCATCGACCAGATGCGCGAGGCGGTGGCCATCAACCAGGGCCGCGCCGAGCTGGAAGCGTCCGGTGGCGTCAATCTCGACCGCGTGCGGGCGATCGCCGAAACCGGCGTGGACCGCATCTCGATCGGCGTGCTGACCAAGAACGTGCGCGCCATCGACCTGTCGCTGCGACACATCGAACGCTGAGCGCCGCCCGCCCACACCCTTCCCTCGGAGATTCCGTCTGATGTGGTTCATCCTGTACTACGTGGTGGCGATCACGGTGCTCATCCTGCACTTCACCGGCTTTCTCGCCCGCAACAACCTGGAGTGGCTGGTGTTCGTGCTCGCGGTCACCGTGTTCCCCGCCGTGCTCTATCTCTGATCACCGGCAACAGCCCTTCGCTTCACCGGCCTCCGGGCCGCATTTCCACATCCGGGCGTCTGAGCTGACGCCCCTTCCCCGTCTTTTCCGACTGTCCGGTTCGCTGGCGTAAGCCGCGATCCGGTGCGCGTTCGCACGCCCCTGCGCACGGTCCGGACAGCTAAAATCGTTATTGAGATCGATTCTTGTTTTTGTTGCTATTCTTTTTCAAAGCATTTACATTGCGCGCTAACAAATCAGGGCGCCCGCGCTCATCCATCGCACTCAGACACAGAGGAAAAGGGGCAACAGAAGCATGGACATTCGAACGCGTGGTCACACCCGGAGCGTCCGCTCGCACGACGGATCGCTGCGTCCGATCGGCGCGGCCATGATGACGGCGGGACTGTGCATGCCCGCGCTGGCCGAACAGCCTGCGACGGTCCCTGTCCTGCCCGAGGTGGTCATCCAGGGTGCCGCACCGGCGCCGTACAAGCCGGAGGTGCTGAGCAGCCCGAAAAGGCCTCAGGCGATCCAGGACATTCCGCAGACCATACAGGTCCTGTCCGAAGAGCTGATGGACGACCAGGGCACACGGACATTGCGCGATGCGCTGCGCAACGTGACCGGCATCAGCTTCCAGGCGGGCGAAGGCAACCCGCCCTCCGGTGACCAGCTGAAGATCCGCGGCTTTTCGGCGCGCGACGACATCCTGGTCGACGGCGTGCGTGACGCGGGGGTGTTCTTCCGCGATCCGTTCAACACCGAGCGCATCGAAGTCAGCAAAGGCCCCGCATCGGCCTTTGCCGGCCGAGGATCCACCGGTGGCACCATCAATCAGGTATCCAAGCTGCCCACGCTGAAGCAGAAGCGGGAGATCGAAGCGGGCCTGGGGACCGACAGCCTTTTCCGCGTGGCCGCCGACATCAACCAGCCGCTCGAAAGCCTGAATGGCGCGGCCTTCCGGCTCAACCTGATGTCTCACCAGGCCGATCAGCCCGGTCGCGACCATGTGGAGAACCGGCGCTTCGGCATCGCCCCCTCGCTGTCATTCGGTCTCGGCACGCCCACCCGCATCAATCTGAGCTATCTCTACACGCGACAGGACAACCGGCCGGATTCCGGCCTGCCCAACGCACGCAACTTCAGCCTGCGCAATTCGGGCTATGGCGGCGGCGTCGCGCCGGTGCGCTATTCGAACTACTACGGTCACTCGACCGACTACCAGGATCTGGAAGCCCATCAGGCCAGCTTCCGCATCGAGCACGACTTCAACGACCGGGTGAGCGTCCGCAACCAGCTGCGTTACGGCTACACGCACAATGACGCGATCTTCTCCTCGCCCCGCTTTTCGCCCGGCAACATCACGACCATCACGCCCTCCACGCTGGCGGTCGGCAACCAGAAGCCGCGGGATCAGACCACCGACATCCTGATCAATCAGACCGATCTCACGTTCCGCTTCCAGACCGGGTCGATCCGGCACCATCTGGTGACCGGACTTGAAGTGTCCCGTGAGGACAACGAGAACAGGCGCCGGCTCGATGCGAACGGTCCGGTCACCCATCTGCTCGACCCGCAACTGCGTGCGGCGGCCCGTATTCCGTACAACGGCACGCGTGCGCAGCTCGACCTGGATACGACCGCGCTGTACCTGAGTGACATCATCACGCTGACGCCGCAGTGGGACATCAACGCCGGTGTCCGCTGGGACCGCGTGAAAACCACGGTGCGCGCGCTGAACGACGGCACGGTGCCGGCCTACAGCCAGCACCTGTCACGCACCGACCGGGAAATGTCGGGCAACCTCGGCGTGGTCTATCGCCCGGTGCCGGCGCTGAGCCTGTATGCGGGCTACGGCAGCGCGTTCGACCCGAGTGGCCGCGCGGACATCGTTCAGCTGGCGGGCGGGAACAACACCCTGCCGGTCACGCCCGAGGCCTTCAATCTGAAGCCGGAGCGCACCCGCAGCTACGAGGTCGGCGCCAAGTGGAACGCACTGGACGATGCGCTGCTCATCCAGACCGCGCTGTTCCGCACCGAGAAGTTCAACGGTCGCACCCCGGGGCTGCCCGGCGAACCGCCGGTCGTGCTTCAGGGCGTGCAGGAGGTCCAGGGTTTCGAACTGTCGGCGAGCGGACGCGTCACCAACCGGCTCAACCTGTTCGCCGGCTATACGCTGCAGGACAGCGAGGTCACGAAGTCCAACAATCCGCTCGAACTCGGGCAGACGCTGGACAACACGCCGCGCCACAGCTTCAGCGGCTGGGCCACCTATCAGCTGACCGAGGCGCTGAGCGTGGGCGGCGGCGCGCAGTACGTCGATACCCGGAAGGCCATCATCCGCAGCAGCGCCACCGGTGATCTGGTCACCACGGTCGACGACTACTGGGTGTTCGACGCGGTTGCGCTGTATCAAGTGAGCAAGGATCTCAAGCTGCGCCTGAACGTGTATAACCTGCTCGACAAGAAATACATCTTCGAACTGTCCAGCGGCCAGAGCATTCCGGGTGCAGCCCGCTCGGCCGTGCTGACCGCGATTTACGCCTTCTGATGCTGATCACGATAGACGACCTGCTTGCCCGCGACGAGATCGCCACCGTCCGTCAGCTGCTCGACCGCACCGGCTGGGCCAGTGGCAGCCTGACCGCCGGCACGCAGGCCGCTGTCGTGAAGAACAACGAACAGGTGCCGGAAGGCGCCCCGCTGCTGCCGGAACTGAGGCAGCGCGTGCTGGCCGCGCTGAACCGGCAGCCGCTGTTCTTCAGCGCGGCACTGCCGGCGAAAATCCTGCCGCCTTTCTTCAACCGCTATTCCGGCGACAGCAACCGCTACGGGCAGCACATCGACAACGCGATGCGGGCGATGCCGGATGGCAGCGGCTATGTACGCGCCGACCTGTCAGCCACGCTTTTCCTGTCCGAGCCGGATGAATACGAGGGCGGCGAGCTGGTGATCGAGGACACTTTCGGTCGTCACAGCGTCAAGCTGCCGGCCGGCAGTCTGGTGCTCTATCCGTCGTCATCAGTGCATGAAGTGACGCCGGTCACCCGCGGTGCGCGCATCGCCTGCTTCATGTTCATCCAGAGCATGGTGCGCGACGCCGAACAGCGGCGCCTGCTGTTCGACCTCGACATGGAACTGCTCACGCTGCGCCAGCAGCTCGGCGAAACCGCCTCCATGGTCAAGCTGACCGGCATCTATCACAACCTGCTGCGCCGCTGGGGGAACGCCTGAACGCCTCGGCCGCCCTGCAGCCTTCGATCGCCGCCTACCGCGAACGGGCGCGCGAACTGCTGCCGCCCGAGGTGTGGCATTACCTGGACGGCGGCCGCGACACGCCCACCGGCCGTGGCAACCGGGCCGCGCTGGACGCGCATCCGCTGCTGCCGCGACCGCTGGCTGAGGTGCGCGGCGGTCATACCCGGCTCGAACTGTTCGGCGAAACCCTGGGCCATCCGCTGCTGCTGGCCCCGATCGCCTATCACCGGCTGCAGCACCCGGACGGCGAAAGCGCCTGCGCGATGGCCACCGCGGCGCAGGACGGCCAGATGGTGGTGAGCACGCTGGCCAGCCAGCCGCTGGAGCAGATTGCGCGGGCGGCCGAGAAGCCGCTGTGGTTCCAGCTCTACTGGCAGGGCAGCCGCGAACGCACCGCCCGCCTGCTCGAACGCGCGCTGGCGGCGGGCTATCGCTGCATCGTGTTCACGGTGGACGCCCCGGTGAAGCTCGCCACGTCGCCGCTGCCGGCCGACGTGCGGCCGGTCAATACCGAGCCGCCGCTGCCGCGCCGGCTGCAGCCGGACCAGAGCGAGGTGTTCGACGGCTGGATGGCGGAGGCGCCCGGCTGGCACGATCTGGCCTGGCTGCGCGAGCGCGTGCCGGTGCCGCTGCTGATCAAGGGCGTGCTGCACGCGGGTGACGCTGTACGCGCAGTGGACCTCGGCTGCGACGGCGTGGTCGTGAGCAATCACGGCGGCCGGGTGCTGGAGGTCGCACCGGCCGCGCTCAGCCGGCTGCCGGACGTGATCACCGCGCTCGGCGGCCGGGTCCCGGTGCTCTACGACAGCGGCATCGACAGCGGTGCCGACGCCTTCCGCGCACTGGCGCTGGGCGCGCGCGCGGTACTGGTCGGACGACCTTATCTCTGGGGACTGGCTGCCGCCGGCGCGCTCGGTGTCGCGCACGTGATCCGGCTGCTGCGGGACGAACTGGAAATGTGCATGGCGCTGTGCGGCTGCGCCACGCTGGCCGACATCAGCGCAGATAGGTGCGGCTGATTTCGCGGAATTCCTCTGAGCCTGCTGCACCCAGCCACTCGAAGGCCACCATTTCGCGCGACACCACGATGACACCCTGCTGACGCAGGCGCTCGAGCGCCAGCCCTCGATTGGACGGATCGCGCGACGCGACGCAGTCGGCCACGACGAATACCTGACGGCCCGACGCCTGCAGATCGAGCGAGGTCTGCATGACGCAGATGTGCGATTCGATGCCGCAGACGATGACCTGCGGCCGTTCGGGGTCCAGCAGCGGCTTCAGGCAACCATCGGCGACGCACGAAAAATGCATCTTGGGCACGATGGATGCGGCGGGAATCAGGTCGCGCAGGGTCTGCACCGTCGGCCCCAGCCCCTTCGGATACTGTTCGCTGACCAGTACCGGCACCGACAGCCGCTGAGCGATCTTCACCATCCACACCACGTTGTCGAGCAGGCGGTCGGCGTCGTCCATCGCGGGCAGCAGCCGCTCCTGCATGTCGATCAGCAGCAGCGAGGAACGGTGGCGGTCTATCAGCATCGGGCACTCCACGGAAAAGGCAGCGGCGCAGCGTATCAGGCCGGCCCTGCGGTGAAAACCGGTACAGGTCAAAGAACCAGCATGGTGGCGATCGACAGTTCGTCGAGCCGGGCCAGTTCTTCCGCCTCCTGCCAGGCGCGGTATTCGGACACGCCGGCCACTACCGCGATCAGCAGCAGCGAAAAGGCGAGGCCGGCCGCCCACGGCAGACGACCGGCCGTGCCGTCGCGCACCGGCGGCGCACCGGCCGCCAGACGCGTCTGCAGCCGGTCGGTCGAAGGCGCCGGCAGACTGCACAGCGCGCGCCTCAGATCATCGTCGGAAAACCGTTCATTCATCGTCACTCTCCCCGGACAGCAGCATCCTGAGTCGCGCACGCGCGCGGAACAGCAGCTGGTGGGCCGCATTCTCGGCGATGCCGAGCTCGCGAGCGATCGCAGCGACATCGTACTCCTGCCACGCCCACATCATCAGCGCGGCCCGCTGCCGCGCTGGCAGCTGCGCCAGCGCGCGGTGCAGTGCGCCCTCGCGCGCAACCGTCTGCCAGCGCTGTTCCGGCGTCGGCCTGTCGTCCGCCAGCGCATCCATCTCCGTCTCGTCCGCCTGCGGCCGGCTGCGGCGGAAGCGGTCCATGCACAGATTGCGCACGATGCCGAGAAACCAGGTCGACAGCTGTGCCCTGCCCTCGAATCCGCCGCCGTGCTGCCACAGCCGGCAGAACGCTTCCTGCACCACGTCGTCGCTGTCCGCCGCATGGCCGGTGAGCCGCCAGGCCAGCGCGTGCGCCTGCGGCAGCAGGCGTTTGATCAGCTGATCGCTGGCTGCCTTTTCGCCGGCGCGCGCGCGGCGCAGCAGCGCCGCATCACTGCGCCAGCTGTCAGGCCACAGGGGCAGGCGCTCAGTGCTCCAGTTCACGCTTCAGGCGCCGGCGTTCTTCGGGCGACATGCGCTCCAGCATTTCCCGCCGTTCGCGCAGCAGGGCGCGGCGTTCGTCCGGCGACAGCGACTGCACATAGGCGCGGCGTTCGGCGCGCAGCCGTTCGCGTTCCTGGTCGTTCATCGATTTCCAGTCCTCGCGGAGGCGCTCGCCGATCTCGCGCCGCTGTTCCGGCGGCAGCGAGGACATGCGCTCACGCAGCCGTTCGCGGAACTGGCGACGCTGTTCCGGCGTGGCGGATTTCAGCCGCTCGCGCAGCGCCCGCGCCTCGGTTTCGCGCTGGGCCGGCGGCAGCGCGCTCCAGGCGGCCGGATCGGGCACGGCCGGCAGTTCGGCCCGGGCAAGGCCGGCCGTCAGCAGCAACAGCAGGGCCGACAGTGGCAGCAGACGCAAGGGGGACATTCTGATCATCCGGCAGGCGATGGCAGATAGACGCAGCAGCAGGCGGTTTCTTACTGTGGCGGCCGCGGCCTTACATCCGCTTACAGCGGCGTAGCGTAAGCGCACCGCTGGGTCCGCGTCATATGGGCACCGGCGCTGCATCCCGCGGCGTCCATATCGTGGAGAACACGTTCATGAATACGCATACCGCCCGCCTTTCCGCCCTGATGATCAGCGCCCTGCTGTGCACCGGCAGCGTGTGGGCGCAGTCCGCCACCACCCCGTCCGAGCGCATGGAACACCGCATCGACGCGCGTCAGGCGCGACAGGAACAGCGGATCGACCGGGGCGTGCAGAGCGGCCAGCTCACCCGGCATGAGACCGCGCGGCTGGAACATCAGCAGGCGCACATCGACCGCGTCGAGGACCGCGCGCTCGCTGACGGGAGCCTGAACCGCCACGAGGCGCGCCATATGGAAAAGATGCAGGACCGGGCGAAGCGCGACATCCGCCGGCAGAAGCACGACCGCCAGCACGCGCAGTGAGGGCGGCCGGCGTCAGCCGGTGACCGGTTCGCGCGGCTGGGCCAGCGCCTGGCTCACCGCGCGCTCGAACATCGGCGCGTCCTCGACCACCCGCGCCTCGCTGCGCGCCAGCTGCAGTGCCAGCGCGTCCGGCGCGATCGAGGTCGCACGCGCCGAATTCGGGTTAGTGAACAGGTAGATGCCGCGCTGCGGACTGACCCAGTTCAGCCGCATGCGCACGAACTGACCGTCCGGCTGGCGAAACTCCACCCAGTCGCCGCGCTTCAGGTCGGCCACGCGGTCCGACTCGGCCAGATCGAGATGGGCCGGCAGATTCAGCGAAATGTCCTCGAACTCGAGACCGTCCTGCTCGACATGCTCGGTCACCACCTCGGGCGCGGGCACCGCGTCGTTGGCTGAGCCTTCTCCCGGCACCCACTGCCTGACCGGCGGCGGTGCGGCCGGCGCGGCACCCGGCTTGATCCACTGGGCGTGCAGGTCGAACAGGCCGTTGAGCATGAGCAGCTTGTCGGCCGGATGCGCTTCGGCGCTGTCGAATCCCTGATTGAGCCGTCGCAGCAGGCCGGGCAGCGCCTGCACCAGCTTGCGCCGCTCTTCCGGATCGCTTTTCGGCTGCACGCTCCAGATCAGTTCGTCCGCGGTCACCAGCGCCTGCCGGTAGTCGACCGCGGCCTCGTCACCCCGCTCGGCCAGCGTGCGCAGCAGGCGGCGCCAGATGCCGTCGAGCAGATTCTGGACGACCGCCGGCAGCGGCGTACGCAGACGGTCGTCGAGCGCATCGTCGGCGGCGCGTCGCGCGTCGTCGCGGCGCAGACGTTCCTGCTCCCTTTCCTCGGCCAGACGGGCAGCGCTTTCGGCGCGCTGGCTTTCTTCCGCTTCCAGCTGGGCGATGAAGGCTTCGAGATCGGCATTGCAGGCTTCGAACAGACTCATGTCGCGTTCGAAGTCGCGCAGGATGCGGTCGACGATTTCGGCCAGTTTCACGTACAGCGGATCGTCGTGCCCGACGTCGCGGCCCCAGCGCAGCATGGCCTGGGAAATCAGGTCCAGCAGCCGGCGGGCCGGATGTGCCTTGCTGGAGAAGAAGCTGCGGTCCAGCATGGCCACCTTGACCAGCGGAATCTGCAGCCGGCCGACCAGCGCCTTGATCGGGTCCGCGATATTGGCGTCGTCGAAAATGAGGTCGAACAGCATCGCGACGATGTCGACCGTGATCGCGTCGAACTGGCCGAGATGGCGGCCGAGGTCGGACGTGCGGAAGTCGCGCAGCAGATTCGCCGGCACACCGATGGCCGGCATGGCGGGCGCGTGGTCGGCCTCCGCCTGCAGCGCAGTCAGCGCTTCGAATACGAAGGGCGACGCGGGGGCCAGCGCGCCGACCCCGGCGGTCGGCGGCAATCCCTGGGCGGCCAGCTGGCCCTGCACCAGCTGGGCCAGCATGGCGTACACGTCACCGTCGCCCTCGACGCCGGCGTAAGAGGTTTCGCCGAAGCCCTGATGCACCGAGCCGGTTCCGAAACCCTGGACCGCGGACACGGTGCCGAAATCGGGTTGCGGCAGCCCGCGCTGTTCCACGCCACCCGGCGCGACCGACGCGTCCCGCGGACGCGCGGCGGCCGACGGCGCACGGCGGAAACCGCGTCGCAGGCCGGGCAGCACGTTCTGGCGGACCAGCCGGCCATTCAGTTCCTGGTACAGCCGCGACAGTTCGCCCGAAATGTGCTGCTCGAGCGACTGCAGCAGTACCAGCCGCATCTGCACGCCCGGATCGACCTCTTCGCACGCGGCGCGCAGCGCATTGGCCACCGCTTCGGTGCCGACCGGATTGTCCGCATCGGTTGGGTCCTGCTTGCCGAGCAGACTGCCCAGGCGCTGTTCCACGCCGTACAGGTCCTCGTCGCAGTGTTCCTTCAGCTTGCGGGTGATTTCGCTGACCGCGATGTCCTGGGTCAGATCGTCCTCATCGACCAGACTCAGTTCGTCCAGCGACTTGGGCATGACGCCGCCTGCGGCTTTCAGCGGCTCGCCGCGCACACGGGCGTCGAAATAGCGGGTGAGGTTGTCGATGAAAGCCTGTTCGATGCCGGCCCAGTTCTCGCGGGCCTTGCCGCAGGCGAACATGTAGAGATTGCGCTGGTCGCGGTCGAGCTCGGCTTCGGCGCGCGCGACCAGATCTTCCTCGATGCGCGAGAGCATGCCGTGCAGCGACTCACGCAGGCGGCGCAGCGTGAAGTCGCGGCAGTCATTGATCACCCGACCGCGATCGGGTGAAAGATTGGGAGGCGTGGGTGAAGCTGCGCTCATTGTTTACCTTTGACGTCGCGCGAAAGCGACCGTTCAAGGCCGACACCGGGGCGTGGTGTTCTGGGCGCGACGTGCGGCGCAGTATAGCGGCGGCCCCGCTGTCATGGGGTGTTGTCACCCGTTAGACCGGAAACTTTGCGTCGCCGCCTTTCGACGGGTTTGCCCTGGTTCAGCTGTGTTCGGACTTCACCGTCTGTAACAGTTGTCCGTGCAGATAACTTGAGGCCGGCTCGGCCGGCACCGGCGCTGCCGGTCAGACCTGCAGCGTGGCAATGATGGAATCGATCTCTTCCTGCGACTCCGCCACCACCGCCTGCAGCGTTTCGTTGTCGATTTCCGCGGTCACTGTTTCGGCGATCACCGCCTCGTTCTCCGGCGTGGTGACACTGAAGGGATTCGGGAAGGCCGCCATGCTTTCGGCCAGGAAGATAACGTCGGCCAGGGTGCGCGGCGGCACCACCGGGCCTTCGATCGACGGATCATCAACCGCGTCGATGATCTGCGCCGGTACCTTCAGCGACTCCAGCACCGCACGTCCCACGCTGCGGCTGAAGCTGAACATGAGTCCGCTCAGTTCCTGCTCGCGCTGCAGCAGCGCCGGGAAAGCGGCGGCGCGGGCCAGCAGGTAGAACTGGCCGATCTCGTGTACCACACCGGCGAACATCGCCGCATCCGCGTTCAGCCGGGACAGCCGGCGCGCGATGACATAGCTGAGCGCCGACACGTGAATGGTGTGCTGCCACAGGTCGTGAGTGAGCACCCGCAGTCGCTCGTCAGCGCGGGCATCGACCATCTGGCGGACGATGAGCGACATGGTGAGCATGCGGACCGGCTCGGTACCAACCCGGTTCACCGCAGTGCGCACGTCGGTGATTTCGTTGCCGCTGCGGTTGTAGGCCACCGAATTCGCCAGCCGCAGCGCCTTCGCACTGAGCACCGGCTCGGCGCCGACCAGCCGCGCGACCTCGTTGATATTGATGTCCGGATTCTCGAGCGCCTGACGGATGCGCAGCGAAACATCGATGCTGGTCGGAAAGACGATGTCTCCCGACTCCAGTTCGGCAGACAGTCTTTGCAGAGCTTCAAGCGACGCGTTCACCGGCTCACCCATTCTTGATCCCACAGGTCGACAATTCGGATGTCCGGTTAACGGCAGACAGGGGACCGCCTTGAGCGGCGGCCTCGGCTCAGTCCGCGTGCTGCGCGATGAAGGCCTTCATCGCCGCCACGTCCGCATCCATCACTTCGAAACGCTGCGGCAGGGATTCCAGGTTCTCCATGCCGGCCGGACGCACCGGTTCGCGTCCCAGCGCCTCCACCACGGTTTCCGAAAACTTGGCCGGCAGCGCGGTTTCGAGCACCACCATCGGTACGCCGGCCTCGCGCCGCTCCAGCGCCACCTTCAGGCCGTCGGCGGTATGGGTGTCGATCGCCCTGCCCCAGCGCGCCTGCGCCAGACGCATCGTGGCAAGACGGTGAGCATGGTTGCTGGATCCCGACTGGAAGCCGTAGTCGGACGCCACCTTGCCGAACAGGCCGCTGTCCGACAGGTCGAACGGGCGACCGCGGTCCACCTCGCCCCACAGCGCACGCACCCGGTCGGCGTCGCGCCCGGTGAGGTCATAGATGAAGCGCTCGAAATTGCTCGCCTTGGAAATGTCCATCGACGGGCTGGTGGTGTGCAGCGTCTCGGCGGTCGCGCGCGGGCGATACACGCCGGTGCGGAAGAACTCGTCGAGCACGTCGTTCTCGTTGGTCGCCACCACGAGATGGCGGATCGGCAGGCCCATCATGCGCGCGATATGGCCGGCACACACGTTGCCGAAATTGCCGGACGGCACGGTGAAGCTCACCTGCTCGTCGTTGCTCTTCGTGGCCGCGAAGTAGCCCTTAAAGTAGTACACGACCTGCGCCGACACTCGCGCCCAGTTGATCGAATTGACCGTGCCAATGCGGTACCTGGCCTTGAAGTCAAGGTCGTTCGACACCGCCTTCACCATGTCCTGGCAGTCGTCGAACACGCCGCGCACCGCGATGTTGAAAATGTTCGGATCCTGCAGGCTGAACATCTGCGCCGTCTGGAAACGGCTCATCTTCTGGTGCGGGCTGAGCATGAACACGCGGATGCCGCGCTTGCCGCGCATCGCGTATTCGGCGCTGGAACCGGTGTCGCCCGAGGTGGCGCCGAAAATATTCAGCTCGGCACCGGTCTTGGCCAGCGCGTACTCGAACAGGTTGCCGAGCAGCTGCATCGCCATGTCCTTGAACGCCAGCGTCGGACCGTTGGACAGTTCAAGCAGGTGCAGATCGGATTCCAGCGTGTACAGCGGCGTGATGTCGCGCGCGTCCGAACCGGACACGGTGTTGCGATACACGTCTGCGGTGTAAGTGCGGTCGATCAGCGCCTTCAGGTCATCCGCCGGAATGTCGTCGGCGAAGCGGGACAGGATGGCGAACGCGAGCTGGCGGTAATCCATGCCGCGCATCGCGTCGAGGTCGGCGCGCGAGAAGGTCGGGTACTGCACCGGCATGGCCAGACCGCCATCTTCCATCAGGCCGCCCAGCAGGATTTCGGTGAAGCGCTTCTGCGGCGCCTGGCCGCGTGTCGAGAGGTAGTGCATCGCGTCGTGCTTGGAGCTGTTCGTTCAGGGAGTGGACGGCACCCGGCCGTCGTGCAGGGGCAACAATTTAGCACAGCGCCCGCCCCCGCCCGGTGCCGGCGGTCCGGCGGTTATGCCGCCATGCGCGCACCGCGACGGTGCCCACGGTCTAGACTGCCGGTTTTTTCGTCTCCAGCCGATGACCGGTCTGCCCGAACTGCTGCGGCGCCATCTGGTGTCCGATGCGCCGCCGCTGTCGCGCGCCGAACGCTGGCGCAGCACGCTGGCCGGCTTTCTCGGCCTGCTGCTGTTCGAAGGCGTGCTGTTCGTGCTGCCGCTCGGGCCGGACGAAAAACATGTGCTGGCACCGCTGGGCGCCACCTCGGTCATCCTGTTCGCCCTGCCCCACAGTCCGTTGGCCCAGCCGTGGTCGGTGATCGGCGGTCTGATGCTGGCGGCCCCGCTCGGCTACGCCTGCGGCCTGTGGCTGCCGGCCGGCCCCTGGGTGATGGCGGCTGCACTGGCGGCGTCGATCTGGCTCACCGCCTGGGCGCGCTGCATTCACCCGCCCGCCGGCGCGATGGCGCTGACGATGGCGATGGCCGCCGCCCACGGCACACCTTTCGGGCCGTCCATGTGGGCAGTGTTCGCCAACACGCTGGCCATCCTGGTGGCGGTGATGGTGGTGAACAACCTGATTCCCGGCCGCCACTATCCGCAGGGCACGCCGCCTGCGGTGCAGAAGCAGCGCGCCCACACGGTGCCGCCGGCACTCACCCACAAGGACATGGCGGCCGCGCTGCACGAGATCGACGGCTTTCTCGACGTGCGCGAGGACGATCTGGTCGACCTGTACGAACGCACGCTGCGTCACGCCTTCAAGCGCATGCACAGGCTGCGCTGCGCTGACGTGCTGGATACCTCGCAGCCCGCCCCGGCGCTGGAATTCGCCACGCCGCTCGGCGACGCCTGGCTGCTGATGCGCAGGCTGCGGGTGGACGCGCTGCCGGTGATCGACCGCAGCCGGCGGGTGATCGGCCTGCTGGCGCTGGAGGACTTCCTGAATACGGTGTCACCTGAAGCCGGACGCAGTCTGGGCGAATCGGTCAAGCAGCTGCTGACGCGCTCACCTGACACGCACTCCGAACGGGCGGAGGTGGTGGGGCAGATGATGCGGGAAGCGCGCGCCGGCCTGAAGGTGGCCCGGATGCACGACAGTCTGGCGGAAGTGGCGGAGGCGTTGAGCGCCGGTCATCAGCCTGCGGTGCCGGTGGTCAATGGCGCCCACCGGCTGGTGGGCATGCTGGACCGCGGCGACATGGTCGCCGCGCTTTACCACCGGATGCAGATCGAGGACGCGATGCGGGCCGGCTGACGCCGGCCCGTCGATGGCCGATCAGCCGTTCAGCTCTTCCAGGCGCAGGCGGGTGACCGCGCCCACGGTGCTGTCCAGCCCTTCGATGCGAACGATGGCCGCATCGACCTGCTTTTCGCGGGTGACGTGGGTCAGCATGATGATGTTGGCCTGCTGCTCGCCTTCCGACGGCTCCTTCTGCAGCATGGCGTCAATGCTGATGCCCTGGTCGGCCAGGATGCGGGTGATGTCGGCCAGCACGCCCGGCCTGTCCTGCACGCGCAGGCGCAGGTAGTAGGCGCTCTCGACTTCGCTGATCGGCAGGATGGGCGTGTCCGACAACTGGTCGGCGCGGAAGGCGAGATGCGGCACGCGGTGTTCCGGGTCGGCGGTGTGCAGGCGGGTCACGTCGACCAGGTCGGCAATCACCGCGCTGGCCGTCGGTTCAGCGCCCGCGCCGCGACCGTAGTACAGCGTGGCACCGACCGCGTCGCCCTTCACCACCACCGCGTTCATCACGCCTTCGACGTTGGCGATCAGGCGCTTGGACGGGATCAGCGTCGGATGCACGCGCAGTTCGAAGCCGTCGGCCTTGCGCTTGGTGATGCCCAGCAGCTTGATGCGGTAGCCCAGTTCCTCGGCGTAGCGGATGTCTTCGGCGGTGAGCTTGGTGATGCCTTCGATGTGAGCGCGATCGAACTGCACCGGAATGCCGAAAGCCAGCGCCGACAGCAGGGTGATCTTGTGCGCGGCGTCCACGCCTTCGATGTCGAAGGTCGGGTCGGCTTCGGCATAGCCCAGGCGCTGCGCGTCGGCCAGCGCGTCGGCGAAGGTGAGGCCCTTGTCGCGCATTTCCGACAGGATGTAATTGGTGGTGCCGTTGATGATGCCGGCGATCCAGTCGATGCGGTTGGCGGTCAGGCCTTCGCGCACCGCCTTGATGATGGGAATGCCACCGGCCACCGCGGCTTCGAACGCCACCATGACGCCCTTGGCCTGAGCCGCGGCGAAGATTTCCTGGCCGTGCACCGCGAGCAGCGCCTTGTTGGCGGTCACCACATGCTTGCCGTTGGCGATCGCTTCCAGCACCAGCTGCTTGGCCACGGTGTAGCCGCCGATCAGTTCGACCACGATGTCGATGCTCGGATCGCGCACCACCTCGAAGGCGTCACCGGTCACCTTGACCGAACCGCCGGTCAGCGACGTCGCGCGCTCGGTGTCGCGGTCGGCAACGGCGGTGATCTGGATCGGGCGGCCGGCACGGCGGGTGATCTCTTCCTGATTGCGCGTGAGCACCGTCCAGGTGCCACCGCCGACGGTGCCGATGCCGAGCAGGCCTACGTTGATGGGTTTCATGCTGTCCCTCGTCCTTTGATGGGTGGGGCCGGCCGCTCAGGCCAGATCCCGCGAAAAATGAAAACAGGCGATGTGCATGCCTTCGCGATGGTAGAAGCGGTGCGCATCGATGCGGTGGGTGCCGGAATCGAGCCGCAGCCGGGTCGCGCCACGTGCCTTCGCCTCGACGGTCAGCCAGTCCAGCAGCGTCTTGCCGACGCCGAGCGAACGGGCAGCCGGCGCGGTCACCAGATCATCCACGTAGAAGAACACGCCACAGGCGGTGTTGCGATAGCTGCGGAATACGGTGACGCCCAGCACCTCGTCGCCGGCGGCAGCCACCGCGATCTCGCCGCCGTCCGCCACGATGCCCTGCATGGTGGCCGCGTAGTCCTCGGGCAGGTCCGGACGCAGCGCGCGATGCACGGCCTCGGCCTTCGCCAGCCAGCCCGCTTCGGTCACCGCGCGGCCGGTGGCCACGCGATGCACGGTCAGCGCCGGGCGCTCAGGCGCCATGACGCTTGCGGTAGCCGTCGAGGAAGCGAGCGATACGGCCGATGGCGTCGCGCAGGTCGTCCTCGTGAGGCAGGAACACGACGCGGAAGTGGTCCGGGCGCGGCCAGTTGAAGCCGGTACCCTGCACCAGCAGCACGCGCTGCTCTTCCAGCAGTTCGAGGATGAAGCGCTGGTCGTCCTCGATCGGGTAGATCTTGGGATCCAGCCTGGGGAACAGGTAGAGCGAGGCGCGCGGCTTCACGCAGCTCACGCCGGGAATGTCGGTCAGCAGTTCCCACGCTACGTCGCGCTGGCGTGCCAGGCGGCCGCCCGGCTTCACCAGGTCGTTGATGGTCTGATAGCCGCCGAGTGCGGTCTGGATCGCGAACTGCCCCGGCACGTTGGAGCACAGGCGCATCGACGCCAGCATGTTCAGGCCATCGATGTAGTCGCGGGCATGCCGCTTGTCGCCGGACACCACCATCCAGCCGGCGCGATAGCCGCAGGCGCGGTAGTTCTTAGACAGACCGTTGAAGGTGACGAACAGCAGATCGTCGGCGAGCGAGGCGATCGAGGTGTGCGTCGCGCCGTCGTACAGGGTCTTGTCGTAGATTTCGTCGGCGAACACGATGAGCTTGTGTTCGCGGGCAATCTGCACCAGATCGCGCAGCAGGTCGTCCGAATACAGCGCGCCGGTCGGGTTGTTCGGGTTGATGATGACGATGGCGCGGGTGGCCGGCGTGATCTTGGCGCGGATGTCGGCCAGATCCGGCATCCAGTCGGCGCCCTCGTCGCAGATGTAGTGGCGGGCGGTGCCGCCGGCCAGCGTGACCGCGGCGGTCCACAGCGGATAGTCCGGCGCCGGCACCAGCACTTCGTCGCCGGTATTGAGCAGGCCCTGCATCGCCATCACGATGAGTTCGGACGCACCGTTGCCGATGAAGATGTCGTCCACGCCCACGCCCTGGATGCGCTTCTCCTGGCAGTACTGCATGATGGCCTTGCGCGGCGCGAACAGGCCGCGCGAATCGGTGTAGCCGGCGGCATCGGGCAGGTTGCGGATCACGTCCTGCACGATCTCTTCCGGCGCGTCGAAGCCGAAAGGCGCCAGATTGCCGATGTTGAGCTTGATGATGCGGTGGCCGTCCTCTTCCATCTGACGGGCGCGCGCGAGCACGGGGCCGCGGATGTCGTAACAGACGTTGGCGAGCTTGGAGGACTTGGTGACCGGCGGATGCACGATGGCGGACTCTGAAGACACGTTGGATGCGGTGCGGGACATGAGCGCTTTCTGAAGTCCCGGCGACGGCACCGGATACGCGCCGCCACCCGGGCAGCCTTGCCCGCGGACGAAAAAGGTATGATTGTATGCGACCGCTGGAGGCAGGGCAAAACCGTAGCCTCCGGTGTACCGAACCACCTCCGGACACACCGGCCTGCCACCGGCGTCCGACACTGCCGACGCACCCTGTGAAGCTGCACCAGACGCCCCGCCCGACCATTCCCCTGATCACCGGCTTCGGTGATGGCTACCTGCAGATCGGCGAGCGCCGGGTCACCCGCAGCGTGCTCATCGGCCCCGGCGTCCTGCGCGAGGACTGGGGCCGCAGCGCGCTGGCTCAGCTGACCTCCGACGACTTCGCCGACATCGTGGCCATGCAGGTGCAGATCCTGCTCCTGGGCACCGGCCCGAACCAGCAGTTTCCGCATCCTTCATTGCTGCGTACGCTGATCGCGGCCGGCATTGGTGTCGAGGTGATGGACACGCTGGCGGCCGCACGCACCTACAACATTCTTGTCGCGGAAGGCCGCGCGGTCGCTGCCGCCCTGCTGCTTCCCGACGCGGCGCCCTGATTGACCGTCCGGACGCCGCAGCCACCCCATCGAGTACGGAGACTTTCACGATGAGCGACACCCGGATCGAAGACTTCACCCTCCCCTCCACCGGCGGCGATTTCACGCTGTCGGCCGCCAGCCGGCCGCTGGTGATCTACTTCTATCCGAAGGACAGCACGCCCGGCTGCACCACGGAGAGCGCCGCCTTCCGCGATCTGCACGCCGAGTTCACGGCGGCCGGCGCCACCGTGGTCGGCATTTCGCGCGACAGCCTGAAATCGCACCAGAACTTCAAGTCCAAGCTGGAACTGCCCTTCGAACTGCTGTCCGATCCGGACGAAACCGCGTGCGAACTGTTCGGCGTCATGAAAATGAAGAACATGTACGGCAAACAGGTGCGCGGTGTGGAACGTAGCACTTTCGTCATAGGCGCCGACGACCGTATCCTGCGCGAGTGGCGCGGTGTGAAGGTGCCGGGCCATGCGGAAGAAGTGCTGGCCTTCATACGCACGCTCTGATCCGCCAACGGCGAATCCAACCCAGACTTCACGACACATGGCCACCCGACGCCCCGCCGCAGCACCCGCCCGCCGTTCCCGCAAGTCCGCCCCGCCCACCAAGCTGTTCGTGCTCGACACCAATGTGCTGATGCACGACCCGACCTCGCTGTTCCGCTTCGAGGAGCACGACATCTTCGTGCCCATCATGACGCTCGAGGAACTGGACAACAACAAGAAGGGCATGACCGAAGTGGCGCGCAACGCGCGTCAGGCCAGCCGGCTGCTGGACGAGATCGTCAGCGGCGACGAGGAGCGCATCGCCGAGGGCATTCCGCTGGCGGCCGCGTCCAGCGATCTGGCCAGCGGTCACCTGCTGCTGCAGACCGAGGCGATCAACGGCACGCTGCCCACCGCGCTGCCCACCGCCAAGGCGGACAACCAGATCATCGCGGTGGTGATGCACCTGAGCCAGCGCCACCCGGGGCGGCAGGTCATCCTGGTGTCCAAGGACATCAACATGCGCATCAAGGCCCGCGCGCTCGGGCTGCATGCGCAGGACTACTTCAACGACAAGGTGCTGGAAGACACCGACATGCTCTACACCGGCACGCGCGAGCTGCCGGACGGTTTCTGGGAAGAGCATGGCGGCAATCTCGAATCGTGGAAGGAAAACGGCCGCACGCTGTACCGGGTGAAGGGCCCGCTGTGCCCGGACCTGCTGATCAACGAATTCGTGTTCAAGGAAGCCGGCCCGAAACAGGACAAGGCCTTCCACGCCTGGGTGCGCGAGCGTAACGGCAGGACCGCGGTGCTGGAAACGCTGATCGACTTCAGCCACCACAAGAATTCGGTCTGGGGCATCACCGCGCGCAACCGAGAACAGAATTTCGCGCTGAACCTGCTGATGAATCCGGAAGTGGATTTCGTCACCCTGCTCGGCCAGGCCGGTACAGGCAAGACGCTGCTGACGCTGGCGGCGGGCCTCACCCAGGTGCTGGAAAGCAAGCTCTACAGCGAAATCATCATGACCCGGGTGACTGTGCCGGTGGGCGAGGACATCGGATTCCTGCCAGGTACGGAAGAGGAAAAGATGACGCCGTGGATGGGCGCGCTCGAAGACAACCTCGACGTGCTGAACAAGACCGACGATCCGAACGGTTCCGGCGAATGGGGCCGCGCGGCAACGCTGGACCTCATCCGCAGCCGGATCAAGGTGAAGTCGCTCAACTTCATGCGCGGCCGCACCTTCCTGAACAAGTTCCTCATCATCGACGAGGCGCAGAACCTGACGCCCAAGCAGATGAAGACGCTGATCACCCGTGCCGGCCCCGGCACCAAGGTGGTCTGTCTCGGTAACATTGCGCAGATCGACACGCCCTACCTGACCGAAGGCAGCTCGGGTCTGACCTATGTGGTCGACCGCTTCAAGGGCTGGCCGCACAGCGGGCATGTCACGCTGCAGCGTGGCGAACGGTCGCGTCTGGCCGACCACGCCGCCGAAGTGCTCTGACGACGTGCTCTGACTATCAACGGGGGATAACCGGATGACCTTCATCGACCCGATGCTGCTGGACCAGCAGCTGTGTTTCGCGCTGTATGCCGCCTCGCATGCGATCACGCGCTGCTATGCGCACGGCCTCAAGTCGATCGGACTGACTTACCCGCAGTACCTGGTCATGCTGGTGCTGTGGCAGGAGGACAACCTGTCGCTGAAGGCGCTGGCCGAGCGGCTGGATCTGGATTCGCCCACGCTCACGCCGCTGCTCAAGCGGCTGGAAGCGAGCGGCTATCTGACCCGGTCCCGCAACCGCATGGACGAGCGGGCACTGGAAATCAGGCTGACCGACGCCGGTCGCGCACTGCGTGAGCGGGCCGAGGAAGTGCACGCCGAAGTGGCCCGCCAGTCGGGATTGCCGGCGGACGCGGTAGCGCGCATGCGGGCCGAACTGCAGAAACTGAGCTCACAGCTGAAAACCGGGCCGCTGGAGGTACTGAAACAGGGCTGAGCACTCGTCGTCATCGCGAGCTGTTCGGTCAGTCACCGAACAGCTTGCCCACCGCCTCGCCCACGCCTTTCACCGCCGAGGCGCCGGCGCTGCCCACGCCGCGTACCAGCCCGCCCAGACTGACGCCCAGCGACTCGGCCACGCCGCTCGCCATCCGGCTCGCCAGCCCCTCATTCAGCGAAAACGACGGATCGTCCAGCCGGCCTTCGAGCGTGAAATCGGCGGTGATGCGGCCATCACGGTCTTTCATCAGGCCCACGACCGCCGCCCGGGGCATGCCCATGAAGGTGTTTCCGGACGCCAGTTCCAGCCCGGTCAGCGTCAGCCGTCCCGGGGCGCGCAGTCGACCATCCTTGACTACAGGGCGCAAGTCGAGATCCATCGTGCCGCGCTTCACCCCGGTCTCCGCCGCCTGTATCAGGTAAGGCTGGAAAGCGACCAGATCGGCCCCGCGCAGTTCGAAGGTCAGGTTCATGTCGCGGGTGGACGGCCGCAGCGTGCCCTGCAGCGAAAAACGGCCGTCCGTGCGCGGCCCCTTCACCGTGCCGTCGACCTGGAGTTGTGCCTCGGTCGCGAGCGCCGGCAGATCCACCGGGCCCAGGTCCGCGCTCACCGCCTCGAACGCCAGACGGTGAGGGGTGCGGCGCACGCTGGCATCGAAGAAATCCAGCGCGGCGTCGCGCAGTTCGATCTGCGCGATATGGATGTCGGGCAAGGGGGTGGCGGCCTCGTCGGCCGGCCGGCCGATCAGCGCCGGCAGCACCTGCAGCGCCCCCTGACGGGTGCGCAGCATGGACAGATAAACGCCCTCGACCGTGATGCGCGCGATGCGCACCCGGGCCGACAGCAGGTCGCGCAGCTGCGGCACCACCACCACCCGATCCGCCCGCAATTCGTCCTCGGCCGGCCAGGCGGCAGGGCCTTCACGCTCTGCCCGTATGCGCAGGTCGTGCAGCACCACCGCGTCCAGTCCGACCTCGATCTGCCCGACTTCGCCGCGCGACCCGAGCGCCGCCAGCACCTGATCGCGCAGCAGATGCAGGCCGTACTGGAAGGTGCCGGCTAGCACTGCCGCAAGCACGATCAGCATGACGGCCAGACGGGGCAGCCAGCGCTTCACGGTGACCTCAGTAGGAGCCGGGTCGGGCAGCGTTCACGAACTTGGTGTGCTCGCCCTGGAAGCCGAGCACCACGGTGCCGGTCGGACCGTTACGGTGCTTGCCGATGATGATTTCGGCCAGCCCCTTGTCCTGGGTGTCCGGGTTGTACACCTCGTCGCGGTAGATGAACATGATGATGTCGGCATCCTGCTCGATGGCGCCGGATTCGCGCAGGTCGCTCATGACCGGCCGCTTGTTCGGTCGCTGTTCCAGCGCGCGGTTCAGCTGCGACAGCGCGATGATGGGCACATGCAGTTCCTTGGCCAGCGACTTGATGGAGCGGGAGATTTCCGAAATTTCCGAAGTGCGGTTCTCGCCGTCGCGCGTGCCCGACATCAGCTGCAGATAGTCGATCACGATCAGGCCCAGCTTGCCGCACTGACGGTACAGCCGGCGCGCTCGTGCGCGCAGGTCGGTCGGATTGATGCCGCCGGTCTCATCGATGTGGATCGGCGCCTCATGCAGCTTGCCCAGCGCCATGGTGAGCCGGCCCCAGTCCTCGTCGGTGAGGCGACCGGTACGCAGCCGCCCCTGATCGATGCGCGCCACCGAAGACACGAAACGCATGGCCAGCTGGGTGGCCGGCATTTCCAGCGAAAAGATGGCGACCGGCAGACCCAGCTCGACCGCGACGTTCTCTGCAATATTCAGCGCGAAAGTGGTCTTGCCCATGGCCGGGCGGCCGGCCACGATGATCATGTCACCGCCCTGCAGGCCGGCGGTCTTGGCATCGAGATCGGTGTAGCCGGAAGGCACGCCGGTCACGTCCGACGGGTCATCACGGTCGTACAGTTCCTGGATGCGGTTCACCACCTCGACCAGCACAGGCTGGATGGCGACGAAGCCGCTGGAGCCGGATGATCCGGCTTCGGCGATCTCGAAAATCTTGGATTCGGCCTCGTCGAGCAGCACCTTGGCATCGCGACCGCGCGGGCTGAGCGCGCTGGCGGCGATTTCGTCGCCGACGCTCACCAGCTTCCGCAGGATGGCGCGCTCACGGATGATTTCCGCGTAGCGGCGGATATTCGCGGCCGAGGGGGTGTTGTTCGCGATTTCGCCCAGATAGGCGAGCCCCCCGGTGTGCTCGGCTTCGTCTGCCCGTTCTATCGATTCATAGACGGTGACCACGTCGGCCGGTTTGCCGGTTTCGATCAGGCGGGCGATGTGGCGGAAGATGCGGCGATGGTCGTCGCGATAGAAATCAGCCTCGTTCACCTGGTCGCCCACGCGGTCCCAGGTGCTGTTGTCGAGCAGCAGGCCGCCGATCAGCGACTGTTCGGCCTCGATCGAATGCGGCGGCAGCTTCAGCGCCGCGATCTGGCGATCGGGCGCGGGCGAGGCATCCTGCCCGCCGGGAGGGTTACGCACGGTACTCATGGTGTCCTGTTCATGCGGGCTCGGCGCCGGACGCAATCCTGCAATCTAGCCGGCCGCCCGGTGCGGGACAACTGGACAAGCTGTGGAAAAGCTGTGGGATTCCTGTGGGCGGACGCCCTCAGGGCCGCTGTCCGCGCGAGCAGGCGCCGGTCAACGAAAAAGGCCACCCGAAGGTGGCCTTCCGATCGCTGCCCGGAGGCCGTCGATCAATGCTCGCCGACCACCGCCACGGTGATGTTGGCGATCACGTCCGAGTGCAGCGCGATCTCGAACTGGGACTCGCCCACCGCCTTCAGCGGGCCGTCCGGCATGCGGACCATGGACTTGTCCACCGTGAAGCCCTGGGCAACCAGCGCTTCGGCGATATCGGCGGTCGACACCGAACCGAACAGGCGGCCATCAACGCCGGCCTTGCGGCTGATCTGGGCGGTGAAGCCTTCCAGCTTCTCGGCCACGGCCTTGGCGGCAGCCAGACGTTCGGCAGCAGCCTTCTCCAGTTCGGCACGGCGGGCTTCGAAAACCGCCAGGTTTTCCGGGGTCACGCGCTTGGCGCGGCCGGTCGGGATCAGGAAGTTGCGGGCGTAACCGTCACGCACCTTCACCACATCGCCCAGATCGCCGAGCTTGGCGACCTTGTCCATCAGGATTACTTGCATGGTCGTCTCCCTCGATTACTGGTGCAGGTCGGTGTAAGGCATCAGGGCCAGGAAGCGAGCGCGCTTGATGGCGGTCGACAGCTGGCGCTGGTAGCCGGCGCGGGTGCCGGTCAGGCGGGCCGGCATGATCTTGCCGTTTTCGGAGATGAAGTCCTTCAGGATTTCAACGTCCTTGTAATCGATCTCTTCGATCTTCTCGGCGCTGAAGCGGCAGAACTTGCGGCGCTTGAACATGCTGCGCGAGCCGCGATCGTCCTTCTTCTTGCCATTCTTCGGTCTGAAAGCCATGGTGGTTTCCTTCCACTGTTGCGACGCCGGGCTTAGCTGCCCGAGGTCACGAATTCGATACTGGTTATGTGCATGACGCCCTGCCTGCTTTTTGCACTGCGGGCGGCCATGAATCCTTGCGCGATCAACGACGTTCCGAGCGGGGCCTGAGCGAGCAGCCTTGCCAGGTCTCCCAGCAGCACGAAATCGGTTTCAAACCTGACTTCGCGTGGCGCACCGTTTTCGATCTGCTGCGAGAAGTGCTCGAGGCATCCACGCAGTAGGGGCACGCCGGCCGGGGTCTGTCTCAGTGCATCGCGTTCGATCAGCGTGGCGGACAGCGCGAAGCTGTTGGTCGCCGGGCTGGTCGCGCCCTGCCCTTCGGTCAAGCTGCCGGCTGTTCCGCGGCCGGGGCAGCGGCTTCAGCAGCCGGGGCCAGCAGCGAACGCGACTTTTCTTCCTTCATCATCGGCGACGGCGTGACGACAGCCTTGCGCATCTTGATGGTGAGGTGGCGGAGAACGGCGTCGTTGAACTTGAAGGCGTGCTCGAGTTCGGCCAGCGTTTCGCCGTCGCACTCGATGTTCATCAGCACGTAGTGAGCCTTGTGCACCTTCTGGATCGGGTAGGCCAGCTGACGGCGACCCCAGTCTTCCAGACGGTGGATGCTGCCGTTGCGGCCGGTGACCAGCGTACGGTAGCGCTCGACCATGGCGGGCACCTGCTCGCTCTGGTCCGGATGGACGATGAAAACAACTTCGTAATGTCGCATGTAATCTCCTTGCGGTTCAGTGACGGACAAACACGAGCCTGTCCGGCGGTTACACCTCCCGGCATGCGAATCCGGTGAGGCAAGGTAAGCCCGCGAGTATAGCGTGCGGGCCCTGATTCTTACAAGCCGCGTTCAGCCGGCCCGTGCGCTGCGCTGGCGCCGTGCCTCGAACAGGCAGACGCCGCTTGCCACCGACACGTTCAGGCTCTCGACCGTGCCGTGCATCGGAATGGATGCCAGCACATCGACGGTTTCGCGGGTGAGCCGGCGCATGCCGTCTCCTTCGGCGCCCAGTACCCAGGCCACCGCGCCGGACTGATCGAGCGCATACATCGACTTGTCGGCCTCGCCGGCCGCACCGATGGTCAGGATGTCGCGCTCCTTCATTTCGCGCAGGCTGCGCGCAAGATTGGTCACCGTCACGTAAGGCACGGTGTCGGCGGCACCGCTGGCCACCTTGATCGCGGTCGCATTCAGGCCGACTGCGCGGTCGCGCGGCGCCACCACTGCGTGCGCGCCGGCGGCGTCCGCCACCCGCAGGCAGGCGCCGAGGTTGTGCGGATCCTGAATGCCGTCGAGCACCAGCAGCAGCGGCGGCTCGGACAGCGTGTCCAGCACGTCATCCAGCGAACGGTAGGGAATCTGCGCCAGCACGCGCGCGACCACGCCCTGGTGACGGGCGGCCCCGCCCGCCAGGCCGTCGAGCCGGGCCGGTTCCATCTGCACCCATTTGACACCGGCTGCCTCGACCGCGCGGATCAGGTCACGCATGCGGCCGTCCTGACGCGCGGTGGAGATGAACACTTCCTTCACCGCGTCCGGCGCATGACGCACCTTGGCGGTCACCGCGTGGAAACCGAAGATGTAGCGGGTATCGCTCATTCGCGGATTCTCCGCTTCGGAGCGGCGGCCTTTGCGCTGCGCGAGGGGCTCGGTTTGGCGGTCGTCTTCTTCGCCGGCGCTTTCTTCACTGAGGTCTTCTTTCCTGTGCTCTTGCCCGCCGCGCTTTTCTTCGCGGCATTCTTTACGGTCGCGGCTTTCTCGGCCGGCGCCTTCTTGTCCGGAGCGGTCTTCGCAGCCCCCTTGTTCCCGACGACACTCTTCGCGACTTCACTCGTTACCACGCCGCTCTTGGCCGGACCCTTCTTGCCCGTACCCTTTGCGCCCGCGGTCTTCTTCGAGGAGGTCTTTTTCGCGGCCGCCTTCTTCGCCTTCACCGGAGAGGGCGCCGCGGCTTTCCCCGCGCTCCTGCCTGCGGAGCCCGGACCGCGGCTGCGCGATACGGCCTCGCCGCCATCCGCCGGGTCGGCCTTGCGGGCCGGGGTGGATGCAGCCCGATCCGGCGCGACCGGCTTTTTCGCGGGGCGCGCATTGTCCTCGAAAGGCGGTGTGCGTGCAGCATCCGCAGTCACCCGACGGCGGGACGCAGGCCCGGTCGGCCCTGCCTTGGGCTTGAGCAGCGCAGCCTGCGGGATGCGGCCGAAATCGCGTTCGCCACCGCCGGCGAGACGGAAGTCGATGCGCGTGTTGTCCAGATCGACCCGCACCACCTGGATGCGGATGCGGTCGGCCAGCCGGTAGATCCGGCCACTGCGCTCGCCGACCAGGCGGTGCTTGCCTTCGTCGTGATGGAAGTAGTCAGCGCCCAGATCCGAAATGTGCACCAGACCTTCGATGAATACGTCATCGAGCGCCACGAACAGCCCGAACGGCACCACCGCAGACACGCTGCCTTCGAATTCCTCGCCGACGCGGTCCTGCATGAAGTAGCACTTCAGCCAGTTGGTGACGTCGCGGCTGGCCTCGTCTGCGCGCCGCTCGGTGGTCGAGCAGTGCAGGCCGATATCCGACCAGTCACCCGGCTCGTACTTCTTCTTCGCCAGCACCGCCTTGATCGCGCGATGCACCAGCAGATCGGGGTAGCGACGGATCGGTGACGTGAAGTGGGTGTAGGCCTCATAGGCCAGACCGAAGTGGCCGACGTTGTCCGGACTGTAGATGGCCTGGCGCAGCGAGCGCAGCATCACTGTCTGCAGCAGCTGACGGTCCGGCCGGTCGCCGATGCGCTCCAGCAGTTCGGCGTAATCCTTGGCGTGCGGCTTGTCGCCACCGCCGAGCTGGAAGCCGAACTCGCCGAGGAAGGCACGCAGCTTCTGCAGGCGGTCCTCGCTCGGGCCTTCATGCACCCGGTACAGCGTGGGCTGGTCGTTCTCCTCCAGGAAGCGCGAGGCGCACACGTTGGCCGCGAGCATGCATTCCTCGATCAGCCGGTGCGCGTCATTGCGCGCGTAGGGGACGATGCGCTCGATCTTGCCGGCGTCGTTGAACAGCATCTGCGTCTCGACCGTTTCGAAGTCGATCGCGCCACGCTTGGCGCGCGCCTTCGCGAAGGCGCGGAACACCGCGTCCAGCGCTTCCAGACGCGGCAGCAGCGGCTTGAGCCGCTTGCGCGCATCAGCATCCTTGTCGTACAGCGCGGCCGCGACTTCGGTGTAGGTCAGACGCGCCTTGGAATTCATCACCGCAGCGTAGAAACGGTAGCGCTGGATGACGCCGGCCGCCGACACGTCCATGTCGCACACCATGCACAGGCGGTCGACCTCCGGATTCAGCGAACACAGGCCGTTGGACAGCTTCTCCGGCAGCATCGGGATCACCCGGCGCGGGAAATACACCGAGTTACCACGCTCGAAAGCTTCGTCATCCAGCGCGGTGCCCGGCTTCACGTAATGGCTCACATCAGCGATCGCCACCACCAGGCGGAAACCCCTGCCCTGCTTCTCGCAATACACCGCGTCGTCGAAATCCTTCGCGGTTTCGCCGTCGATGGTGACCAGCGGCAGTTCGCGCAGATCGACGCGGCCGGCATGGTCCTTTTCGCGCACCTCGTCCGGCAAGCGCTTGGTGGCAGCCATGACCTTCGACGAGAACTCGTGCGGCATGTCGTGCTTGCGCAGCGCGATCTCGATCTCCATGCCGGAGTCGCCGTAATTGCCCAGCACCTCGACCACGCGACCGATCGGCGGCGTGTAGCGGGTCGGCTGTTCGATCAGTTCGACCTCGACCACCGCACCGGCGGTCGCCTTGGGCGCCCGCTTCCCCTTCTCGGGTGCGGCCAGCACGATCTGCTGGCGGATGCGGCGGTTCTCGGCGATGCAGAACTGCACGCCGTGCTCCTCGAGCACACGCGCGATCAGCCGGGTGTTGGCGCGCTCGGTCACCTCCACCACCTTGCCCTCCGGCCGGCCGCGGCGGTCTGTACCGCTGATGCGCACCAGCACGCGGTCGCCGTGCATCACGCTGCGCATTTCCTGCGCGCTCAGGAAGATGTCCTTGCGGTCGGCCTTGGCGCCGGGCGGCGTCCTGTCATCACCGACGATGACGAAGCCGAAGCCGTCCGGATGACCATCTACCCGGCCGGCGATCAGGTCGGCCTTGTCGGGAATGATGTAGGCGTCGCGCCGGTTGCGCATCAGCTGCGCTTCGCGCTCCATGGCACCCAGACGACGCACGAAGTAGTCGCGCTCGTGCGGCTCGATGTCGAGCGCATGAACCAGCTCGTCCGCGGTCATCGGAACCGCTGCCTGTTCAAGCACTTGCACGATGTACTCGCGGCTCGGCAGCGGGTTTTCATAACGCGCGGTTTCACGCTCGAAGAAGGGATCCGCACGGCGAATCTTGCTCAGTTTCACTTTTTTCTCGTTTTCTCTTGACAATCGTAGAGCCTAGTATAAAATGCGCAGCCTCTAGCCCAGGTGGCGAAATTGGTAGACGCGCTAGTTTCAGGTACTAGTGCCGCAAGGTGTGGAGGTTCGAGTCCTCTCCTGGGCACCAAACAAGCCAGCAGAAAAGCCGACAGAAATGTCGGCTTTTTTGTTTTCTGCTGCCGCCAGAACAAAGAATAAAACCGCGCGCCCCTTTCGGGACGCGCGGTGCGTGTGAAGCGCAACGCTCACGCGAACGGATGGCGCAGCACGATGGTTTCTTCACGATCGGGACCGGTGGAAATCATGTCCACCGGCACTTCGCACAGCGCCTCGATGCGGGCGATGTAGGCACGTGCATTCGCCGGCAGATCATCCACCCGCTTCGCACCCACCGTGGTTTCGCTCCAGCCGGGCATGGTTTCGTAGATCGGCTCGCAGGCACCGACGCGCTCGGAACCCAGCGGCAGCAGATCGGACACTTCGCCATTCACGCGGTAGCCGGTGCAGATCTGAAGCTCGTCGATGCCATCCAGCACGTCGAGCTTGGTCAGGCACAGGCCCGTCACGCCATTGATCTGGATCGAGCGACGCAGCGCTGCGGCATCGAACCAGCCGCAGCGACGGACGCGGCCTGTCACCGTGCCACGCTCGTGGCCGACGGTGGACAGGTGGTAACCCACCGACCCTTCTTCCTCGATCGGCAGTTCGCTCGGGAACGGGCCCGAACCGACCCGCGTGGTGTAGGCCTTGGTGATGCCCAGCACGTAGTGCAGCATGCCGGGTCCGACACCGGCGCCCGCACTGGCTGCACCGGCCACGCAATTGCTCGACGTGACATACGGGTAGGTGCCGTGATCGACGTCCAGCAGCGTGCCCTGCGCACCTTCGAACAGCAGGTTGTCGCCGCGCTTGTGGGCCGCGTGCAGCAGCGCCGACACGTCGGCCACCATGGGCTTGATCTTCGGCGCCAGCGCCAGCGCCTCGTCCAGCGTCTGCTGGTAGTCGACCGGCTTGGCGTTGAGCTGCTTTTCCAGCATGAAGTTGTGGAACTCCATCAGCTCGCGCAGCTTGTCCGCGAAGCGTCCGGGGTTGAACAGATCGAGCACGCGCAGCGCACGACGCGCCACCTTGTCCTCGTAGGCCGGGCCAATGCCCTTGCCGGTGGTGCCGATCTTGGCGCCACCGCGCGCTTCTTCGCGCGCCAGATCGACCGCGCTGTGGATGGGCAGGATGAGCGGACAGCCCTCGCTCACCTTCAGGCGGGAACGCACTTCGATGCCGCCCGCTTCCAGCTTGTCGATTTCCGACAGCAGATGGGATGCCGACAGCACGACGCCATTGCCGATGTAGCAGGCCACGCCGTCACGCATAATGCCGGACGGGATCAGGTTAAGCGCGTACTTCTGCCCCTTGATCACCAGCGTGTGACCGGCGTTGTGACCACCCTGGAAGCGGACGACGCCCTGTGCGTGATCGGTCAGCCAATCGACGACCTTGCCCTTGCCCTCGTCACCCCACTGACTGCCGATGACCACCACGTTCTTTGCCATGCTCAAACCTTTCTTTCGAGCGGCTTCACCTGCCACTCACCTTCAACGAATACCAGCTGGCGACTGCATGCCAGTTCCTGCATATCTTCATCGTGACCCGGCAGCGCCGTGATGACGATTTCGCCTTCGGCGCGCAGTGCGCTCACCCGGGCGCGCAATGCGGCGTCACCGCTCGACGGCGCGAGAATGCCGGCGCGCGGCGCCACCGCCGGTGCGAGCTGCGCAAGCTGACGCAGATCCAGACTGAAGCCGGTGGCCGGGCGGGCGCGGCCAAAAGCCAGTCCCACCTCGTCATAGCGACCGCCTAAGGCGATGGCCTGAGCCTGACCTGCGCAGTAGGCGGCGAAGCTCACGCCACTGTGATAGTGGTAACCGCGCAGATCGGCCAGGTCGAAGCCGGCCACCGCCGGATCGACCGCCGCCGCGATGCGCTCCAGTGCATCGAGCGCCGCGCGCACTTCCGGCAGATCCGGCAGCAGGCTGCGGGCGCGCGCCAGCACATCCGACGTGCCGTACAGCCCGGGCAGCGCCAGGAAGGCGTCGCGCACCTCCGCCGGTTCGTCTGCCAGCAACTGGCGCAGCGACGGCAGATCCTTGGACTGCAGCGCGACGAACAGCTCCTGCTGTCCGTCCTCGACCCGCAGCGCGGGCGACTGCAGGCGCGCCGCAAGCGCGCGGAAAACCCCGACATGACCGAAATCGATGCGCGCCGGCTGTACGCCAGCCACTTCGAGCGCGCGCAGCAGCAGCTGCACCATTTCGAGGTCCGCCTCGATGCCGGCGTGACCGTACAGCTCGGCGCCCAGCTGTATCGGCTCGCGGGTGGCATTGAAGCCGGCCGGCAGCGCATGCACGACAGGACCGCAGTAGCACAGGCGCACCACGCCGTTGCGATTGAGCAGGTGCGAATCGATGCGCGCGACCTGCGGCGTGATGTCGGCGCGCAGGCCCATGGTGCGGCCCGACAGCTGGTCCACCAGCTTGAAGGTGCGCAGGTCCATGTCACGGCCGCTGCCGGTGAGCAGCGATTCGATGTATTCGACCAGCGGCGGCGCCACCAGCTCGTAACCGTGCAGCGCGAACTCGTCCAGCAGCCCGCGACGCAGATGTTCGACCTGGCGTGCCTCGGCGGGCAGCAGATCTTCGATGGATTCAGGAAGCAGCCAGCGACGCATTACTTGAACAGCGCGATCAGCGCGATACCGATGATCATTGAAGTGAGGCCGACGAAACGCAGCTGGCCATCGGCCAGTTCGGTCGCCCGCCGGAAGGTGTCGCGCCACAGTCTGGGCGCGACGAAGGGGAGCACACCCTCGATCACGAGCATGAGCCCCACCGCTACGAGCAGTATCGATTCCATCAACAAAAAAGCACAGCCCGCAGAGCGGGCTGTTGCCTTCAATACGGTTCCCGAAGGAACAACCCGTGGACTATACCGCACGTCCGCGGGCCGTGCCCCGATGACTTACTTGGCGGCCGGTCGCGGCCCGCCCTTCATGTAGCGGAAGAAGTCGGCATTCGGCTCCAGCACCAGCACGTCACCCTTGTTGCGGAAGCTTTTCTGGTAAGCGTCCATGCTGCGGTAGAAGGCGTAGAACTCCGGGTTGGCGCCAAAGGCATCCGCGTAGATGGCGGCTGCACGGCCGTCCCCCTCACCCTTGATCTTCTGCGCTTCGCGATAGGCTTCGGCCACGATGACCTCGCGCTGACGGTCGGCGTCGGCACGAATCTTCTCAGCCTCGGCGGCACCCAGCGAACGCAGTTCGTTGGCCACCCGCTTGCGCTCGGCTTCCATGCGGCGATACACCGATTCCGACACCTCGCTCGGCAGATCGACCCGCTTCAGACGGACGTCAACGATCTCGACCCCGATCTTGACCGCATCGACATTGGCCTTACTGCGCATGTCTTCCATGATCTTGTCGCGCTCGCCGGACACCACCTCATGCACGGTGCGGCGACCGAATTCCTCGCGCAGGCCGGCGTTCACCGTCTGCAGCAGACGGGTTTCGGCGAGACGTTCGTTGCCGCCCACCGACACGTAGTACTGCTTCACGTCGGTGATGCGCCACTTCACGAACAGGTCGACCAGCACGTTCTTCTTTTCCGACGTGATGAAGCGCTCGGGATCGGCACTGTCCAGCGTCAGGATGCGGCGGTCGAACATGCGCACGTTCTGCACCAGCGGCCACTTAAAGTGCAGACCCGGCTCCTCGATCACCTTGCGCACTTCACCCAGCTGGAAAACGATGGCGTACTGGCGCTGATCGACCGTGAACAGCGAGGTCGATGCCAGGATCGCGGCCAGAATCAGGCCGCCCAGAATCAGCGGAAGCTTTTCCTTCATCAACGTTCTCCCCGATCGCGCGAGCGCAGACCGTCACGGCTGCGCGTATCGGACACCGGCGCTTCGTTCAGCGGCGGCAGCGTGACCGGCTCGGCCGGGCGCGCGGCGGAGCCATCCGCCTGCCCGCCCGCGTGCTGCATCAGCTTGTCCAGAGGCAGATAAAGCAGGTTGCCGCTCCCCTTGGTATCGACCATCACCTTGCTGGTGTTGGTCAGGATCTGCTGCATGGTGTCGATGTACATGCGCTGACGCGTCACTTCCGGCGCCTTCACGTACTCGTTCAGGACCTGCTTGAAGCGGCTGGCATCACCTTCCGCGCTGGCGATGATGCGCTGCTTGTAGCCGTTCGCCTCTTCGAGCAGGCGAGAAGCCGTACCCTGGGCCTTGGGCAGCACATCGTTCTTGTACGCCTCGCCTTCGTTCTTCTGGCGCTCCAAATCCTGGCCCGCCTTCACCGCGTCGTCGAAGGCGGCCTGCACCTGTTCCGGCGGCTGAGCGTTCTGCAGCACCAGCTTGCTGATCTGTATGCCGGTCTGATAGCGGTCGAGGATCTGCTGCATGATGCGCTGCGCATCGACCGCGATCTGCTCGCGGCCTTCGTAAAGCACGAAGTCCATCTTGCTCTTGCCGACCACCTCGCGCATCGCGGTTTCCGCCGCATGCACCACGGTTTCTTCCGGCAGCCGGTTCTGGAACAGATAGGCCACCGGATCGCGCAGGATGTACTGCACCGCGAACTGGATGTTGATGATGTTCTCGTCATCGGTGAGCATCAGCGCTTCGTTCAGCACCTTGTTGCGCTCGCTGCCGCGATAGCCCACCTCGACCGTGCGCACGCCGGTCAGATTGACCAGTTCGTGCGAATCGATCGGATACGGCAGTCGCCATTGCAGGCCGGGCTCGGTGGTTTCGTGCAGCTTGCCGAAGCGCAGCACCACGCCGCGTTGACTGGCGTCCACGATGTACAGACCGCTGGCCAGCCAGACGATGAGTACCAGACCGAGAATGACGCCGATGCCACCGCCGAACTGGCGAGCGCCGACCGGCGGACGGCTGTCACCACCGCCGTCACCGGACGACTTGCCGCCGAACAGCGCGGACAGCCGACGGTTGAAATCACGCCAGAGATCTTCGAGATCGGGCGGTCCCTGGTTACCGCCCTTGTTGCCGTTGCCGCCCTGATTGCCCCAGCGGGGATCGTTCAGCGACATCAAGATCGCATTGAGCACGTTCAGACTGGATAGGTAAGGATGGAAGGATCGTACGGCGCCTCGTCGGCGCCGGATGCACCGGCGTTGTCCGCCTCCGGTGCCGCGATGGCTCTGAGTGCGCTGCCGGCCGAGGGTTCCAGCTCCAGGCCGCGCGGATCGTCATTCGGCGGCCTGCGCAGCGCGGCGGCGGCCTTTTCGTCCGCCAGCCGCTGCGCAACCGCCGCACGCAGTTCGGCCAGACCGGCGCCGGTACGGGCACTTACGCGAACGGTCTGGATCGTATCACAGCCCCCCGCGTCGGCCCCGGGCGCCAGCGCCGGCATCAGATCTATCTTGTTCAGCACGCGGATCTGCGGCACCGCGTCGGCACCGACTTCCGCCAGCACGCGATCCACCGCCTCGATCTGGGCATCGCGGTCGGGCGCCGAAGCATCGATCACGTGCAGCAGCAGATCGGCGCCTGCGGTTTCTTCGAGCGTGGCGTGGAAGGCGGCCACCAGCGTGTGAGGCAGATCGCGGATGAAACCCACGGTGTCCGACAGCACAACCTGACCGAACTCGCCCAGGTAGAGCTGGCGTGACGTGGTGTCGAGCGTCGCGAACAGCTGGTCGGCGGCATAGGTGCCGGCCTTGGTCAGCGCGTTGAACAGCGTGGATTTGCCGGCGTTGGTATAGCCCACCAGCGCCACCACCGGCGTGGCACGCCGTTCGCGCGACTTGCGACGCACGCCGCGCTGACGTTCCACCTTGGCCAGACGTTCCTTGAGCGCCTTCACCCGCACGCCGAGCAGCCGGCGGTCGGTTTCGAGCTGGGTTTCACCCGGACCGCGCAGACCGATGCCGCCCTTCTGCCGCTCAAGGTGAGTCCAGCCGCGCACCAGCCGCGTGGACAGATGTTCGAGCTGGGCCAGTTCGACCTGCAGCTTGCCCTCATGGCTGCGCGCTCTCAGCGCGAAGATGTCGAGGATGAGCGCATTGCGGTCGATCACCCTGCGCTGCAGCGCGCGCTCGAGATTGCGCTGCTGCGCAGGCGACAGTTCGTGATTGAACAGCACGATGTCCGCCTCGCCGGCGTTGGCCAGATCGAGGATTTCAGCCACCTTGCCCTTGCCGGCAAAGGTGGCCGGATCCGGCGACTGACGACGACCGCCGACCCGCGCGACCGGTTCGGCACCGGCACTGCGCACCAGCAGCGTGAATTCGTCGAGACGATTTTCGTAGTCGCCCGCCCCCAGATCGAGCTGGACGATGACCGCGCGCTCACCCCCCGACGGACGATCAAACATCCGCGGGGGCTTTCATGACGGAAGACCGGCGCAGGCTCAACTGCCCTCGCCCTGCTCGTGCTGGATGTTGACCGGACGTGCCGGCACAACGGTCGAGATGGCGTGCTTGTACACCATCTGGGTCACGGTGTTCTTCAGCAGCACGACGTACTGGTCGAACGATTCGATCTGGCCCTGGAGCTTGATGCCGTTGACGAGGTAAATGGCGACCGGAACGTGTTCCCGGCGCAGGGTGTTGAGGAAGGGGTCTTGTAGCATTTGCCCTTTGTTGCTCATGGGAACACCTCTTGTTTATTTGAAATTTAACTGTACTGGATTTTCTGATGCACCGCAGCTTCCGACACGGCACGCCATGCATTCGATCCCGTGCCTGCGGACCTATTTGTCGCGCGCCGCGAACGGATTGTGCGCGGTACGGAATTGCACTCTCAGGGGCGTACCCTGAAGTTTGAATGTTTCCAGGAAGTGGCGTTCCAGGAAGCGACGGTAACTGTCTGAAACATGTTCCAGCGCGGTGCCGTGGATCACGATCACCGGCGGGTTCATGCCGCCCTGGTGGGCGTAGCGCATCTTGGGCCGGAACAGGCCGTGCTTCGGCGGCGCCTGCTTCTCGACCGCCGCTTGCAGCGCGCGCGTCAGGCGCGGCGTCGGCAGCTTGATCATGGCCGCCGCGTAGGCCGCATCGACCGCGCCGAAAATGCCGCTCACGCCCTGCCCTTCCAGCGCCGAAATGTAGAGCTGGCGGGCAAATCCGAGGAAACTCAACTTGCGCGCCACTTCCCGCTTGAAGATTTCCCGCCGGTAGCTGTCGACCGCGTCCCACTTGTTGATGACGAGCACCAGCGCACGGCCGCTTTCGACGATGAAACCGCCGATGTGCGCATCCTGGTCGGACACTTCCTGGGTGGCATCCAGCACCAGAATGCAGATGTTGGACTGCTCGATCGCCTGCACCGTCTTGATTACCGAGAACTTCTCGATCGATTCGAACACCCGGCCCTTGCGGCGCAGACCTGCGGTGTCGATCAGCGTGTATTCCTTGCCGCCGCGCTGGAACGGAATGCTGATCGCGTCCCGGGTCGTGCCGGCCTGGTCGAAGGCGATTACCCGCTCCTCGCCGAGCAGTGCATTGATCAGCGTGGATTTGCCGACGTTGGGTCGACCGGCCACCGCGATTTTCGGGCCGCGCAGGTCGTCCTCGTCCTCCGGGTCAAGCGGGAACGGCGCCAGGCATACTTCGACCAGATTGCGCACGCCCTCGCCGTGGGCCGACGAAATGACGTGGATGTCACCCAACCCCAGTTCGTGGAACTCGGCGGCGACGATTTCGCGCCGCATGCCTTCGGCCTTGTTTACCGCCAGCACCAGCGGCTTGCCGGCACGGCGCAGCCGGGCCGCGATCTCGCGGTCGTGCGCGGTCAGGCCGGCGCGACCATCGACGATGAACACCAGCACGTCGGCTTCGGCGATCGCCTGCTCCGCCTGCTGCGCCATTTCCACCATGATGCCGTCACGCGCGGTCGGCTCGAAGCCGCCGGTGTCCACCACCAGGAAGGGCCGGTCGCCCAGACGGCCATTGCCGTAGTGACGATCCCGCGTCAGGCCGGGAAAATCGGCCACCAGCGCATCGCGCGTCTTGGTCAGACGGTTGAACAGGGTGGACTTGCCCACATTGGGGCGTCCGACGAGTACCAGAACAGGCTTCAAGAGTAATCCTCAGCGGGCGGACAGCGCGCGCACGCCGCCGGCCCGGGTTTGGGCGATGAAAGCACGGCCATAGGCCTGCATCGCCGCATCGATGCTGCTGCCGTCGCCATTCAGGCGGGCGGCGAAAGCGCCATTCTCGCGCTGCAGAAGGTGCACGATACCCTCCACGTCGCTCACGGCAATATACGCGCCCACCGCCAGCGGGCGGCCGGGGCCGCGACGGGCCAGCTTGTCCTGCTTCCAGAGACTGGCGCCGGTCGCACGGTCCAGCGCATGCACCGCGCCCTTGTCGTCGCTGATGTAGAGGTTCTGGGTATCGACGTCGATGCCGGCACCGCTCGAAATGTCGCGCGACCACACCACATTGCCGCTGGTCAGCTCGAAGCAGGCCACACGGCCCTGGAAGGCTGCGGCGCAGACTTCGCGACCTGCCAGTACCGGCGGGCTGGTCACGTCGGCGATGCGCTCGAGCTCGGTCGCCCCCTTGGGCAGCGCCACATTGGATTCCCACATGGTCGAGCCGTTGCTGCGGTTGATCGCCACCAGCTTGCCACCCGGGAAGCCGGCGATCACCAGCGACGGCGTGCTGATCAGGCCGGCGTGGGTGCGCAGCGTGAGTGCCGGGTTGGCGCGCTGGTAATTCCATTTGCGGGCACCGTCGGCGGCCGCGAAAGCCTGGATGCGGCTGTCGGCGCTGCGCACGAACACCATGTCGTCGGACACTTCCGGCGGCGCCAGCACCTCGGACGTCACCGTGGCCTGCCAACGCGGCTTGCCGTCGGTGCCGAACGCCAGCACCTCGCCCTTCTCGGTACCGACCACCAACAGCTTGTCGCTGGCGCCCACACCGCCGGACAGGCTCTTGCCGGCATTGATCTTCCAGATCAGGCGACCGTCGTCCAGACGCGCGATCACCCCGTCCCGCGACGCCGCGTACACGGTGCCGCCCACCACCGCCGGCGCGAACACGAAATTCTCCGACTGGCCCACGCCATAGCGCCACACCTCGGCCAGCTGGGCGGTCGGCTGGATGACACCCAGCGGCGGCACCTTGCCCTTGCTCGGGCCGCTGAACGGATTCAGGCTGTCCAGCGAAAGCGAGGAGCAGCCCGCGCTCAGCGAGGCAACCAGAATCAGGGCCGGAAAGCGTTTCACTGCTTGCCTCCGACCGCGTCGAGCTTGATTTCGACCACGCTGCGGATGCCCTGCTGGGCGATGCGGGCCGCATCGCCACCGGCCTTGATCGACTCATCGATGCGGGTCAGCGCCGCCTGGTAGGCGGTGCGCGCCTCGTCACGCTGGTCGCGCATCAGGTGCAGGTCACCGCGCGCCTCCAGGAAGCGGGCTTCCAGCGACGCTTCGGCCTTGCCGTCGAGCAGCTTGGCGGCGTCATCGAACTTCTGTTCCTCGATCAGCACATAGGCCAGACGCAGGCGGGCGAGATCTCGAACGACGTCCTCCGAGGCCTTGTCCTTCACCCATTCGAGCTGGGCACGGGCGGTCTGGGTGTCGTTGTTCTCGGCATGCACCTTGGCCGACAGCAGCGCACCGAGGGCCGCGTACTGGGTGCCCGGGAAATGCTCGGTCAGTTCGGCCGCCGCTTCGCGGGTCTTTTTCAGATCACCGCCCAGCGCCGCTTCCTGCAGCACGTCATAGATGCCGCTGGCCTTGACCGACTGGTCACGCTGGTACCAGTTCCAGCCCTGCTGGCCGATGATGACCGCGGACACCGCGATCACCAGCCAGGTGATGGCGTTGCCCCACTGGTTCCACCAGGACTTGATGGCGGAGAGCTGTTCCTGTTCTTCCAGATCGAGTGCTGCCATGTGCTTGGCTCCTGCCGGTTTGACCGGTTATTGAAAGTCGGTTTTTTGAAGGGCGTCGTCTTCGTCGTCGCCGTAGCCACCCAGCAGCATGGCCGCCAGGTGCTCACCCACGTCGTCGGCGCTGATGCGCATCTGTTCGCCGCCGCGCAGCGGCTTGAAGGTGACCTCACCCGCGGCCACTTCTTCTTCGCCCAGGATGAGCGCCACCATGGCACCGGAGGCGTCGGCGCGCTTCATCTGCGACTTGAAGCTGCCGCCGCCGCAGTGCATCAGCGTCGCGAAGCCGCCGTCGCGCAGACGCTCGGCCAGCGCGAAGGCAGCCGCCTGCGCGCCAGTGCCCGAATGCACCACATAGGCCTCCACCCGCTCGACCAGCGCGTCGGCCTCCTGGGTATCCCACAGCGCCATCAGCCGCTCGATGCCCATCGCGAAACCCGCGGCCGGCGCAGGCTTGCCACCCAGCTGGGCGATCAGGCCGTCGTAGCGGCCACCGGCGCACACCGTGCCCTGGGCGCCGAGCTGGTCGGTCACCCACTCGAACACGGTAAGGTTGTAGTAATCCAGCCCGCGCACCAGGCGCGGATTGATGCGGAAGGCGATATTGGCGGCGCGCAGCGTGTCCTGGATGGCATTGAAGTGCGCCAGCGATGCCTCGCCCAGAAAATCGGACAGCTTGGGCGCCGCTTCGACCAGCGCCTGCATGGCCGGGTTCTTGGTGTCGAGGATGCGCAGCGGATTGCTGTGCAGACGGCGCTTCGCGTCTTCGTCCAGCTGGTCCCGGTGCGCCTCGAAATAGGCGATCAGTTCGGCGCGGTGCTTCAGCCGCTCTTCCGGCGACCCGAGCGAATTGATTTCGAGCTTGATGCCCATCAGGCCGAGGTCGTCCCACAGACGCTGGCACATGATGATGAGCTCGGCGTCGATGTCCGGACCGGCGTAGCCCAGCGCCTCGACGCCGACCTGGTGGAACTGGCGGTAGCGGCCTTTCTGCGGACGCTCGTGGCGGAACATCGGGCCCATGTACCAGAGCTTGCGCGGGCTGTCGTACAGCAGATTGTGTTCGGTCACCGCCCGCACGCAGGACGCCGTGCCTTCCGGGCGCAGCGTCAGGTTCTCGCCATTGAGCGCGTCCTCGAAGGAATACATTTCCTTCTCGACGATGTCGGTCACTTCACCGATGGCGCGCTTGAACAGCGGCGTGTGCTCGAGCAGCGGCATGCGGATCGGCCGGTAGCCGTAGCCGCGCAGCCAGTCGCGCACGATGGTTTCGAATGCTTCCCAGCGCTCTGCCTCGTCCGGCAGGATGTCATTCATGCCGCGAACGGCTTGCAGTTTGCTCATTCTTCTTCGTTCAGACGCCGGTGCGGCCGGCGGTTTTCTTGGTGTAGGTGCGGGCGACATAGGCATCGACGATGCCGCGGAATTCCGCCGCGATGTTGTCGCCCTTCAGCGTGACGGTCTTTTCGCCGTCCTCGAACACCGGTGCCACCGGTGTTTCCCCGGTACCCGGCAGCGAAATGCCGATGTTGGCGTGCTTGCTCTCGCCCGGACCGTTCACGACACAGCCCATCACGGCCAGCGTCATCCGTTCGACGCCGTCGTACTGCGTCTTCCACTCCGGCATCCTGTCGCGGACATAGGTCTGGATGTCGGCCGCCAGTTCCTGGAAGAAGGTCGAGGTGGTGCGACCGCAGCCGGGGCAGGCGGCAACCATGGGCGTGAAGGCACGCAGCCCCATGGTCTGCAGCATTTCCTGGGCAACGATCACTTCCTTCGTGCGATCGCCGTTCGGCTCCGGCGTCAGCGACACCCGTATGGTGTCGCCGATGCCCTGCTGCAGCAGCACCGACATCGCGGCGGTCGAGGCAACGATGCCCTTGGAGCCCATGCCGGCCTCGGTCAACCCGAGGTGCAGCGGGTAATCACAGCGCTTCGCCAGCTCGGAATAGATGGCGATCAGATCCTGCACGCCGCTCACCTTGCACGACAGGATGATCCGGTCCGGCGACAGGCCCCATTCGACCGCCTGCGCGGCGCTTTCCAGCGCGGAGGTGACCATCGCTTCGCGCATCACCTCGATCGCATCCTTGGGCTGCGGCCGGCGGGCGTTCTCGTCCATCACCCGGGCGAGCAGCGCCTGGTCCAGGCTGCCCCAGTTCACGCCGATGCGCACCGGCTTGTCGTAGCGGCAGGCGATGTCGATCAGCGCGGCGTACTGTTCGTCGCGCTTGCTGCCCTTGCCCACATTGCCCGGATTGATGCGCAGCTTGTCCAGCGTCTCGGCGCAGGCCGGGTGTTCGCGCAGCAGCTTGTGGCCGTTGAAGTGGAAGTCGCCGACCAGCGGCACATCCACATTCATTTTCAGCAGCTGCTCGCGCACCTTGGGCACGGCGGCCGCGGCTTCCATCGTGTTGACCGTGATGCGCACGATTTCCGAACCGGCCCGGGCCAGCTGCGCCACCTGGATGGCGGTGGAAATGTGGTCCTCGGTGTCGGTATTGGTCATCGACTGCACCACCACCGGTGCAGCCGAGCCGATCACCAGATCGCCGACCCGCACGCTGCGGGTCGGGCGACGGACGATGCCGGAAGACGGTTCGCTCATCATTCAAGCCTCAGTCGGGCCACTTCGACCTTGGTCGAAGGGACGAGATCGTAGGGCGCGCCGTCGATGTCCATGCTCACCGACTTCGCATTCCCGATCACCAGCGACACCGGGAACACCGCAGTGAAGCTGCGGGTGCTGCCGGCGCGATTCAGTTCTGACAGCACGACGCGCCCCTGCGCATCGCGCATTTCTATCCACGAGTCCGCGGTGAAGCGGAAGTTCAGCTGGCGCTGACCGGGCACGGCAGTCGCTGCAGGCGCCTGCTGCGCCGACACAGGCGGAAGCGCTGCAGTCGCAGCCGCATCCGGAGACGGGTTCGGCGGCGGCACTTCGGCCTGCACGGCAGCGGTCTGCGGATCGACCGGCGGTACAGGCTCTGAGGCCGGCACTTCGGGCGTCGCCTCGGCCGCTGGCGGCACGACAACGGCCGGCGTCGGCTCGACCGCCGCAGGCTGAGCACCTGCCGGCCAGAACTCGAACCACACGTAGAGCGCGATCGCGGCCAGCGCAGGCACGCTCAGCGCAAGCAACGGCAGCATCCACTTGCGACGGGCCGACTGGCTGGGCATGGCCACACCGACATTGGCCTGTTCCACCAGCTGCGGACGCGCCCGCACTTCGTGACGATCGAGCTGGGCCAGCAGGGCCTGGGCATCCAGCCCCATCAGCGACGCGTAATTGCGGATGAAACCGCGCGCGTAGGTGGCACTGGTGAGGCGGGCGTAGTCGTCCGACTCGATCGCCTCGACCTGACGCGCGGCCAGCTTGATCGCGGCACCGATGCCCTCGACCGTCATGCCGCGCGCTTCGCGCGCACGACGCAGCTGCAGTCCGACCGACGGTTCGTCCGCGAAATCAGCCTGTTGCGATACCGTGTTATCGACGGTCATCAGTCGTATTTCCCCTGCATCAGGGCCTGGTGTTCCGGCGTCCCGGCGAAGCGGCGGCGCAGCTGGCCGGCAAAACCGGCTTCGGACACCTTGTCACCGAGCTTGCGCTCGATGCGCAGCGCCAGCCACAGGCTTTCGGCCACCGGATCACGCTGCGCATGGAAATCGCTCACGTACTTGCGCGCCTCGTAATAGTTGCCCTTGCGATAGAACAGCAGCGCCAGGTTGTACAGCGCCTGCACATTGGTCGAATCGGCGTTGATCGCGCGCAGGAAATTGACCTCGGCGGTCTGCAGGTCGCCGCTGCGCATCGCGCACAGGCCGGCGTTGGTATAGGGCCGGGTGGGTGACGCGTAGAGCGGGTTCTTGATCGCGTTGTTGAACAGTTGCATCGCGCGGGCGGTGTCGCCGTCCTGGCACAGGAACCAGCCGAAGTTGTTGTTGATGTCCGGGTCACTGGGCGCGAGACGCAGCGCCTTTTCGAAATTTTCCCGCGCCTGCTGACGTTCCTGCAGGTAGAGGTGGGCCAGACCCATCAGGTTGTAGGCCGGGCCGTAGCTGCTGTCGTCGCGCACGGCAAGACGCCCTTCTTCCAGCGCCACCGCCACATTACCCGCTTCCAGATAAGCCAGACCGAGTTCGGTGTGCGACTTGGCGCGGGTGCGGGACGAACCGGTGGTGATGGTTTCCACCGGCTTGTATTCCGAAACCGGCGTACTGGGCTGCTGACTCTGTGCCGCGACACCCGGAGCGGCGGCCGGCTGGCCACCCGCGCAACCGCTGAGCAGCCAGGCGGCCGACAGGGCAGCCAGCGCACACGAAAACAGTCTTTTCACCGTGCGGGAACCTCCTGGAGGGGAATGGTCTTGCGGGTGCGCCGGGTCTTGTCCAGCACCTGGCCGGCAAGCTGGCCGCAGGCGGCATCCACGTCGTCGCCGCGCGTCTTGCGCGTGGTGGTGACGATGCCGGCTTCGATCAGGATTTCGGAGAAGCGGCGGATGCGCTCCTTCGACGAACGTCCGAACGGCGCCTGCGGGAAGGGATTGAACGGAATCAGGTTGTACTTGCACGGCACCTGGCGGGCGATATCCACCAGCTGGCGCGCGTGTTCGTCGCTGTCATTCACGCCGTCGAGCATGACGTACTCGAAGGTGATGAAGTCACGCGGCGCGCGGTCGAGATAGCGCACGCAGGCCGCCAGCAGCTCGCGCAGCGGGTACTTCTTGTTGATCGGCACCAGCTCGTCGCGCAGCGCGTCGTTCGGCGCGTGCAGCGACACCGCCAGCGCGACCGGGCAGGCGTCGCGCAGGCGGTCCATCGCCGGCACGATGCCCGAGGTCGATACCGTCACGCGACGGCGCGACAGGCCGTAGGCGTTGTCGTCCAGCATCAGCTTGAGCGCGGCCACCGTGGCGTCGAAATTGGCCAGCGGTTCGCCCATGCCCATCATGACGACGTTGGAAATCACGCGCTCGCCGTCATTCTCGCCACCACGCACCGCGCCGAGCGCGCGGTTGGCGAGCCAGAGCTGGCCGATGATTTCCGACACTTCGAGATTGCGGTTGAAACCCTGCTTGCCGGTCGAGCAGAAGGCGCAATCGAGCGCACAGCCTGCCTGCGTCGAAATGCAGAGCGTGCCGCGACGCTCTTCCGGAATGAACACGGTTTCCACCGCATTGCCGGCACCGACGTCGATCAGCCACTTGCGCGTGCCGTCGGTGCTGGTGCTGTCACGCACCGGCACCGGGGCCTGGACGCAGGCGATGTCCGACAGCTTGGCGCGCAAGGACTTGGCGACGTCGCTCATCGCGTCGAAGTCGCCCTCGCCATTGCGGTGTATCCACCGCATCACCTGCCGCGCGCGAAAGGGCTTCTCGCCCAGACCCGTAAAGAAGTCGGCGAAGCCCTCGGCGTCAAACTGCAGCAGGTTGGTGCGGGTCACGCGTGTGCTCTCAGCGCGAGTAGACGTTCAGCGCCGGGAAGAAATAGGCGATCTCGACGGCGGCGGTTTCCGGCGCGTCGGAGCCATGCACGGCGTTGGCATCGATGGAGTCGGCGAAGTCGGCGCGGATGGTGCCCGGCGCAGCCTTCTTCGGATCGGTGGCGCCCATCAGGTCGCGGTTCTTCAGGATGGCGCCTTCGCCTTCCAGCACCTGGATCATGACCGGGCCGGAAATCATGAAGTCAACCAGATCCTTGAAGAAGGGACGCTCGCGGTGCACGGCGTAGAAGCCTTCGGCTTCTGCGCGCGACAGCTGGGTCATGCGCGAGGCGACGATCTTCAGGCCGGCGTCTTCGAAACGCTGGTAGATCTTGCCGATCACGTTCTTGGCGACGGCGTCGGGCTTGATGATCGAAAGGGTACGTTCAGCGGCCATGAAACTCTCCGAATTGATGACTGAGTGAGGAAACGGAAGGACAACCCGAGATTGTACCAATAGCGGAGCACCCCGTCAGCCCGGATGCTGCGGCGCGCAAGTACGGCGTGCCCCCCGCCCGTACAGATCATCCTGTGTTTTCCGAATTTTCAGTATTTTCTGAAATTTGATTTATATTAAAGCCTGTTCAAATACTTCTTGAAAAGGACGGGACTTCAATCGTGACCCCGCTGGTACACGCCTTCGTGGCGCACTTCGGCGAAATGGGCAGCCGCTGGGGCATCAATCGCACCGTCGGTCAGATCTACGCGCTCATCTTCGTATCCCCGCGTCCGCTCTGCGCCGACGAGATCGCGGAAACGCTCTCCTATTCCCGCTCCAACGTCAGCATGGGGCTGAAGGAACTGCAGTCGTGGCGACTGGTGAAGCTGCGCCACATGCCCGGCGACCGGCGCGAATACTTCGACGCGCCGACCGACGCCTGGGAGATTTTCCGCACGCTGGCGGAAGAACGCCGGCGGCGCGAGATGGAACCCACGCTGTCGATGCTGCGCAGCGCCCTGCTGGAAACCCCGAGCAGCGAGGAAGACCGCGTGGCGCAGGAGCGCATGAAAGGCATGCACGACCTGATCGAACTGATGAGCAACTGGTTCGACGACGTACAGAGGCTCGACGCCCAGACACTGGCCAAGCTGATGCGCATGGGTGCACGGGTCCAGAAACTGCTGGAGCTGACCGGCCAGCTGAAACCCGGTACCAAGGAGTGAGACCCCATCATGGATTTTGATCCCGTCCTGCTGGCGCGCATGCAGTTCGCTGCCAACATTACCTTCCACATCCTGTTCCCGACCATTTCGATCTCGCTGGGCTGGATGCTGCTGTTCATGCGCTGGCGCTGGCTGAAGACGAATCACCGGCCCTGGCTCACCGCCTACCGCTTCTGGACCAAGGTGTTCGCACTGACCTTCGCGCTGGGCGTGGTGAGCGGCATCACGATGAGTTTCCAGTTCGGCACCAACTGGCCGGGCTTCATGGAAAAGGTGGGCAATATTGCAGGCCCGCTGCTCGGCTTCGAGGTGCTGACCGCCTTCTTCCTCGAAGCGACCTTCCTCGGCGTCATGCTGTTCGGTCACGGCCGGGTGAGCGAGCGGGTACACCTGCTGGCCACCTTTCTGGTCGCCTTCGGCACCACGATGAGCGCGTTCTGGATCCTGGTGCTGAACTCCTGGATGCAGACGCCGGTGGGCTACGAAATCATCAACGGCGAGTTCCACGTGAAGAGCTGGCTGGAAATCATCTTCAACCCGTCCTTCCCGTACCGCTTCACCCACATGCTGCTCGCGTCGATGCTCACCATGGCCTTTCTGGTCGCGGGTGTGTCCGCCTGGCAGGTGCTGCGCGGACGCGCCAACGCCTCCACTCCGCTTGCGCTGCGCGCCGGCCTGACACTGGCGGCCGTGCTCATCCCGGTGCAGATCGTCGTCGGCGACATGCACGGCCTCAACACCCTGCACCACCAGCCGCAGAAGATCGCGGCGATCGAGGGCGTGTGGCACACCGAGCGCGGCGCGCCGCTGCTGCTGTTCGCGCTGCCGAACGAGGCGGAAAAGCGGAACGATATGGCCATCGGCATCCCGAAGATGGCGTCGCTCATCCTGACCCACGAATGGGATGGCGAACTGAAGGGCCTGAACGAATTCGAGGCTCATCCGCCGGTCCGGCCGCTGTTCTTCAGCTTCCGCATCATGGTGGCGATCGGTTCGCTGATGCTGCTGGTGAGCTGGGTGGGCTGGTGGCTGCTGCGGCGACACGGCTGGCAGCCGGACCGCGCTCCACGCTGGCTCATCGGCGCGATCGCCGGGATGACCTTTTCCGGCTGGATTGCCACTGTGGCCGGCTGGTACGTGACCGAAATCGGCCGTCAGCCGTGGATCGTGCACGGCCTGATCAAGACCGCCGACGTGGCATCGACCACGCCCGCGCCGCACATCGCGCTGACGCTGACCGGCTACCTGATCACCTATGTGCTGCTCATCGTCGCCTATGTGAGCGTGCTGCGCTACATGGCCGAAAAGCCATCGGACAGTTACGACCCCGCCCCGACCGGCGGCGCCGCGACGCCCCTGCCTACCCAGTTTGCGAACAAGGAGAATGCAGCATGACCTGGGCCGAATTCCTGCCTGTCATCTTCATGGGCCTGATGGGTCTCTCGATGTTCCTCTACGTCGTGCTGGACGGCTTCGATCTGGGCGTGGGCATGCTGCTGCATCGTGCGAACGACAGCCAGAAGGACATGATGATCGCGTCGATCGGCCCGTTCTGGGATGCCAACGAAACCTGGCTGGTACTCGGCGTCGGCATTCTGCTGATCGCCTTCCCGAAGGCGCACGGCGTCGTGATGACCGCGCTCTATCTGCCGATCGCGGTCATGCTGCTCGGTCTCATCCTGCGCGGGGTGGCCTTCGATTTCCGGGTCAAGGCGCAGGACAGTCACAAGCCGCTGTGGAATTTCGTGTTCTTCGCCGGCTCGACCGTCACCGCGATCGCCCAGGGCTGGATGCTCGGCCGCTTCATCACCGGTTTCGCCGACGGTTTCGCCTATTCGCTGTTCGCGCTGGCGATCGCCCTCGCCCTGCCCTGCGCCTACGTACTGATGGGCGCCGCCTGGCTGGTGCTGAAAACAGAGGGCGAACTGCAGCAGCGCGCGGCGCACTGGGGTCGCATGGCCCTGGTGCCGGTGGTGATCGGCATGGGCCTCATTTCGATCGCCACGCCGTGGGTGAGCGAAACCGTGGCCGGCCGCTGGTTCAGCCTGCCGCAGTTCATCGGCCTGCTGCCCATCCCGTTCGCCACCTTCGCCTGCTTCGTCGCGCTGCGCTGGACGCTGAGCGGCCAGCGCGCACTGGGCACGCTGTGCTGGCTGCCTTTCGTACTGACGGTAGGCGTGTTCCTGATGGGCGGTCTCGGCCTGGCCTACAGCCTCTACCCCTATGTCGTGATGGACCGCATCACGATCTGGCAGGCAGCCAGCGCAACCGAGGCGCTGAACCTCATCCTCGCCGGCTGCATCATCACGGTGCCCGCCATCCTCGCCTACACGCTGTTCGCGCATCGCGTGTTCTGGGGCAAGGCGACCGAGCTGCGCTACGGGTAAGCGCATGCGCCCCGCCCATGGCGGCGGGGCGCATCTAAGGCAGTCAGCGCGCGGAAAAGACCCAGACCTCTTCGCCGTAATCGAACATCAGCACCACCTCGGCACCGACGCAGCGTTCTGCCACCGCCAGCACCTCCCGCCAGCCGACGAAGCGGTGCGCATCCTCGACCGAAGCGCACCATAACCAGTGCTCCGACTTCTGCGTCAGATCGCAGTCCCCCAGAAAGAAGTCACCGCCCGATTTCTGTACCCCGAAGCCCAGATAGACCGCGTGCGCAGGCACGCCCAGTTTCATCTTCAACCAGTCCACCGGACGGATGGACGGCTCCTCGCCCTGCTCTTCCTCTCGTGGAAGCTTTTCTTTTCTGACCACTGTGTCCTCCCAGACAGAAGTCGCGCCGTCATCGTGTAACGACTTTGTCATATTACAGAGATCAGTGACTGCAGCGAAGTGCTGGTGAGCGCGGTGAAGAACACGCGCGGCGCGCCGTCACCCCGGCCGTTACGAAAACACGCGGGTGAAGGCACTGCGATGCAGATCCGCGAAAGAACCTCGAGGCAGGCACCGGTGCGGGCGTTCATCACTGGATACGCGCTGGAAGAAGGGACGACCGCCCCGCTTGACCGAACCCGGGCGCGGAAAAAGCAGGCGTCGGAGAGGCATCCGGCTGGCGCACCCTCGCCTTCGCGCGTCGACACACGCGCCCCGAAGGGAACTGATCGCTGAAAGCAGGAAATGGTGGAGCCGCAGGCGGTGGCGCCGGGGGCGCGCCTGAACGGCGCTGAAAAAGAAAAAGGCCAGTCAATTGACTGGCCTATCTCTTTGTTTCTCTGCGGTAATTTGGCGCGCCCGGAGCGATTCGAACGCCCGACCCCTTGGTTCGTAGCCAAGTACTCTATCCAGCTGAGCTACGGGCGCGCTGCAGAGAGGCAAAACTATAGCACACTTTTTCAACACTGCAACCATTTTTTGATCGATGGTTGCTTTGGCGGAGAAGGAGGGATTCGAACCCTCGATACAGGTTTTAGCCCGTATGCTCCCTTAGCAGGGGAGTGCCTTCGACCTCTCGGCCACCTCTCCGTTTACTGCGTGCTTCAAAGCGCGCGAACTATACCGGTAAGCCCCGCTCCGGTCAAATCCGCGCGCAACTTATTCCAGCCGCTTACTGCGCCGGCTGGTCCAGTTCGAATGCGCGGTGCAGCACGCGCACGGCCAGTTCGAGGTACTTCTCGTCGAGCACCACCGACACCTTGATTTCGGAAGTCGAAATCATCTGGATGTTGATGCCCTCTTCCGCCAGCGTGCGGAACATCTTGCTGGCCACGCCCGGGTGCGAACGCATGCCGACACCAACCGCCGACACCTTGCAGATCTTGTTGTCGCCGGTGATTTCACGGGCACCGATGTGCTGACGCACGCTTTCCAGAATGCCCATCGCCTTGGTGTACTCGCCGCGATTAACCGTGAAGGAGAAATCGGTCGAACCGTCATGGCCCACGTTCTGGATGATCATGTCGACGTCGATGTTGGCGTCGGCGATCGGCCCCAGGATCTGATAGGCGATGCCCGGACGGTCCGGTACGCCCAGCACGGTCAGTTTGGCTTCGTCGCGGTTGAAGGCGATGCCGGAGATGATGGGTTGTTCCATATTGACGTCTTCCTCGACAGTAATCAGCGTGCCCGGACCTTCATGGCCCTCGTCCTCGAAACTGGACAGCACGCGCAGCTTGACCTTGTACTTGCCTGCAAATTCGACCGAGCGGATCTGCAGCACCTTGGAACCGAGGCTGGCCATTTCCAGCATTTCCTCGAAGGTGATGCGGTCCAGGCGACGCGCTTCCGGCACGATGCGCGGGTCGGTGGTGTACACACCATCGACGTCGGTGTAGATCTGGCACTCGTCGGCACCCAGCGCAGCGGCCAGCGCGACACCGGTGGTGTCCGAACCGCCGCGGCCCAGCGTGGTGATGTTGCCCTTCTCGTCCACGCCCTGAAAACCGGCGACGACGACCACGTGACCTTCATCGAGATCGCGTTTGATGTTCTGCTCGTCGATCGACAGGATGCGTGCCTTGGTGTGCGCATCGTCGGTCAGGATGCGGACCTGGCCCCCGGTGTAGCTGCGCGCCTTCAGACCGAGGTCCTTGAGCGCCATGGCCAGCAGACCGATGGTGACCTGTTCGCCGGTGGAGGCGATCACGTCGAGTTCGCGCGGATCGGGCGTCGGCGAAATCTCTTTCGCCAGGCCCAGCAGGCGATTGGTCTCGCCGCTCATGGCCGACACGACGATGACCATCTTGTGGCCGCGCGCGACATAGCCGGCGACCCGGCGGGCAACGCTCTTGATGCGGTCGGGCTTGCCGACCGAGGTGCCGCCGTATTTCTGGACGATGAGTGCCATCTGTACTTCCGGGACGTTGTACGAAAACCCGCAATTGTATCCGATCCGTTCGCGGTGAAAATTCCCCGCTGGAAACAGGGGTCAAACGAACGCCGCCAGCCTGCCTGAAACAGCTCATCCGTTCCGCATCTTCACCCGATGATCATGCTTGCAAACATATGCAAACCTGTTTTGAACAGGACGTTGTGATCATTTATACTGGGTTTTGTCTATAACTTAAGTTATAGGCAAGGGAGTACGCAGAGATGCGGAACTGACGCAGCCGGCAACCGGATTTCAAAGGCACGGCGCGATCGTCCGGTATTCAACTCATCAAGGACAACGAGCATGAAAGCAAGCGACAACATCGACGCACGCGAAATTCGCAAGAAGCTGGGCATGAACCAATCGCAGTTCTGGTCTCGCCTCGGCGTCACGCAGAGCGGCGGTTCCCGTTACGAAAGCGGCCGCAACATGCCCAAGCCGGTCCAGGCCCTGCTGCGCCTGGTGCACGTCGAACAGATCGACATCAGCAAGATCCGCCGCGAAGACATGGAAGTGATCGAGTACCTGCGTGCGACCGATCCTGACGCCTTCAAGCGCCTCAAAAAGGAAGCCCGCGCGCACCGCAAGGCCGGCTGATCGCCGCTTTACGGAGCGCTCCTGAAAGAAGGGGGAAGGCATGGCCTTCCCCCTTTGCTTTTGGGCGCCCGCCAAGCTGCGTGCACCACTGAAATTGCAGGCGTTCCTTACGGACCCTTCACCACGATATCGACCGGCGACGGCGGATTGACCTGCAGCGGATTGCCGTCCGGCGCCACGGCCATCACATTGCCGACCTGGATGCCGGTGGCCCCGGCCGGCGCATTCGGCAGCGCACGGAAACGCAGTTCCGCCCTCACCTCCTGACCGGAACCGCTCAGGGTGAGCGCGACCCGCCCCGGGGCGCTGACATTGCCCTGCGGCGTCAGCACGTTCGGGTCATAGGCCAGTTCGATCACCGCGCTTCTCACCCCGCCCGGCGCACTGAGCGACACGATGACGCCGGCCTCGCCGCCCGGCGTCACTTCACCGGAAGACTGCATGCGCAGTTCGGCCGCGCCCTCTTCTTCAGGCGGCACGACGTCCGGCACCGGTGCGGCCTCCGGCTGCGGCATGCGCGACGGCACCGGCAGTGTCGCCGGCGCACCGGGCACCGCGCCACCGCCGCTGCTCAGCCTCATCCCCTGATCCTTTCCGCCCGACCGCACCGACAGCGCGGCAGCGCCCACCGCCGCCTCGGTACCTGCCGGCAGCGCGGGCGAAATGTGCGCCGGCCGGCTCAGATTGCGCACGATGCGCGGCGTGATGAGCAGGACGATTTCGGTCTTGTTGTTGCTGCCGCGTTCGCTGGAAAAGAGCTTGCCGATCAGCGGCAGATGACCCAGACCGGGCAGACGCGACGCGCTGGTGCGCTCCTCGTCCGAGATCAGGCCGGCGAGGATCTGCGTTTCGCCGTCCTTCAGCCGCAGCGCGGTCGCGGTCGAGCGGGTACCGACCTGATAGGCGAGCGAGCTTTGCGGGCCGGTCACTTCCTTGACGATGCTGGACACCTCCATCGACATCTTGATGTCGACGTCGTCCTCCGGATGGATCAGCGGCTCGACGTCGAGCTTGAGGCCCACGTCGAGATAGGTGACCGACGCCGACACGCCGACGTTGGCGGTCGAGGTCGTGGTAAACACCGGCAGCTTCTCGCCGATATGCACCTTGGCCTTTTCCTTGTTCTTCACCCGGATGCGCGGATTGGCCAGCAGGTTGGCCGCGCCGTCGGTGGCCTTCAGATTCAGGATCAGACCAGGATTGCTGACATAGGGCACCACCAGCCCGTTGGTGTCCTTCAGATTGATATTGCCTTGCAGCAACTGGCCGCCCAGCGTGGTTGTGGTCGTGATCCCGGCTGCCGTGCTGACCGAGTTGCTGATGTTCGGCGTCAGGATGCCGTAGCCGATCTGGTCCGGGAAATCGATGCCCAGTTCCTTCATCTTGTTGCTGCTGACCTCCAGCACCTCGACTTCCAGCATCACTTCCGGCTCGGCTACATCGACCGATTCGACCAGCTGTTCGGCCAGTTTCACCGCGTCGACGGTGTCCTTCATCACGATCACGTTCAGCCGCTCGTCGATGTAGATGTCCTTGGTCTTGACGACGGTCTTGATCAGGTTCTGCACCTGCTTGGCCTCGGCATTGACCAGGAAGAAGGTGCGGGTGACCAGCTCCTTGTACTCGCGCACCTTGGCGGCGGTGTTCGGATAGATGAGCACCGTGTTTTCCGACAGCACCGCGCGCTCGAGCTGGTTGGTGATCAGGATGAGGCGCATCACCTCGGCCACGGTCGTGTTGCGCACGAACAGCGTCACCTTGATATCCGGGCGCACGTCCTTGTCGAACACGAAATTGATGCCGGTCGAACGGGCGATCGCCTCGAACACGTTGCGCATCGAGGTATCGCGGAACTCCAGCGTCACCGTCTTCTGGAACATGTCGCCCAGCACGGCCGGCGCCTGCTGCTTCGGCCGCGTTTCCTCGATCTGGCGCAGCAGTTCACGTGCACCGGCATGACCCGCGTCCTGTGCCAGCACGTTGCGCGCCCGCGCCTCGGCACCGGCCACGTCCTTGCGCGCGAACATCGTCCGGGCATCGGCCACCATCGCGTCATGCTTCACGCCGCGTATCAGCTGGTCCCGCATCGCCAGCGCGCGCGGGCTGCGCGGGTCTGTCGCGAGTACGCGGTCGAGCGCCGCGTTAGCCTGTTCGCGATTGCCGGCAGCCCGGGCCGCCTCTGCCTGGGCTAACCCGCGCGCCACCGCCAGTTCCCGCTGCCGCATCAGCGTCGCGCGAATTTCCGCGTTGTCCGGTGACTGCCGGGCGGCCTGTTCGAACAGGCTGAGCGCCCTGTCCTGCTCGCCGGCCATCAGCGCCTGGCGGCCGTCCTCGAAGGCCTTGTTGGTGGCGCAGCCACCGACCGTCAGCAGCAGCAGGGCGAAGGTGACCGCGTACAGGCGGCGGAGTAGCGATGCGCTCATGGCAGGTGCGCTCATTTCGTGTTTCCGGTGGACAGTGTCTGCCGCTGCTTGAGCGGCTCGAACAGGAAGGTGATGGCGGTCGGGCCGACCGACTCGACCCGGTACTGGTTGTTCAGCAGATCGCCCTGACGCGCGACCAGCACGCGCTCGCCGTGGGTCAGGAACACCACGGTGGAACTGCCTTCGGTCATGCGGCCCTGATAGCGGAAGGGCAGCGGCGGCGCCATCGGGGGCGGCGGCGGTGCCGGTCGTGTACTGGCCGGCGGCGGGGGCGGCAGGAAACTGTGCGGCGCGAAGAGGTCGTGCCCGACCTCAGCCGCGACGCGGGCCGGGGCCGCAGCCAGCAGCGCACCGTCGTCAGCGGCCGCCGGCGGCGTGGCGCGCGGGCTGCCACTGCCCGCGCTGCGAACCGCGCGGGGTGCCGCAACGGTGTCATCGGTCACCGCCTCGTCCTGCTGCGACACATAGGCCACGGCCAGCAGCGTAATCGCCAGCGCAGCGAGCAGACCGCGGTTCATGGCGCGTCCTTCATGACGATGGACACCCGTACCGTCGCTTCGACCGCGTCGCGGCCCACATCCTCGCGGCGCAGATTCACGTCCTCGACCAGCACCGACGGCGACAGCCGCTGGATGTCGGCCAGCCAGGTGCGCAGCGCCGGATAGCTGCCACGCAACGGGAACAGATATTCCTGCCGGGCGTAACCCGAGCCGAGCGGCTGGGATTCGCGGCTTTCCACCCGGGCCAGCGACAGCTTGCCTGCGGTCGCCAGCCGGGACAGGTCGGCCAGCAGCGAAGGCAGCCGGCTGCGCTCGACCAGCGCGGCGTCGAAACGCTCCACCTGTTCGCGTGGCGACTCCACGGTCACGCCCTGCGCCACCTTGCGCGCCAGCGCATCGCGCTCGGCTTCAAGCGTCAGGCGTTCCGCCTGCAGCGGCGCACTGGCTCCGAGATGCAGTGCCAGCGCAAAGGCCAGCAGTCCGGCACCCAGCGCGCCCGCCCAGCCGGCCCGCGCGACCGCATGGGTCAATCGGGTCTGCAGCACGCCCATGCCCGCCTCGCCCCGGGCCTTCATGCCCGCCTCCAGTTCAGTCGCAGCGAAAAGGCCACCACCTGCACACCCTCGCGCTGCTTGAATTCGAACACCTCGATGCGCGGCGCGGCGAGCACGCCAGCCGCGCCGAAGGATTCGGCGTAGGCGAACAGCGCGTCGAGATCCTTGGCTTCGCCGGTCACCCGAAGCTGCCCGCGGGTCGCGTCCGGTTCGACCGACAGCAGCGCGACCTGGGCATGTTCGCCGGCACGCGCTTCCAGCGCGGCAAACAGCGGCTGCCAGTCACGCGCCATCTGCTGCGACAGCTTGCGCGCCACCTCGAAACGGGCACGCAGCGCCGGATCTTCCTGTTCGCGCCGGGCCAGCACCCGGGCCTGTTCGGCCGCGCGGGCGGCGCGGCGATTGTCCAGCCGCAGCGCCTCGACCTCCCCGGTCAGTACCTGATGCGTTTCGAACACCCACAGTCCGGCGGCCACGCCGAGCGCCAGCACCAGCCAGCCCAGCCAGCCGGGCGCGCGACGGCGGACGACGAAATCGAGTTCCGGCAGCGGCGGACGACGGCTCATCGGTCGGCTCCCGCCACGCACTGCCAGCCCCGCGGCAGGCTTACCGCCGGCATGCCGCGCAGGAACAGCCGGCCGCCATCCAGATCACCGTCGAAGGCCGCGAGCCGGCGTTCGAGCACGGTGGCCAGCCCGGCCGGGTCGCTCATCGCCTCGCCGCGCACGTGCAGCCAGCGGCCGCCGGACCAGAGGCCCAGGCACAGCCAGCCGTGACTCAGTTCGGCATAGCCGCCGAGCGCCGCGTCACCGCGCAGCGCCGCGTAACCGCGCAGCCAGGCCGGCTGCACGCTCTGCAGTCTCAGTCCGCGCGCCGTAGTCCAGGCCTGCAGGTGCTGCAGCACACCGGCGTCCAGCGCGCAGGCCAGCACGGTCGATGCCGGCCGGTCGTCCCAGGCCACCGCCCAGCCCTGGGCCGCGCTGCCGAACACCTCGGCCATGCGCGCGCGTACCAGCGCCGCGCGCTCTTCGCGGCCCGACACGGCGGGCGGAATGTCGATCACCTGCCAGCGCACCCACGCATTGTCGATGCCGACCGACAGCGCGGCGCGTCTCGGCGTGGCGGCCGGCGGCAGCGCATCGAGCGCGGCGGGCAGGGCCTGCAGCGCCAGTACCTGAGCGGAGGCATGCAGCACCTGCCCCGCGCGCGCGAGCTGCAGTCCGTGCGGGCCCAGATCGAGCTGGAGCGCCCTAGACGACAAAAGTGACACGGTTCAATTCCGCGAGGCTGGTTTCACCGTTGGCCACCAGGGCCAGTCCGGCTTCGCGCAGGGTGCGCGTGCCGCGCGCCCGCGCGGCCTCCTTCAGTTGCCGCATCGGTGCGCGGGTGACGATGAGCTCGCGCAGTTCGTCGTCCAGCACCAGCAGTTCGGCGATCGCACGCCGGCCCTTGTAGCCGGTACCGCGGCAGTGGCCGCAGCCGGTGCCGGCGCGGAAATCGTAGCCGCCGGCACCGATCAGGCCGGCCAGACCGGATTCTTCCAGCAGGGCTGCGTCCGGCACCTGCGGCACCGCACAGTGCCGGCAGTTCAGGCGCAGCAGGCGCTGAGCCACGATGCCGTTCAGCGCCGACACGAGGTTGTACGGGTCCACGCCCATGTGCAGGAAGCGGCCGATCACGTCAAACACGTTGTTGGCGTGAACCGTGGTCAGCACCAAGTGACCGGTCAGCGCCGCCTGCACCGCGATCTCGGCGGTTTCGCCGTCACGGATCTCGCCCACCATGATCTTGTCCGGGTCGTGGCGCAGCACCGAACGCAGGCCGCGCGCGAAGGTGAGGCCCTTCTTCTCGTTCACCGGAATCTGCAGCACGCCCGGCAGCTGGTACTCGACCGGGTCCTCGATGGTGATGATCTTGTCGAGGCCGTGGTTGATTTCGCCGATGGTGGCGTACAGCGAGGTGGTCTTGCCGGAACCGGTCGGGCCGGTCACCAGCAGCATGCCGTAGGGCTCGGCGGCCAGCTTGCGCATGGCGGCGCGCGCGATGTCGTCAAAGCCCAGGCTTTCCAGCGTGAGCGCCTGCAGCTCTTCGGTCAGGTGTTCCTTGTCCAGCACCCGCAGCACGGCGTCCTCACCGTGCACGCTGGGCATGACCGACACCCGCAGATCGATGTCGCGGCCGGCATAGGCCACCTTGAAACGGCCGTCCTGCGGCACGCGGCGCTCGGCGATGTCCAGTTCGGCCAGCACCTTGATGCGCGAAATCACCTGCTCCGCGGTATCGGCACCGGCGATCTGGCCGATGCGCACCATCACGCCGTCGACCCGATACTTCACCTGCATGCCGGCGGGCACCGATTCCAGATGGATGTCTGACGCGCCCTGCTTCAGCGCGTCGTACAGCGTGGAATTGACCACCCGCACCACCGGGCTCGAATCATCGGCGATGCGTGCCAGCGACAGCACCTCGGCGGCGCTGCTGCCGGCCTGGGCGTTCTCGTCGAGCAGACCGGCGGACGCTCGCTGACTGTCCTCGAAGCGGGCGAGCGCTGCGGTGATGTCGTCGCGGGTGGCCAGACACAGCTCGAAGCGGTCGTGCAGCGCGGCGGCCAGCCAGTCCTGCAGCGCGAGGTCGTAGGGGTCGGCCACCACCGCGATACGCCCGCCGCCGGCATCCTCTGCCACCGCCACCGAGCGCGACAGCGCCTCGGAAAAGCGGATGCTGCCCAGATTCATGGCCAGTGAATTGAGATCGGCGCTGCGCAGCGCAGGCACGCCGAGCCGACTGGCCACGCGGTCGCGCATGTCCTCCGGCGACGCACCGGACAGGTCGATCAAAGCCTGCATGACCGAGCCGCGGCCGGCGCGCGCCCGGGCACGCGCCAGCAGATCAGGCGACAGTTCGGTCACCGGGATCGAAGGGGGCGGTGTGAGGGGCTGCGCGCTCATTGCAGACTTTCCGCAAGCTGGAAGATGGGCAGATACATGAGCACCACGACGCCGCCGATGGCCAGGCCGATCACCAGCATGAGCAGCGGCCCGAACAGGCGGGTCGCACGGTCCAGCCAGCGGGTCATCTCTTCGTCATGGAAGGCGGCAATGCGCTCCATCATGTCGCCCAGATTGCCGGCCCGCTCGCCGACGCGCAGCATGCGCGAGGCGACCGCGGTGCTCAGGTCGTTGTCGGTGAAGGCATCGGACGCCGCCCTGCCCTCGCGGATGGCGAGCAGCGCGCGGGTAAGGCTCTGCTGCATCGGAATTGGCAGCAGTTCGCGCACCAGTTCGAGCGACTGCACCACCGGTATGCCGCCGCGCAGCAGCATGCCCACGGTGCGGAAGAAACGGGCCAGACGGAATACCCGCATGCGGCTGCCGATGCCCGGCATCCGCTCGAACTGCGCCAGCAGGCCCTGACGGACTGCCGGCTGGCCGAAGGTCCAGACCAGTGAGGCGACCACGGCCACGAAGCCCAGGCCCAGCACTGCCGAATGCGCCTTCACGAAATGCCCCCAGGCCAGCAGCCATTGCGACGCCAGCGGCAGTTCGGTCGAAATGTCCTCATACACCTTGGAAAATTCGGGCACCACGAATACCAGCAGGAACAGCACCACCAGCATGCCCACCACCAGCAGGATGACCGGATAGGTGGCAGCGGCGACCAGCTTGCCGCGCAGGCTGTCCAGCTGTTCGCTGTAGGCGACGTAGCGCTCCAGCGCCTGGTCGAGATCGCTGGTCCGTTCGGACGCGCGCACCATGGCCACCAGCAGATCCGGAAAGATGGCGTTCTGCGCCGACATCGCCATCGACAGCGTCTTGCCCTGGCGCAGCGCGTCGATCAGCGCGGTCAGTACGGTACGCGACAGCGTGCGCCCCTCCTTCTCGGCCATCACCTCCAGCCCCTCGACCAGCGACAGGCCGGAGCGCAGCAGCGCCAGCAGTTCCTGACAGAACAGCAGCACCGGAAAGCGCTGTCTTCCGGGCGCCCAGGCGAGGGATCGCGCACGCGCGACCGACAGCACGACCAGGCCGTCGGCCTGTGCCTGCGCGCGCGCCGACATTTCGTCGGCCGCGTCGATCTGCAGCTGGATGATGCGCTGGGTGACGTCAAGCGCGCGGATGCGGAACTGCATTGTCACCAGTTCGTGATGTCGGCCGCTTCGTCGGTGCCGCCCGGCTGACCGTCCTTGCCGAGCGAGCTCAGGTCGTACTCGCCGTGCTCACCCGGTGCCTTATATATATAGGGACGTTCCCACGGATCGAGCGGCACCGCCTTCTTCAGATAGGGACCGGACCACTTGGTCGCGGTGGACGGCCGCTCGGTCAGTGCCTTCAGACCCTCTTCTGTCGTGGGGTAGCGGCCGTTATCCAGACGGTACTGATCGAGCGCCTTTTCCAGCCCGTCGATCTGTGCCCGGGCCGCCTTCACTTCGGATTTGCCGATCTGGCTGAAGAAGCGCGGTCCGACGTAACCGGCGAGCAGTCCGATGATGACCATCACCACCAGCAGTTCGAGCAGCGTGAAACCGGCGTGGCGAGTATTTCTGTGCATGGGGCGGATCCTGTGCATACGATGGAAATCGCGTCATGATGGTGCAGCCTTGAGCATGCACTCTGAACGCCATGTGACAACGCGACTGTAAGCATTCGGACGCGGAATTGAAACTTTGCGGATTCTAGACCCGCTGTATTGCCCCCAGATGAACACGCCCCGCACCGCCTGCCTGATGATCGCTGCACTGTTCGCCTGCTCGCTTGCACGCGCGGATGTATATGTGCGCGAGGACGCGGGCGGTGCGCTGCACCTGACCGATGCGCCGCAGGAGGCGGGCTTCGAACTGCTGATAGACGTACCGGACGCCGGCCTGCCGCCCCTGGCCCCGAACGTCCGCTATCCGGAAAGCATCGCGCGCGCCGCCCGCGCCTCGGGGGTGGATCCGCATCTGCTGCACGCGGTCATTTCGGTCGAATCCGGCCATAACGCCCGCGCGGTGTCGCCCAAGGGCGCCGCCGGCCTGATGCAGCTTATGCCGGACACCGCGCGCCGCTACGGCGTCGCCGACCGCTTCGATCCTGACCAGAACGTGATGGGCGGCGCCCTCTACCTGCGCGACCTCATGCTGCGCTTCGACAACCGGCTGGAACTGGTGCTGGCGGCCTACAACGCTGGCGAAGGTGCAGTCGAACGCCACGGCCGCGTCATTCCGCCCTACGCCGAAACCCGTCGCTATGTACCGCGGGTGATCGAGCGCTATCGGCGGAAGATGTGAGCCCCGCACGCCGACCGCCGCCGGGCCTCACGGATGCGGCAAACATCGGGGCTTTCTGCTATAGTCGCGCGCTTTCGCGGAGAGGTGGATGAGTGGTTTAAGTCGCACGCCTGGAAAGCGTGTTTAGGTGAAAGCCTAACGCGGGTTCGAATCCCGCCCTCTCCGCCACAGAGCAAGCAACCAAGCGCCTTTCGGGGCGCTTTTTTGTTGTACCCAGCATCCCCCACCACCCACCGGAAGCGCTTGAGGGTCAGAGCAGGCCGAGCGACTTGTGCCGCTCTCGCGGCGCCGGTTTGGCCATCAAGCATTCAGCCGGATACTGTTGCGACCACGAAACTGAATCGCCCACTGTCTTCGCACCTTCTCGCATGTGCGTATTGCCCAGGTGGTACTGGCTCAAATTATGAGCCCAATCAGCTATTTTGCGTGGCGATGAAAATACTCTTGTGGAAGCGCCTTGCCAGCCGCATCGATGACATGCCACAGAGGAGCCATACGGGGGTCCCCTTGAATCCGCTGCATAGCGTGAGCCGCCATCGCCACTTGCTCGAGATAGCGCTTGGCAATACCACTGGCCTGGATAATTTCCGCCAATTCCTTCAAAGAGGGGGCCAACACCGTATCCAGTCTTGGCAAGCGAGACGCAATGACCAGGCCGGCGGGATCAAAATCAACAAACGCGATAACCGGCAGCCCCGTACCGCTAACCAGCGCATGAACAGCATCTGCTCGCGCGCCACCTTGGGTATCGCCACGATAAATCACAAGCGGATCGTGCGCGGACAAATTGCCCATCACTTCCGGACCTACCGTATGGAGGTCATCAAAGGTTTGTAGGTTCTCGACGATCAGCAGGGCATCGTGGCCGATTTCACTCTCGAGAACTGCGCTCAGATCCAGCCCAAGATCGGCGCGATTCGGCAGGGACCAGCTACCACCAGCAACCTGCAGAACCCGCCCGGGCAATGTTTTCAACCTCAATCTGCCCTCCCCGACGGTACGACTGGTGAGCTTCTCATCCCTAGCAAGCATCAGACTTTCAGCTCTACCCAAGCCCTTCCAGCTATCGGCTGTCGTCGCCGCCGGATCAATACCCAGCTCTCCCTTGAGGATCCGCCCGATCTCCGCCTTGTGTGCATCATTGAATACTAGGGAACTCCTCTGCCTGACGCCAAGGTTGTACTCAGCACAAAAGGCACTGATTGCTCGCCCGGAGGCGAAGCGGGTGTCCGGGGAATGAAAAATCCGCAGCAAGGTATTGATAAGCCGCTTATCTATCACGCCGGCTCCACATGCACATCACTGACCATGACATTGCCGGTAAATATGGGATCGGGTGACTCCTCGGCGACCACAGCGATTCCGAGCTCTTTCTTCTTTCTTGGCCCGAGATCTTCCAGCACGCATTGCAGCCAGACCGAAACGCTCATGCCGCCGAGGTCGTTGGGGTGGTCGAAATACCACTCCAAGGCGGATGCGCGGACATTCTGCGACTTGCAGGTGGTGATGAGATTCTCGATAGCCCACTGGTAAGGCTTGATCTGAAGGATTACCGACGGGGCAGGATCATCCTCAATCAGTGTTCCGCGAGGTCGCTCAACCGGCAAGCGAAGGGGCGGTGGTGCAATGTCACCCGCGAGATCTGCAAGAGCGTCTGTGTATTCCGAATCTCGCACCCAAGGATGGCTGCGTATTGATAGTCCCGATGCCTTCAGCAGCCAGGGCTGGGGATGAGCGGTTTCGTCCCATTCCTGCAACTCATAAACAGGATGACGCTCAAGATACAGCCATAGGCTACGCACCCGCCGAGTCCGCTCCTCGATTTCGCGGTACTCAAACAGATACTGCTTCAGAATTTCCAGGATGTCGCTCAGATTCTGCCGGAATGAAGGCAGGCGCTCCTGTAGCTGGGCACGGAACATGGCAGCGATGTTCGCAAACGCTCCCTGTGTCTGAATCCGCTCGCCCAGATCGGAAAGGGTGAAGAGTTCAATTGCCCGTACTACCTTTTCCGTGCGGCCAATGTAATAGGCATTCTGGCGTTTCTTCTCGGCCAGGGTGCTCACATTGCCAAAACGGTTTTCGACCAGTGTTCTGAGATGCGCCAGATCGGCTGCCAGGTTGTCGGATATCTCATAGATGGACTGACGGATCTCATCCTCAATCCGCTCGCGGTCTTCCATTTTCCCTTCATGAGCGACATCAAACAGCGCATTCGTCAGCTGCTCCAGCCGCTCAAACGCAACGCCAAGATCGGAGCCAATGCCGTACAGCCGTTCGATATTCAGTGCGGCATCCAGAAAGCGGCGGAAGGTCGTGTGAAGGGTGTAGGCATCGTCGCCGCGCGGGATCAGCACCTTGTGCTGTTGCAATAACTCAATCCCTCGGGCGTTCTCCTCGTCCTTAATCAACTCGCTGTTGTAATAGGCGTGGGAAACCAGATGCTGGTGAGTGGCCAGGCGGCCGATCAGGTGCTTTACACCATCCCGACTCAAAACAACCTCCCAGTCTCGCCCTCGGATTCTTGGTCTTGTGCCTCGCGAATGGCCTGCTCATTTTCGGCGAGGAAATCCACGACTTCGTAGAAGTAATCGATCTTGCCGGTGACTTCGAAGCGGTCGCCCTGGCGATCCGGGATGAGGTAGCCAGTCTTCACCATCTGCTGCAACAACCGATCCAGCAAGGTGCGCAAATTGGCATCACTGGATGCGAACTCTTTCCCCAGCGCCGCGAAGCCCCGCAACATCTCACCCAGATGTGGGTTCTCGGAGATGTGTAGCAGCGTCTTGGGGAAATCGATCACATCGCCCGTACCAAGGGTTCGGTCGGCACGCTGTGCCTGCATGATCAGGTTAAGGAAACCCAGCACAGGCCGAAGCTCGTGTTTCACTTCCTTGAACAGGGATCTGATTTCCGTTCGTTCGCTGGGGCCAACCGCTCTGTGGGCTGCGTAGTACGCCTCGCCATGGGAAGTCGCGGCCAGACGACGGCCGATCTGGGTCAGATAACCGTCCACCTGGCGGCGGGTTGATTCATCCTCCAGAAAGGAAAAGAGATCGGGGTATGCCGTCCGGCAAATAAACGCCCCTTCCAGAAGCTTGATGACCGTCGCTTCAAACATTGGCCACCTCCGGCTGGAACGTTGCAAGGCGACGCCCTTCCTGGATGGCGTACCGATTCTTCAGGAGGGCCAGGATTTCAGGCTCGGGATCGGGGAAGGCGGAAATCAAGTGAATTTGATTGTCCGCCAACATATCCAGTAGAACTCTCACGTTGTCGAGATCAAGATCGCGCAACTCGTCCAAGGCCCAGACCAGTTGTACGGGTTGGCCGGCACGAATCTTGTTGATCAGGCCGACAAACACGACGCAGAGAATGAGATAGGAAAGTCCGTTGCTGGAAGCATCTCGCAGTTGCCCTTCATCTTTTACCGTCTTCTTCGGTTGCCCCGCTTCCTCGATGTCGATTTCCAGACCCAGCAGGTCTTCCAGCTTCACATCCAGGGTATGGCGGCCCTGTAGCCAATCGCTGACCTGATCGACCGCATCAGCGAACGCGGGGCCGGGTAAATCGTTGCTGTCCTTGCCGGCCCACACGCTGTACTCCTCGTCCAGCAGCTTGATTTTTTCCCAACCATCCAAGCCATCGAATGAAGTGGTGATACGCACCGCCACACTGCTGATGAAGCGGAAACGCGTCGATGCCGCCATGTTCTCCTGCAAGTCCTTCGAGAAGATGCCGACTTTGCGCTTGAAACCATCGAGCCGATCATGGAACTCATGGATGCCCGAGGCGAAGTTACGACACTGACTCAAAAGCAACCTGCGGGCATTTTCGTGTTCGGCCTCGAACCATTCTTGCATGGGGGCCACCCACAGGAATGGTGAAGCTCCGTCCTGATCCGGCCCCAACTCCAGACGCTTCTTGTCATAGAACTGATAGGGCGTGGTGCCCGGTGACTCAAAGAATACTCGCTTGATCGGTGCCAACGCCTCTCGAGCTCGCGCTTCCTCACCATGAATATCCAGAAGCAGCCGATCCATATCTGCTTCCAAGGCATCTTGGTCTCGCAGCGGCTTGGCCAGCGGCCCGATGGGATCCGCCGGCCAACGGGTCAGCTTCTCTCGGCGCTTGACCACGAAGCCATGTAGTTTCTCTACCTTGGCCTTTTCCTGATTGACTTGGCTGAGCGCCTTATCCAGCTCGCCATGCTTGATCTCACGAGCCTTGCGGGCCTTGGACTCCTGCTCCAGTAACTGCTGGACACTGGCTTCCGCCACCTTCAATTCAGCTTCTTTCTCTGAGCGGGTTTCCCACTCGGATTTCAGCCAACGCCGCCAATCGCCGACCTTAGCCTCATTGGACCGGGCTTTCTGCAACCTCTCCTGCGCCTCCGACTTCTCCTTCTGAAGCTTCTCGAGCGAAGCGGTGTCGACGCCCTGTGCCTTCAACGCCGAGTCCAACTCCTTATTCAGCGCACCGATGTCCTGATCGCAGGTTGATTTTGCCGATGCAATGACCTGATCAATCTCACCGATGTCGGCTTTAACCTGCGCTTCAATTGCCGCCAAGCGCTTTTTCAGCTCGCTTTCGTGGCTCTGCTTGCGTGCGTTTCGGGTTGATTTGAGTGTGTTCAGGGCCTGCTTATTCTTCTCAACAGATTGCTGGACTTCTTGCAGTTGCTGTCGGGCACGAATGCCGGCCTGACGAATATCCTCTGCCAACGCCCGTTCCGTCGCTTCGAAGGCTGTCTGGCATGACCGTGCTGCATTCGCGGCCTGGACATGAAGGCGTTGCTTGTCGTCAGAGGCCGTTTTCGCCTGGCGGACACGATCGGATTGCGCTTCCAGTTCTTTTTCCTTGGCCTTTGCATCTCGCTGATGGCGCCCGATGGCCCGATCGACTTCCTCGATTTTCTGCCGCAGCACCTCCTCGTCGGCTGCCCTCGGAACATCGAGCGCAGCCAGATCCAGGCCGATGCCATACAGAGAAAGGGCATCCTCACTGACCAACGTGGGCGTGAGATCGGTGCGCAACAACAGCTCCTCGGGTACCACCCTTGCGATGTCCCTGGTCCAGTCTGGACGGTTTTCTCGCAAGAAGTGAAGCAACGTGCCTGGTGCGGCGTCTCTGAGCGAGAGCAGGTGCGCCCGCGCCGCTTGATCCTTCTTTTCTCGCTCTCGTAGATCCTGAATCTGGTCATCGATGGCACGGAACGCATCTGTGGCTGCCTGGTGCGCCGTCTTTGCTTCCTCATATGCCGACAGCGCCGTGGCAGCAGCCTCCGCTGCTGTGTCACGCTCAGTGTAAGCCTGCTCTTTGGCTGCGACGACCTGGGGGTTGGCTTGCGGATACTCAGCTGCCTGCTTTAGCCCGCCCAATTGCTCGACCAGCCGCTCCTTCGCGTTGCTGATCGCTTCTTCCTGTCGATCGAATTCCGCGACGATGGCCTGCCATGTCTCATCAGCCGACTGCCGCGCTTGCGCTTCCTCGTCTCGACCTCTGACTCGAATTGGCTCCTTCAGCGCATTCTTTTCTCGCTCCAGCGTATGGAAGGCTTCGATACGCAAATTGCGCATCTCGGCATAACGGTTGGCCAGATTCTGCGACTCTCCGAGTAGCGCCTTCTCCCGCTTGTCTTTCGTTTCCAGATCGTCGGCTAGCTGCGGCAAGGCATCGACCAAACGTGCAAGGCCAGGAAGATCTTCCTTCTCGTAGGCGCGGTATTGCTTATCCAAACCCTGCAGGGTGCCCTTCAGGCTCTTAACCTGCCCTTCGGCCACACCAAGCTGACTGCTGATTTCGCGCAACTGAGCGTTGGTTTGGTCTTCCAGGAGTTGCATTTCGCCCTGGATCTCACCCGCCCTGGATTTTGCCTGCTCGATTGCAGTTTCTTGCACCTGCTGCAGGCGGGCAAAATCGGTGTGAACAAGCTGAAGTTGCCGCGCAGCCGCTTCGTGACGCATTTGCGCTGCCTGGAAATCCTTCATGCGACCGGCCTGTTCCATCACCACTGCGTAGGCTCGGTACTCGCGCACCCAGTCCTTCATGGTCGTCTTGCTGGATTCAAGCCGGATACTGGTCTTGTCATCAACAATGCAGGAGACGATCATCCGTTTAATGTCGCGGAAATTTGTCACCCGCGAAAACATGCCGGTCACGATCTTTTCGACATGGCTCAGACGGCTACCCGGCCCGACGAATGAGAAGTTCGCTGCCAGCGTCCGGTGATCGCGATTTCCAGAAACAGCGTTCTGAATGATGGCCCGGTAATCCGAGAGAGCGGTGATTTGCTCCGAACAGAACTCGCCTCGCTTCCGGATGTGGCGGTTGAGATCGGGGCCAATGACAAGGTCACCAAACTCGTCGCGGAACCGCTCCAAGGCGAATGGTTGATCAATGAAACGGTAGTAAACGCTTTCGCCGGAGCGGGAAGCATGTAACACCACCATGCAGACCTTGCCGCGCCGGCTGTACTCAAACACGATGAAAGAGGTGGTGTGGGGCAGGTAGTACTGCACAAAGGACTGATTAACGCCTCCGCCCTGCACCAGCTTGTTCGGGCTTTCCCCATAGAACAAGGGAATCAGTCGCAGCAGCGACGTCTTGCCCACGCCATTCGCTCCTGTGAGGGAGGTATGGCCATCAAGCTTCAATTCAGTGATGGCGCCTTTGCGGTAGGCATCAATGAGAATGAGCCGCCGCAGGGCAAAATAATCAGCTTCCGACGTGTTCAACAATGATCACTACCTCCCTTTACGAGCCCCCACCATAACGACGCTGTAAAAATACCCTCGTTCCGGGGCAAGCGGTTGCATCCGGCCTTGGCCGGTCCGAAGTCGTTCATCCTCATTTCAGTCTCTCGATCTTCGTTTCATCGTCGTCTCCTGACCTCAGCCCTTGCCAGTGACCGGCGCGATGCCGTCGTCGTGGCCCGTCCGCGAGCTTACCTAATTTGCGTAGCCGTGATGCCCGAGCTTTTCGATGTTGTGCACCAAGCAGTACAGCTTCCACTGCCCATCCACCTTTGTGCGCCCGCGCAGCGTGAAGCGGGTGAGCCGCTTGTTGTGCCGCAGGTTGCCGAACACCGGTTCTACCGTGGCGAAGCGCGCGGCGATCATCCGTTTGCCTTCCGTGGATGATCGAGGCCTGGGCCAGTCACAAGAGCTTCGTGTCGAAGGACGGCAGTGGTCCGGACAGGCCTGCCGGGCGCAACCCGGAAACCGACTTCAAAGGCAACAAGCGCAGCAACGCCACGCACCAGAGCACAACCGACCCGCAGGCGTGGCTCTACAAGAAGGGCGAGTTCGCAGAAGCGAAGCTGCGCGACATGACGCACGCACTGTCCGAGAACCGAAAAGGGCTCGTCGTCGATGTCGAGAGTACCCAGGCTACGGGTCGTGCCGAGTGGGAGGCTGCTATCCGGATGATCGATCGCAGCGTGCGCAAACCGGGTGCGACGGTGGGTGCGGACAAAGGCTATGACACGGCCGAGTTCGTGGCCGCACTCGAACGACGCGGCATCAAGGCGCACGTGGCGCGCAAGGTCAGCGGCAGCGCCGTCGATGGACGCATGGCGCGTGGCAAGAGTTACGCGATGAGCCTGCGCAGGCGGAAGATGATCGAAGAGGCCTTCGGCTGGATCAAGACGGTAGGTGGTTTGCGCAAGACGCGGCATAAGGGGCTGGAGAAGCTCTCGGGTCAGGCGCTGTTTGCGTTCGCGGCGTACAACCTGACCCGAATGCTGAGCCTGATGAGAGTGGCTGCCGCGTAGAGGAAATAGATGCGTCCGCTGCCTCGCGAGCAGCGGGATGCGAGGGTGAGAGAGCCCTGATCACACGCCATGGCGCACTTCCGGTGCCGGAAAAAACGAGCGGAAGGACATGATCAGGAAGGATTCAAGGGTTTCTCACCAGCCTGTTAGGGTCAGGTGTCCACCGAAAAGGGGCAACTTCATACTTCCGCCGCCACCCATCGAAGGCCCGCAGATCTCCGTCCATCAGGAGCTCGCGGGCTTATTGTTTGGCGCACTCCATAGACAGCACAAGGCCCGCTTTTGGCGGGCCTTGTCCGTTGCGTCTGCCGGCTTGACGCGGGTTGCGGCGCCGGTCTGTCGTATGGCGGGGTGTTGCCTTCAGTGGTGATCGACTCCGCCGCCTCTCGGCAGCTGACGGGGCGATTCGCCCAGATTGGGATAGCGGACGTACTGCACCAGCGCGCGGGTGTCCTCGTCCGGCGCGCGCGTTAGCAGGCTCACTACGATGAGCACCGCGAAGCCGAGCGGAATGCCGAAGATGCCGCAGGAAATCGGTTCGATGCCGAACCACGCATTCGCGCTGTCGCCGCCAAAGAAGGGATGGGTGGTGGCGGCGTAATAGATGCACATGCCCAGGCCGGCCATCATGCCGGCGACCGCGCCGGCCTTGTTCGCCCGCGCCCAGAACACGCCGCACACGAGCGCCGGGAAGAAGGCGGAAGCCGCGATCGAGAAGGCCAGCCCGACCATCAGCAGGATGTTGTCCGGCTTCAGCGAGGCGGTGTAGGCGGCCACCAGCGCCACCACCAGCAGCAGCGCCTTCGAGATGACCAGCCGGCGCTGGGTGGAGGCGTCCGGGTCGATCACCTTGTAATACATGTCGTGCGACATCGCGTTGGCGATGGTGAGCAGCAGGCCGTCCGCGGTCGACAGCGCCGCAGCGAGGCCGCCGGCCGCCACCAGGCCGGAAATCACGTAGGGCAGACCGGCGATTTCCGGCGTGGCGAGCACGATCACGTCGGTATTCAGCGTCAGTTCGGCCAGCTGCAGGATGCCGTCGGCGTTGATGTCGTCGATCTTGACCAGCCCGACCTTGCCCCAGGACGCGACCCAGCCGGGCAGTGTCGAAATGGTGGAGCCGACCAGATTGGTATAGACCTCCCACTTCGCGAACACCGCATAGGCCGGCGCGGTCACGTACAGCAGGAAAATGAAGAACAGCGACCAGAACACCGAGTCGCGCGCCTCCTTCACGCTGGGCGTGGTGTAGTAGCGCATCAGGATGTGCGGCAGCGAGGCGGTGCCCACCATGAGCACGATGACCAGCGCGATGAAGTTCAGCCGCTTTACCGAGGCGTCGGCTTCATCACGGCCGGCGTGGGCGGCGGTGTGCGGCAGCGGCGGCTTGGCCTTGCTTTCCGCGAGCCGGCGCGCCTCGCCCCACTTGCGGCGCGCATCCGCCTCGGTCTTCGGCATGTTGCGCAGAGCCATCTCGGCAGCCGCGATCTGTTTCGCCGGCGCATTGGCCGCCTTCAGCGCGTCGAGCTTGGCGGTGAGCTTCGCGCGCTCGGCGTCGAGCGACGCCGGCAGCCCGCGTATCTTCTCTTCGTAGTCGTGGGCGCGCGCCTTGAACAGCGCGTTCGCCTCCAGCTCCTTGGGCGACGCGAACAGCTCGCTTTCCTTGGCCGACAGCTTCTGCAGCACCTGACCGTACATGGCCTGCGGCACCGGCACGCCGGTCACCTTGGTGGACAGGATGACCACCGGCAGCAGGTAGGCAATGATGAGAATGATGTACTGCGCCACCTGGGTCCAGGTCACCGCGCGCATGCCGCCGAGGAAGGAGCACACCAGGATGCCGGCCAGCCCGACGAACACGCCGACCTCGAATTCGAGGCCGACAAAACGGCTGGTGATGAGGCCGACGCCGTAGATCTGGGCCACCACATAGGTGAAGGAGGCGAGGATGGCGGCGACCACGCCTATCATCCGCGCGAGGTTGCCGCCATAGCGCGCACCGAGGAAATCCGGAATCGTGAATTCGCCGAACTTGCGCAGATAGGGCGCGAGGAAGAGCGCGACCAGACAGTAGCCGCCGGTCCAGCCCATGACGAAGGCGAGGCCCTGGTAGCCGCTGAAATAGAGCGTGCCGGCCATGCCGATGAAGGACGCGGCGGACATCCAGTCCGCGCCGGTGGCCATGCCGTTGAACAGCGCCGGCACCCGGCGGCCGGCCACGTAGTACTCGGCCACGTCGGCGGTACGGCTCATGACGCCGATGGCCGCATACAGCGCGATCGACGCGAACAGGAAGGTGTAGCCGATCCACTGCGAAGACATGCCCAGCTGCTCGCCCACCGCCAGCAATGCGACGAACACGACGAAGCCGCCGGTGTACCAGCCGTACATCTTCTTCAGCTGCTGGCGGAACGTGCCCTGTGAATGCGGCATGGTCAGGCGTCCTCGTTCACGCCGTATTCGTGATCGAGGCGGTTCATCGCCCAGGCGTAGTAGCCGATCAGCAGCACGTAGACGATGAGCGAACCCTGCGCGCCCATGTAGAAGGCCAGTGGCCAGCCGAAGAAGGAAATGTCGTTCAGCTCGCGCGCGAAATAGATGGGCAGGAAAGTGACCGCAAACCAGATCGCGAGCAGGGTCGCGGTCATGCGCAGGTTACGGCGCCAGTACGCCCGGTGCCGCTCGGACAGCTGCATTCAGGTTCTCCTCCTGTGGCGGATGCCAGACCGGGTCATTGCCCGGACTTGTTGTCGTCATGCGGATGCCGGCGCCGGGCGCACGATGCCTGCATGACGTGACGCACATCATGCAGTCCAATCTTACGAGCCGCTTACAGCGCGGGAACTTGCGCGCCGCAACATGCCATCATCCTGTCAGCCAGTCGAGGCGTATGCGGGTCTGAAGCTGCCGTGCGCGCTTCAGCGCATGGCGCAGCAGCATGCGGTCCATGTCGGCCAGCGACGACGGATCGATGCGGTTGGCGGTATCGAGCGACGGCGTGTCGCCCTCGCCCGCCTGCTTCTGCAGCCGCAGGCGCTGGATGAGGAAGAAGGCGCGCGCCGCGCCCGGCAGATCGTCCGCCGCGAAGCGGCTGCTGCGGGCAAGCGCGCGCAGCCGGCCGGCGGTCGATTGTTCATGCACACCTTCGCTCAGCGCATACAGGCGGGCAGCATCGGCGAACACGCGGGCGGCCCCGGCCTTGAGGTCCAGCGTGTGCGGCGCACCATCGACCGAATCGACCCGGAAACGGCTGAACAGACCGAGCGGCGGCCGCGCCTGCAGCGCGGCTTCCGCCAGCAGACGGAGGAAAGTACGGTTCGCCCGCGCCTGCGCCCGCACCTGCCGGTGCAGCGCCTCGGCCAGCGCACTGTCGCCGTGCAGCGGCCGCAGATCAAAAAAGATGGCGGCCGACATCAGCGCCTCCGGATGCGGCGTCGCGATCCAGCGGGCGAAGGCCTGCGCCCATTCGTCAAAGGACAGGCAGCAGCGCGCCTCACCGGCCATGATGCCACCGGCGCAGGCGGGAAAGCCCAGCCGCACCAGCAGCGTGTTGACCCCGGCCGCCACCCGCATCAGCGCGGGCCGCACCGCTTCGGCGCTCAGGCCGGGCGGTGGCTCGAACAGCAGGCCGTTGTCCTGATCGGTGGCAAAGGTCTGTTCCATGCGCCCTTCGGACCCGAAAGCCAGCCAGCACCAGCGCACACGGTCGAACACCTCGCCGTCCGGATGGCTTGCCCTGACCAGATCGATGGCGCGCGCGCTCAGGGCGTCGTTCAGCGAGGACAGATGCAGCATCAGCGCCTCGACCGAGGTGCCGTCCTGCAGCAGCTGGCGGGCGAAACGGCGCACCGAGGCAGCGGCTTCGATCAGCGCGTCGGCATCCGACGCATCACGGATGCGGGCCCCCAGCGTATGCACGTCCTGCCGCAGCCGCGCGTACAGGTCGCTCTGAGAGATGACGCCCAGCAGCCGGCCGTCGGCATCGGTCACGATGACGTGGCGCACCTCGTGTCGCGCCATCAGCCGGGCCGCGTCCTCACCGCTGTGTTCCGCGCCCAGCGTGTGCAGTCGGGTCTGCATCAGCGTACGCACAGGCGTGTCGAGCGGCTGACCGGCCAGCAGTACCTGCCCCGGCAGATCGGGCAGCGTGAGCATGCCGACCGCGCGGCCATCGACTGCGACCAAGACCGAACCGACGCGTTCGGCGGTCATGCGTTCAAGCGCTTCGCGCAGCGGCGCATCCGGCGCGACGCACACCGGCGGCCGGCGGATCAGGGTCTGCAGCGGGAGATGGAGTCCGGGCCCCGAGGGGGTGGACAGAAAGGCGGGGGAGGACGCGGCGTCGGAGGTATTCATCGACGCCGCATCCGGGTCATGCGCCCGCGGCGCTGGCGCGCCGCGGGGTCCGATCAGAGGGTTTGCGCCAGCTGATCGAGGATGGCCGGATTTTCCAGCGTCGAGGTGTCCTGCGTGATCTGCTCGCCCTTGGCGATCGAGCGCAGCAGGCGGCGCATGATCTTGCCCGAGCGGGTCTTCGGCAGGTTGTCACCGAAACGCAGGTCCTTCGGCTTGGCGATCGGACCGATCTCCTTGCCCACCCAGTTGCGCAGCTCGTTGGCGATCTGCTTGGCTTCGTCGCCGGTCGGGCGCGAACGCTTCAGCACCACGAAGGCGCAGATGGCTTCGCCGGTCAGGTCGTCCGGACGGCCCACGACGGCGGCTTCGGCCACCAGCGGGTGCGCGACCAGCGCCGACTCGATTTCCATCGTGCCCATGCGGTGACCCGACACGTTCAGCACGTCGTCGATGCGGCCGGTGATGGTGAAGTAACCGGTCTTTGCGTCGCGGATCGCGCCGTCGCCCGCCAGGTAGTAACGCCCCTGGAAATCGGCCGGGTAGTAGCTCTTCACGAAACGGTCCGGATCGCCGTAGATGGTGCGGATCATCGACGGCCACGGCTTCTTGACCACCAGAATGCCGCCCTGGCCCCAGGGCACGTCATTGCCGGTTTCGTCGACGATGGCGGCCTGGATGCCCGGGAAGGGCAGCGTGCACGAACCCGGGATCATCGGCGTGGCGCCCGGCAGCGGCGTGATCATGTGGCCGCCGGTTTCGGTCTGCCAGAAGGTATCGACGATGGGGCAGCGGCTGCCGCCGACGTTCTGGTAGTACCACTCCCACGCGGCCGGGTTGATCGGCTCGCCGACCGAACCCAGGATGCGCAGCGACGAGAGGTCGTAGCTCTTCGGGTGCACCGCCTCGTTGGCATCGGCGGCCTTGATCAGCGAGCGGATGGCGGTCGGCGCGGTGTAGAACACGCTCACCTTGTGGTCCTGGATCATCTTCCAGAAGCGGCCGGCGTCCGGGTAGGTCGGCACGCCTTCGAACACGATTTCGGTCGAACCGCAGGCCAGCGGGCCGTAGGTGATGTAGGTGTGGCCGGTGACCCAGCCGATGTCGGCGGTACACCAGAAGACATCGGTCGGCTTGATGTCGAAGGTCCACTTCATCGTCAGGATGGCGTGCAGCAGGTAGCCGCCGGACGAGTGCTGGACGCCCTTCGGCTTGCCGGTCGAACCCGAGGTGTAGAGCAGGAACAGCGGGTGTTCCGCTTCGACCCATTCCGGTTCGCAGGTGTCGGCCTGGCCCTGGAGCACGTCGTGCAGCCACACGTCACGGCCTTCGACCATGTTGCAGGCGCCGCCGGTGCGCTTGTAGACGATGACGGTCTTGCAGGACTCGCAGCCACCCATGCCGAAAGCTTCGTCGACGATGGGCTTCAGCGGGATGTTCTTGCCGCCGCGGCACTGTTCGTCCGAGGTGATCAGCATGACCGCGCCGGCGTCGCTGATGCGGTCGCGCAGCGACTGGGCGGAGAAGCCGCCGAACACCACCGAGTGGGTCGCGCCGATGCGGGCGCAGGCCTGCATCGCGACGATGCCTTCGATCGACATCGGCAGATAGATGACGACGCGGTCGCCCTTCTTGACGCCCTTGGCCCGCAGCGCATTGGCCAGACGGGACACGCGGACCAGCAGTTCGCTGTAGGTGACGCGGGTGACGGTGCCGTCATCCGCTTCGAAAATGATGGCGGTCTTGTCGCCGAGACCTGCCTGGATGTTGCGATCCAGACAGTTGTAGGACACGTTCAGCTTGCCGTCCTCGAACCACTTGAAGAACGGACGGTTGTCCTCGTTCAGGGTACGCGTGAACGGCGTTTGCCAGGTCACATGCTCGCGAGCCAGACGAGCCCAGTACCCTTCATAGTCGCGTTCCGCCTCGGCGCACAGAGCCTTGTAGGCATCCATGCCGGACACGGCCGCATTGCGCACCAGTTCCGCCGAGGGCTCGTAAACGCGAACTTCCGTAGCTTCAGACATACAACCTCCTCCGTCATTTCAAATCTGCTCGCAGGCGGATGGAAACCGCCGTGCACCGTGCAGCCTTGTGGGCTGCCGACAGGCGCGATGTCGATCGCGCTTTTTTCTACCAACGATTACAGCCATCGTGGCTTACAGACCGCTTACGGTCCGCAGCGGCCGGGCTGCAACAGGTGGATGGTAATATCGGCGCGGTCTTTTGTCTTATGTTTGATTGCGCATGACTAATCTTGGACGTGTTCTAAAAAGCTGCATCTTCGCAAGCCGCTGGCTGCAGGCTCCGCTGTATTTCGGACTGATCGTCGCGCAGGCGGTTTACGTCTATCTTTTCATGGTCGAGCTGTCGCACCTGATCCACCGGATCGGCAATCTGACCGAGACCGACATCATGCTCATCGTGCTGGGCCTGATCGATGTGGTGATGATCGCCAACCTGCTCATCATGGTCATCGTCGGCGGCTACGAAACCTTCGTGTCGCGGCTCAATCTCGAGGACCATCCGGACCAGCCGGAATGGCTTTCGCACGTCAACGCAGGCGTGCTGAAGGTGAAGCTGGCCACCGCACTGATCGGCATTTCCGCCATTCACCTGCTGAAGACCTTCATCAATGCCGGCCAGCTCGAGGACCGCGTGGTGATGTGGCAGGTCGCGATTCACATGGTGTTCGTCGTGTCCGCGATGGCCATGGCCTACACCGACAAGCTGATGACCCAGACACTGGTGCTGAACAAGCAGCATCACTGACCCGTACGAAAGGCCGACACCCGCGGCCTTTCGTGCATGCCGCCACAAGCGGCCTTCATTCCCATCCGAGGACATTTCCATGAGCCAGCCCATCCGCCAGGACGATTTCATCCAGTCCGTCGCCGACGCGTTCCAGTTCATTTCCTGTTATCACCCGCTGGATTTCATCCAGGCGCTGGGTGCGGCCTACGAGCGCGAACAGTCGCCGGCCGCGCGTGACGCGATCGCGCAGATCCTGACCAACTCGCGCATGTGCGCCGAGGGCAAGCGCCCGATCTGTCAGGACACCGGCATCGCGGTGGTTTTCCTGAAGGTGGGCATGAACGTGCGCTGGGACGCCACGATGAGCGTGACCGACATGGTCAACGAAGGCGTGCGCCGTGCCTACCTGCACCCGGACAACACGCTGCGTGCCTCGGTGCTGCTCGACCCGGCAGGCAGCCGCAAGAATTCGAAGGACAACACGCCTGCGGTCATCCACTACGAAATCGTGCCGGGTGACCACGTCGAGGTGATCTGTGCGGCCAAGGGCGGCGGCTCGGAAAACAAGTCCAAGATGGTCATGCTGAACCCCTCGGATTCCATCGTGGACTGGGTGCTGAAGACGGTGCCGACCATGGGCGCTGGCTGGTGCCCGCCGGGCATGCTGGGCATCGGCATCGGCGGCACGCCGGAAAAGGCCATGCTGCTGGCCAAGGAATCGCTGATGGAGCCGGTGAACATCCAGGTCGTGGCCGACAAGGCCGCGCGCGGCGAAAAGCTCACGCGTATCGAGGAGCTGCGGCTGGAACTGATGGAGAAGGTGAACGCGCTGGGCATCGGCGCCCAGGGCCTGGGCGGCCTGTCCACCGTGCTCGACGTGAAGATTCTCGACTACCCGACGCACGCCGCCTCGCTGCCGGTGGCCATGATTCCGAACTGCGCGGCCACCCGCCACGTGCATTTCCATCTCGACGGCTCCGGCCCGGCCAAGCTCGAAGCACCGCGCCTGGAAGACTGGCCGGCGGTGACCTGGCAGGCTGACACCCAGACCTCGAAGCGGGTGGACCTGAACACCCTGACCCGCGAGGAAGTGGCGTCCTGGAAGCCGGGTCAGACCCTGCTGCTGAACGGCAGGATGCTCACCGGCCGCGACGCCGCGCACAAGCGCATTGCCGACATGCTGGCGAAGGGCGAAAAGCTGCCGGTCGATTTCACCAACCGCGTCATCTACTACGTCGGCCCGGTCGATCCGGTGCGCGACGAAGTGGTCGGCCCGGCCGGCCCGACCACCGCCACCCGCATGGACAAGTTCACCGAAATGATGCTGGCCCAGACCGGCCTCATTTCCATGGTCGGCAAGTCCGAGCGCGGCCCGGCGGCGATCGAGGCCATCCGCAAGCACAAGAGCGCCTATCTGATGGCGGTGGGCGGTGCGGCCTATCTGGTGTCGAAGGCGATCAAGGCGGCGAAGGTGGTCGGCTTCGAGGATCTGGGCATGGAAGCGATCTACGAATTCGACGTGGTCGACATGCCGGTGACGGTGGCAGTCGATGCCGGTGGCACCTCGGTACACAACACCGGCCCGAAGGAATGGCAGGCGAAGATCGGCAAGATTCCGGTCGCCACCGCGTGATACGCTGCGCCCATCTCTGACGCCGGCACCGCCCGGCATCTGCAGCCGGACCGGCCCACGCCGGTCCCGGCCACCGCAGCACCTTGCAACAAGAGGCCGCATCCCCAGCGGCCCATGCACATCCGAAGTCCATCCGCCGTCGTGCCGCGCAGGGCACGGCGCCTGTTTTCCCGCGCGCGCTGTCGCGCTCAGAACGGAGGCGACGATGCTCTTTGAAGCAGGACGCATGTTTTCCCTGGTCGGCTGGCCAGCGGTGCTGCTGGCCGCGTGGCTGGCCGGCGAGATCGCCCACCGCGGCCTACGCGTGCCACGCGTGTGCGCCTACTCGCTGGCCGGCATCGTCTACGGTCACTGGGGCGGGCTGCCGCATGACGGAGACACCCGGGCCGCCTTCACCTTCCTCGCCAATTTCTCGCTCGGCCTCTTCCTGTTCGAACTGGGCCACCGCATCAATCTGCGCTGGCTGGTGACCAATCCCTGGATCACCCTGAGCGGCATCGCCGAATCCCTGCTCACCTTCGTGGTCGTGCGCGCGATCGCGGTCGCCATGGGCCAGCCGGCGGACATCGCGATGGTGATCGCGGCGCTGTCGGTGGCCAGCTCGCCGGCCGCACTGGTACGTGTGGTCAACGATCTGCGCGGCTCCGGCCAGGTGACCGAAAGGGCGCTGCACCTGTGCGCGATCAACTGCCTGATTTCGGTGCTGCTGATGAAAGGCGCCATCGGCTACTGGCAGCTGCTGGCATCCGGCAGCCTGGTCAGCGCCATGTGGAACAGCGCCGCCATCCTCGCGGTATCGGTCGGTTGCGGCATGCTGGTCGGCGTGCCGCTGCCCTGGCTGCTCCGGCAGCTGCGGGCGGACGAGCGCGGCGTCACCATCGTGTTCGCGCTGGCAGTGATGCTGGTGACCGTACTCACCCAGGGCGTCAACGTATCGCCGCTGCTGGCCGCGCTGACGCTGGGCGTGCTGATGCGTCGCAACCGGCTGGTGCTCACCCCTGCCCAGCGCAACTTCGGCGTGCTCGGCGACCTGCTCACCGTATTCCTGTTCGTCTATGTGGCCGGCATGGCGGTATGGCCCACCAGCGCCGTCGGCCTCGCACTGGCGGTACTGCTGTCTCTCGGCCGGGTGGCCGCGAAGATGACCGCCACCGCGGTCTTTGCCCACGTGAGCGGCACCAGTACGCGCAAGGGCGCACTGACCGGGCTGGCGCTCGCACCGCTGTCCACCTTCGCGCTGCTGCTGCTGGAGTACAGCCGGGCCGCCGGCTTCGGTCTGGCCGACGGCGCGCTGGCGGCCATCGCCGGCATGGTGATCGTGATGGAGTTCCTCGGGCCGGTATTCGCGCAGTGGGCGCTGGTGCTGGCCGGCGAGACGCAACGGACGGAGGACGCCTGATGCCGCTGGAAACCTTTCACCCGTCCGCCGCGCTCAGCCTGGGCGTCGAGCTGGAACTGCAACTGGTGGGCGAACACGACCGCGATCTCGCCTCGGCCGCCGACGATCTGCTCGAACTGGCCCAGCGGCGCGAATTTCCGGGCGACATCAAGCCGGAAATGACCGACAGCATGATAGAGGTGGCGACCGGCATCCACACGGCCTATGCGCCGCTGCACGCCCAGCTCGTGCGCATGCGCGACGCGCTGGTGGCCGATGCGACCCGTCTCAACGTGTCGCTGTGCGGCGGCGGCACGCATCCGTTCCAGCAGTGGAACGAGCGGCGCATCTTCTCGGCGCCGCGCTTCCAGCAGCTGTCCGGGCTGTACGGCTATCTGGCCAAGCAGTTCACCATCTTCGGCCAGCATGTGCACGTCGGCATGCCCGACCCGGACAGCGCGCTGCGCGTGCTGCACGCGCTCGGTCGCTACGTGCCGCACTTCATCGCCCTGTCGGCGTCCTCGCCCTTTTCCCAGGGCAGCGACACGCAGTTCGATTCGGCCCGGCTCAATTCGGTCTTCGCCTTTCCGCTCAGCGGCCGCGCGCCCTTCGTGCTCGACTGGTCGCGCTTCGAGCGCGACTACTTCGTGCGCATGGAAGACACCGGCATCGTGCGCAGCATGAAAGACTTCTACTGGGACATCCGGCCCAAGCCGGAGTACGGCACGATCGAACTGCGGGTGTGCGACACGCCGCTGACGGTGGATCGTGCGGCGCAGATCGCGGTCTATCTGCAGGCGCTGTGCCGCCTCATCCTGGCCGGCGAAGATCCCGAACCGATCGAGGACGACTATCTCGTGTACACCTACAACCGCTTCCAGGCCTGCCGCTTCGGCCTCGAAGGTCTGATCGTGCATCCGCGCAGCCACGCCACACACCTGCTGCGCGACGACATCCGCGACACGCTGGACCGGCTGGCGCCGCATGCCGATGCGCTCGACTGTGTCGACGCACTGGCGACCCTGCGCGAACTCGTATGCCGTGGCGGCAACGATGCCGCGCAGCTGCGCGAGGTTCACGGCCGCACCGGCACCCTGCTCGCGGTGGTCGACCACGCGGTCGGCGCCTTCGCACGATGAACGGCATCGATCTGCTGCTGTACGTGCTGGCCGGACTTCTGGTGCTGGTCGGGCTGGCCGGCGTGGTGCTGCCCGCCCTGCCCGGCGTGCCCTTCATGTTCGGCGGCTTCCTGCTGCTGGCCTGGCTGGACGATTTCACCCGCATCGGCCCGGCAACGCTGGTCGTGCTCGGAGCACTGACCGCGCTGACCGTTGCAGTGGATTTCGCCGCCAGCGTGGTCGGCGCCCAGCGCGTGGGCGCCAGCACGCTGGCACTGGCGGGCGCGGCGATCGGCACCGTGCTCGGTCTGTTCGGCGGTCTGGTCGGCCTGCTGTTCATGCCGCTGGCGGGTGCCGCAGTCGGCGAATTCATCGCACGACGCGACGCGGTTCAGGCGGCGCGGGTCGGTGTGGCGACCTGGCTGGGCATGGTGATCGGCGCAGTCGCCAAAGTGGCGATCGCCTTCATGATGCTGGGCGTGGCGCTGGCGGCCTGGCTGTTGTGAACGCGTTCAGTCGGCGCCGCGCGAAACCGGCGGCAGGGCCGGATCGCCGGTCGGCACGCCCCCTTCACCGGGCAGCGCCGGCGGAGGCTGGGCAGCGCCAGTACCGGCATCGCCGGCCGGTGCGGTCGCCACTGGCACGAACAACCAGTCGGCATGACGGATGTCGCCCGCCAGGCTGGCACGCGGAAGCGGGACCGGCGTCACCGCACGCGGACCGGTCTGCGCCGTGGCGGGCGTAACCGGCGGTTTTGCCGGCGGCACGGTACCCTCGGCACGTGTGCCGGCATCGACCCAGGGCGGCAGCACCTGGATGCGCGCCACCTTTTCCGAACGGCTGTGTATCGCCCTGATCTGACCGCCCACCACCACGGTCGCCCAGTCCGCGCGCGCGGTGAACGGATCGACATACAGCTTGCGCAGATGGCGCACCGGCACCTGCTGGCGCTTGTCTTCCAGCAGGTCTTCCAGGCGGGACGGATAGGCTTTGGGCTCGGCCGGCGAGGCGTCGTAGTAGCGCTGCAGTGCGCGCGAGAACTCGCCGCCGATGAACAGCAGTTCGCGCTCGCGCTCGGTCTGCGACAGCGCGCTCCACATGACCGAACTGCCTGCGGCGGCAATGCCCAGCGCCGCCACCGCAAACAGCAGCAGCAGATAGGAAAAGCCGCCCTGCTCCGCGCGCATGCCGGCCACGCGCTCAGAAATCGGCGTAGGGCACGCCGTCACGCGACTGTCCTTCGGCCCCGCTCTTGAGGTCGGCGACACCGCTTTCGGTGGCCGCATCCCTGGGCGGAACCAGTATCCATGTTTCGCTGCTGTCGGTGACCGGATCGAACGGCAGCCTGCGCAGATACTGGCGCTCCACCAGTTCCTGCAGGCTCTGCGGCCACGCGCCGCGGTCGCCGCGGAACTTGTCGATGGCATCGCGGGTGACCGACAGCGTCTGCTTCAGCGTGGCTTCCTTCGAACGGTCCAGATGTTCGAAATAGCGCGGTGCGGCGATGGTGAGCAGCACCGCGATGATGGCCATCACGACCAGCAGTTCGATCAGCGTGAAAGCACGCGCGCGTGAGAATCGGGACATCACCAGTTCCGGTAGGGCACGCCATTCAGGCCCGTCCGGCCAGACAGCGAATACACATCGAACACGTCGGCCCCGGGCGCCGGTTCGTCCGGCGGACTGGCATAGCTGCGCAGCCCCCAGGTCCGTTCCGGCGGTACGCTCATGTCCGCATTGAAAGGGTCGCGCGGCACGCGGCGCAGGAAGTAGATCTTCGCGTCGTTCGGCTGCTTCACGTCGCGCACGCCATTGACCAGCACATCCAGACTGGGCGGATAGCCGCTGGCGCCGGTCTTTTTCTCGATCCGGCCTTCGTCCCAGGCCTTCCTGTAGTCGTCGAGCGCGGTGCGGATCTGCCGCAGCGCGGTGCGCAGTTCCGCCTCGTTGGCGCGCACGCGCGCCAGTTCCACCATGGGCATGGCCATGGTGGCGAGAATGCCGACGATGGCCACCACCACCATCAGCTCGATCAGCGTGAAACCGCGGGAAAGTCGGTAAAGGCGCGACATGCGCCGCAGGCTAACACAGCCCTGTCACCGCTCCGTGACAGAACGGAATCAGCTGGCGTGGCTGCGCCAGGCGCCTTCGACCGGATGTTCAAGCAGCCACACGTAGCGCTGCGAACGCCACTCGCGCAGCGCGTTCAGCGCCAGGTCGAAGTCGGCATAAGGCAGCTGATAGAGCAGCTGCAAATCGAAAGGCGTGTCGTGCTCGAGGGCATCCAGCAGCTGACGGAAGATCCGCGCACAGTGCTCCTGGTCGGACGCATGGGCTTTGTCGGACATGACTTGAAGGTGCATGGACATCCTCCCGGGCTGGATCTGAACACAACGCAGGCGCTGATGTAACACGAAGCGGCCGGCCGCATCTATCGCGACCCGACCGGTCGATCGGGCCGTCCGGACGGAAGCCCCGTCAGGCGTAGCCCTGCGGGTTGCCACGCTGCCAGGACCACGCATCGGCGCACATCTGCGCAAGATCACGCGTTGCTTTCCAGCCCAGCAGCCGGTTTGCGTGCTCCGGGTCGGCATAGCACTGCGCGATGTCACCGGGCCGGCGGTCGACGATGCGATAGGGCACCGGGCGACCGCTGGCCACCTCGAACGCACGCACCACTTCGAGCACGCTGTAGCCACGGCCGGTACCCAGATTCACCGTCAGCAGGCCCGGATGTTTCACAAGGTAGTCGATGGCCTTGACATGGCCTTGAGCCAGGTCAAGCACATGGATGTAATCGCGCACACCGGTGCCGTCAGGCGTTGGCCAGTCGCCGCCGAACACGCGCAGTTCCTGCAGCTTGCCGACCGCCACCTGGCTCACGAAAGGCATCAGGTTGTTCGGCAGGCCGTTCGGGTCTTCACCGATCAGGCCGGATTCGTGCGCGCCGACCGGATTGAAATAGCGCAACAGCGCGACGCGCCAGCTCGGATCGGCCGCGACCAGGTCGCGCAGCAGGTATTCCACCATCCACTTCGAGCGACCGTAGGGATTGGTCGGCCCGGTCGGAAAGTCCTCGCGGATCGGCACCGAAGCCGGATCGCCGTACACGGTCGCCGACGACGAGAAGGCCAGCGTCTTCACGCCCGCCTCAGCCATCACCTCGCACAGTGCGACCGTACCGCTGACGTTGTTGTCGTAGTACTCGAGCGGCTTGGCCACCGACTCGCCGACCGCTTTCAGGCCGGCGAAATGGATCACCGCGTCGATCGCATGGGCCGCGAACACCGCGCGCATCGCTGCCCGGTCACGGATGTCCGCCTGCACGAAGGCGGCGATCGGCCGGCCGGCAATGCGTTCAACCCGCACCAGCGACTCGTGCTTGCTGTTGCACAGGTTGTCGACGACGACCACTTCGTGGCCTGCCGCCATCAGTTCGATGCAGGTGTGCGAGCCGATATAGCCCGCGCCACCGGTGACCAGCACGCGCGACATGGATGCTCCGCAGGTGAATGAGGTACAGGGGTGGGGGTGCGGCAGGCACGCCCTGACGGGCGCGATGAATCAGCTGCCGGCTGTCATTTTTCGACAGCCGGCGCAGCGTATCAGTCTCAGTGGTGGTGACCGTGCTCGCCGTGCACGTGACCGTGAGAAAGTTCTTCCGCAGAGGCGGCACGCACCGCGGCCACCGAGCACGAGAACACCAGGGCGGTGCCGGCCAGCGGATGGTTGCCGTCGATCACGACGCGGTCTTCGGCGATGTCGGTCACGGTGTACAGGCCTTCTTCCTCGCCGTCTTCACTGACGCGCTCGAACTGCATGCCCACTTCGATGTTGTCCGGGAAGTTGGCACGCGACTCGATCTCCACCAGGTCCTCGTCGTATTCACCGAATGCATCTTCCGGCTGCAGCTTCACGACCACCTCGTCGCCCACCTGCTTGCCTTCCAGCGCTTCCTCGATCGGCTGGAAAATGCCGCCGTAGCCGCCGTGCAGATAAGCCAGCGGCGCCTCACCCGGATCGACCATGTTGCCGTCCGGATCGGTCACGCTGTACTTGAGGGTGACGACCGAGTTCTTGCTGATGAGCATTCCTGATTCCTTTCGTATGCAGTGCGCGCACGCGCTCCAGTATTTCTCCCGCGTGCCCGCGCGGATTCACGCCATATTCGGCGTGTCGTATGACACCTTTCCGATCGATGATGAACGTCGATCGGGTCATGCAGAAACGCAGCTTTCCGTCGATCTCGCGCTCGCGCCAGACGCCATAGCGCCGGCTGACCTCGCCCTCGAGGTCCGACAGCAGGCGGACGGTCAGGCCATGCTTGTCGCGGAAATCTGCGTGGGTAAAGCATTCGTCCCGGCTCACACCGAGCACGGAACAGTCGCAGCGCCTGAACTCCTCTTCCAGATCGCTGAATTCGATGGCCTGGGCCGTACAGCCCGGCGTGTCGTCCTTGGCGTAGAAATACAGCACCATCAGGTGCCGGCCCAGGGCGTCGAGCAGATTGAACAGTTCCAGATCGGCATCCGGCAGTTCGAACAGCGGAGCGGGTTGTCCTGCACTGAGCATGCGCACCTCCCATTCCCGGCGAGCGACCGGAATCCGGTGATCCGGAGACGTCCGGATTCTATCAGCGGCGTTCACGGCCCTGTAAAAAAAGCCGGCGCCGCATTGCACAAATGTGTGCGCGATGCACCAGAAAGTCAGCGGACACCGACAGATGAACAGAGGACACCCCGACTAGGATTCACTTCGGATTCAATAACCTGAAGAATCCTCTTCAGAATGGATCTGCCAAGGACATATCTGGCCTGCATCTTGCATAGCAGTATCTCCAGAACCAGACGTCACCTGCCGGACACTGTCCGACCGCTTACTTGTCGTTTCAAATGAGCGACCGGTCGAAGATTGTAGGTGACTGATGTTCTTGCAAAAATCAGGACTCCACTTTGTCACTTTTTGTGAAAGGACAGGAAATGAAGAAAACCTTGATCGCAGCAGCAGTCGGCGGTCTCCTGATGGTGGGCGCTGCGCAGGCAGCGACGACCAACTGGGGTACTCACGACCCGATCGAAACCGGTATCAAGTCGCTCAACGGATCGTTCACCGAGATTTTCAACTTCTCTCTGACTGCACCGACCACGTCGCTCACCACGATTGCCGTATCGGTCGAAGCGAGCCCGTATTTCGGGCTGGGCGCTGACAGCATCGTCTGGCTGTACAAGGAAACCGGTGCAGTCGACCAGTTCCTGTCCGCATACAGCTTCGGCACTGCATTCACCGCCAACGGCCTGCTCGCCGGCGACTACTACTACAAGGTGACGGGCAGCACGACCGGTAACCTGGGTGGTGTTCTGGCGCTGACGTCGACCACTGCACCGCTCGCCCCGGTGCCGGAAGCCGACACCTACGCCATGATGCTCGCAGGCCTCGGCATGCTGGGTCTGATGGCCAAGCGTCGCATGAGCTGAGCTTCACCGGCCTCAGAACAGAAAAGCACCTTCGGGTGCTTTTTTGTTGTCCACAGCCGTGCCTGCGGCACCCGCTGTAAAGCTGTCCGACACACCTTCACTCAGACCAAAGTCCTAGGACAGCGATGGTGCATTGCGACAAAACCCTGCAGTTTCATGAAGCTGGCGATGACCGGAGATGAGCCGTTCGGCTCATGCGGACCAGCGCCTGACCCGGCTGATGTAACAATTCTCGACAATCCGTTCGCACGACACTTGCCCCGGCGCCGATAACTGTATAAAAATACAGTCATCGGAAAATATACGCTCTGGCGCCATGTCGAACGACAGCCTGACCCCCCGTCAGCAGGAAATCCTGCAACTGATCCGCGACGCCGTCAGCGAACGCGGCAGCCCGCCGACCCGCGCCGAAATTGCACAGGCCTTCGGCTTCCGTTCGCCGAATGCCGCTGAAACCCACCTGCGAGCGCTGGCGCGCAAGGGCGCCATCAGCCTCGATGAAGGGCGCGCACGCGGCATACGTCTTGCCGAAGCGCCGGGCATTCCGCTGGTGGGCCGGGTGGCTGCCGGCAACCCCATCCTCGCCGATGCCCACGTACAGGGTCGCTATCAGGTCGATCCATCGATGTTCTCGCCCCGCGCCGATTACCTGCTGCGGGTGCGCGGCCTGAGCATGCGGGACGCCGGCATCCTGGATGGTGACCTGCTGGCGGTGCATGCCACGCCGGAAGCACGCAACGGGCAGATCATCGTCGCCCGGCTGCAGGACGAAGTGACGGTCAAGCGCTTCAGACGCACCGGCAGCCAGGTCGAACTGCTGCCCGAAAATCCGGACTTCAGCCCCATCGTGGTCGACACCCGGCACGAACCGCTGGTGATCGAAGGAGTCATGGTCGGCCTCATCCGCAACGGCGGCTCAAAATGAAGCACCGCAACGCCGCGCTCGCGCCGGTGCTGCAGCAGCGCAGCGACATCTGGGCCGCGAATGATCTGCCGGACTCCGCGCAGCCGGGCATCCCGAGCGGCCATCCCGCACTCGATGCCGAGCTGCCGGGCGGAGGCTGGCCTGTGGGTGAACTGACCGAAGTGCTGAGCGATTGCCAGGGGCACGGCGAAATGTCGCTGCTGCTGCCGTGGATGGCTGCCGCCAGCCGTCGCGAAGGCTGGCTGGTCTGGGTGAGCCCGCCGGCGCGCCCTCACCTGCCCGCGCTCGCCGCGGCGGGTCTGTACACACCCCGCCTGCTGCTGATTGACGCCGAGCGACCGGCCGAACGCGTGTGGGCCTTGCGCCAGGCGCTGGAATCCGGGGCCTGTACCGGACTGGCCGGCTGGCTGGACAAGGCGGACACCGCCATGCTGCGCCGCCTCCAGCTGGCCGCACGCGCCACTCCCCTGCCCGTGCTGCTGTTCCGGCCTGCCCATGACAGACAGCGGCCTTCGCCGGCAGGCCTGCGTCTGCAGCTGTCGCCCGGTCCGGCGCACGCACTGCGCGTGGACATCCTGAAGCGCCGCGGCCGACCGGCCAGCACGCCGCTGTACCTGCGCACCCGTGCCTTCAGCATGCCGCCCCCTTTGTCCTCTCCCTCATTGCCCTCGCCCGCCGCCGGCCCGATCCGCCGGCCGGCGCTTACGCTGATCGCCTGACCGGATGGCACGATGACGACTGCACGCACGACATGCTCTGGCTGGCCCTGGTCTTTCCCGAATGGCCTCTTCAGGCCCGCTTCCGTACCCGCGACGGCACGCGGCCCCTTGCGGTCTCGCAGGGGCAGCGCGTTATCGCGCTGGATGCGATTGCGCTGGCTCAGGGCGTGCGCGTCGGCCAGCGCCTGGCCGACGCACTGGCACTAGCACCGGACCTCGTCATCCGCAGCCGCGAGCCGGCGGCCGAAACCGCTGCACTGCAGGATGCGGCCGGCTGCGCACTGCATTTCACGCCCCACGTATCCCTGGATGACGACGCGCTGCTGCTGGAACTGTCCGGCAGCCTGAAACTGTTCGGCGGGCTGGACACGCTGCTGCGGACACTGCAGCGCACACTGGCCGCCGCCGGCTTCGAATCGGTGTCTGCCTGCGCTCCCACGCCGCGGGCCGCGCGCTGGCTCGCGCTCGGCGCGCCGGGCCAGCGTGTGCGCAACGTCGCCGCTTTGCCCGGCGCGCTGGCGCCGCTTCCGCTGGAGGTGACCGGCGCCGGAAGCGGCGCCCTGCTCCCGCTGCGCGATGCCGGGCTGCGCACGCTGGGTGAACTGATGGCCCTGCCCCGCAGCGCGCTGGCCCTGCGCGATGCCGGTCCGCTGCTCACCCTGCTCGATCAGGCACTGGGCAGGCGCCCCGATCTGCGAGTCGATCACAGCGCGCCACCCCGGCTCGACAGCCGTATCGAACTGCCGGTGCCGCGTCAGGACAGTGACGTGCTGCTGTTCGCCGCCAGCCGGCTGTTCAGTGCCGCCTGCGCCCGGCTGGCGGCCGCCCAGTCCGGCGTCGGCGAGTGCGCGCTCGAACTGGAACATGAAGGACAGCCGCCCACCGTACTGACCCTGCGTACCGGCCAGCCCACGCGCGACCCGCGGGTGCTCGCCGGTCTCGCCCGTGAACATCTGGCCCGCATCGCGCTGCCGGCACCGGTGGCTGCGCTGCGGCTGCAGGCGACGGACTGGCTGCTGATGCCCGGACGCAGCCGCGACCTGTTCGGCGCCCAGGCACCCTCGCTGGCGGAAACCCGCGCGGCCGCCGCACTGCTGGTCGAACGGCTGCGCGCCCGGCTCGGTCATGACAAGGTGCATGCGCTGTCCGGCAGCGCGGATCCGCGCCCGGAATGTGCGCAACAGCCGGCGGAGCCTGGCGCGGCCCGCCCCGGACAGGCCCGCACGCGACGTCCGCTGTGGCTGCTGACCGAACCGGAGGCGCTGGCCGAACGCGACGGTCAGCCCTGGCGTCACGGGCCGCTGCACTGCCTGGAAGACAGCGAGCGCATCGAAGCCGGCTGGTGGGACGGTCTGGACGCCCCGCTTGCGGCAAACGAGGCGCTGCGCGACTACCGCATCGCCATCGGTCCGCGGCAGGAGGTGCTGTGGATCTACCGCGAGCACCACCCACCCCATAGGTGGTATCTACACGGGGTGTTCGGCTGAAGTAGCATCCGCAGACCGCCAACGACAGAGCTTACGGATGGATACCCTGCAGTCCCTCACGGCCACCTTCGCACAGCCCGGACGGGTGGAATGGATAGGCGTGCGCCCGGTACGGGTGCAGCCGCTGCGCGTGCTCGAACGCGTGCAGGCGGTCGAGGAAGTCGGCCTGGAAGGCGACCGCTACGCCAGCCCGGGCGGCAAGCGTCAGGTCACGCTGATACAGGCCGAACACCTGCAGACCGTGGCCGACCTGCTGGGCATGGGCACGCTGGATCCGGGTCTGGTCCGCCGCAACATCGTGGTGAGCGGGCTGAACCTGCTGGCGCTCAAGGGCAAGCGCTTCCGCGTCGGCGACGCGCTGCTGGAATACACCGGCCCCTGCGATCCCTGCTCCCGGATGGAAAGCAATCTGGGCAAGGGCGGCTACAACGTGATGCGTGGTCACGGCGGCATCACTGCGCGCGTCATTTCCGGCGGGCTGATCCGGCTCGGCGACGCGGTCAGTCCGGACGACACGCCGGCCGCGTGACCTGCGCCCGGATGTCCGGGCCGTCCCGCACGGATGCGTCCGCACGGTGCCCTCCGCCGGGCGATAATCCGCCGCACAGACAGACGGAGAACCGACGATGGACCGACGACGCATGCTCACCACCCTGCTGGCCGGAGGTGCCGCCACGCCCTTTGCTTTCGAGGCACTGGTGCGCGACGCGCTGGCGCGCGACAGCCGCACCGGGCTGCGCGGCTTCCGCGGAGAGGTGAGCATCAACGGCGCACCCGCGGGCTTCAACATGGAAATACGGCCGGGCGACACGATACGCACCGGCCCCGGTTCGGAAGCCATCTACGTGCTGGGACGCGACGCCTTCCTGCAGCGCGGCGACTCGCAGGTGGTGTTCGGCAGCGGCGCAGCCGCCAGCCTGATGCGGGTGATCACCGGCAAGCTGCTGTCGGTGTTCGACAAGGGTCAGCGACGCATCGCCACGCCGGCTGCCACGATAGGCATACGCGGCACCGGCTGCTACATCGAGGCGGCGGAAGAGCGCACCTATTTCTGTCTGTGCTACGGCGAGGCGGAACTGGCCCGCAACAGCGACCCGGCGCAGCGCGAAATCGTGCGCACCCGGCATCACGACAAGCCGCTGTGGCTCAGCGACAAACCGGGGGGCGACATGATGTCGGCCGCCGGCGTGATCAACCACACTGACGCCGAACTGACACTGCTCGAAGGTCTGGTCGGCCGCAAGCCGCCCTTCGCCGGTGCCGGCTGGCCGCCGGACAACGGCTACTGAGCGTACGCCCTCCGGCTCAGGCCGGTGGCGCCACCTTCATCACCTCCTCCAGCGTGGTGAGTCCCTGGGCGATCTTCAGCGCGCCCGACACCCGCAGCGGGTACATGCCTTCGCGGTAAGCCTGGTCACGCAGCGCCGCAATGTCGGCGCTGGCCCCGATCAGGTTGCGGATGTCAGGCGACATCAGCAGGATTTCGTAGATGCCGATACGGCCGGAATAGCCGGTCATCCGGCACTCCAGGCAGCCGGCCGCCTGCATGAAGCGCTCGGGCCGGCTGGCTTTCCAAGGTGCGACCATGTCATCCCAGGCCTGCGGGTCGGCGGTCTGCGGATCGGCCGGCTTGCGGCAGTGCGGGCACAGCGTGCGCACCAGCCGCTGCGCCATCACCCCGAGCACCGTCGCGTTCAGCAGATAGCTGGGCACGCCCAGGTCGAGCAGCCGGGTAATGGCCGACGGCGCGTCGTTGGTGTGCAGCGTGGACAGCACCAGATGGCCGGTCAGCGCGGCCTGGATCGCCATCTCGGCGGTTTCGAGATCGCGTATCTCGCCCACCATGATGATGTCCGGGTCCTGCCGCATCAGCGACCGGATGCCGGCCGAAAAGGTGACGCCGATGTCCGCCGACACCTGCACCTGGTTGAAGGCCGGCTCGATCATTTCGATCGGATCTTCCAGCGTGCAGACGTTGACCTCGGGGGTGGCCAGGTTCTTCAGCGTCGAATACAGCGTGGTGGTCTTGCCCGAGCCGGTCGGGCCGGTCACCAGCACGATGCCGTTCGGCTGCGTGGTCATCTGCTTCCAGCGCCGCGCGTCCTCGTCGGAAAAACCGAGGTCACGGAAGTCGCGCACCAGCACTTCCGGATCGAACACCCGCATCACCAGCTTCTCGCCGAAAGCCGTGGGCAGCGTGGACAGCCGCAGTTCGATCTCCTGACCGTCCGGCGCGCGGGTCTTGATCCGGCCGTCCTGCGGGCGGCGCTTTTCCACCACGTCCATGCGGCCCAGTATCTTGATGCGCGAGGTCATCGCACCCAGCACCGGCATCGGAATCTGATAGACCTGATGCAGCACGCCGTCGATGCGGAAGCGCACGATGCCGAAATCCCGGCGCGGCTCGATGTGGATGTCGCTCGCGCGCTGCTCGAAGGCGTACTGCCACAGCCAGTCGACGATGGTGACGATGTGCTGGTCGTTGGCGTCGAGTGGGCGATTGCTGCGCCCCAGTTCGACCAGCTGTTCGAAGTTTGACGCACCGGCACCGCTGACATCACCCCGCTTGGCGGCGCCACGCACCGACTTCGCCAGGCTGTAGAACTCGACCACGTAGCGCGCGATGTCGTCCGGATTGGCGATCACGCGCCGGATCGGCCGCCGCAGGATGGGCGCCAGTTCCTTTTCCCACTCGGTCATGAAGGGCTCGGCGGTGGCGATCACCACCTCGCGCGCCGAGGCCTGTACCGGCAGGATGCGGAAGCGGTTGGCGTAGGCGCTGGACACCACTTCGGTCACCGCGGCGAAATCCACCTTCAGCGGATCGATGTGGAAATAGTCGTGGCCGCTCCAGCCGGCCATCCATTCGGTCAGCACGTCCAGACTGAGGGCACGGTGCGGCGGATGCAGCCCGCGCCACTTCTGCGCCGCCAGCACCACCAGCGGGTGATCGCCGCCACGCCAGTAGCGCCGCTCGTGCAGGAAATCCCGGGCCACCGCCTCGCCGAGCAGGCCGTCAGCCACCATGCCGTCCACCAGCTCCTGCAGGGTGACCTTGTGTTCTCTTGCGTCCTTGCCGGACGGAAGCTGTTTCATCCGATTCTCCATGACGCGGCGCAGCAGGCCGCTGCGGGCCGCCGCACCCCGTTTTCCGGCCGACTATAGCCCAGTGGATACCAGACTCCCGGGTGCAATCAAATTTTCAAGCAAAACCGTTGCGCCTTGTCGTAACATGCGCTTACAGGGTCAGACTCTGTCCGGATTCGTGCACCGGGCAGCAGGAAAAAAAGGCAGAAAACTGCCTCTCCAATCCGCCTGCAAGGGCGATTGTTTTCAGCATGCTTAAAGTCGGATATGCCGACGGAGGCTGAAATGAACCAGATGACCCCGTGCCATGGAGCAGAACGGCGCCTTGAGCCGTCACATCGCCTGAAGAGCAGCGACACTGCTGCGGCTGCCCCTCATGACATTCGTCTGGAGGTGTGCCATGCAGATCATTGATCGCTCCCGTGCTCACCTGCACACCGTGCCGCTGCCCGGCATGGCGGCCAATGCTCCGCGCCTGCTGTCCACCCCACTGCTCACTTCGCGCTATGAAGCGGATACGCGTGCGCTCTGGATGTATGCACATCCGACCGGCCGCCCCTGCTTCACGCCCGAACTGCTGGCCGACGTGCTGGCCCAGCAGCAGGAGGTCGAACTGGCGCCGGGCACGGTCGACTTCTTCCTGAACTGCTCCGGCGTGTCCGGCGTATACAACCTCGGCGGCGACCTCGACCTGTTCCAGAAGCTGGTCGAGGCCGGCGACGAGGACGGGCTGATGCGCTATGCGGAGGCCTGCATCCGCGCCATCAACAACAACGTTGCCGGCCTGCACGCCGACGCGGTGTCGATGGCGGTGGTCCAGGGCGACGCGCTGGGCGGCGGCTTCGAGGCCGCGCTGTCCTGCCATGTGGTGATCGCCGAACGCGGCGCCAAGATGGGCTTCCCGGAAATGCTGTTCAACCTTTTCCCGGGCATGGGGGCCTACAGCCTGGTGGCGCGCAAGGCCGGTCCGCGTGTGGCCGAGGACCTGATCCTGAACGCCCGCGTGCTGCCGGCCGAGAAGATGCACGAACTGGGTCTGGTCGACCATCTTGCCGAACCGGGCCGTGGCGAATGGGTGGCGCGCGACGTGATGCGCCAGATGTCCACCCAGCTCAAGGGGTTCCGCGCCTTCCAGCGCGCCAAGATGCACGCCTATGTGCGCCTGACCTATCAGGAACTGGAAGACGTGACCCGCGAGTGGGTGCGCGGCGCGATGAAGCTGGACCGCAAGGACCTGCGCACGATGGAACGACTGGTCAAGGCGCAGAACCGCATGCACGCGGCCAACCACCCGGGCACCGGCAGCGTCAGCGCCTGACCTGTACCCCCCCACGGCCGGCGCCCTGCGCCGACCGTGGGCCGCCCGCCCCTCATCCCAAGCAGCCGAGCCCCATCCGTCCGGGCACGCCTGAGCACCCCGACCTTCAGCCTTGGTTCGTGTCGGTCAGTTCGTGTCGGTCAGTTCGTGTCGGTCAGTTCGTGTCGGTCAGTTCGCGTCCCTCAGTTCGCGTATTTCACCGAGCAGCCATAGGGTCGCGTCTGCGCCTTGGCCACCGGCCTGCCGGCCAGCACCGCATCGATGGCCAGCCTGGCCAGCGGTTCGGCCTTCGCAATATCACTCACGTCGGCAGAGGCGATGCTGTCGATGCCGCCGGCGTAGGCCAGCCGGCCGTCCGGGGCGATCACGTACATGTGCGGCGTGACCTGCGCGCCGTAGGCGCGGCCGACCCGTCCTTCCGGATCCAGCAGATAGTGGGTGGGCACAGCTCCCTGCTCCTTCATCATCCGGTTGGCGGTCGGGCCATCGACATGACCCTGGGTGCCCGGCGCCGAACTGAGCACGGTCAGCCACACCGCCCCCTTGCCGGTCGCATCCTTCTGCAGCGCCTGCATGCCGCCCTGGTACCACTTCTGCACATAGGGACAGCCGTGATTGGTCCATTCCAGCACCACGGTGCGGCCGGCGAAGTCAGCCAGCTTGACGCTGCGGCCATTGGAATCGACCGCGGCGAACGCGGGCGCAGGCTCGCCCACCCGCGGTGCGGCGTGGGCAATCGCCGCGCTCAGACCCAGTGCAAGGGCCAGCAGCGCGGATCGGTGGCTGATCGCTGTCGTCATGTCGGATCTCCTCGGTGATTGCTCGAATCGTTGACGCTTACGGCCCGGGTTCGAGATGCGCCAGCACCACGCCCGGCGTCAGGATCTGCGGCAGCAGCACCGGCTGGCCGCCCGCCGGGTAATAGACGTAGAGCGGCACACCGTCCCGGCCATGGGACTGCAGGAAGGCGGTGATGTCCGGGTCGGCCCGGGTCCAGTCGCCCTTCAGGTAGACGATGCCGCGCGCAGCGAACGCCGCCTGCACCTCGGCCGTCGACAAGGCCACCTTTTCATTCATCAGGCAGGTGACGCACCAGGCGGCGGTCATGTTCACGAACACCGGCTTGCCGGAGGCGCGCAGGTCGGCCAGCCGCTGCGGCGAGTAAGCGCCTTCGGCCGAAGCCGCGGCGACCGGCTGCGCTGCGGGTGTGCGTCCGACCGCCAGCGCAGCGATCACCAGCGCCAGCACGGCCGCAGCCCGCCACAGGCAGGCTCTCGGCGCGCCGCGCTGCGCGCTGCCGGCCAGCCAGGCGGCCAGCGCCACCAGCAGCAGGGCCACCAGCACGTGCAGCACGCCATCCGCGCCGCTCTGCTGGCTGAGTACCCACACCAGCCAGGCCGCCGCGCCATACATCGGGAAGGCCAGCGCCTGCTTCAGCCGCTCCATCCAGGCACCGGGCTTCGGCATGCGCCGGGCCAGCGCCGGGAAAAAGGCCAGCAGCAGATAGGGCAGCGCCATGCCCAGACCGAGTGCGACGAAGATGCCCACGGTGACCACGGCCGGGGCGCTCAGCGCCGCTGCGATCGCGCCGCCCATGAAGGGTGCGGTACAGGGCGTGGCCACCACCACCGCCAGCACGCCGGTAAAGAAGCTGCCGGCCAGTCCGCCGCGCTCCGCCAGCCCGCTGCCCGCCGACGCCAGGCGTCCGCCCACGTCGAACACACCGGACAGGTTCAGACCGATGGCGAAAAGCAGCGTGGCCATGGCCGCGACGAACACCGGCGACTGGAACTGGAAGCCCCAGCCGGCCTGGCTTCCGGCGGCCCGCAGCGCAAGCAGCAGGCCGGCCAGCGCGACGAAACTGAGCACCACGCCGGCGCAGTAGGCCAGCGAATGCCGCCTGACCCGCGCCGCCTCGCCCCCGCCGGCTCGGGCGAAGGACAGCGCCTTGATCGCCAGCACCGGAAACACGCAGGGCATCAGGTTGAGCAGCAGGCCGCCGGCAAAGGCGAACAGCAGCGGCCATAGCCCCCCGGTTTCGCCTGCGGCCGAGGACTGGATCGGCGGTGCAGTCCCCCCCGACGAAGGCGGCGCGTCGCCGGCGGCCAGCATCACCACCGGCGTGCGGACGACCGGCTGATCCGCGGTGGACAGCCACAGCGCCCGCTCCACCCCGTCGGCGCCGGTGGCGCGCAGCACGCCCTCCAGAGGCTTGGCGGCATCGAATTCGGCGCCCGGCACCAGCGCGATGCGGGCCCGGTCGCCCTCGACCGTCAGCGTCTGGGCGGCGCCGTGTTCGATCCGCCCCCAGTCCGCCGGAAAGAAATCCGCCGCTTTCAGCGTACCGGCGCCAGCGCCGCGCAGCGTGAGCTGGCCGGTCGCGTCGACCGACACCTGCCAGTCGGTGCGCACCGGCGCGGCCGCCCGCGCCGCCTCGAACAGCGGCGCGTCGCTGCCGGGCTCAGCCGCACCGGCCGGCAGTTCAAGCCGGAACACGCCTTCTTCCGGAATGCAGATGTCCTTGCACACCAGCCAGCTGGCCTTCACCGACAGCGCGGTGGTGCCGGACAGCGACGCCGGCAGCGTCAGCGGAAAAGGCAGCAGCACGTCGCCCTGATGGACGAAGGTGGTGATCGGTCCGTCGACGTGGCGCTCGGGTGCCGGCCAGCGGACATCGCCCACCGTGCTGCCGGCGGGCGCGAACACCTCGATGCGCGGCGCCTGACCGGCATCGCCCGGGTTCATCCAGTAGATGTGCCAGCCAGGCTGGAAGCGGAAATGCAGGGCCAGTTCGACGGTCTGCCCGGGCGCCAGCGCATCGCTGGCCGACAGCAGCGACACAGTGGCACGCGGGGTGGTGGACGGCGCGCTCTCGGCGGCCGGCGCAAGCGCGGGCAGCAGGCTCAGCAGTGCGACGAGCAGAGGGCGGAAGAAAGCGGTGATGTGGACCATGTTCGCAGGGAGTGCGGCCGGCGCGGCAAGTTCCGCCCGGCAGCGGGATGATTTCGGAATGAAGGACTCAGCGGAATGAAGGGATCAGCACCGGCCGGGGCCGACGGGCGCCGCAGCGCCCCGCCGCCCTTGCCGTGCGGCCACGGTGTCAGTGCGCGGCCGCGCCGAAGGCGCCGCTGCGCAGCTTGAACAGCCGGTCGCGCGCCTCGGCCGCCTTCTCGAACTCCAGGTTCTTGGCATGCTCGACCATTTCCTTCTCGAGCTTCTTGATTTCCCTGGCCAGATCCTTCTCGCTCATGGCTTCGAAGCGCGCGTGCTCCTCGGCCACCTTGAGTTCGCGCGCCACCTCTTCCTGGTCATAGACCCCGTCGATGATGTCCTTGATGCGCTTGACCACGCCCTTGGGCGTGATGCCATGGGCCTCGTTGTGCGCGATCTGCTTGGCGCGCCGGCGCTCGGTTTCGGCGATGGCCCGCTTCATCGAGTCGGTCATGTTGTCCGCGTACAGCAGCGCGGTGCCGTTCAGGTGACGCGCGGCCCGGCCTATGGTCTGGATCAGGCTGCGCTCGGAGCGCAGGAAACCTTCCTTGTCGGCGTCGAGGATGGCGACCAGCGACACCTCGGGGATGTCCAGACCTTCGCGCAGCAGGTTGATGCCCACCAGCACGTCGAATTCGCCCAGCCGCAGGTCGCGGATGATTTCCACCCGTTCGACCGTGTCGATGTCCGAATGCAGATAGCGCACCCGCACGCCGTTCTCGCTGAAGTAGTCGGTCAGGTCCTCGGCCAGCCGCTTGGTGAGCACGGTCACCAGCACGCGCTCGCCAGCGTCCACCCGCTTGCGGATCTCGCCCAGCAGGTCGTCCACCTGGGTCGAGGCAGGGCGGATTTCCACCACCGGATCGACCAGGCCGGTCGGCCGCACCACCTGCTCCACCACCTGCCCCTGATTGGCCGCCTCGTAGGCGGCCGGGGTGGCCGACACGAACACGGTCTGCGGCATCAGCTTCTCGAACTCGTCGAACTTGAGCGGCCGGTTGTCCAGCGCGGACGGCAGCCGGAAACCGAAATCGACCAGATTGGTCTTGCGCGCCATGTCGCCCTTGAACATGCCGCCGATCTGCGGAATGGTGACGTGCGACTCATCGATGAACATCAACGCGTCCGGCGGCAGATAGTCGATCAGCGTCGGCGGCGGCTCGCCCGGCTGGCGGCCGGACAGGTGGCGCGAGTAGTTCTCGATGCCCTTGCAGAAGCCGAGCTCGTTCAGCATTTCGAGGTCGAAACGGGTGCGCTGCTCAATGCGCTGTGCCTCCACCAGCTTGTGCTGGCTTACGAATTCCTTCGAGCGGATCTCCAGTTCGGCCTTGATGGCGTCGATCGCGCGCAGCACGGTGGCGCGCGGCGTCACGTAATGGCTGGACGGATAGACGGTGAAGCGGCCGATGCGGCTGCGCACCTGGCCGGTCAGCGGATCGAACAGCGACAGTTCCTCGATCTGGTCGTCGAACAGCGACACCCGCAGCGCGTTCTCGGCGTGTTCTGCCGGGAAGATGTCGATCACGTCACCGCGCACCCGGAAGGTGCCGCGCTTGAAGTCGGTGTCGTTGCGCTGGTACTGCATCTGCACCAGCCGCGCGATGATGTCGCGCTGGTGCAGCGTGCCGCCTTCGCGCAGATGCAGAATCATCGCGTGATAATCCACCGGATCGCCGATGCCGTAGATCGACGACACGCTGGCGACGATGATCACGTCGCGCCGCTCCATCAGGCTCTTGGTCGCCGACAGCCGCATCTGCTCGATGTGCTCGTTGATGGCGCTGTCCTTCTCGATGAACAGGTCCTTCGACGGCACATAGGCTTCGGGCTGGTAGTAGTCGTAGTAGCTCACGAAGTACTCGATCGCGTTTTCCGGAAAGAACTCGCGGAATTCCGAGTACAGCTGGGCGGCCAGCGTCTTGTTCGGCGCCATCACGATGGCCGGGCGACCGGTGCGCGCGATCACGTTGGCCATCGTGTAGGTCTTGCCGGAACCGGTGACGCCGAGCAGGGTCTGGAACATGAGCCCGTCCTCGATGCCCTCGACCAGTTTGTCGATCGCGCCCGGCTGGTCACCGGCCGGCGGAAAGGGCTGATGGAGGCGATAGGGACTGTTGTCAAAGGTTAACAGGGCGGGTGCGGCGACAGTTTCCGACATGGTAGAATTTTGCGTTGCACAAATCGTTTGCAGCCTGATGACCGCAGGACTTCGGCGGCGTTCAGGCAAAAGCGGACATTAGCGCGATTGTTGTCGTTTTTTCGACCTATCTTTAATAGCACGACGCACCGCCCGACCCGGGCACACCAACCCTGCACACCGGAGCACGCATGAACCCGTCCGTCTTCTCGACCGTCGAGATGGCCCCGCGCGACCCCATCCTGGGCCTGACCGAAGCCTTCAACGCTGATACCCGCACCACCAAGGTGAACCTGGGCGTGGGCGTGTACTACGACGACGCGGGCAAGCTGCCGCTGCTGCGTGCGGTGCGTGCCGCGGAAGAGGCGCGCATGAAGAATGCGCCGCCGCGCGGCTACCAGCCGATCGAAGGTGCGCCGGCCTACAACAAGGCGGTGCAGGACCTGCTGTTCGGCCAGGGCGCGGCCCTGACCGCCGACGGCCGCGTGGTCACCGCGCAGGCCCTGGGCGGCACCGGCGCGCTGAAGATCGGCGCCGATTTCCTGAAGCGCCTGCTGCCGCAGGCCAAGGTCTACATCAGCGACCCGAGCTGGGAAAACCACCGCGCGCTGTTCGAAGCCGCCGGCTTCGAAGTCGATGTCTACCCTTATTTCGACGCCGACACCCGCGGTGTGCGCTTCGACGCGATGATCGCCCACCTGAAGGCGCTGCCGGCCAGCCAGATCGTGCTGCTGCACGCCTGCTGCCACAACCCGACCGGCGCCGACCTGACCGACGCCCAGTGGGCCGAAGTGGTCGAGGTGTGCAAGGCACGCAACCTGGTGCCCTTCCTCGACATGGCCTACCAGGGCTTCGCCGACGGCATCGACCAGGACGCCGTGGCGGTGCGCCAGTTCGTGCAGTCCGGCCTGAGCTTCGTCATTTCCAGCTCGTTCTCGAAGTCCTTCTCGCTGTACGGCGAGCGCGTCGGCGCCCTGTCCATCGTGACTGCGTCGAAGGACGAATCGGCCCGCGTGCTGAGCCAGCTCAAGCGCACCATCCGCACCAACTACTCCAACCCGCCCACCCACGGCGGCGCGGTGGTGGCATCGGTGCTGGCTACGCCCGAGCTGCGTTCGATGTGGGAAGAGGAACTGGGCGAAATGCGCGAGCGCATCCGCGCGATGCGCACTGGCCTGGTCGACAAGCTGTCGGCCCGCGGCGTGGCCCGTGACTTCTCCTTCGTCGTGCGCCAGCGCGGCATGTTCAGCTACACCGGTCTGACCGTGGCCCAGGTGGATCGCCTGCGCGACGAATTCGGCATCTACGCCGTCAGCACCGGCCGCATCTGCCTGGCCGCGCTGAACTCGAAGAACATCGATTACGTGGCCGACTCGCTCGCGACCATCCTGAAGTAATCGAAACGCCGTTCCAGCAAAAAAGGCCCACTCCTCGGAGTGGGCTTTTTGTTTCCGGGACGTCGCCGGAAATGCGTTTCCGCCCTGGCCACACCCGCACGGCGCGGGCGGGCCGGGACTGCACTGAGATCAGATCACGCCCTGCCCCAGCATGGCCTCGGCCACCTTGACGAAGCCGGCCACGTTGGCGCCATCGACATAGCTCAGGCGACCATCCTTGCGCTTGCCGTACTGCAGGCAGGCGGCGTGGATGCCCTGCATGATCTGGAGCAGACGGGTATCGACCTCGTCGCGCGTCCAGTTCATGCGGATCGCGTTCTGGCTCATTTCCAGACCCGAGGTCGCCACGCCACCGGCGTTCGAAGCCTTGCCCGGCGCGTAGAGCACGCCGGCCGCCTCGAAGGCCTTCGCGGCTTCGATGGTCGAGGGCATGTTGGCGCCTTCGGCCACGCACTTCACGCCATTGGCGATCAGCGTGCGCGCGTCGCTCTCGTCCAGTTCGTTCTGGGTGGCGCAGGGCAGCGCCACGTCGACCGGCACATGCCACGGACGCACGTTCTCCTCGAAGCGCGCACCGACCTGCTTGGCGTAGTCGCTCGCGCGGCCGTACTGGCGGTTCTTCACATCCATCAGGATGGCCAGCTTTTCAGTGGTGAAGCCGTCCTCGTCGATCACGGTGCCGCCGGAATCGGACACCGTCACCACCTTGGCACCCAGCGCCATCGCCTTTTCCACCGCGTACTGCGCGACATTGCCGGAACCGGACACCGACACCCGCAGACCGGCCATCGAGCGGCCGGCGTGGCACAGCATTTCCTCGGCGAAATAGACGGTGCCGTAACCGGTCGCTTCCGGACGGATGAGCGAACCGCCGAAAGACAGGCCCTTGCCGGTAAACACGCAGTCGGCACGGTTGCTGAGTTTCTTCATCATGCCGGCCATGTAGCCGACCTCACGGCCGCCGACCCCGATGTCGCCAGCCGGCACGTCGGTATCCGAACCGATGTGGCGGAACAGTTCGGACACGAAGGCCTGGCAGAAACGCATGATTTCGCCCTGGCTGCGGCCCTTGGGATCGAAATCGGAACCGCCCTTGCCGCCGCCCATGGGCAGCGTGGTGAGCGCATTCTTGAAGGTCTGTTCGAACGCCAGGAATTTCAGGATGGACAGATTCACCGACGGGTGGAAACGGATGCCGCCCTTGTACGGCCCGATGGCCGAACTGTGCTGGATGCGGTAGCCGCGGTTCACCTGCACCTCGCCGCGGTCATCGACCCAGCAGACGCGGAACATGATCACCCGCTCGGGTTCAACCAGCCGCTCGAGCAGCGCCTGTTCGGCGTAGCGCGGATTCGCCTCGATGAAGGGCCACAGGCTTTCCATCACCTCGGTCACCGCCTGGATGAATTCGGGCTGACCCGGATTGCGCGCATCCACCCGCGCCACGAAATCGCTGAAATTGCCGTACTTCAAAGTTGTCTCCCACTGCCCTTGACGGACTTATGCACCAAAGCCGGGCATTTTGATCGAGTTTGTTTCACTGCGCACATTTTTTGTGCGCAACACGCTATTTTGCCCCTGGAAAGTGCGCATGTGTTGTCACACGCGAGGGCATGACCGCCTCTCCGGATCGGTCTGAAGGCCGCACTGCGCCCCACTTCCGTGCCACCCGCCCCGACCTCCGCCACTTGCTGGTGCAGCTCTTGCTATCTGCACCTCGATCGTGATTTCCGGAGCTTTCATGGACAGTTTCAAGACATCGGCCGACGTGTTGTTCATCCTGCTCGGCGCCATCATGGTGCTGGCGATGCACGCCGGCTTCGCCTTCCTCGAGGTGGGCACGGTACGCCGCAAGAACCAGGTCAATGCGCTGGTCAAGATCCTGGTGGATTTTGCGGTATCCACACTGGTGTATTTCTTCATTGGGTACGGCATCGCCTACGGGGTTCATTTTCTGGGCAGCGCGGCCAGCCTGACCCAGGCCGGCGGCTACGATCTGGTGAAGTTCTTCTTCCTGCTCACCTTCGCCGCCGCCATCCCGGCCATCGTGTCGGGCGGCATCGCCGAACGCGCGCGCTTCTGGCCCCAAGTGAGCGCCACCGCACTGATCGTCGGCCTGCTCTATCCGCTGTTCGAAGGCATGATCTGGAACGGCAACTTCGGCTTCCAGGCGTGGCTTGAAAGCACTTTCGGCGCGCCCTTCCACGACTTCGCAGGTTCGGTGGTCGTGCACGCCTTCGGCGGCTGGATCGCGCTGGCGGCGGTGCTTCTGCTGGGCGCCCGACGCGGCCGCTACTCGCGCGACGGCGGCATCGCCGCCCATCCGCCCTCGAGCATTCCCTTCCTCGCGCTGGGCGCCTGGATACTGACCGTGGGCTGGTTCGGCTTCAACGTGATGAGCGCGCAGAAGCTGGAAGCGGTGAACGGACTGGTGGCGGTCAATTCGCTGATGGCCATGGTCGGCGGCACGCTGGTGGCGCTGGTGGCCGGGCGCAATGACCCGGGCTTCGTGCACAACGGTCCGCTGGCCGGCCTGGTCGCGGTCTGCGCCGGCTCCGACCTCATGCACCCGCTCGGTGCGCTGCTCACCGGCGGCATCGCGGGTGGCCTGTTCGTGCTCATGTTCACGCTGACCCAGAACCGCTGGAAGATCGACGACGTGCTGGGCGTATGGCCGCTGCACGGTCTGTGCGGCGCCTGGGGCGGCATCGCCGCCGGCATTTTCGGGCTCGAGGCACTGGGCGGGCTGGGCAAGGTGAGCTTCATGACCCAGCTGGTCGGCACCGTGGCCGGCGTCGCGCTGGCACTGGCCGGCGGCGCCATCATCTACGGTTCCATCAAGGCCTTCTCCGGACTGCGTCTGGATCCGGAACAGGAGTTCGAGGGCGCCGACCTGGCCATTCACCGCATCAGCGCATCGCCGGAGCGCGAAACGCTCTGGTAGGACCTCGCCGGCGGGCAGTCAGCTACGGCTGACAGCCCGCCAGGCCGCGCAGCAGGCAGAATCGCGGGCAGTCCTGATGGAGTCCCGCCATGAACCGTTCACCGCTGCGCCGCACCGGCGCATTCGCCGCCCCGCTCGCAATCGCGCTTGCAGCCCTTATGCTGGCCGCTCCGGCCCGCGCCGACCTGCTGCTCGCCAGCCGGCAGACTCTGGTCGAACCGGGGCTGCCGCTTACGCTCACCGTGGTATCGACGGCCGGAGAAGCCCTTCCGGAAGAACTGAAGGGGCGCGTCATCGCCGGTCCTCGCGCGGCCGACCTCACCCTGCGCGCGTCCGCCCCGGCGCGTGACGGCCGCCGCGATTACGCTGCGGTGTTCCCGACCGACCTCGAAGGCACCGGCCGGCTGGAATTGACCTCTGCGGCGTCCAGCGTGCTGCTGGTGCAGCTCAAGCCGGCACCGCTGGCCGCCGGTGCGGTGGCGGTGGTGCCATCCTCTTCGGTGCGGGCGGCCGCCGCCGAAACGACCGGGGCCGAACCGGCCGGCGTGGTGAATCTGGGTCGCAACCGCATCGGTCTCGGCACCCACGAACCGGTCTATTTCGTCGCCGGCTCGCGCGGCGACACGACGGCCCGCTTCCAGATCTCGTTCAAGTACCGCATCTTCGATCCGGAAGGCTGGGCCACCGAACTGCCGCTGGGCGACCTGCTCACCGGCCTGCACTTCGGCTACACCCAGACCTCGATCTGGGACTGGAGCGGCGATTCGAAACCTTTCCGCGACACCACCTACAAGCCGAGCTTCTTCTACGAGTTCGGTCCCTACCGGCAGATCGGCTCGCGCCACACCTTCAGCGCCCAGGCCGGCTACGAGCACCAGTCCAACGGCCGCGACGGCGCTGACTCGCGCTCGATCGACACCCTGTTCGTGAAGCCCTCCTGGCGCTGGGACGTGGACCACAACACCCATGTCGGCGCCTCGGCCAAGCTGTTCGACTACACCGATCGCGACCCTACCAACCGCGACATCGCGAAATACCGCGGCTACGCGCTGCTCGGGCTCGAAGTCGGCAACGACGACGGCTGGCTGCTGAAAGCCGAAGGCTATCCGGGCAACCAGGGGTCGCTGCAGCTCGACCTGTCCTATCGCCTGAAGCGCCGGTTGCTGGCCGACGCCGGCGCCGGCGGTTTCCTGCATTTCCAGTACTTCAATGGCTATGGCGAAAGCCTGCTGGATTACAACCGGAGCGGCCCGGCGCAGATACGGGTCGGCTTCTCGATCGTGCGCTGACGGCCGGCACAGGGGCCGGGCCGGCGCACCGTCCTCCCCGGCACGCCTGCCGGATCAGGCGTGCGCCGGGCCCTCGGCGCCGCGGAACTGCGGCTCGGACAGCAGCAGCACGCTGAAACAGGTGCCCTCGCCCGGCGTGCTGGCGACGGTGATGGTGCCGCCATAGCGCTCGATCAGGCCGAGCGACACCGACAGGCCCAGACCGGTGCCTTCGGAGCGCTTGGTGGTGAAGAAGGGATCGAACACCCGGCCCAGGTGTTCCGGCGCGATGCCGTGGCCGCTGTCGCGCACGTCCAGCCGCACCCCGGCCGGATCGGACACGTCTTCGGTGCTCAGCGTAAGCGTGCCGCCGTCGGGCATGGCGTGCAGCGCATTGACGACGAGATTCACCAGCACCTGCTGCAGCTCTTCGCGGTTGATGCGCACACGGGTGCGGGCGCGGGTGTCGAGCACGATGTCCACGCCGTTCTTGCGCGCCTGGTGCTGCACCAGCGGCAGCGTGTCCTGCAGCAGCGCACCGGTGTCCAGTTCGGACACGTAGCCGGCAAATTCGCCCGGTCGCGCGTACTGCAGCAGCTTGGTCACGATGACGCGGATGCGGTTGATCTGTTCGTCCAGCAGCCGGATTTCGGTGCTCACGCCATCAGCAGCCGGGCCCAGCAGTTCGCGCATCAGGTCCAGATTGCCCTGCATCACCGCCACCGGATTGTTGATTTCATGGGCCACGCCCGCGGTGAGCTGGCCGATGGCCGCCAGCTTTTCCGAGCGCACCAGCTGGCGCTGCGCCTCGCGCAGTTCGGCGGTGCGCTCGACCACCTTCTGGTCCAGTTCGGCGTTGAGCTGCTTCAGCTCCGCCTCGCGCGCGGCCACGGTATCCAGCAGCGTGTCGAGGTGACCGGCCAGACGCGCGATCTCCTCACCGCCTTCGACGCTGCCGGTGCGGGCCGTCGCGTCACCCTTCTCGACCGCGCCGATGGTGGCGTCCATGCGCTCGATCGGCCGGAAGATGCTGCGCGCGCCGCGCAGCGACAGCACGACGCCGGCCGCCATGATGAGTGCGAACAGGCCGATCAGCGCCGCCAGGATGTTCTGCTTCACCTCGCGGAAAGGCGCTTCGAGAAAGCCGACATAGAGCATGCCGATGCGCCGGCCCTCGCCATCGACCACCGGTTCGTAGCCCGACACATACCAGTCGTTCACGACGAAGGCGCGGTCCAGCCAGCGCTCGCCGCGGTCAAGCACCCGGTGGCGCACCGCCGCCGACACCCGGGTGCCGAGCGCGCGGTCGCCGCCGAACATGCGCACATTGGTGGCGATGCGCACATCGTCGAGAAAGAGCGTGGCGGTGCCGCGCGAACCCAGCGGCAGCGCGCCGTCGTTGTAGACAAGGTCGTTGATGGTGTCGACGAAATCGAGGTTGCGGTTCAGCAGCCGGCCGCCTTCGAGCACCCCGATCTGTTCGCCCTGGGCGTCGAGGATGGGCACCGCGACATGGATCATCATGCCGCGCTCCTCCTCGTGTCGCGGGTCGGGTGTGGCGTTGGCGGTCGGCACGATCGCCAGCCGTGCGCGCTCGACCAGCTGCGGGCCGATGGCCGCCAGTCGGGCGGCGTCGAACACCGACAGCGCGATGCGCGATTCGCCTTCCAGCGCCGCCCGCACCACCGGCCAGTCGGTGCGCGATTCCCTCAGCACCTCGCCCGGCCGCGTGTGGGTGGACGCCGCGCGCACCCGGCCCTCGCCGTCGAGCACGTACAGGTAGTCAAACTGCTGCGCCTCGGCCTGTGCTTTCAGCAGGGCAGCCAGCGAGGCCGGCGCGCCCAGCACGCTGCGCAGCTTGCCGGAGGCCGCGATCGCGGACACGGTCTGACGCTGACTGTCGAGCACCCGGTCGAAATACTGGCGCGCGATGGTCAGTTCCGCATTCACCTTGTAGATGAGCAGCTGGTCGTAGGCGGAATTGCCCCAATGCACCACCAGCGCGATCAGCAGCGGCAGCATCAGCAGCGGCGGGGCCAGTACCAGCAGCACCAGCCGGGTGCGCACCGAACCGCGTCTCAGGGAATGGATGAATCGCATCCGGCGATGCTACTTCAGCCCCCGGGTTTGCGCTGAGCGCCGCTACACTCGCGCCTTTCGTCTTCCTCTGTCCGTCCATGCACGTCGATGTGATCGTGATCGGCGCCGGCGCCGCCGGCCTGATGTGCGCCGCCACCGCAGGCAGCCGCGGCCGCAGCGTGCTGGTGATCGACCACTCACCCAAGCTGGCCGAGAAGATCCGCATTTCCGGCGGCGGCCGCTGCAATTTCACCAACCGCGACCTGAGGCCCGATTGCTTCCTGTCGCAGAACCCGCATTTCTGCCGCTCCGCGCTGTCGCGCTACACGCCACGCGACTTCATCGCGCTGGTCGAGCGACACCGCATCCGCTATCACGAAAAAACGCTGGGCCAGCTGTTCTGCGACGACAGTTCGCAGCAGATCATCGACCTGCTGAAGGCGGAGTGCGACGCCGGCGGCGTGCGCTGGCAACGCCCGTCAGCGGTGAGCGGCGTGTCGCGGGAAGGCGATCTGTTCCGGGTCGATACCGACCAGGGCGCACGCTTCGCCGCCTCGCTGGTGATCGCCACCGGCGGGCTGACGGTCCCGAAGATCGGCGCCACGCCTTTCGGCTACCGGGTGGCGGAGCAGTTCGGCCTTAAGGTGGTGGCGCCGAAGCCGGCGTTGGTGCCGCTGGCGCTGGATCCGGACTGGCTGGCGCGTTTCGGCGAACTGTCCGGCGCCTCCTTCGATTCGGTGGCCTGGTGCGACGGCCCGGAGTTCCGCGAACAGACCCTGCTCACCCATCGCGGCCTGTCCGGTCCGGCCATCCTGCAGGCGTCCAGCTACTGGCAGCAGGCCGGCGGCCGCGAAGCGCTGCACATCGACCTGCTGCCCGAGGTGGCCGATGCCGAAAGCTGGCTGCAGACGGCACGAGCCGGCAGGCAGGCGCTGGCCACGCTGCTGGCAGACCACCTGCCGAAGCGCTTCGCGCAGCAGTGGGTGGATTTCGAGGGTGCAGGCCGCTGGAATGTCGCGCTGGCCGAACTGCCGCGGGCGGCGCTGGCCGACATCGCCGCGAAGCTCAAGGGCTGGCCGCTGCACCCGTCGGGCACGCTGGGCTACAACAAGGCGGAAGTGACGCTGGGCGGCGTGGACACGCGCGACCTCGACCAGAAAACGATGGCGGCCCGCCGCGTGCCCGGCCTGTTCTTCGTCGGCGAGGTGGTGGACGTGACCGGCTGGCTGGGCGGCTACAACTTCCAGTGGGCCTGGTCTTCCGGCTGGAGCGCGGGCCAGGCGGCCTGACCCGGCGCCGGGTCAGCGGGTGAACGGGAAGAACACCGGCACCAGCAGCAGCACCGTGGCGCCATAGGCGATCGACACCGGCAGGCCGACGCGGACGAAATCCATCATCCGGTAGCGGCCGGGCGAATACACCATCAGGTGGGTCTGGTAGCCGAAAGGAATCAGGAAGCCGGCACTGGCGCCGTACAGCACCGCCATGATGAAGGGCATGGGATCAGCGTCGAAGGCGCGCGCGGTCGACAGTGCGATCGGGAAGGCGAGCGCGGCTGCAGCGTTGTTGGTCACCAGTTCGGTCAGCAGCACGGTGAGCAGGTAGATGCCGACGAAGGCGCCCAGCACGCCATGGCCGTCGTACAGCGCACGCAGAGCGCCGGCCATCAGTTCGGCCGCCCCGCTGTTCTCGAGCACGCTGGCAATGGCCAGCGACGAGCCTATGGTGAGCACCAGGTCGAACGGAAAGCGGCGGCGCATCTCGCCCAGCGTGAGCAGTCCGCTCACCACCAGCGCGATCATCAGCACCAGCAGGCCGGTAAACAGCGGCACGATCTCGAAGCCGGACAGCGCGATCACCGCTGCGAAACCGCCCAGCGTGAACCGGCTCTGAACAGGCGTCAGCCGCGGCCGCACCGTGCCGCCGACCAGATGGAAATTGCGTTCGATATTGCGGTGGTGCGCGAAATCGGGCCCGACCGCCAGCAGCAGGCTGTCGCCCACATGCAGCGGCACCCGGCCGAGCTGGCCGGTGAGCCGCTTGTCGCCGCGCCGTATGCCAACCACGCCGGCATCGAACATGGTGCGGAAATCGACCTCGCGCAAGGTCCTGTTCGCCAGGTCCGACTGACTGGAAATGACCACTTCGAGCAGGTTGGAGCGCAGCAGCGCGTTCGCTTCCATGCCGAATACCTGCAGACCGTCGAAGCGCTGCAAGGTCTGCACCTTGTCGATTTCGCCGGTAAAGATGAGCACGTCGCCAGCTTCGATCACTTCGGTCGGGGCCACCGGCGAAATGAGTCGACCCTCGCGCAGGATTTCCAGCAGGAACAGGCCTTCAAGATTGCGCAGCCGGTTCTGTTCGATGCTGCGGCCGATCAGACTGGAGGCCGGGTCGACCCGCGCTTCCAGAAAATAGGCCTGCTGCAGTTCGCGGTCATCCGCCTCGTGCCGCGGCAGCAGCCGCACGCCGAGCGCCATCACCCCGACGCACACCAGCGCCACCGGTACGCCGACCCAGGTCGGGTCGAACATGCCCAGCGGCGGCAGCCCCGCGTTCACCATCAGCGAGCTGACCACCAGATTGGTCGAGGTGCCAACCAGCGTGGTGATGCCGCCGACAATGGCGGCAAAGGACAGCGGGATGAGCAGCAGCGACGCCGGATGGTGGCGCTGCCGGGTCACCACGCCGAGCAGCGCGCCGACCACTGCGGTGTTGTTCAGGAAAGCGGAGAACAGCGTGGTGACCGAGGTGAAGCGCACCACCGCCCAGCCTGGCGAGCCGCGCAGCAGACGGTCCGACACACGCTCCAGCACCGGCGCCCGCTCCACCACCATCGACACCAGCAGCAGCAGCACCAGCATGGCCAGCGCCGGATTGGTATAGCTGGTGAGCCAGGTTTTCTGATCCAGCAGACCGGCGAAGTAGTAACAGGTGGCGAGCCCGGTGAACAGCGGCGCGGGCGCCACGCGACCGTGTACGAGCAGCGCCAGCAGCAGTCCGATCGAGCCAAGTACCAGCCAGGCGGTCATCGCGGCGTTCAGGCCCCCAGACCCCAGGCAGCGAAATGCGGATTCGCGAAATCCGGCTTGCCATAGGTGAAGGGCGCACCCTCCACCTGTTCGATGCGGCCGCCCGCGGCGGCCAGCACCGCGTGTCCGGCAGCGATGTCCCATTCCATCGTACGTCCGAGACGCGGATAGACGTCGGCCTCGCCGGCCGCCACCAGACAGATCTTCAGCGACGAGCCGGCGTTGCGCACATCGGCCACATTGCGGCCGGCCAGATAGGCGTCCAGCGCGGCCGCATCGCCGTGCGAGCGGCTGGCCACCACGGTGAGACCCTCGGCCGGCGGTATCCGGCAGCGGATTTCGCGCCGCCCGCCCTCATCCTCAAGCCAGGCGCCCTCGCCCACGATGCCTGAGAACAACCGCCCCAGCGCAGGGGCCAGCACCACGCCCAGCACCGGCTGGCCGTTCTCGATCAGCGCGATGTTCACCGTGAACTCGCCGTTGCGATTAATGAACTCCTTCGTGCCGTCGAGCGGATCGACCAGCCAGAACGGTGCGCCGTCTGCCGGGCGCTGACCGGCTTCGGTCGACTCTTCCGACACGATGAAAATGTCCGGCGTCAGCGTCTTCAGCCGCGCGACGATCAGCGCATCCGCGCTGCGGTCGGCCTCGGTGACCGGTGACGCATCCGCCTTGTCCGCCACGTCGAAATCGGTCGCATAGACCGCCATTACGCATGCGCCCGCTTCGCGCACGATGTCCAGCAGCGCCGCGTGCAGCGCCTTCAGTTCAGCTCGATCCGTCATCCGCCATCCCCGGCGGCCGTGGCCGGCCGCCTCTGTCGTGGCCCGCGGGAACGCTGGCCGGCGCACAGTCTGAACCGGCTGCCGCGTGAAGTCCGTGACGAATGGCGCCGCGGGCGGCGACTATCGACCGCCGGGCGTGACGCCGTCGAACGCGGGCGCCCGTGCACTCGGCCATCATCCGGCCATCCCTGCGAGAGTGACCATGGCACATACGGCTGCGAACACCCCTGACATCGATCCCGACACCCTGACCCACCTGCAGCGGCTGGAAGCCGAGAGCATCCACATCATGCGCGAGGTGGTGGCCGAGGCCGAAAACCCGGTCATGCTCTATTCCATCGGCAAGGACAGCGCAGTCATGCTGCACCTGGCGATGAAGGCCTTCTACCCGGCGGTGCCGCCCTTCCCGCTGCTGCACGTGGACACCACCTGGAAGTTCAGGGCGATGTACCAGTTCCGCGACGAGATGGCGAAGAAGCTCGGCATGGACCTCATCGTGCACATCAACGAGGACGGCGTCGCCAAGGGCATCAACCCGTTCACGCACGGCTCGGCCATCCACACCGACATCATGAAGACCGAGGGCCTGAAGCAGGCGCTCGACAAGTACGGCTTCGACGTGGCCTTCGGCGGTGCGCGCCGCGACGAGGAAAAGTCGCGCGCCAAGGAGCGCATCTTCTCCTTCCGCACCGCGCAGCACCGCTGGGACCCGAAGAACCAGCGCCCGGAGCTGTGGAACCTGTACAACGCGCGCAAGCACAAGGGCGAATCGATCCGCGTGTTCCCGATCTCGAACTGGACCGAGCTCGACATCTGGCAGTACATCTACCTGCAGAACATTCCCATCGTGCCGCTCTACTTCTCGGCCCCGCGCCCGGTGGTCGAACGCGACGGCACGCTCATCATGGTCGACGACGACCGGATGCCGCTGCGTGCCGGCGAAGTGCCGCAGATGCGCAACGTGCGCTTCCGCACCCTCGGCTGCTATCCGCTGACCGGCGCGGTCGAGTCGAACGCGTCCTCGCTGACCGAAATCATCCAGGAAATGCTGCTGACCAAGACCTCGGAACGTCAGGGTCGCGTGATCGACCACGATTCGGCCGGCTCGATGGAAAAGAAGAAGCAGGAGGGGTATTTCTGATGCGCCCCCACACCCACATTCGTTCGTTGCCCCTCGAGGGGGCTCAGGCCGTCTTTGGGGCGGCCCTGCAGGAGGCCTGCTGATGGCACACGTATCCGACCTCATCGCGCAGGACATCGGCGCCTACCTGAAGCAGCACGAGCACAAGAGCCTGCTGCGCTTCATCACCTGCGGCAGCGTCGACGACGGCAAGAGCACGCTGATCGGCCGCCTGCTGTACGAATCGAAAATGCTGTTCGAGGATCAGCTGGCCGCACTCGAAGCCGACTCGAAGAAGGTGGGCACCCAGGGTGGTGACCTCGACTTCGCGCTGCTGGTCGATGGTCTGGCCGCCGAGCGCGAGCAGGGCATCACGATCGACGTCGCCTATCGCTTCTTCTCGACCGACCGGCGCAAGTTCATCGTCGCCGACACGCCGGGTCACGAGCAGTACACCCGCAATATGGTCACCGGCGCCTCGACCGCCGATCTGGCCATCATCCTGGTCGATGCGCGCCACGGCGTGCAGACCCAGACCCGCCGCCACAGCTATCTGGTGTCGCTGATCGGCATCAAGCGCGTCGTGGTCGCCATCAACAAGATGGATCTGGTCGGCCATTCCGAAGCCACCTACCAGCGCATCCTCGACGACTACCGCGCCTTCGCCGCCCAGCTCGGGCTGGAGGACATCGTCGCCATTCCGATGTCGGCGCTCAGGGGCGACAACATCACCGCACCCAGCGAACAGATGGGCTGGTACCACGGCCCCACGCTGATGGGCTATCTGGAAACGGTCGAGGTCGACCAGAAGCGACGCCTGCAGGGCCCCTTCCGGCTGCCGGTGCAGTGGGTGAACCGGCCGAATCTCGATTTCCGCGGCTTCGCAGGCACCATCGCGAGCGGCGTGATCGAACCGGGCGCACCGGTGCGCGTCCAGCCCTCAGGCCGCACCAGCACGGTGAAGCGCATCGTCACCGCCGACGGCGACCTGCCGCGCGCCATCGCTGGCCAGTCGGTCACGCTGGTGCTGGAGGACGAGGTCGACATTTCGCGCGGCGACGTCATTTCGCACAAGGATGCACCGGCCGAGGTGGCCGACCAGTTCGAAGCCACGCTGGTGTGGATGCAGGACGAGCCGATGATGCCCGGCCGCGCCTATCTGCTGAAGACCGCCACGCGCACGGTGACCGCCACGGTGACCGAAATCCGGCACAAGGTGAATGTGAATACGCTGGAACATCTGGCGGCGAAACAGCTGGCGCTGAACGAGATCGCGCAGGTGAAGCTGAGCCTGGACCGGCCGATCGCCTTCGACCCCTACGAGTCGGTGCGCGAAACCGGCGGTTTCATCCTGATCGACCGCCTGAGCAACGCCACCATCGGTGCCGGCATGCTGCGCTTCGCGCTGCGCCGCTCGCACAACATCCACATGCAGCACGTCGATGTGGACAAGGCGGCGCGCGGCGCGATGAAGGGCCAGAAGCCCTGCGTGCTGTGGTTCACCGGCCTGTCCGGCGCTGGCAAGTCGACGCTGGCCAACCAGATCGAGAAAAGACTGTCCGCGCAGGGCCGCCACACCTATCTGCTGGATGGCGACAACGTGCGGCACGGCCTGAACAAGGATCTGGGTTTCACCGAGGCCGACCGGGTGGAGAACATCCGCCGGGTGGCGGAAGTGGCCAAGCTGATGGTGGATGCCGGCCTCATCGTGCTGACCGCCTTCATTTCTCCGTTCCGGGCCGAACGCCGGATGGCGCGCAGCCTGATGGAAGACGGCGAGTTCATCGAAATCTTCGTCGACACGCCGATCGCGGTGACCGAGGAGCGCGATCCGAAGGGTCTGTACAAGAAGGCGCGCCGCGGCGAAATCAAGAACTTCACCGGCATCGATTCACCGTACGAGGCACCGGAGAACGCCGAAATCCGCATCGATACCAGCGACCGCAGCATCGACCAGTGCGTGGATGAACTGATGCTGCGTCTGCGCGAGCGCGGCGTACTGCTGGCGGACTGAAACGCCGCCTCTACAGATCGGTCAGCGCGCGGCGGCGAGCCGCGCGCTGCAGGGCCTCGATGCGCACGCTCAGTTCATCGCGCGCAGCCCGCAGCTTGACTGCGGCCGCCTGCGCCGCCGCCCAGTCACCGTGTGCGCTGCTGTCCGCAACACGGACGGCCAGTTCATGCAGCGCACGGTGTGAGCGATCGACCGCGCGGTATTCCTCGAAATCGCCATAGCGCTGCTGGCCGCCCTCATGAAACCACAGGCCGAAACGGCAACGCGTCGGGTCGCGGATCTCTTCGTCAGCCAGCCGGGTCGGGCGGCCTTCAGCCAGGCCGAGCACCTGTTCGGTCCAGCGATTGAATTCGCGCACCGCGGAGAACAGCGGCAGATCGTTGCTGCCGCTGCCTGACTGCTGCCATTCCGCCCAGCGTGGATCCGGTCGCCATGCGGCCAGCCAGGGCATCAGTGCGTCCGCCGGCAGCGGGCGGGCGATGCCGTAGCCCTGGATCTGGCTGCAGCCCAGGCGCTGCAGCATGAGCCCGTGCTCGGCGGTTTCCACGCCTTCGGCCACCACCTCGCGCCGCAGCGCCTGCGCGAGCGCGATGACCGCCTGCACCACCTCGAAATCGTCCTCGTCCTCGAGCATGTCGAGCACGAAGGATTTGTCGATCTTCACCACATCGACCGGCAGCCTGCGCAGATAGCCCAGCGAGGCATAGCCGACGCCGAAATCGTCGATCGCCACCCGCACCCCAAGGCGCCGGATGTCGCGCACCACCGCGGCCGCGCGTTCGATGTCGTCCAGCGCCACCGATTCCACCACCTCGATTTCCAGCGCCTGGCGCGGCAGCAGCGGCTGTTCGGCCAGCAGTTCCGACAGCCGGGTGACGAAGCCGGGCGACAGCAGATGCGGCGCCGAAATATTGACCGACACGCCGAAGCGGCCACCTTCGGCGCGCCAGGCCGCCAGCTGGGCGAGCGCGGTGCGGATCACCCACTCGCCCAGACGGTGAATTTCCGGATCGTGCTCGATCAGCGGCAGGAAGCGGTCGGGCGGCAGCAGACCGTCTTCCGGATGCTGCCAGCGCACCAGGGCCTCCACGCCCATCATGCGACCTTCCCGCATGTCCACCCGCGGCTGGTAATGCAGCCGCATTTCCCCGCGGCTGATGGCCTCCCCGATCCGCTCGCGCTGTCGCAGGCGCTCCACCGACACCTGGCTGTTCAGGAAATCGAACAGGCGGTAACAGCGTCCGCCGCTCTGCTTGGCTTCGTACATCGCCTGATCGGCATGGCGCAGCAGCGCATCGGCGTCGCTGTCGTTCAGCGGATACAGGGTCACGCCTATGCTGGCCGGCGTGACCACCTCTTCCCCGGAAATGGCGACCGGTGCGGCCAGCGCCTCCAGCATGCGCTGCAGGCAGCTGTCCATTTCATCGACATCCTTGAGCGCCCCGAGCAGCACCACGAATTCGTCCCCGCCCAGGCGCGCCACGGTATCGTCGGCACGCACCGAATGTTCGAGCCGGCGCGCGATTTCCTGCAGCAGCTCGTCGCCGGCCTCGTGCCCAAGACGATCATTGACCGCCTTGAAATCATCCAGATCGAGCACGCACACCGCGAGCATCCTGTCCTGCCGCCGTGCGCGCGCCATCGCCTGGGTGAGCCTGTCCTCGAGCAGCACACGGTTGGCCAGACCGGTCAGCGGGTCATGCGTGGCCTGCCAGCGCAGACGCTCCTGCATGCGGTAGCGGTCGGTGGCGTCGTGCAGCACGACAACCGTGCCGCTGATGTCGCCGACCGCGTCGCGGATCGGCGAACTCGCGTGCTCCACCACCCTCTCCTGCCCGTCGCGCGCCACGATGACGGATTCGCCGGCGCCAGGCGCCGCGCCGGCCTCCAGGCGGGTTTCCACCAGGTCGGGCCGGGGACGCCCGAGCACCGGATCGATCAGCTGCAGCACCTCGGACAGCCGGCGTCCGGTGGTGTCCTCGTTGCGCCAGCCGGTCAGGGCTTCCGCCGCCGGGTTCAGGAAATCGATGCGGCCGGATGCATCGGTGGAAATGACCGCGTCACCGATGGACAGCAGGGTCACCCGCAACCTTTCCTTTTCCGCGGCCAGGCTGCGCTCCATCCGGATCCGGGAAGAAATGTCGCGGAAGGTCCACAGCACGCCCTGACGCAGTTCGCCGACCCGGATCGGCAGGCAGTCGCGCTCGATCACCCGTCCGTCGGCGAGCTGCACCCGTTCGCCGATCACCGGCTCGCCACGCTGCAGGATCGCGTCGATCCGCTGCAGCATCGCATCGCCGTCATCGAACTGCCCGCGCACCTCGGTCAGCACCTCTTCGCGCCGGCGACCGACCAGCTCGCCCGGGTTCTCGACCAGCGGGAACAGTTCGCAGAAGGCCCGGTTGCACACCGCGATGCGCCCGTCCCGGTCTTCCATGATGACCCCGGTGTAGAGATGGGCCAGCAGGCTGTACAGACGCGAACGCTCGAGCGCCAGGCCGGCCTCTGCCTGCTTCAGCGCCGTGATGTCGGTATGGGTACCGCTCATGCGCAGCGCGCGCCCGTCACGACCGCGTACCGCCAGACCGCGCGTCAGTATCCAGCGCCAGCTGCCGTCGCGATGGCGCGCACGGATGATCAGTTCGAATGCCGGCACACGGTTTTCGAGGTAATCGTTGATGCGGTCCAGCATCAGCGGCAGTTCGTCCGGGTGGACACGGTCGAGGAAGGTGTCCGGCCGGTTGTCCAGCTCATGGTCGGCGTAGCCCAGCATCTGTTTCCAGCGCGGCGAGTAGTAGACGTGGTTGCTGAGCAGATCCCAGTCCCAGATGCCGTCGTTCGAGCCTCTGATCGCCAGTTCGAGCCGTTCCTGGGTGAGCTGGAGGATGTGTTCGTTGCGCTGCAGCGCATCCAGCGTGTCGTTGATGCCGGAAAAAAGGTCACCCAGCTCGTCGCGCCGACGATGCTGGATGCGCGCCGACAGATCCCCTTCCCTCACCCGCTCGAACAGCCGCTGCGCCCGCCTCAGATCGCCGGTCAGGCCACGGGCGAGCACCATGGCCAGCAGCGCGCTGAGCAGCAGGGCGGCCGAGGCGTAGAGCACGCCGTCGCGCACCGCCTGGCGAAGCGCGAGCACCTCGGCGCCGTGATTGCGGGCGACCCGGACCCAGCCGATCAGCCGTTCGCCCTGCCGCACCGGCGCCAGGGCGTCGCTCAGGTCACGCGTCTGCTGGATCAGGCGCGTGCCGGCAGCGGTATCGGCCAGCGCGGCACGGCTGAGCGGATCGACCAGCAGTTCGCCTGCCCGACGCGGTTCCGAATGCACCAGAACACGACCGGACGCGTCGAGATACATCGCGTATTCGAGGCCGGGGGCACTGCGTACCGGGGCCAGCAATTCATCCAGCCCGGCGACATCGCTGGACAGTACCCATTCCCGGCCGCTGCGCGACAGCAGATCGACTTCGGCCAGCAGGGACGCGCGCGAGCGCTCCAGCAGCACCTCGCTTTCGTGACGGATCTGCGCGATCACGAACACCGTGATGAGGCCGCCGAGCACCAGCGATATCGCGAGCGCGAGACGACGCGAAAGACTGCCGGACAGGAGGCGACGCACGGTTTCGCTGAACATCACCGGAGTTCCCCGATCGCCGTCCTGTAGCGGTCAAGCATGACGCCGACCGGCGCATAGGTCAGAGCGTTCGCCGGCTCGAAACCGGCAATCTCGGCCCTTTCCAGCAGCGCCTGTCCGGCCGGCGTGGACGACAGTTCGAACAGCGCCTGCGCCACCTGACTGACCAGCGCTTCGTCCAGATCACGGCGTGCCATCAGGCTGTTGTTGGGCAGGGTATCGGTCTGCCACAGTACCTCGACCTGGGCGGCCAGCTCCGGGTAATCCTTCTGGAAGGCCCGCCAGGGCGGCGGCCAGGTCGCGCCCGCCGCGACGCGCCCCTGCACCACGTTGAGGATGCTGGATTCCTGCGAGCCCACTTCGCGAACCTCCAGATCGCGTCTGACATCGAGGCCGTTCTGCTGCAGCCAGAGCAGCGGCAGCATGCAGGCCGCCACCGCGGTGCGGGCCGGACAGCTGAAGGCGGCACCGCGCAGATCGGAAGGCTGACTCACGGCGCTGTCGCGGCGGCGGATGATGAGGCCGCGGAAATCGTCGTCACGGGCCACCTTGCCGAATACCCGGTACTGCGCCGCGGCGGCCACCACGGTCTGATAGGGATTGGGCAGCGCAAGATCGAAACGGCCGTCGCGCAGCTTGCGCTCGTACTCCGCGTAGTCGCGCGACGCTTCAAGGCGCAGCGTGACGCCCGGCACCGCATCGCTGACCGCCGCCACCAGAGGGCCGTACATGGCGTCCAGCCGCCCGGGATTGTGCAGCGGGTGGATACCCAGAATGAGCACATGCGCCGGCTCTGCCGACGCCGGGCTCGCGTACTGCGGAAGAATCACCTTCGGCCCGCCGTCGGAACAGCCAGCCAGCACGCAGGCAGCGCACCACAGCAGCGCCTTGCAAAGGGTATGCACGCAGGCATTCCTGCAACGAATAGACGATAGTCGGATCAAGCCATCATGCCCCCGAAATCCGCAAGCCCTCAAGCGGAATGGACCACGGCTGCCGCCCCCTTCCGCACTCCGTTTCGTAAGGTCAGCGAGCGGCCATGTCTCTAACGTCAGGCCTGCGCCAGAGCTGAAGTCAGCGGCGATACGCAAATATCGTTTGCGTCGCGCGCACTATTCCCGTATAAGCACGGCTGTAGGTGATTTCAAGCATGAACGTGTTGTGCGTCGGTTCTCGATTTTCAAGTCAGTACTCCGCTTGCCATATTCCCCTTGAGGTTTCCCTGCGCTACGGTCATCGCATGACGCGGTGACTTGTTCACAACTCAGTTTCAAAGGAAATACACACATGGCAACTGGTACCGTCAAGTGGTTCAACGACGCCAAAGGTTTCGGCTTCATCTCCCCGGACGACGGCGGTGAAGACCTGTTCGCGCACTTCTCCGCGATCCAGGGCAATGGCTTCCGTTCGCTGCAAGAAAACCAGAAGGTGTCGTTCGAAGTGACGCGTGGCCCGAAGGGTCTGCAGGCTTCGGAAATCAAGCCGCTCTGATTTTTCGAGCGGTTTGAGGCTGTCTCCGGACAGCCCGCCAAATAAAAAAGCGCACCCTGCGGTGCGCTTTTTTTCGCCGGTTGCCGGTACGCCGGCCGGTGATCATGTCCGCATGGGTTACCCACCCGCGAACAGGCGGCGCGCCGCCGGCAATCGCCAGGGCGCGCCGCAATCCCGTCGTCAGCCCTGCTTTTCCTTGCCGTGGGCGGCGAACTTCAGCCAGGTATCCACCACGGTGTCCGGATTCAGCGACACGCTCTGGATGCCTTCGTCCATCAGCCACAGCGCGAAGTCGGCGTGATCCGACGGCCCCTGGCCGCAGATGCCAACGTACTTGCCCAGACGGTTGGCGGTGCGGATGGCCATCGACAGCAGCTGCTTGACCGCCGGGTCGCGCTCGTCGAATGCACCGGCGACCAGACCGGAATCACGGTCCAGGCCCAGCGTGAGCTGGGTCAGGTCGTTGGAGCCGATCGAGAAGCCATCGAAGTGCTCGAGGAACTGTTCGGCCAGCAGCGCGTTGGACGGAATCTCGCACATCATGATGAGCTTGAGACCGTTCTCGCCGCGCTTGAGGCCGTGCTCGGACAGCAGCTTCACCACCTCGGCCGCTTCACCGGTGTTGCGCACGAAAGGCACCATCAGTTCGACGTTGGTCAGGCCCAGCTCGTCGCGCACGCGGCGCATGGCGCGGCACTCCAGCTCGAAACAGTCGCGGAAGCTGTGCGCAATGTAGCGCGACGCACCGCGGAAGCCCAGCATCGGGTTCTCTTCGTCCGGCTCGTAGATGTCGCCACCGAGCAGCTTCTTGTACTCGTTGGACTTGAAGTCGGACAGACGCACGATGACCGGCTTGGGCCAGAAGGCGGCGGCGATGGTGGCCACGCCCTCGACCAGCTTGTCGACGAAGAAGGCTTCCGGGCTCGCGTAGCCGCGGGCGCGGCGACGGATTTCCTCGCGCAGACGCGCCGGCGCCTGATCGATTTCCAGAATCGCCTTCGGGTGGATGCCGATGGTGTTGTTGATGACGAATTCCAGGCGGGCCAGACCCACGCCGGCGTTCGGCAGCTGGGCGAAATCGAAGGCCAGCTCCGGATTGCCGACGTTCATCATCACCTTCAGCGGCAGATCGGGCAGATTGGACAGGTCGGAGGTCACCACCTCGTAGTCCAGGCGACCGCGATAGATGTTGCCGGTGTCGCCTTCGGCGCAGCTGGCGGTGACTTCCTCGCCCTCGGTCAGCGTTTCGGTCGCGTCGCCGCAGCCGACGATGGCCGGAATGCCCAGTTCGCGCGCGATGATGGCCGCGTGGCAGGTACGGCCGCCGCGGTTGGTCACGATGGCGGCAGCCTTCTTCATGACCGGTTCCCAGTTCGGGTCGGTCATGTCGGTGACGAGCACGTCGCCGGCCTGCACCTTGTCCATCTGCGACGCGTCATCGACGATGCGCACCGGGCCGGCGCCGATCTTCTGGCCGATGGCGCGGCCGCTGGCCAGCACCTTGCCGTACTGCTTCAGGCGGAACTTCTGCTGAGTCATGCCGACTTCGTTCGACTTCACCGTTTCCGGGCGCGCCTGCAGGATGTAGAGCTGGTTGTCGACGCCATCCAGACCCCACTCGATGTCCATCGGGCGGCCGTAGTGCGCTTCGATGGTCATCGCATAGCGGGCCAGTTCCAGCACCTGTTCGTCGCTCAGCGAGAAGCGGTGACGGTCGGCCTCGGCCACGTCCACGGTCTGCACGCTGCGGCCCGCAGCGGCGGTCGCGGCGAACTCCATCTTGATCATCTTGCTGCCCAGATTGCGGCGGATCACCGCCGGGCGGTTCTGGGCCAGCATGGGCTTGTGCACGTAGAACTCGTCCGGATTCACCGCGCCCTGCACCACCGTTTCGCCCAGGCCATAGCTGGCGGTGACGAACACCACGTCACGGAAGCCGGATTCCGTGTCCAGCGTGAACATGACGCCGGCGGCGCCCTTGTCCGAGCGCACCATGCGCTGCACACCGGCCGACAGCGCCACATTGGCGTGCACGAAGCCCTTGTGCGCGCGGTAGCTGATCGCGCGGTCGTTGTAGAGCGAGGCGAACACTTCGCGGATCGCGTGCAGCACGTTGTCGATGCCGGAAATGTTCAGGAAGGTTTCCTGCTGGCCGGCGAACGAGGCGTCCGGCAGATCTTCGGCGGTGGCCGAACTGCGCACCGCGAACGAGCCGTTGCCGGCGGCGTCCAGCTGCGCGTAGAAGCTACGGATTTCGGCTTCGAGCTGGGCCGGGAACGGGGTGTCCATCATCCACTGACGGATCTGCGCGCCGGTGCGGGCCAGCGCATTGACGTCATCGACATCCAGCGCGTCGAGCGCAGCGTGGATGCGACCGGCCAGGCCGTCCTGTGCCAGGAACTCGCGGAAGGCTTCGGCCGTGGTGGCAAAACCTCCGGGAACGCGCACGGACTTGGGGAGCTGGCTGATCATTTCGCCCAGCGACGCATTCTTGCCACCGACGCTTTCGACGTCAGTCATGCGCAGCTGTTCGAACGGGATGACGTAGCGAGACATGGGTATCCTCTCTTGAACATGGGGCGATCGCTTGTTGCGGCGACCGTGTACGTTCCCGCGCACCGGGTGGGCGCACGGGAACCCGGCATTCTAGTTAAAGTCGCTGCTGCGCTGCGGAAATTTTTGGGCGCAACGTGATGTTTATGTTCAGATTCCTGATCGGACCCGCATGAGAACCGTCTTCTTCATATCGGACAGCACCGGCATCACCGCCGAAACCCTGGGACGCAGCCTGCTTTCGCAGTTCGAAGGCGTGAAGTTCCGCCAGACCCGGGTGCCCTTCGTCGATTCGGTCGACAACGCGCTGGACTGCGTGGAACGCCTGACCGAAGCCAAGATGCGCGACGGCGTCCGGCCCATCGTCGTCACCTCCATCGTCAATGCCGAGGTGGCGCGCACCGTACGCCAGGCAGACGCCCTCTTCCTCGACATGTTCGAGCACTTCGTCGGACCGATGGAGGAGGAACTGGGGCAGCCGTCCAGCCACAGCGTCGGCCGCGCGAAGGGCATGGAAGACAGTGCCGACTACCAGCGACGGATCGAGGCGATCAATTTCTCGCTGGCCCACGACGACGGGATGTCACACAAGGAACTGGAACAGGCGGACGTGATCCTGGTCGGCGTGTCGCGCTCCGGCAAGACACCGACCAGCCTTTACATGGCCATGCAGTTCGGCGTGAAGGTGGCCAACTATCCGCTGATTCCCGAGGATTTCGAGCGCGGCAAGCTGCCGACCGAACTGGTGAAGTACCGCCCCAAGCTGTTCGGCCTCACGATCGCACCGGATCGGCTGTCCCAGATCCGCGAGGAGCGCCGCCGCAACAGCCATTACGCATCGCTGGACAACTGCCGCTTCGAGGTGGACGCGGCGCAGAAACTGATGCGCATGGAAGGCATACGCTGGCTGGATTCCACCCACAAGTCGATCGAGGAAATCGCGGCCATCGTGCTGCAGGCGGTCGACATCGACGAAAGCTACTGATCGCCGCCACCCCGGCCGCCGGTTCAGGCGTGCAGCGCGATCCACTCGCCGGGCAGCGAGCCGGTGGCCCAGCGGTCCATCCGCTGCGGATCGACGTGACCCTGCGACAGCAGCCGCGCACACCGCAGCGCGGCGGCGAGCGGGTCGAAATCACGCCGCAGATCATCCTGCGCCTCACGCACCATGCGCCTGACCTGGTCCGGCGACGTGAACAGCGTGCGCAGGCGCGCCGCGCCCTGCTCGCTGTCGCCGATCAGCGCGCCATTCACGCTGTCGCGCACCACCTCACGCGCAGGCTCGCGGTCAGCGGCGACCACTGCGCAACCGGCGGCCATCGCTTCGAGCAGCGGCTGGCTGTGACCGCCCGCATGCAGCGACACCGCCGCCCGCCCCTGAGCGTCGCGATCGCTTGCGGTGATCAGCGGCGAGAACGGCGCCAGCAGATCGAGCAGCGCCGGCGCCGGACGGCCGGACACGACGAAGCGGACCGGTGAGGACGCCAGTCCGGGCAACAGACCGGCCAGCCAGTCGAGTTCGGAAGTGGTCCGCCATTCGTCGGCCCGCAGCGCCAGACCATAGGGATCGCGCGTACCCGGCAAGGCTGCGTCTCGCACCGTCAGCCCGGGATGGATGACTTCGGTGCGCGCACGCAGGGAGGCCGGGTAGCGGGCGCGCTGCCACCAGTGGGCACAGACCGCGGCATCGAAGCCGGCCGCGGCGGTCGGGTCGGTGCATTCGTCCAGCCAGAGCACCTGACGCGCTTCCGGAAACTGGCGCAGCAGCTGCGCGGCCCCGGCCGAGGCGACTTCAGCGAGTACCGCGTGCGGCCGGTAGCGGCTTCGACCGCGGCAGGCCTCCTGAACGCTGCTGACCTGTTCGATCTCCCAGCCCGCCAGATCCGCCCAGTGCGCAGCCAGCGCGGCGGGCGGCCGGTCTTCCGCACCGCCGACCAGCAGCAGGCGGAAGCAGTCCGCGGGTTCCCAGTCGCGCTCCGGCGGATTGTCCGCCGGCCTCTCCATCTGGCACGCCATACGCCACCTCCGTGTCCGGGCACATCCGGCGTACGGCCGGCTGCGCGCTGTACTTACCTTAGGGCGCGTGAAGGCCGAAAGAAATAATTCATATGTCCTAGTACATATCGCACAACAGGGTGAAGTTGGGCATCCGGCGGCCGCTGTGTTGCAATACGCGGTCCGCGCACCGCTTTTCACCTGCACATGTACAACCCGACCCGAGACCAGGCGCGCCAGTTCTTCCTCGACACCTGGGCCAAGCGCAACGGTCCGCAGCCGCTGACCCAGATGGAAGTGCTCGCACTCACCATCATCGGCCGCCATCCGGAATACCAGTCCCTGATGGACCAGGGCGAGCGCGCACTCAGTCGCGAATACCCGCCGGAACTGGGCGAAACCAACCCTTTCCTGCACATGTCGCTGCACCTGGCGATAGAGGAACAGCTGGCGATCGACCAGCCGCCGGGCATCCGGGCGGCGTTCGAGGCGCAGCGCGCGAAACTGGGCGACGAACACGCGGCGCTGCACCGGGTGCTGGACTGTCTGGGCGAAACCATCTGGCGCGCGCAGCGTGATCGTCAGCCGCCGGACGGCGCCGCCTATGTGGCCTGCGTGCGCCAGGGTCTGGACGCCTGAACGCGGCTAGAATCCGCCGCCTTTCTCACCGATCTCCATTGCCGATGAACACCGTTTCCGCCTCAGTCCTGACCATCGATTTCCACGGCCAGCCCGCGCTGGAGCTGACCGCGCCCGATGGCGCACGCTGCCTGATCAGTCTGTTCGGCGGACAGCTGCTGTCCTGGATACCGGCGGGCGGCAGCGAGCGGCTCTACCTGTCGCCGGCGGCGCATTTCGATGGCCGCAGCGCGGTGCGCGGCGGCATACCGGTCATCTTTCCGCAGTTCGCCGAGCGCGGTAACGGGCCGCGCCACGGCTTCGCCCGGACCCGGGTCTGGCAGGTCGATGAAAGCCGGGTGTCGAAGGATTTCGCCACCGCGACCCTCAGGCTGGTGACCGACGACGCGACCCGTGCGCTGTGGCCGCACGACTTCGCGCTGGAACTGACCGTGGTGGTCAGCGGCAACCGGCTGGATCTGGAACTGGATGTCGAGAACACCGGCGACGCCGCCTTCGATTTCGCCGCCGCACTGCACAGCTATCTGCGGGTGAAGGAGGTCGAGAACTGCCGTCTCGAAGGTCTGCGCAACACCCGCTATCTCGACGCGACCGCCGGCGACACGGTGAAGGATGACCGGCTGGACGCCCTCATCGTCGAGGACGAGGTGGACCGCCTGTACCGCGACGCGCCGGACACCGTGGTGCTGCACGACAGCGGGCGCGCGCTCGGTTTCCAGAGCCACGGTTTCCCGGATCTGGTGGTGTGGAACCCGTGGGAACACAAGTGCAAGGCGCTCGCCGACATGCCGGATCTGGATTTCCGCCGCATGCTGTGCGTCGAGCCGGCGATTGCCGAAAAGACGATGACGCTGGCCCCGGGCGAGCATTGGTCGGGCCAGCACACGATACTGGCGGCCTGAGCGGCGCTGCGCAGCAATGAAAAAGGCACCCCGCAGGGTGCCTTTTTCATGACCTGCGTACAGCGTCAGCCCAGCGCGGCACGCACCTGGTCCAGCGTGCTCGGATCGTCCAGCGTGGTCAGATCGCCCGGATCACGGCCTTCGGCGATCGCCTGGATGGAACGCCGCAGCATCTTGCCGGACCGGGTCTTGGGCAGGCCGTTCACGAACATGACCCGGCCCGGACGCGCGATCGCACCCAGCAGGCCATCCACGGTCTGCATCACTTCCTTTTCCAGCTTCGCACGGTCGTCCGCGGTCGCGATGCGGGCAGGATCCTTCACCACCGCGAAAGCCAGCGGCAACTGGCCCTTGAGCTGATCGGCCACGCCGACCACCGCCACTTCGGCGATCGCCGAGTGCGCCTGGATGGCTTCCTCAATCTCGCGGGTGCCCAGCCGGTGACCGGCAACGTTGATCACGTCGTCGGTGCGGCCCAGGATCTTGTGATAGCCGGCTTCGTCGCGGATGCCCCAGTCGAAGGACGAATACACCAGTGGCGACTTGAACAGCGAGAAATAGGTGCGCACGAAGCGGTCGTCGTCGCCCCACACGGTGGACAGGCAACCGGGCGGCAGCGGCGGCACGATGCCGACGATGCCCTTCTCGTTCGGGCCGCACTCGCTGCCGTCCTCGCGGAAGATGCGCAGGTCGTAGCCGTAGGCCGGGCGACCGGGCGAACCGAGCTGCACCGGCGTCTTCTCGACCCCCGGCAGTTCGCACAGGATGGGCCAGCCGGTTTCGGTCTGCCAGTAGTTGTCGATCACCGGCTTGTCGAGCGCGGTCATCAGCCACTCGTGGGTCGGCTCGTCCAGCGGCTCGCCCGCCAGGAAGATCTGGCGCAGCGACGACAGGTCGTATTTCTTCAGATAGGCCGGATCCTGCTTCTTCAGCACGCGGGCGGCGGTCGGCGCCGAGAACATGACCGACACCTTGTACTTCTCGACCAGGCTCCACCAGATGCCCGGGTCCGGGCGCAGCGGCGTGCCCTCGTACATCAGCGTGGCCATGCCGGCGATCAGCGGGCCGTAGATGATGTAGCTGTGACCGACCACCCAGCCGATGTCCGATGTCGTGAACATCGTTTCGCCCGGATTGCCGCAGTAAATGTGCTTCATCGACGCGGCCAGCGCGACGCAGTAGCCGCCGGTGTCACGCTGCACGCCCTTGGGCTTGCCGGTTGTGCCGGAGGTGTACAGGATGTAGGACGGTTCGCTGGATTCCAGCCAGACGCAGGGCACTTTCGCGTCCATGTGCTGCGCGCGCAGCGTCGCGTAATCGACGTCGCGGCCTTCGGTACGCGGAAAATCCTTTTCCAGTCCGCGATCGACCATGAGCACCTTTTCCGGCGGGAACTGGGCCAGCGCGCAGGCTTCGTCCAGCAGGTGCTTGTAGGGTACGACCTTGCCGCCGCGCATGCCGGCTTCGGCCGACACGATGACCTTGGGCTTCGCATCATCGATGCGGGTGGCCAGCGAGCCGGACGCGAATCCGCCGAACACCACCGAGTGGATGGCACCGATGCGGGTACAGGCCAGCATCGCGAATGCCGCCTCGGCAATCATCGGCATGTAGATGAGCACGCGGTCGCCACGGCCAACGCCCAGCGACTGCAGGATGGCTGCAGTGCGCTCGACCTCGCGCTGCAACTCGGCGAACGAATAGGTCTTTTCGGTATCGGTTTCGGTCGATACGAAGATGAGGGCCGGGGCGTCCGGGCGCTCGGCGGCATGCCTGTCCACTGCGTTGTGGCACAGGTTCGTGGTGCCGCCGACGAACCATTTGGCAAACGGCGGGCGGGAAAAATCGCAGATCTGCTGCGGCTTCGCCTGCCAGGCGATCAGTTCGGCCTGCTCTGCCCAGAATGCATCACGCTGAGCGATGGAACGGGCGCGAAACTCCTTGCTTGCTGACATTCACTTCCTCCAACCCCCGCACATCCATTGAATTGATGTGGTTGTTCTTGTTGTGTGCTTATTTGCCGAGCAGCGAAGTATCGGCCTCGGCGGCCAGCGCGCGCAAGCGCTCCAGCGGCAAGTTGCACTCGTGCTTGACGTCGATCAACTCGAGCAGCGGCAGCAGACGGTAGATCAGCGCCGGCAGCTGCGGCTCAATTTCCGCCTGCGCGCCGGACTTGATCAGCAGCAGCGCGCGCTCGATGCTCACGATGCCGGCGGTCCAGGCGAATTTCTGCGGCTCGCCACCGCTGCTGCGCACCGTGTTGCCGCCTTCGCGGTGCGCAATGTCGGCCCGCGCGACCGCCAGGCCCAGCATCTGCGAAACCGACTCCGCGCCGTCGGCCACGCTGTTCGCGACGCCGATGTTCAGGCTGATGCGCAGCGTCTGGCCGCGGTACTGCATCGCGGTCGCGGCGATCACGCTGCGCATGCGGTTGGCGAACTGCTCGGCGCTCTGCAGGCTGATGTCCGGCGTGATGATGGCGAACTGGCCGTCGCCGATCTGCGAGAAGGTGTCTTCCTTGCGCACCTTGGTGGCCAGCACCTTGGCCAGCTTGCGCATGATCAGGTCGGTCACGTGACGACCGAAGTTGCGCACGATGTCGGCAAAGTTGTCGATGCCGACGATGAGCACGCTCACCTGGCCGTGATAGCGCGCAGCGGCGGACAGCAGCTGCTCGCCGTGGATCTGCATGTACTGCGGCGTGGCCAGACCGGATTCCGGGTCGATCGGCGACGCGGCCGCCAGCGCCTCCCGGCTGTCGGCGAGCTGGCGGCTGGCCTTGCTCAGCATGCTGGCCGATTCGATGCGCGCCAGCAGTTCGACCGTGCCGATGCCCTTGGTGATGAAGTCGTTGGCGCCCAGCGCCCGGGCGCGCTCGCGCGCCGAGTCGTCCTCGTCGCCGGAAATCATGATGACCGGGATTTCCGCGATGCGCGGAATGTTGGACGCGCGGATGCGCTCGAGCAGGCCGTAGCCGTCCAGATGCGGCATGCTGAGGTCGGACAGCACCACCTGGATGCTGTCATCCACCAGCAGCGCCGCCCAGCCGGCTTCACCGTCCGCTTCTTCACGGCACTCGAAACGGTCGCGGATGCGCTTGATGATGGACGCCCGGACCATGCGCGAATCGTCCACGACAAGCACCTTGGCGTGCATCACATCATCGCTGGGCTGCGGATCGCTCATGAAACGCGGACGGGCCGTGAAGTCATCGGAACGCGGATTGTAAGGGCGAAGCGGGCCCGATGGCGGGCAACAAGTACGCGGACGGTGCAACGGCGGCGCACCCGGGACGGAAGAAAGTGTCGGAAAACGGTCAGTGTCGGAAAACTTGGCAGTACGGGATCGCACCGGTATAGTCCGGCCCCATGATCCGAATTCCCCTTCTCCGCATGTGGTTGTGTGCGGCGGTGGCCGGTATTGCTCTGGCCGTCGCACCCGCCCACGCCGAACCGGTCCAGGCACCGGCCACGGCCACGACCACGGAATCCGGCAAGTTCTCCTTCTCCCAGTATCTGCCCGCCGACCGTATCGCCGAGCACGCCGCGGCAGCAGCGGACGCGGTGACCGATCTGGTGGACAGCGGTCTTTCTCTGCTCGGCGTGCGCTACCGCTTCGGCGGCAATACGCCGCAGAGCGGCTTTGACTGCAGCGGCTTCGTGCGCCACGTGTTCTCGGATGCGCTGGGCGTGCTGCTGCCGCGCACCGCGGTCGAAATGGCGCGCGTCGGTGAAACCGTGCCGAAGGAAGAACTGCAGCCGGGCGATCTGGTGTTCTTCAACACCCTGCGCCGCTCCTTCTCCCATGTCGGCATCTACCTGGGCAACAACAAGTTCATGCACGCCAATTCCCGCGGCGGCGGCGTGCGGGTGGACGACATGACCGGCCGCTACTGGGCCAAGCGCTTCAATGGCGCGCGCCGCATCGAGGTGGACGACACCTCGGGCATGTCGCTGCGCTGATCATCCCCGGCTGCGCGGACACTCCGCGCAGCGCACCGCTCCGCACCCCTCCAGCGCCGACTTCAGCGCGCACACCGAACGCCGGCAGGCCACCACCGGCACGCCACTTTCGCGCGCCGCGTCGCGGAACGCCTTCATCACGTTGTGACCGAGAAAATCGGTGAACAGGATCACCACGTCGGTGCCTCCGGGCAGGCGTTGCGCCTGCCGCTGATGCTTGGGATCGCGACCGGTGATGTGATGCCGGATCTTCAGGCCGAATTCGGCCAGCACATCGGGAATGTTGCCGAGGCGATCGGCCCCGACCAGCACTGCGTCCATGCAAATATCCTTCATGAGAACGATTCGCATTTACAATAATGCAATTGCGAATGGTTTGCAATTACGAAATGCTTCTGATAATTTCCGGCCCGCGTCGGCAGTGGCCGCCCTCCGCGCGCCTGCCCGCACCGAACCGCACATTTCCGGAGTTCTCATGAAAGCCCGCATGATCCGCATCGCCGCCGCCGTGGCCGCCGCTCTGGCGCTGTCCCCGGCCATCGCCCAGGAAAAGGTGCTCAATCTCTACTCCGCGCGTCATTACCAGACCGACGAAGCGCTGTACTCGAACTTCACCCGCCAGACCGGCATCAAGATCAACCGCATCGAAGGCAAGGAAGACGAACTGGTCGAGCGCATCCGCAACGAAGGTGCGAACAGCCCGGCAGACGTGTTCATCACGGTCGACGCATCCCGTCTGGCCCAGGCTGACGCGATGGGCCTGTTCGCGCCGATCAAGTCGGCAGTGCTGGAAGAACGCATTCCGGCCCATCTGCGCGACCCGGAAAACGGCTGGTTCGCGTTCTCGACCCGCGCCCGCGTCATCATCTACAACAAGCTCAAGCTCAAGTCCTCGGACGTGGCCAACTACGAAGATCTGGCCAAGCCGTCGCTGAAAGGCAAGCTGTGCTCGCGTTCGGGCGCACACCCGTACAACGTGTCGCTCGGCGCGGCGCTGATCCAGCACTGGGGCGAAGCGAAGACCGAAGAATGGGCACGCGGCGTGGTCGCCAACTTCGCCCGCGCGCCCAAGGGCGGCGACACCGACCAGATCAAGGCGGTGGCGGTCGGCGAATGCGACGTGGCGGTGTCCAACACCTACTATCTGGTGCGGCTGCTGCGTTCGACCAAGTCGGAAGACCGCGCGATGATGGAAAAGGTGGGTGTGGTATGGCCCAACCAGTCCAGCTTCGGCACCCACATCAACATTTCGGGCGGCGGCATGCTGAAGACCGCGCCGAACAAGGAGGCGGCGGTCAAGTTCCTGGAATATCTGGCGTCCGACGAAGCGCAGGCGTATTTCGCCAACGGCAACAACGAATGGCCGGTCGTGAAGTCGGCAGTCGTGTCCAATCCCGAACTGAAGTCGCTCGGCAATTTCAAGGCGGACACGCTCAACGTCGGCGAACTGGCCCGCACCACCGCCCAGGCGCAGAAGGTGTTCGACCGCGCCGGCTATCGCTGATCCGGCGATAGAAACCCGCCAGACAAGGCCCCGGTAGCGCAAGGACCGGGGCCTTGGCACATCTGCGGACGCCGTAGAATCCGGCCATGTCTTGCCGCCGGAGGTCGCCATGCTCGCGTCGCTCACCCTGCTGCTGGTGCTGCAGCTGATCGGGGAAGTACTGGTCCAGTGGCTGGGGCTGCCGGTGCCGGGTCCGGTGGTCGGCATGGCCCTGCTGTTCGCCGCTCTGGTGATCCGCGGCGACACGCCTGCGCCGCTGCGCGAGACCGCCAACACCCTGCTGCAGCACCTGTCGCTGCTGTTCGTACCGGCTGGCGCCGGCATCATGGTGCACGCCGGGCTGCTCGCCCGCGAGTGGCTGCCGACATTGGCCGCCGTGGTGCTGAGCTGCGCGGTCACGCTGCTGGTCACCGCCGCCGTGCTGCGCCTCGGAGCGCGCGGGCGATGAGCGGCGAAATCCGCGAGCTGTGGGTCTATCTGGCGGCCAGCCCGCTGCTCGGCCTCACGCTGACGCTGCTGGCCTATCAGGCGGCGCACGCGCTCTACCTCAAGCTCGGGTCACACCCGCTGGCCAATCCGGTCGCACTGGCGGTAGCGCTCATCGTCGCGCTGCTCACGCTGACCGGCACGCCCTACGACGTCTATTTTGACGGCGCCCAGTTCGTACACTTCCTGCTCGGCCCGGCCACCGTCGCGCTGGCGGTGCCGCTGTATGCCCAGTTGCCGCGGCTGAAGCAGCTGTTCGGCCCGACGATGCTGGCATTGCTGGCCGGATCAGTGGCGTCGGTGCTGTCGGTGTGGTGGGTTGCCCGGGCGCTCGGCGCCGAGCCGCGTACGCTGCTTTCACTGGCGCCGAAATCGGTCACCACACCGATCGCCATGGGCATTTCCGAAAAGATAGGTGGCCTGCCCTCGCTGACCGCCATCCTGGTCATCCTGACCGGCATCGTCGGCGCGGTCATCGGCCCGGCCCTGCTCAGGGCCACCGGTACACGTGACCCGGCGGTGACCGGCTTCGCCATCGGCATGAGCGCCCATGGCATCGGGACCGCGCGCGCCTTTCAGCTCGGTGAGACGGCGGGCGCCTTCTCCGCGCTTGCAATGGGATTGAATGGTGTCGTCACGGCAATTGTCGTGCCGCTGATCGCCCGCTGGTTAAGCTGACCGTGCCGCCCGGAGCACAACATGGGCCATACTTACGCCCCTTGGCCTGCCCCTGCATGTCCCTTCAGGCCCCAACACAAAGCAGCACATGAGCACGCAATCCAGTGAAAAGAAGTACCGCGCCATCGGCCACCTGCCGGATGGCGATACCGCAGGCCGGCACCCGGCCGATGCCCTGCCGCAGGCCGGCGCGCCGTCGGAGGTCGTGTGCCGCCTGCCCACCCGCTGGGCCGATTTCACGCTGCACGGCTATCAGGACCCGTCCACCGGCCTCGAACACGTGGCGCTGACGCTGGGCGATTTCAGCGACGGCGCACCGGTCATGCTGCGCCTGCACTCCGAATGCCTGACCGGCGACACGCTGTTCAGCCTGCGCTGCGACTGCGGTCCTCAGCTCGAAGCGTCACTGCGCGCGATCGCGGCGGAAGGCCGCGGCGCACTGGTCTATCTGCGGCAGGAAGGCCGCGGCATAGGCCTGATCAACAAGATCCGCGCCTATGCGCTGCAGGACACCGGCGCCGACACCGTGGACGCCAACCGCATGCTGGGTTTCGAGGACGACGCGCGCGACTACCGTTACGCCGCTCACATCGTGCGCAGCCTCGGCATCCGTCAGGCCCGGCTGCTCACCAACAACCCGCTCAAGGTGCGGGCGCTGGAGCACGAAGGTGTCGAAGTGGTCGAGCGCATTCCGCTGCATGCCGGCGCCAACCCGATGAACCATCGCTATCTGGCCACCAAGGCCCAGCGCATGGGCCACATCCAGGACTGAACCGCCTCACGGACACACGCGATGAGCTTCGCTGACGCACAGGATTTCTGGTCCGACCGTTACCGCGCGGCCGGGGAGGCCTATCTGTTCGGCACCGCACCCAACCGGTATCTGGCGGCCCAGGCCGCCCTGCTCGCCCCCGGCATGCGCGCGCTCAGCGTGGCCGACGGCGAAGGCCGCAACGCGGTCTGGCTGGCGGAACAGGGGCTGGACGTGACCGCCACCGAACTGTCGCCGGTGGCCATCGAGAAGGCCGAGGCGCTGGCCGCATCGCGCGGCGTGAAGGTGGATTTCGCGCTGGCCGATGCGCTGAACTGGATCTATCCGGACGACGCCTTCGATCTGGTGGTGGCGGTATTCATACAGTTCGCCGCGCCGGACGAGCGCGCGGCGCTGTTCGAGCGGCTGCAGCGCACGCTGCGCCCGGGCGGCCGCATCGTGCTGCAGGGCTATACGCCGAAACAGCTCGAATACCGCACCGGCGGGCCGTCCGCGGTCGAGAACCTGTATACCGCCGCACTGCTGCGCGAGGCCTTTGCCGGGCTGGAGATCGAACGCCTGGACGAGTACGAGGACGAACTCGACGAGGGCAGCGCCCATTGCGGGCGGTCGGCAGTGATCGGCATGGTGGCCAGAAAGCCGGCCTGACCTGCATCTGCGTAACCGGCCGGGTCGTCCGGCTGGTGCCCAGGAGAGGACTCGAACCTCCACACCTTGCGGCGCTGGAACCTAAATCCAGTGCGTCTACCAATTTCGCCACCTGGGCACGCGGCGCGGATTGTACACCCGCCCCCGGTATACTCGGCGCCCCATGTCGGTCGATCACTACGAAAACTTCCCGGTCGCGTCCGTGCTGATGCCGCCCGCGCTGCGCGAGCCGGTGTCGGCCCTCTACTGGTTCGCCCGCCATGCCGACGACATCGCCGACGAAGGAGATGCCGCGCCCGAAGCCCGTCTGGCCGCGCTGGAAAACTGCCGCGCCCAGCTGCGCATCATCGAGCAGGGCGGCATGCCGGACGACCCGATACACGCCCGTCTCGCCCGTGCGGTGCGCGCCTGGTCGCTGCCGCTGCCGCTGCTGCACGACCTGCTCGACGCCTTCGCGCAGGACGTGGTGAAAACCCGCTACGCCGATGACGCCGAACTGCGCGACTACTGCCGCCGCTCGGCCGACCCGATCGGCCGGCTGCTGCTCTGCCTGTACCGGGTCGATGACGCGACCAGCCTCGCGCAGTCGGACGCGATCTGCAGCGCGCTACAGGTGATCAACCACTGGCAGGACGTGGCCATCGATCTGAAGAAGAATCCGGACGGCATCCCGCCCGGCCGCATCTACATTCCACTGGACACGCTGGCGCGCTTCGGAGTGACCGAGTCGCAGCTGCGCGAAGCACGCTGTGACGACGCCTTCCGCGCCATGATGAAACACCTGGTCGATGAGGCCCGCGCGCTGATGCGCTCGGGCCTGCCACTCACCCGCCGCCTGCCCGGCCGGCTGGGCTGGGAACTGCGCCTGATCGTGCAGGGCGGGCTGCGCATTTTGCAGCGCATCGAGCAGGTCGATTACGATGTCTTCCGCCATCGCCCGAAACTGGGCCGTACCGACTGGCCGCTGATCCTGTTCAGGGCCCTGACCGACCGATGACCCCCGACGAATACTGTCAGGACAAGGCTGCAAAGAGCGGCTCGTCCTTCTATTACAGCTTCCTCTTCCTGCCGCCGCCGCGCCGCCGCGCGATCACCGCGCTGTACGCCTTCTGCCGCGAGGTGGATGACGTGGTCGACGAAACCGACGACGCCGGCATCGCCCGCACCCAGCTTGCCTGGTGGCGTGGCCAGATCAATGCCTGCTTCGACGGCGCGCCGGAGCACCCGGTCTGCCTGGCGCTGCTGCCAGCCATCCGCGACTACGGCCTGCCGCGCGAACAGCTGCTCGAAATCATCGACGGCATGGAAATGGACCTCGACCAGTCGCGCTATCTCGACTTCAAGGGCCTGCAGCTCTACTGCTACCGGGTCGCCTCGGTGGTCGGTCTGCTGGCGTCGCAGATCTTCGGTTCCACCCACCGCGACACGCAGAAGTACGCGCACGACCTGGGCATCGCCTTCCAGCTCACCAACATCATCCGCGACGTGGGCGAGGACGCCCGGCGCGGCCGCATCTACCTGCCGGTGGAAGAACTGCAGCGCTTCAACGTGCGCGCGGCCGACATCCTGAACGCGCGCTACAGCGACGCATTCCGGCAGCTGATGGAATTCCAGATCGCGCGTGCGCGTCAATACTACGAACAGGCGATGGCTGCGCTGCCGGCGCAGGACCGCTCGGCCCAGCGCCCGGGGCTGGTGATGGCCGCCATCTACCGCACGCTGCTCGACGAGATCGAGCGCGACGGCTGCCGCGTGCTCGACCGGCGCATCGCGCTCACGCCGCTGCGCAAGCTGTGGCTGGCGTGGAAAACCTGGCTGAAGAACTGAGCGCTCCTGTGCCAGGCACTTCGATCGCCATCATCGGCGCCGGCTGGGCCGGGCTGGCCTGCGCGGTCGACTGCGTGCGCCGCGGCCTGCAGCCCACGCTGTTCGAAGCGGCGCCGCAGCCGGGTGGTCGTGCGCGCACCGTGCGCATGGACGGCCTGCCGCTGGACAACGGCCAGCACATCCTGATCGGCGCCTACAGCGAAACGCTGGCGCTGATGCGCACCGTCGGTGCCGACCCGGACACGCTGTTCGACCGCCTGCCGCTGGCACTGGAATTCGACGACGGCTTCGCGCTGCGCGCGCACGGCTCGTCGCGACTTGCGCTGGCGCTGGCCTTCATCGGCGCGCGCGGCCTGGGCTGGCGCGACCGCCTGGCCGCACTGCGCCTGATGGGCGCGATCCGCCGGCCGCCGCCTGCGGACGAAAGCGTCGCCGCCCTGCTCGCCCGCACCAGCCAGACCGAAAGCTGCATACGCCACCTGTGGGCGCCGCTGTGCGTGGCAGCACTGAATACCGGCATCGACGACGCCAGTGCCCGAGTGTTCGCACGGGTGCTGGCCGACAGCCTGATGGGCGAGCCCGGTGCGGCCGACCTGCTGCTGCCGCGTGCCGATCTCGGCGCCCTGCTGCCGGAGCCGGCGCTGTTCTGGCTGCGGGCGCGCGGCGTGGCGGTGCATTGCGGCACCCGGGTGCGCAGCGTGCGCGAAACAGCCACCGGCTTCGAACTGGACTGCGGCGAACAGCTTCACAGCGCGGAGCGGGTGGTGTTCGCCACCAGCCCGCACCAGCTGCCGGCGCTGCTCGACGGCCTGCCGGCGCTGGACCCGATCTCGCGCGCGGTGCACGCGCTGGAGTACGAAGCCATCAGCACCGTCTATGTGGCCTGCGATGCCCAAACGCGCCTGCCGTCCGCCATGACCGGATTCGTTGACGGCGAACCGCACTGGGTATTCGACCGCGGCGCGCTCGGCGGCCCGCCCGGTCTGCTGGCCTGCGTGGTGTCCGCCGCCCGCGGCAGCCGCGAAGAGGTCGAAAGCCGGGTGCTGGCCGCGCTGAAGCGCCAGTTTCCGGCGCTGCCGGAACCGCTGTGGGTGCGCACCATCAGCGAACGCCGCGCCACCTTCCGCTGCACGCCCGGCCGGGCCGCCATCGAGCCGCCTGCCGACCCGCGCATCGCGCTGGCCGGCGACTACCTCATTCCCGACTACCCGGCCACGCTGGAAGCGGCGGTGCGCAGCGGCCTGACGGCTGCCAGCCGGCTCGCCAGAGCGAGCTGCAAGACGCAAGACTCAAGCGGCACGTAAAAGACCCGCCGCGCCTTGCAACTTGAATCTTGCAGCTTGAAGCTGCCCTTCACCGAACGGCAATCCGCACGCCGTCGCACTCCACCACCTGACCGGCGTGGATCTTGGCGGTGCGGCGAGATTCCGGCTGACCGTCCACCATCACGCCACCGGCATCCACCCGCGCCTTGCCCTCGCCACCGCTGGTGACCACACCGGCGATCTTCAGCAGGTCGCACAGGGCGACGTATTCGCCCCGCAGTTCGAAATCGACGTTTTCCATTGCAGCTTTCAATAGGCGCACAGGCGCTCGCAGGCCTGTGCGATGAGCGCTTCGCTCTTGGCAAAGCAGAAACGGATGAGCTTCGCGTCGAAACCATCGTGGTGGAAGGCGGACACCGGTATGGTGGCCACACCGGCTTCACGCATCAGCCGGCGCACGAATGCGGCGTCCGGCTCGTCGCTGATCGCATCGTAGCGGGCGAGCTGGAAATAGGTGCCGGCACAGTCCAGCAGTTCGAAGCGCGACCCGGCCATGCGGGCGCGGAAGTCGTCGCGCTTCTTCTGGTAGAAGGCGCCAAGATCGAGATAGCGCGAAGCGTCGGCCATGTAGTCGGCCAGGCCGAGCTGGCAGGGCGTGTTCACCGCGAACACGTTGAACTGGTGCACGCGGCGGAATTCGGCGGTCAGCGACGGCGGCGCGCAGACGAAGCCCACCTTCCAGCCGGTCACGTGAAAGGTCTTGCCGAAGCTGGACACCAGCAGCGTGCGCGCTGCCAGTTCCGGCACACGGCAGGCGCTGGCGTGTTCGCGGCCGTCGAACATGATGTGTTCGTACACCTCGTCCGAAATGACCAGGATGTCGCGGCCGTCGCACAGCGCGGCCAGCCGGCGCTGGTCGTCGAGCGACCAGGTGGCGCCGGTCGGATTGTGCGGCGTGTTGGTGATGATGAGCCGGGTACGCGGCGTGATGGCACGCGCCACCGCGTTCCAGTCGGGCATGAAATGCGGTGCCTCCAGCCGCACGAACACCGGTATGGCCCCGGCCAGCCGGATGCCCGGCAGATAGCTGTCGAAGGCCGGCTCGAAAATGATCACTTCGTCGCCCGGCCCGGCCAGCGCGGTGATCGCGGTATAGACCGCCTGCGTCGCACCGGCGGTGATGGTGATCTCCGTCTCCGGGTCGTACTGTGCGCCGTACACCGCCGCCATCTTGGCGGACACCGCGGCGCGCAGCGCCGGCTGGCCGGCCATCGGCGAGTACTGGTTGTCGCCGGCGTGCATGTGGCGCGCCACCGCGTCGAACAGTTCCGGCCCGGCGGTGAAGTCGGGAAAGCCCTGCGACAGGTTGAGTGCGCCCAGTTCGGCGGCTTCGCGCGAAATGACGGTGAATATCGTGGTGCCCACGTCGGGCAGCTTGGACGGCACGCGGCCGCTGAAATCCTGCATGGCAGACATCGATCTGGCTTGGAGCCCGGATTATGCTTCAGGCCCCGACGCAATACGGCCCGCCCGGCCCAATCCATGAACGACACACCCAGTCCGCTGCGCATCGCTGACGATGTGCTCCACATTCTCGACCAGACCCGCCTGCCCTTCGCCGAGCACGAACTGCGCATCGACACGGCCGCGCAGGCGGCGCACGCAATCGCCACCATGCAGGTGCGCGGCGCGCCGCTGATCGGCGCCATCGGCGCCTTCGGTCTGGCGCTGGCGCTGCGCGAGGCGGCCGACGACGCGGCGCTCGACGCCGCGCGACGCATGCTGGCCGCCACCCGGCCGACCGCGGTAAACCTCGCCTGGGCGCTGGACCGGGTCGCGCGCGCGGTGCAGCCGCTGGCACCTTCCGCCCGCGCCGACGCTGCCTGGCACGAGGCGCTGGCGATCTGCGACGAGGACCGCGCCGCCAACCGCGCCATCGGCGAGCACACGCTGACGCTCATCCACGCGCTGCCGGCGACCGGCCGCATCAATCTGATGACCCACTGCAACGCCGGCTGGCTGGCCACCACCGGCTGGGGCACCGCGCTGTCCGGCATCTACCTGGCGCGGCAGGCGGGGCTGGACCTCCACGTCTGGGTGTCGGAAACCCGGCCGCGCAACCAGGGCCTGCTCACCTCGTGGGAACTGGCGCGCGCCGGCGTGCCGCACACCGTGATCGCCGACAACGCGGCCGGCCAGCTGATGCGCGAAGGCAAGGTCGACGCGGTGGTGATCGGCGCCGACCGCATCGCCGCCAACGGCGACACAGCGAACAAGGTGGGCAGCTATCTCAAGGCGCTGGCGGCGCGTGCGCACGCACGGCCCTTCTGGGTGGCAGCGCCGTGGTCGACCATAGATCTGACGTGCGCCGACGGCGACGCCATCCCGATCGAGGAACGCAGCGGCGACGAGGTGCGCGTGGTGCGCGGCGCCGAAGGCGGCATCACCGTGCTCGACGACAGCCGGCAGGTCGCCAATCCGGCTTTCGACGTGACCCCGGCTGCACTGGTCAGCGCCATCGTGACCGAGCGCGGCGTGATCGACACCGCCGCCGGCCGGACGCCCTCATCCACAGAACTTAAAGTGGTTTCTAGATAGACGGCTTCCTTGTCCGGCAAGGGTTTGCGCCGGATGATGCCGCGCCGCGGCAGGCACTTCGTCAACATTTCATACCGACACGCTTGTATTCCGCGGCGTTGTCAGGATAATCGGCCTCACTCCACAATACAGGGGCACACCCTGATGACTGAGGTCAGCGGCGCCGAGGTGCTCAATGCGGCTCGCCGGTTGGAAACGTGCGGGCTCAACCGCGGGGCGGCTGGCAATGTCAGCGCGCGCCGCGGTTCCGCATTCCTGATCACGCCGAGCGGCATGGAACCGGACGACTGCGCGCCGGACGATATGGTCGAGGTCGACCTCGAAGGCCGCTGGAGCGGCTGTCTGAAGCCGTCGTCTGAATGGCGCATCCACCGTGACATCTACGCCGCCCGACCGGAGTTCGGTGCGGTCGTGCATACCCACTCGCCCTTCGCCACCTCGCTGGCCTGCCTGGGCGCGGACATCCCGCCTTTTCACTACATGATTGCCCGCTTCGGCGGCAGTACCGTGCGCTGCGCGCGCTACGCCACCTTCGGCGAACAGGCGCTGTCGGACGCGGTGCTGGAAGCGCTGGACCGGCGCAGCGCCTGTCTGATGGCCAACCACGGCATGCTGGTGTGCGGCCGTGACCTGAAGCAGGCGGTGGCGCTCGCGGTCGAGTTCGAATCGCTGTGCGAACAGTACTGGCGCGCGCTGCAGGTGGGTTCGCCGCGCCTGCTCGATGCCGAGGAAATGAGCCGGGTACTGGCCAAGTTCGGGAGCTACGGCCAGTGATTGCGCCGGTGTGCCGTGGCGCTGAGGCTAAAGAAAGCCCCGTGGTCGTCGTGAACCGGTCATCCCCTTACCGAGCGGACCTCGCGGTCCGGATGCGACCGACCTGAGCAGCGCCATGCCCACGTCCCTCCTTACACACGGCAGCACGCCGCGCAACGAAGGTACGGAACGCCAGGTCGAGGCGGAACTGGTCGCGCTCGCCTATCGCCTCACGCCCTTCACGCTGCTGATGGCCATCGTGCTGTCCAGCCTGATCTGGGGCGTGCTGCACAAGGTGGTGGATACACACGGACTGACGCTGTGGCTGGCCGCGATGGTGGTGGTGAACGTCGGCCGCTACGGCCTCATCCTGGCCTGGCGCCACGTGTCGCCGGGCATCAATGAAACGCTGATCTGGAAATGGCTGTTCATGCTGGGCGTGCTGGCGGCTGGCTGCACCTGGGGTGCACTGGGCGTGACGCTGATGCCGCCGCCCGGCCATCCCTATGAGATGGTGGTGCCGCTGTGTCTGGTCGCGGTGTCCGCGGTCGGCCTGTTCTCGCTCACCGGCATGTGGAAGGCCTATGTGTGCATGGCGCTGCCCACGCTGCTGCCGACCGCGGTGTTCTACCTGTCCTCGCCGGAACCGGAGCGCGAGGTGCTCGGCGGCTTCATCCTGCTCTTCCTGCTGATCGCCGTGGTCAATGCCCGCCGCTTCCAGCGCAACACCGCGGAATTCATCCGCCTGCGGCTGCATCACGCACAGGTGGCGCAGGAAAACGAGGAAGCGAAGGAAGCCGCGGAACAGGCCAACCAGGCCAAGAGCCAGTTCCTGGCCAATATGAGCCACGAAATCCGCACGCCGATGAATGGCGTGCTCGGCATGGCCCAGCTGCTGCTGCGCAGCGAACTGAACGGCGAACAGCGGCGCTATCTGGAAACACTGTACCGCTCGGGCGAAAACCTGCTCGATCTGCTGAACGACATTCTCGATCTGTCCAAGATCGAAGCCGGCCGCTTCGATCTGGTGCGCAGCGAATTCGATCCGCGCCGCACGCTGCGCGAAGTGACCGAACTGCTCAGTGCCCAGGCGCGCGAAAAGGGGCTGACGCTGGCGCTGGATGTCGATGACGCGATCCCGGCCCGGATCGAGGGCGACCCGGGCCGTCTGCGCCAGATCGCGGTGAACCTGATCGGCAACGCCATCAAGTTCACCGAGCATGGCGGCGTATTCATCGCGCTGCGCGCCCATTCCGCCGACGACGACCTGCTGCTGAAGGAACGCCCGACCAGCGGTTCGATCCGCATGGTGATGGCGGTCCGCGACACCGGCATCGGCATCGCCGACGGCGACCACGGCAGGGTGTTCGATGCTTTTGCACAGGCGGACAACACCGCCTCCCGCCGTTTCGGCGGCACCGGCCTCGGTCTGGCCATTTCCCGCCAGCTGGCCGAAATGCTGGGCGGCTCGATCGCGCTGCGCAGCGCCCAGGGCATCGGCTCCACGTTCACGCTGACGCTGCCGTGCAAGGTGGTGAACACCACGCTGGACGACAGCCACAGCGGGCTGTCACTGCCCAAGCTGCCGCGTCTGGCCGGCAGCGTGCTGCTGGTCGAGGACAGCGCGGTCAATGCCGAAGTCGCCAGTCACATGCTGCAAGCGTTCGGTCTGCGGGTAACCCAGGCGCATGACGGACGGCAGGCCCTGCAGCAGCTGGAACACGCCCGCTTCGACGTGGTGCTGATGGACTGCCAGATGCCGGGCATGGACGGGTTCGAGGCCTGCAAGCGCATCCGTGACCGCGAACAGCTGGTCGGCCTGCCGGCCACGCCACTGATCGCGCTGACCGCCGGCGCCAACGACGGCGACCGCGAAAACTGCATCGCCGCCGGCATGGACGATTACCTCGCCAAGCCCTTCCGCGAGGACGACCTGTACGCCATCGTGCGCAAGTGGCTGCCGGACGGCGCGGTGTCCGGCACCTCGTCGATCTCGATCGACAGCATCGGCGAATCCGACCGCGCGCGCTTCGCCGCGCTGTACGAAAAGGAATCGCAGCGCAACGTGCTGTCGCTGCAGGAGGCGCTGCGCGAACGCGACGAAAGCACGCTGCGCCGCGCCGCCCACACGCTGAAATCGCTGGCGGTACATGCCCAGGCCTTCGACCTGCACGACACCATGCGCCGGCTTGAGGCCGCCGCGATGGAAAAGGACTGGGCGCTGGCCACCACGCTGGTGCCGATCGCCAGCCGCATGCAGCTCGAATCCGCACGCCGCGTGATCGAATGCAGCCTCGACGGCGCTGGCGGCAATGCCGAACTGCCGGACGCGCTGGACATCCTCATCGTCGACGACGACGAGGCCGAACGCTTCCTGATGCGCCGTTCGCTGGAACGTGCCGGCTGTACCCGCATCCGCGAGGCGGAAAGCGGCGAGGAAGCGCTGCTGCTGGTCGGCCAGCAGTGCCCGCACGTGCTGCTGCTCGATGGCCTGATGCAGGGCATGGACGGCATCGCCACCTGCCGCGCGCTGCGCGAGCACTACACGCCTGACCAGCTGGTGATCGTGCTGCTGTCCGGCATCGAGGATCCGGCCTGGCAACGGGCCGCCCACGAAGCCGGCGCCAGCTGCTTCGTGTCGAAGTCGGTGTCGCGCGAAGCGCTGATGGACACGCTGACCACCCGCCTGAACGAACTCGACCGCCCGCTGCGCAGTCGACTGCGTGGCAAGCCGCGTCTCAGCGTGGCCTGATAATGCCCGCCACCGAGGCGGGGTACGCAGTCAAGAAGCGGAGGACGCTCCGATGAAACGCCTTCTGTCCCTGCTGGTGCTGTGCGCCAGCCTCCCGGCCGTCGCGCTCGAACCGGATGCGGTCGCGCAGAATCGCCGTACCGTGCTCGAACGCTACCTGAGCGCCGCCGAAGCCCATCGCATGGTGGACGCCAATCCGGCCGGTACCCTGTTCATCGACGTGCGCACGCCGGCGGAAGTGAGCTATGTCGGCGTCCCGGCCGGCATGGATGCCAACATCCCCTTCCTGCTGATCGACTTCGACCATTTCGACCCGAAGACGCGCAGCTACACGCTGCACCGGAATCCGGATTTCGTGCGGGCGGTCGAGGCGCTGCTCAAGGCCAAGGGGCTGGACCGCAACGCCGATGTGGTGCTCATCTGCCGCTCCGGCGACCGCACCACCAGCGCGGTGAATGTGCTGGCGGCAGCCGGCTTCAGCCGGGTGTGGAATGTGGTGGATGGCTTCGAGGGCGATCTGGTCGAGGGCCGCCGCAACGCCAATGGCTGGAAGAACGCCGGTCTGCCCTGGAGCTACCGGCTGGAGCCGGCCCAGGCCTGGGTGCCGCCCGGCGCCCGCTGAGGCGTAGCCGGCACCGACGCTCAGCTCAGTCTCGCCGCCCCGGCCACATGCGGGCCAGCGTCCCGTCGCGATCGATGAAGTGGTGCTTGAGCGCCGCGGCGATGTGGCCGGCCACCACCGCCATGAACAGCCAGTTCAGCAGGCGGTGCACCCAGAGCAGCGCATCACCCAGCGCCGCGTCCTTGGACAGCAGATCGGGCAGCGGCAGCACACCGAACCACACGGTCTGGAAACCCTTGGCCGAACTCATGAGCCAGCCGGACAGCGGCACGATCACCATCAGCAGATATAGCAGATGATGACCGGCCTTAGCCGCCTTCACCTGCCAGCGGGGCATGCCGGCCGGCAGGTCGGGCGGCCGGTGGGTGATGCGCCAGAGCAGCCGCAGCAGCACCAGCAGGAACACCGTGACGCCGGCCCACTTGTGATACGAGTAGTACTTCAGCTTCTGCGGTGACAGCGGCAGTTCGACCATGTAGAGGCCGAAGGCGAACAGGCCGATGATCATCAGTGCGATGAGCCAGTGCAGCGACATCGCGGTGCGGGTGTAGCGCATTCTTCTTGTCCTGTGGGGAGCGAGGATGTGCGGGCCGACAGCGGCAGCCCGAAGGTTCGGCATTGTCAATGCGCGGCAGTTCCGGCGGAAGCCCGGGCGCGACCGGCCGGGAAAATTTCCCGGTGCGGTCGCCCTCCCGGGTCACAGGCTGATCTGGGTGCCCAGTTCCACCACCTGGTTGGGCGGCAGGTGGAAGTAGTTCGCCGGGCCTTCGGACTGACGCATCATCCAGCCGAACAGCGCGCGCCGCCAGGCTTGCAGGTCGTTGCCCTGGCCTTCGACCACGGTGGCGCGGGCGACGAAGTAGGTGGTGCTCATCGGTTCCAGCACCAGTCCGAGATCGGCCAGCGCGGCCAGCGCCTCCGGAATGTTCGGTTCCTCGCGGAAGCCGTATCGCACTTCCACCGTGTAGTTGCCGCCGCCCAGTTCATGCACCTCGATGTGGTCGATGTCCGGCACCCGCGGTACGTCCTCGATCGACACGTGCAGGAAGAACACCCGCTCGTGCAGCACCTTGAAGTGCTTCAGGTTGTGGAACAGCGCGCTGGGCACGGTTTCGGTGTCCGAGGTGAGGTAGATGGCGGTGCCCGGCACCCGCGGCACGTCCAGCGGCGGGCCGCCTACGAAATCCTTCATCGGGATGTTGATGCGCCGGCGCTCGCGGGTGATCAGGCTGCTGCCCCGCTTCCAGGTGGTCAGCATCGTAAACAGCGCGCCGCCGAGCAGCATGGGCAGCCAGCCGCCGGCCATGAACTTGGTCAGGTTGGACGCGAAGAACAGCACCTCCACCACCAGAAAGCCACCCAGCACCACCAGCAGCACCGTCTTGAGCCGGCGCTGCGACATGGTGGTGATGAACAGCATGAGCAGCGTGGTGATGATCATGTCGCCGGACACCGCAATGCCGTAGGCCGCCGCAAGTTCGCTGGAGGTGTCGAATTCCAGCACCAGCACGACCACCGCCACCAGCATCATCCAGTTCACGGCCGGGATATAGACCTGTCCGCGCTCGGTGTCCGAGGTGTGCAGCTGGCGCAGGCGCGGCAGATAGCCGAGCCGGGTGGCCTGCGCGGTGATCGAGAAGGCACCCGAGATGGTGGCCTGCGACGCGATCACCGTCGCCATGGTCGCCAGCGCGACCAGCGGCAGGCGCCAGTCTTCCGGCGCCAGCATGAAGAAAGGATTGCTCACCGCCTCGGACGACCGCAGCACCAGCGCGCCCTGGCCGAAGTAGTTGATCAGCAGCGCCGGCGACACGATGAAATACCAGGCCATGCGCACCGGCCGGGCGCCGAAGTGGCCCATGTCCGCATACAGCGCCTCGCCGCCGGTCAGCGCGAGGAAGATGGCGCCCAGCAGCAGGAAGGACTGGCCCGGCTTCTCGGCCACGAAGCTGGCCGCGTACATGGGGTTGAGCGCGCGCAGCACCTCCGGCGTCTGCGCGATACTCCAGGCACCGAGCAGGGCCAGCACCGCGAACCAGATCACCGTGACCGGCCCGAAGAAGCGGCCCACCACGGCAGTGCCCGAGCGCTGCACGCAGAACAGGATGACCAGGATGAAAATGGTGATCGGTTCGATCCAATGTTCCAGCGTCGGCGCCACCACCGCGATGCCTTCGACCGCGGACAGCACCGAAATGGCCGGCGTGATCACCGCGTCGCCGTAGAACATCGCCGCCGCGAACACGCCGGCCGCGGTCACCGCCGCCACCCGGCGCTGAACGCCGACCCGCGCCGAGCGCTGCGCCAGCGAGGCCAGCGCGAGCGAACCGCCCTCGCCCTCGTTGTCGAAGCGCAGCACGATGAACACGTACTTGAACGAAATGATGAGCGTGACCGCCCAGAACAGGGCCGACAGCGTGGCCAGCACATTCGCTTCCGACAGCGGCAGACCGTGGGTGCCGGCGAACGCCTCCTTGAAGGCATACAGCGGACTGGTGCCGATATCGCCGAAAACCACGCCCAGCGCCGCAATCATCAGCGGCGCCAATGCCTTGGATTCGTGCTTGGCCTGGGTCATCGGGTATCTGGGCGTAAGAGAGGCTGCCGATACTGCGCCGCACCATTGGCAAGATCAAGTCTTGACGGCGACGCGGAGGGGCAGTTTTGCAACAATCGCACACCTGCCACAACTCGACACAGACCATGCCGCATGACGCCGACACCGCCCGCCTCGACCGCCTGCGTGACCTCGTCCGCCAGTTCGTCGATGAACGCGACTGGGCACAGTTCCACACGCCCAAGAATCTGGCGATGGCGATGAGCATCGAGGCCGCCGAGGTGATGGAACATTTCCAGTGGCTGCCCACCGGCCGCGAACTGGCCGACGACAAGCGCACCGCGGTTGGCCACGAACTGGCCGACGTGCTGGTCTATCTGGTGCGCCTGGCCGACGTGCTGGACATCGACCTGCCGGCCGCGGTGGCCGAGAAGATGCAGCTGAACCGGGAGAAATACCCGGCGGACCGGGTGCGCGGCGACGCACGCAAGTACGACGAGTACGAATGAGCGTCTGCCGGGCGCAGCAGGCCGGCCGTTTCCGCGATAATCCCGCCTCTGCCGTCACCGGCGGCGCCTGAACTTTCCGGCGCCCCACCGCTCTGCCCGCTCATGACTTCATCGCCCTCCCTGCTGTCCCGCCTTCCCCGGCCGCGCGCCGGCGGCCGTACCGACTGGCCGAAACTGCCGGGCGGCGCCCAGGCCCTCGCCCTGGGCCAGCTTGCCCGCGACCTGGGCGCGCCGCTGGTCATCGTGGCCGCCCGCCCGATGGACGCCCAGCGCCTGCTCGACGAAATCCGCTGGTTCGCCCCGGGCCTGCGCGCCTTCCAGCTGCCGGACTGGGAAACCCTGCCCTACGACCAGTTCTCGCCGCACGCCGATCTGGTGTCCGAGCGGCTGGAAACGCTGTACGCGCTGATGCGCGGCGAACTGGACGTGCTGGTGGTACCGGCCTCGACCGCGCTGTACCGGCTGGCACCGCGCGAATACCTGGCCGCCCACACCTTTTTCGTGCAGCAGGGATCGAAGCTCGACGTCGAAGGCCTGCGGCTGCAGCTCACGGTGGCCGGCTACAGCGCGGTCACCCAGGTGGTGGCACCGGGCGAGTACAGCGTGCGCGGCGGCCTGGTCGACCTCTATCCGACCGGCTCCGCCCTGCCCTACCGCATCGACCTGTTCGACGACGAGGTCGAAAGCATCCGCACCTTCGACGTCGATACACAGCGCACCGTATTTCCGACAAAGGAAATCCGCCTGCTGCCGGCGCGCGAATTCCCGATGGACGACAAGGCGCGGGCGGCCTTCCGCTCGCGCTTCCGGGAAACCTTCGAGGGCGACCCGACCAAGTCCACCATCTACAAGGATGTGTCCAACGGCGTGCCCAGCGCTGGCATCGAGTACTACATCCCGCTGTTCTTCGAGCGCACCGACACGCTGTTCGACTATCTGCCTGCCAACGCGGTGGTGGCGCTCGATTTCGAGGTGAATGACGCGATCGCCGACTTCTGGCGCGACACGAAAAGCCGTCATGACCTGATGAAGGGCGAGCGCGCCCGCCCCATCCTGCCGCCGTCCGACCTCTTCCTGTCGGAAGAGCAGTTCCACGTGTCGCTGGCCAACCGGCCCATCGTGCGTCTGGGCCGCGGCGACGAAGTGGCCGATGTCGCGGCGCTGCCGGACGTGGCGGTCGAGCGCAAGTCGGACGACCCGCTGTTCCGGCTGCGTGCGCTGATCGCGGCCCAGCGCGTGCTGGTGGTGGCCGAATCGGCCGGCCGGCGTGAAACACTGACCGACTATTTCAACGAATACGGCCTGCCCAACATCGCGGTCGACAGCTTCGACGCAGCACTGGGCGTCGACGCGAAACTGGCCATCGTGGTCGGCCCGCTGGCCGAGGGCTTCGCCCTCACCGCGCCGCCGATGGCGCTGGTGACCGAAAGCGAGCTCTACCCGTCGCAGGCCCGTTCGCGCAGCAAGCGCGACGGCCGCAAGGTGACCGCCGAGAACTTCCTGCGCGACCTGACCGAACTGAAGGTGGGCGACCCGGTGGTGCATCTGCAGCACGGCATCGGCCGCTATATCGGCCTGATGCACATGGATCTCGGCGAAGGCGAAACCGAATTCCTGCATCTGGAATACGCCGACGGCGACAAGCTGTACGTGCCGGTGTCCCAGCTGCACCAGATCAGCCGCTACAGCGGCGCGCCCGGCGACCAGGTGCATCTGCACAAGCTCGGCTCCGGACAGTGGGAAAAGGCGAAGAAGAAGGCGGCCGCCCAGGTGCGTGACACCGCGGCCGAACTGCTGGCGCTGTACGCCCAGCGCTCGGCACGCAAGGGCCATACCTTCGGCTTCAGACAGCACGACATGGACGCCTTCGCCGAAGGTTTCGGTTTCGAGGAAACGCCGGACCAGATCAATGCCATCAATGCGGTGGTCGGCGACATGACCTCGGGCCGGCCGATGGACCGCCTGGTGTGCGGCGACGTCGGCTTCGGCAAGACCGAAGTCGCGCTGCGCGCCGCCTTCGTCGCAGTGGCCGACGGCAAGCAGGTGGCGGTGCTCGCGCCGACCACGCTGCTGGCCGAACAGCACTACCAGACCTTCAGCGACCGCTTCGCCCAGGTGGCGCACGAATGGCCGGCGCGCATCGCCGAGATTTCGCGCTTCAAGAGCGCGAAGGAACAGACGCAGGCGCTGAAGGAAGCGGCCGAAGGCAAGATTGACGTGCTGATCGGCACCCACCGGCTGCTGCAGAAGGACGTGAAGTTCGCCCGTCTGGGCCTGGTCATCATCGACGAGGAACACCGCTTCGGCGTGCGCCAGAAGGAGGCGCTGAAGGCGCTGCGTGCGGAGGTCGACGTGCTCACGCTGACCGCGACGCCGATTCCGCGCACGCTGGCCATGTCGCTCGAAGGCATCCGCGACTTCTCGGTCATCGCCACCGCGCCGCAGAAGCGGCTTGCAATCAAGACCTTCGTCAGCCCGTGGTCTCGCGGCCTCATCCGCGAGGCGGTGCTGCGCGAATTCAAGCGCGGCGGCCAGGTGTACTTCCTGCACAACGAGGTCGACACCATCGAGGAGATGAAAACCCGTCTGGCCGACCTGCTGCCGGAGGCACGCATCGTGGTCGGCCACGGCCAGCTGCCGGAGCGCGAGCTGGAGCGGGTGACGCGCGAGTTCACGCAGCGCAGGCACAACCTGCTGCTGTGTACCACCATCATCGAAACCGGCATCGACAACCCGAACGCCAATACCATCATCATCAACCGCGCCGACCGCTTCGGCCTGGCCCAGCTGCACCAGCTGCGCGGCCGGGTCGGTCGCAGCCACCACCAGGCCTACGCCTATCTGCTGACCGACGCGCACGCCAAGCCGACCGAACAGGGCCGCCGCCGGCTCGAAGCCATCCAGATGATGGAAGAGCTGGGCTCCGGCTTCTTCCTCGCCATGCACGATCTGGAAATCCGCGGCGCCGGCGAGGTGCTGGGCGATTCGCAGTCCGGCGAAATGCAGGAGGTCGGCTTCAACCTTTACACCGAAATGCTCAAGAGCGCGGTGAAGGCGCTGCAGAAGGGCGAACAGGCCGGCGACCTGACCCAGCCGCTGGACATCGTGTCGGAGATCAATCTGCACATGCCGGCGCTGCTGCCCACCGACTACTGCCCGGACGTGCACGAGCGGCTCACGCTGTACAAGCGTCTGGCCAACTGCGAGAAGGACGACGAACTGGGCGAACTGCGCGAAGAGCTGGTGGACCGCTTCGGCCAGATGCCGGACCAGACCCGCGCGCTGCTGGAAACCCACCGTCTGCGCATCGCCGCCAGGCCGCTGGGCATCCTGAAGATCGATGCCCACGAAACGCAGATCCTGTTCACCTTCGTGCCGAATCCGCCGATCGAACCGATACGCATCATCCAGCTGGTGCAGAAGGACCGGAACTTCAAGCTGGCCGGTCAGGACCGTCTGTCGTGGAAGAAGGCCAGCCCCGATCTGGACACCCGGGTGGCCGCAGTGCGCGAACTGATGAAGAAGCTGGCCGGCTGACACCGTCGCTGCGGAGCAAGGGCCGCCCCAGCGCGTCAAATGTATCGCCGGGCGTACCGGCACAGTGCGCAGGACGCGCCCGGGCAGGGCGTACAGCGCGCGCCGCACCGGCTTATGCTGGACCGTCCCTCAGCCATCCATGGAGACCGAAAGATGCGGATACTGATACTGGGTGCCGGCGGCATCGGAGGCTATTTCGGCGCCCGGCTGCAGGCCGGTGGCAGCGACGTCACCTTTCTCGTGCGGCCGGCGCGCGCCGCCGCATTGCAGGCGGGCGGCCTGAAGGTGAACAGCCCGCTGGGCGACGTGGCGGTGACCCCGCGGCTGCTGACCGCAGTCGACAGCCCGTTCGATCTCGTACTGCTGTCGTGCAAGGCCTACGACCTCGATTCGGCGCTGACCGCGATCGCGCCGGCGGTCGGCCCGCACACCGTGGTGCTGCCGCTGCTCAACGGTGTCGCCCATCTCGACCGGCTGGACGCACACTTCGGCCGGGCGCGGGTGGCCGGCGGTGTGGCCCACCTCGCGCTCACGCTGGAGGCAGACGGCGGCATCCGCCACCTGAACGCCACCGAAAAGCTGATCGTCGGCGCACGCGACCCGGCACAGCAGGCGGTCATCGCCGCGCTGGGCGACCGGCTGGCTGCGCTGTCGCCGGACTACACGGTATCCGCCGACATCGAACAGGCGATGTGGGACAAGCTGGTTTTCATCGCCACGCTGGCCGGCGCCACCTGCCTGATGCGCGCGACCATCGGCGACATCCTGGACAGCTGCGCCGGACCGGCACTGATCGCCGGCCTGCTGGCCGAGGGCGCGTCCATCGCCACCGCCTGCGGTCATCCGCCCACGCCCGCGCGGATGGAGGACTACCGCGCCACCCTGACCCAGCCCGGCTCCACGCTCACCGCGTCCATGCTGCGCGACCTTCAGCGCGACGCGCCGACCGAAGCCGAGCACATCTTCGGCGATCTGCGCGCACGTGCCGCGCGGCATGCGCTGGCCACGCCCTGGCTCGATCTGGCGCACGCCCACCTGCAGGCGGCCGAGGCCCGGCGGCGGCGCGTGTCGGAATCCGCTGGCTGATCGATGCGCCCGGGCCGCGTAGGCTGCGCGGCCATCGTCATCATCACGGACACCGATGCCCGCAGCCCGCTCACCCGCCGACGCTCCGCTGTTCATCGTGCTCAACACCGGCTCGGGCAGCCAGGACGCCGGACATACGCGAGAGGTGATCGAAAGGCTGCTGGGCGAGGCCGGCCGACGCCATCGGGTGCTGCCGGTTCAGGACGGCCGTCGCCTGCCGGCCGTGGCCTGGCAGGCGGTGCAGGAAGCACGCATGCAGCAGGGCATCGTGGTGGCGGCCGGCGGCGACGGCACCATCAACGCCGTGGCTCAGGCCGTGCTCGGCAGCGGACTGCCTTTCGGTGTGCTGCCCCAGGGCACCTTCAACTATTTCTCGCGCGAGTACGGCATTCCGGCGGACACCGAATCCGCCGTGCAGCTGCTGCTGAACGGGCGGCTGCGCAGCGTGCAGGTGGGTCGCGTCAACGACCGCATCTTCCTGGTCAATGCCAGCCTGGGCCTCTACCCGGTACTGCTGGAGAACCGCGAGGACTGGAAGCGCCAGTTCGGCCGCAGCCGCGTCGTCGCGCTGTGGGCCGGTGTGGTGACGCTGCTGCGCGGTCATCGCCGGATGACGCTCGAGATGGAACACGCCGGCCGCCTGCGCACGCTGCATACGTCCACGCTGTTTGTCGGCAACAACCGGCTGCAGCTCGAACAGACCGGCCTCGACGGCGCCGACGCGCTGGATCAGGGCCGGCTGGCCGCGCTGGCGCTGCGCCCCACCGGCCGGCTGGCCATGCTGTGGCTGCTGGCGCGCGGCGCTTTCGGCCGGCTCGGGGCGGCGGATGAGGTACAGTCCTTCAGCTTTTCATCGCTGCGGCTGAGCGTGCTGCGGCGCGGACGCCGGCGCAGCCGCATCAAGGTGGCGACCGATGGCGAGGTGAGCTGGATGCGTGCGCCGATCGAATTCCGCGCACTGCCCGACGCGCTGTCGCTGATCGTGCCCGACGACGAAACCGCTTGACCCGGCCATCGTGATCCCATTGCTGCTGCAGGTGTCCGACCCGCACTTCGGTACCGAAAAGCCCGAAGTCTGCGCCGCGCTGCGCCGGCTGGCGCAGGCCGAACAGCCGCGGCTGCTGCTGCTCAGCGGCGACCTCACCCAGCGCGCCCGGCCGGCGCAGTTCGCCGCCGCCCGCGCCTTCGCCGACAGTCTGGGCATCGCGCACCGCATGGTGCTGCCCGGCAATCACGATCTGCCGCTGTTCCATCTGCCGCTGCGGCTGTTCGCGCCATACGCCCGCTACCGTCGCGCATTCGGCCCGGCGCACGATGCGCTCTCCGATGTCGACGGAATGCGCCTGATCGGGCTGGATTCCACCCGCCGCTGGCGCCATTCCGACGGCGAACTGTCGGCCGTGCAGATCGCCGCGACCGCCGAACTGCTGCGGGCCACGCCGGCCGATACCGTGCTGAAGGTGGTGGCGCTGCATCATCCGCTGGCGGTCAATCGCGACACCGAGAGGCACAACCGGGTACGCGGCCACCGCGAAGCGATCGCCCGCTGGCGCGAAGCCGGCGCCGATCTGGTACTCGGCGGCCACATCCATCTGCCATCGGTGCGCCGGCTGCCGGACGGAGAGCGGACGCTGTGGGCGGTGCAGGCGGGTACCGCGGTATCGCACCGCACCCGTCGCGACGCCGGCAATTCGGTCAACCTGATCCGGGCCGGCCGGACGCACGGCCGGCGGGTCGCCACGGTCGAACGCTGGGACTATCGCGCGGCCGATGACCGCTTCGAACTGGCTGCACTGAGCGCCCTGCCCCTGAACGACTGAACCATGCCCCCTTTTCCATCCTCGCCCGAAGCACTGGCCGCCCTGATCGCCAGCCAGTTGCCGCTGCTGCACGCCGCGCTGCTGGCCAGCGCTCTGCTGCTGGTCACCGCGCTGCAGTTCGCCAACGGGCGCCTGCATGCGAACGGCGCATACAGCCGCCGCCGGGTGGCGCAGATCGGCATCACCGTCATGCTGTACGGCGCTGCCGGCTTTACCGCAGTGGCACTGGCGGTGAATAACGGCAGCGTGCTGGTCGATTTCGACGATGCGCTGGTCGGCGCACTGAGCCGTTCACTGGACGCACATACGCTGCACCTGTTCGCGCGGCTCACCCGTTTCGGCGACACCGAAACGCTGACCGCGCTCGGCGTGACCGGCGCACTGCTGCTGCTGTGGCGAAGACAGCATCTGCTGGCCGCCACCTGGGTGGCCGCGATCGCCGGCAATTCGCTGCTGAACGTGAGCCTGAAGGCGATGTTCCAGCGGGTGCGCCCTGTACATGAGCATGGCTACGCGGCCGAAACAAGCTGGAGCTTCCCGAGCGGCCACGCTTCGGGCACGCTGGTGGCCTACGGTGTGCTCGCCTGGGTGGCGCTGCGCCTGCTGCCTGCGCGCTGGCATCTGCCGGTGCTGTGGATCGCGGTCGCGATCGCGCTCACCACCGGCCTCAGCCGCATCGTGCTGCAGGTCCATTTCGCCAGCGACGTGCTGGCCGGGCTGTGCTCGGGCAGCGCCTGGCTGGCGCTGTGCATCACGGTGGCCGAATGGGTACGCAGACGCGCGCCGATACAAACCGACGGAAAACATTGATGATCGATCCTGCACGCTTCGACGCCGCCTGGTGGGGCGGTTTCATCGCCGACGCGCTGGCCATGCCGGTGCACTGGTACTACAGCCGCGAACGCATCCCGCAGGACTACGGCGACATCACCGGCTATCTGCCGCCGCACAACCCGCATCCGGACAGCTTCCTGTGGCGCAGCCAGTACGCCTGCACCGGGCCGACCGACGACATCCTGCACGAGCAGAAGCGCTGGTGGAGCGGGCCGCGCGACATCCACTACCACCAGTTCCTGCACGCCGGCGAGAACACGCTGAACCTGCAGCTGGCCCGGCTGCTGGCCGAATCGCTGCTGGAATGCGGTCGCTACGACCGCGACGACTACGCGCGGCGCTACGTCGATTTCATGCTCACCCCGGGCAGCCACGGCGACACCTATGTCGAGGAATGCCACCGCGCCTTCTTCCGTCACTACGGTCAGGGTATCGAGGTCGAGGACTGCGGCGTCGAGGACATCCACATCGGCGGGCTGGCCACGCTGGCGCCGCTCATCCTGTTCCACGCGCAGGACCGCGATGCGCTGCAGGCGGCGGTCACCGAACACGTGGCGCTGACCCACAAGGGGACGGAGACGGCGGCGGCGGCCACGCTGTACGCGGACCTCGCCTTCCATCTGCTGCACGGCCGGTCCATGGAGGAGGCGCTGGCGGCGGCCGCGCCGGCCGAGCACCCGGCGCTGCGCCATCCTTACCGCGCATGGGCGGAACGCAGACCGGACGACGAGGTGATCGGCGCGCAGTTCAGCCCCGCCTGCTATCTGAAGGACGCGCTGCCGGCCACGCTGCATCTCGCGCTGAAATATGCGGCGGCGCCGCGTGACGGCCTGCTCGCCAACGTGCGGCTGGGCGGTGACAACTGTCACCGCGGCGCGGTGCTGGGCACGCTGCTGGGTGCCGCCGGTGCGGTCTGGCCAGCGGAATGGGTGAAGGGCCTGTACGGCCAGAGCGAACTGCGCGTGCTGCTGGAGCGGCTGCGCGATCGCCTGCCCGGCTGAGCCTCAGCTCAGCACGGCGCGATTGCGTCCGGCCGCCTTGGCGGCATATAGCCGCTCGTCGGCGGCCCGGAACACGTGCATCAGTTCGTCGTTGGCGGCAGGTACGAAAGCACCGCCGACCGAGGTGGTGACCACGCCCCAGTCGGCATTGCGCTCGTGCCGTATGCCCAGGCTGCGCACCGCCTCGATCACGCCGTGCGCCACCCGCTCGTAGGCCTGGGCGCTGGCCTGGGGCATCAGCACCGCGAACTCCTCGCCGCCGTAACGCGCCGCGAAGGCGCCGTCGGTCAGCCGCTCGCTGTTGCAGCGGTCGACCACCGAAGCCAGCGTCTGCGCCACCGTGCGCAGACAGTCATCGCCGGCAAGATGACCGTAGTAGTCGTTGTACTTCTTGAAATGGTCGATATCGAGCATGAGCAGTGCGAACGGCGCCCCGCTGCTGCGCGCCTCGCTCCAGGCCAGATCCAGCGTCAGGTCCATGTGACGGCGGTTGCACAGCCCGGTCAGCCCGTCGCGGCTGGCCTGTTCCCTGAGCAGCCGGTTGGCGACCGACAGCCGCTTGCGCAGCGCGGCGATCCGCGCCATGGCTTTCATCTTGGCCTGCAGCACCGCTTCAGGCACCGATTTGACGATGAAGTCATCGCCGCCCGCCTCGATCGCGGTGATCAGGTTTTCCTGGGTATTGGATGCGGTCAGGAAGAGGATGGGCGTCCATGCCCAGTCCTGGGTCGCCTCGATCGCGCGGATGCGCGCGGTCGCCTCGAAACCGTTCATGACCGGCATTTCGATGTCCATCAGCACGAGATCGGGCGCCACCTCGGCGAAGCGGGCCACCGCCACTTCACCGTTCTCGGCCACGCTCACTTCATACCCGAAGGACGCAAGGCGGACAGACATGACCGCAGCCATGGCCCGGCTGTCCTCGACCAGCAGAATCTTCATCGTTTCACCACTGCGCAGAAAGTCGGCCGGTGCGGAGCGTGCTTCCCCCGAAACACCTGCATCCGGCGATCTTTCGGCTATCGGCCAAAAGCGGTGGAACTGAAGCGCTCACGAACAGGGCACCCGCCTTCGCCCATGTTACCGGTGCGCCGTGCGCCCTCCGGATATTCCGCCGGCAGCCCTGCGCCATTCCGCCAGCGGCATCGGAGCCGCGATGAGCTCACTCAACCAAGGGGCACAAAAGAAAAGGGCCTGCTTGCGCAGGCCCTTCTGTCGTGCATTCACCGGCGTCTGCAATCAGCCGACCCAGACCCGCGCATTCCTGAACATGCGCATCCACGGGCTGTCCTCACCCCAGTGCGCCGGGTGCCAGCTCATCTGCACGGTGCGGAAGATGCGCTCCGGATGCGGCATCAGGATGGTGACGCGGCCATCGTCGCTGGTGACCGAGGTGATGCCGTCCGGCGAGCCGTTCGGGTTGCGCGGGTAGCGGCTGGCCACGCTGCCGTCGTGATCGATGTAGCGCATGGCGACGCGTGCCAGCTTCTGCGCCTGTGCGTCGGCGAATACCGCGCGGCCCTCGCCGTGCGACACCACGATGGGCAGTTTGGAGCCGGCCATGCCACGGAACAGGATGGACGGCGAATCGACGATTTCAACCTGGGTGAAGCGCGCCTCGAACTGCTCCGAGCGGTTGCGCTCGAAGCGCGGCCAGTGCGCAGCACCCGGAATGATGTCGGCCAGCTGGCTCATCATCTGGCAGCCGTTGCACACGCCCAGCGCGAAGGTGTCCGGTCGGGCGAAGTACTCGGCAAAGGCGTCGCGCAGTGCCGGATGGAACAGGATGGACTTGGCCCAGCCGGAGCCTGCGCCCAGCACGTCACCGTAGGAAAAGCCGCCGCAGGCCGCCAGGCCCTTGAAGTCGGCCAGCTTCACGCGGCCGGCCATCAGGTCGGACATGTGCACGTCCTGCGCGTCGAAACCGGCGCGGTCGAAGGCGGCCGCCATTTCGACCTGACCGTTCACGCCCTGCTCGCGCAGGATGGCGATGCGCGGGCGGATACCTCTGCTGACGTAAGGCGCTGCGACATCTTCCTGCGGCTCGAAGGTGAGCGCCGCAAACAGGCCAGTGTCCGACTTGTCGTCCAGCAGCGCGAATTCCTCGCGCGCGCAGTCGGCGTCGTCGCGCAGCAGCGCGATGCGGTGGCTGGTTTCGGTCCATGCCTTCTGCAGGTCGACCCGCGATTCGCTGAAGATGACCTTGGCGTTGTGCCAGAAGCGGATTTCGTCGCGGTCGTTCGGATTGCCGAGGCCGTGGGTGACGCCGGACAGACCGGCTTCGCGCAGGATGTCCATCACCTGCGAACGCTGATCGACGCGGATCTGGATCACCGCGCCCAGCTCTTCGGCGAACAGCGCGGAGAAGGTGCGGTCGTTGAAGCGGCCGCGCACCGCGTCCGGCTTCTTGGCCAGCGAATCGACATCGACCAGCAGCGGGTCATAGGCCAGCGTGTCGAGATTGATCGACAGGCCGACATGCGACGCGAACGCCATTTCGCACAGCGTGGCGAACAGGCCGCCATCGGAGCGGTCGTGGTAGGCCAGCACCAGGCCGGCGTCACGCAGACGGCTGATCGCCGGCAGCAGCCGGCCGAGCAAGACCGCGTCGGCGTCCGGCGCATGTTCGCCGACCACGCCAAAAGCCTGGGCGAAGGCCGAACCGCCGAGGCGGTTCTTCATCTGGCCGAGATCGATCAGCAGCAGTTCGGTTTCGATTTCCGGGTCGATCAGCAGCTGCGGCGTGAGCGTGCGGCGCACGTCCTCGACGCCGGCGAAGGCGGTGATGACCAGCGACAGCGGCGCCACCACTTCCTTCTGCGTGTCGCCGTCAGACCAGCGGGTCTTCATCGACAGACTGTCCTTGCCGACCGGAATCGCCAGGCCCAGCGCCGGACAGAAGTCCAGCGCCACCGCCTTCACCGTATCGAAAAGTGCGGCGTCCTCGCCCTTGTGACCGGCGGCCGCCATCCAGTTCGCCGACAGCTTGATGCGCTCGAAACTGCGCACGTCGGCGGCGATCAGGTTGGTGATCGCTTCGCCGATCGCCATGCGGCCGGAGGCCGGGCCGTTCAGCAGCGCCACCGGCGTGCGTTCGCCCATCGCGAAGGCCTCGCCGCGGTAGCCGGAAAAGCTCTCGCTGGTAACCGCGACGTCGGCCACCGGCACCTGCCACGGGCCGACGAACTGGTCACGCGCGGTGAGGCCGCCGACCGAGCGGTCGCCGATGGTGATCAGGAAGGACTTGCTGGCCACCGCCGGCATGCGCAGCACGCGGTAGGCGGCGTCCTTCAGGTCGTAGCCGGCCACGTCCATCGGCGGCGCATAGGCCGGGCGGCGCGACACCGTGCGGTGCATCTTGGGCGGCTTGCCGAGCAGCACGTCCATTGGCATGTCGACCGGCTTCGTATTGAACAGCGGATCGGCCACCGTGAGCTGACCGTCGGCGGTCGCCTCGCCCAGCACCGCGTACGGGCAGCGCTCGCGCACGCACAGCGCCTCGAATTCGGCGATGCGCTCAGGGCCGATCGCGAGCACGTAGCGCTCCTGCGATTCGTTGCACCACAGTTCGGCCGGGCTCATGCCCGACTCTTCGCTGTTGATCGCCCGCAGATCGAACCAGGCGCCGTGACCGGCGCCATAGGCCAGTTCGGGCAATGCGTTCGACAGGCCGCCGGCGCCGACGTCATGCACCGCGAGAATCGGGTTGTCGTCCTGCATCTGCCAGCAGCGGTCGATCACTTCCTGCGCCCGGCGTTCGATTTCCGGGTTGCCGCGCTGCACCGACGCGAAATCGAGGTCGGCGGTATTGGTGCCGGTGGTCATGCTCGACGCAGCACCGCCGCCCAGACCGATCAGCATGGCCGGGCCGCCCAGCACGACCAGCTTGGTGCCGGCCGGGAATTCGATCTTCAGCGCATCACGGGCGGCGATGTTGCCGATGCCGCCAGCGATCATGATGGGCTTGTGATAGCCGCGCATTTCGCCCATGAAGGGCAGTTCGAAGGTGCGGAAGTAGCCGGCGAGGTTCGGGCGGCCGAATTCGTTGTTGAACGCGGCCGCGCCCAGCGGGCCGTCGATCATGATCTGCAGCGCCGAGGCGATGCGTTCCGGCTTGCCGTACAGTTCGCCGTCGACACGCTCCCACGGCTGTTCGAAGCCCGGAATGTTCAGGTTGGACACCGAGAAGCCGGCCAGACCGGCTTTCGGCTTGGCGCCACGGCCGGTCGCGCCCTCGTCGCGGATTTCGCCGCCGGCGCCGGTGGCCGCACCCGGGAAGGGCGAAATCGCGGTCGGATGGTTGTGCGTCTCGACCTTGGCCAGGAAGTGCATGGACTCTTCGTGCCAGCCCCAGCGACCTGTGCGGTCCGGGTAGAAGCGGGCCACCGGCTCGGTGGTCGCGCCCTCGATCACCGCCGCGTTGTCCGAATAGGCCACCACGGTGTGCTGAGGCGTGGCCTTGTGGGTTTCGCGGATCATGCCGAACAGGCTCATGTCCTGCGGCTGGTAGTCGATGGTCCAGCTGGCGTTGAAAATCTTGTGCCGGCAGTGCTCTGAGTTCGCCTGGGCGAACATCATCAGTTCGACGTCGGTCGGATTGCGGCCCAGCTTCGTGTAGGCATCGAGCAGATAGTCGATTTCGTCGTCGGACAGGGCGAGGCCCAGTTCGACGTTGGCGCGCTCCAGCGAGGCCCGGCCTTCGGCGAGCGACACGCTCACCAGCGGGCGCGGCGGCACGTGGCTGAACAGCGCCTCCGCGTCAGCGAGGCTGCCGAACACCGATTCGGTCATGCGGTCGTGCAGCAGGCCGGCCAGCGCCGCGCGCTCCGCGTCGTCCAGTGCGCCGCCGCCCAGCAGGCCGCGCGACAGCGTCAGCTCGTACAGCACGCCGCGCTCGATGCGCTGCACGCCCGTCAGGCCGCAGTTGCGCGCGATGTCGCTGGCCTTGGACGACCAGGGCGAAATCGTGCCCAGACGCGGCGTCACCAGCAGCGCCGGTCCCTCGACCGCCTCTGCCGGCTGCGCGGCGAGCAGCGCGCACAGACGCGCCCGCTCTTCGGCCGAGGGCTCGGCCGCACATTCGACGAAAAAGTACTGGGTGGCCGTCAGGTCGCGCAGCTTGGGCGCTGCGATACGGCAGGCGTCGGCCAGACGGGAAAGACGGGCGGCGGAAAGGGCGGGCGTGCCGCGGAGCTTGAGGATGTGGGCCATGAAGGAAGCGGAGGGATGGTCGGCGGGCACCGGCGACGGTGCGGCCAAAACGTCAATTATAAAGGCTATGGCACGGCCACCCTAGGGGCTGTTGCGCTTCGCAGGCAGACCGCCCTGCCCGGAGCGGCCTCCGGCCCCTGTACCATTGCATCCGCACGCGAGCGACCGATGGCTGCGCGTGCCGAACCGGTATCCAGAAGGAGTGCACATGTCCGCAGACGCCCCGGCCAGCCCCGGCGCCGACGTGATCGAGGTCAACCTGACCAATTTCCAGCGCGACGTGATCGACGCCTCGCAGCACATGCCGGTGCTGGTCGATTTCTGGGCGCCCTGGTGCCAGCCCTGCCGCGCACTGACGCCGCGTCTTGAGGCGCTGGCGGCCGACTACGCCGGCCGGGTGCGGCTGGCCAAGATCAATTCGGACGACAACCCGGAACTGGCACGTCGCTTCGGCGTGCGCGGCATCCCGAACGTGAAGGCCTTCGTCGGCGGCGTGGTGGTCGATGAATTCACCGGCGTGCTGCCGGACCGCGAACTGCACGCCTTCATGGACACGCTGCTGCCCTCGCCGGCGCTGCCCGCTTTCGACGAAGCGCTGGCCGCGCTGGCCCGCGGCGATTCGACCGCGGCGCTCGGCCTGTTCCAGGGTGCGCTGGCGATCGATCCGGGTTTCGAGCCGGCGGTGCTCGGCCGGGTGGAGGCGCTGATCGCGCTCGGCCGGCTGGACGAGGCGCAGTCCGCGCTCGACGCCCTGCCCTACGAACAGGAAGACCGTGCGCGCATCGGGGCGCTGTATGCCCGCATCGCCATCGCCCGCCGCCAGCCTTCGGGCGACGACACCGACTATGTGGGCCGCATCGCCCGCAATCCGGGCGACCTCGCCGCCCGCATGTCGCTGGCCTCGGCACTGGCCGCGGACGAAAGATGGGAAAAGGCGATGGAACAGGCCCTGGAGGTCGTTCGACGCGACCGCAGCTTCGACGACGACGCCGGCCGCCGCTTCCTGCTGGACCTGTTCGCGGCGCTCGGATCGGAGCACGCGCTGGTCCGCCACTACCGGCGCGAACTGGCCACGGCGCTCAACCGCTGACCCGGGCGCATGGCCGCTGACCTGCCGCGACTGCGCAGCTTTCCGCCGGTGGCCGACCCGGCCACTGCGCACACGCTCATCCTCGGCTCCATGCCCGGCGTCGCCTCGCTGGCCGCCGGCCGCTACTACGCGCATCCGCGCAACCAGTTCTGGCCCATCATGGGCGCCCTGTTCGGCGCCGGCCCGGTGCTGCCGTACGAGGCCCGGCTGCAGGCGCTGATACGCGCTGGCATCGCACTGTGGGACGTGCTGGAAAGCTGCGAGCGCCCGGGAAGCCTGGATGCGGACATCGATCTGCGCAGCGCGCAGGCCAACGATTTCGTCGAATTCTTCGCGGCCCACCCGGGCATATGCCGGGTCGCCTTCAATGGCGGTACCGCCGAACGGCTGTTCCGGCGCGATATCGCGCCGCAGCTGAGGCCGCTCGAACTGATCCGCCTGCCCTCGACCAGCCCGGCCTACGCCGGCCTGCCGGCGGAGCGCAAGCTGGCGGCGTGGCAGGCTGCGCTGTGCGGACAGGGGCCCGCGCCGGCTGGTGACAAAGAAGACACAAGAACCGGTGCCAAGCGCCGATAATGATGGGGTCGTAGTGATGATTCACGGCTCCGGGCCAGCCGCGCACCGGAGCCGGTCGTCAGCCGCCACTCGCCCATGAATCCCGACGCCCAGACCCTGCCCCGGCCGGTTTCACGCTCCGCCCACCGAAGGCCCGCCGCATGAACGGCCCCGCCGCCCGCAACCCGACCTCGATCGCGGCCCTGCTGATCGTGCTCATCGTGGTCACCGTTTCGGTGCTGCTGGGGGCCGGCGGCGCGCTGACCTATCGCAGCTACAGCCAGGGCGAGCGCGACGAATTCAACCGCGCGATGAATCTGGCCAGCGAACAGCTGGCGATCAGCCTGGCGCCCGCGGCCTGGAACCTCGAATACGAGCAGGTACGCAAGCTGATGGAAAGCCGCCTGCGCGAACCGGCGGTGCATGGACTGACGGTACAGCTCGATACCGCCCGCTTCACGCTGGAGCGCAGCCGCGACGGCGTGCCGCGCTGGGTGGACGGCGACCTGAACGCGCAGGGTCTGTTCGTCAGCGAACAGCCGATCCGTTTCGACGGTCAGGTGATCGGTCAGGTCCGCCAGTACGGCACCACGCGCTTCGTCGATGAAGAACTGAGGGCGGCGCTGATCGCCCGCATCCTGTTCATCGTGCTGCTGGATGCGGTGCTGTCGCTCGCGCTTTACATCGGTCTGCAGCGCATGGTGCTGCAGCCGCTGCGTCTGGTCGAACGCCATGCGGACGCAGTGGCACGCGGCGAACACAGCCAGACCGTGCTGGGCGAACTGCGCTTCACCGGCGAACTGCAGCGGCTGACCGAATCGATCGACGCCATGGTGCGTCAGCTTGGCCTGCGCAACGAGGAGCTGAGCCGGTCGACCGAAAGATTCGAGCGGGTGATCCGGCTGCTGCCCTTCCCGGTCAGCCTGTTCGATCGCGACGGCCGCATCGTGTTCGTCAACCAGCGCTTCGTGGAAACCTTCGGCTACACGCTGGACGATCTGCCGGACGCCCACACCTGGTTCGAACGCGCCTATCCCGACCCCACGTATCGTAGCGAAGTGCTGAACGGCTGGGCGCAGGAGCTGGAGGCATCGCGCCAGGCCTCGGGCCTGATCAAGGCGCGTCCGTACCGGGTCACCTGCAAGGACGGCAGCGTCAAGATCGTCGAGATCAGCGGCATGATGACCGAAGACCCGAACATCACGGTGCTGAACGACATCACCGACCGCACGCTGGCGGAAGAGGAGCTTGCACGCCACCGCAACCGGCTGGAGGAACTGGTGTCCAGCCGCACCGCGGAACTGGAAGCGGCCAACCGCCGGCTGGAGGAAACCCAGTTCGCGCTCGACCATGCCGGCGTCGCCATCCAGTGGATAGACGCCGAAACCGGGTGTTTCAGCGCCGTGAACGACCAGGCCTGCACGCTGTTCGGGCGGCCACGCGAACGCATCATCGGCCTGCCGGCCAGCACCGTGCTCGCCGACTTCTCGCGCGACGGCCTGAAAACCATGGAACAGCGCCTGCGCGCGGAAGGCAGCCTGCGTCTGGAGGGCAGCGCGCTGCGTGGGGACGGCAACCGGGTACCGATCGAGATCGGCGTGTTCTTCGACCCGCCGCCGGACGGCAGCGCCGGACATTACATCGCCTTCGCCATCGACATCACGCCGCGCAAGGAAGCGGAACAGGCGCTGATACGCGCCAAGCTTGCGGCCGAAAGCGCGGCCCAGGCCCGCAGCGAATTCCTGGCCAACATGAGCCACGAAATCCGCACCCCGATGAATGCGGTGATCGGCATGACCCGGCTGGCACTGCAGACCGAACTGACGCCCAAGCAGCGCAATTTCGTCAGCAAGGCCCATGGCTCGGCCGTAGCGCTGCTGGGCATCCTGAACGACATCCTGGATTTCTCGAAAGTCGAAGCCGGCCGCATCGATCTCGAACAGGTGGATTTCCGGCTCGAGCGGGTATTCGACTCGCTGGGCACGGTGATCGCGCTGAAGGCCGACGAGAAGGGGCTGGACCTGCTGTTCGACGTGGCGCCCGACACGCCGGACGTGATCGTCGGCGACCCGCTGCGGCTGGGCCAGATCCTCACCAACCTTGCAGGCAACGCGGTCAAGTTCACCGACCGCGGCGAGGTGATCGTGTCGTGCCGGCCGGTGGCGCGCGACGACGACGGCGTGACGCTGGAGTTTGGCGTGCGTGACACCGGCATCGGCATGAGCGCGGAGCAGATCAGCGAACTGTTCCAGCCCTTCCGCCAGGGAGACAGCACCATTTCCCGGCGCTTCGGCGGCACCGGCCTGGGTCTGGCGATCAGCAAGCGCCTGGCCGACCTCATGCACGGCACGCTGGAGGTGCGCAGCACACCCGGCAAAGGCAGCCATTTCACGCTCACCGTGCGCGTACCGCTCGGCCGCGACAGCGAGGGCACGCAGTCCGCCGGCCCGCTGCCCACCGAGCTCAAGGGGCGGCGGGTGCTGGTGGTGGACGACAACCCGGACGCACTGGACATCCTGTGCCGCGATCTCGCCCATCTCGGGCTGTCTCCGGAGCGTGCGGAATCGGCCACCGCAGCGCTCGCGCTGATCGCGAGCCAGCCCCCGTTCGACCTGATGGTGAGCGACTGGCGCATGCCCGGCATGGACGGCATCGAACTGACCCGGAAGGTGCAGGCGCTGGCACCGGGATCACGGCCCGCAACCGTCATCATGGTGAGCGTGCATGACGCCGAGGAGGTGCGTGCGGCGTCCAGCGAACTGTCGCTGGCCGCCGTGCTGAACAAGCCGGTCAGCCTGTCTTCGCTGCACGACGCGCTGACGTCCGCGTTCGGGCGCTCAGGCGCGCAGCCGGGACCGTCCGCCAGCGCCGGTTTCGGGCGCAGCGACGCCGCCGCGCTGCGCGGCCGCAGCGTGCTGCTGGTCGAGGACAACGAAATCAACCAGGAACTGGGCATCGAACTGCTGCGCAGCATCGGCATGGTGGTCACCGTGGCAAACAACGGTCAGGAGGCACTGGAGCGGCTGGATCAGCAGCGCTTCGACTGCGTGCTGATGGACGTGCAGATGCCGGTGATGGATGGCCTCGCGGCCACCCGTGCCATCCGGCAGCGACCGGCACTGAAGGGCCTGCCGGTGATCGCGATGACCGCAGGTGCGATGGAGTCGGAACGCGCGCAAACGCGGGAAGCCGGCATGGACGAGCACGTGACCAAACCGGTGGACATCGACGCCCTGATCAACGCGCTGCTGCGCGCACTCGGCACCGACGCGCCAGTGGCGGACAGCGCACCGGCAGCCAGCGCGATCGATTCGCCGGACGCCGCACCGCTGCTTGACGCATCGACCGCACTGCGTGCCCTGCGCGGCAACCAGACCACCTACGTGAAGATACTGGGCCTGTTCATCGACAGCGCGGACGCCACACTGGAGGCGCTGCAGCGCAGCCGCGCCGACATGGATCTAGACCGGCTCTGGCAGATCGCGCACAAACTGCGCGGCAGCTGCGCTTCGCTCGGCGCCCAGGCGCTGCTCGCCTGCGCCAACGCGCTCGAACAGGCCTGCCGTGAGCAGGCCGACATCGGCCGCGTCACGACCATCACCGAACAGACCCGCACCACGCTGGCCGCCACCCGCGAGGCGGTTGTCAGCTATCTGGACCGTCATGCACGGGTATGGCCGAGCACACGTCTGCGCAGCGAACTCGCGCGTCTGAAGGCGCTGCTTGAAAGCAATGACAGCGATGCGCTGGATCTTGTCGACCGGCTGCTTTCAGCCGAGGTGCCGCAACAGCTGCACGGCCATCTGAAGGATATCGGCCGGGCCACCCACCGTTACGATTTCGACGCGGCACTGGCCCTGCTGCAGACCGTGCCGCTGCCGCCGGACAGCGAGGGCTGACACGGTGCCGGCGCCCAGCCCCGGGCAACCGGGACAAGGCCGGCCGCGCTACGGCTTCAGATAGCCCGAGTCGCGCATCAGGCGAGCGATGTCGGCCTGCGCCTTGCGCAGCGCGCTGTCGACATCGAGCTCGCCGCCGAGCACCTTCGCGATCTCGGATCCGAAACCGTGACCGATGGCCGGAAACTCCGGAATGCCCACCCACTGTATGCCGAGATAATTCCGGCCCGGCAGCTGGTTGCTGGAACGTCTGATCGCGTCGCTGACGAAGCGGGCGAACGGCGCAGCGCCCAGATAGGCCGCCTGGTCGTAGGTCGACTGCCGCGTACCGGGCGGCACCGCCACCCAGCCTTCGCGCGCGGCCACCAGCCGGACATAGTCGGACGAGGTCGCCCACTGCACGAAGCGTCGGGCCAGCGCCTTGTTCGGTGAACTGTCGGGCACGGCCAGCGCCCACACCCAGAGCCAGTTCGATCCTTCCCGTACCCGGGCGACCGGTGCCGCTGCATAGCCGAGCTGACCGGCCACCTTCGAGGTCTTCGGGTTGTACAGCATGCCGGCGGCCACGGTCGCATCCACCCACTGGGCGCATTTGCCGCGGGCGAACAGATCCAGCGATTCGTTGAATCCGTTCAGGTGCGCATCCGGCGGACCGTAGCGCTGCAGCAGATCGACATACAGCCGCACCGCTTCCCGCCAGGGTTCGCTGTCGAGCTCGGGCTTCCAGTTCTCGTCAAACCAGCGGCCGCCGAAACTGTTGGCCATCGTGGTCAGCAGGGTCACGTTCTCGCCCCAGCCGGGTCGGCCGCGCAGGCAGATGCCATACACGCCGGCCGCCGGGTCGTGCAGCGTCGCGGCAAAGCGCTGGATGTCCGCCCAGCTCGGCTGGTCCGGCATCGTCAGGCCGGCGCGCTGGAACAGGTCCCGCCGGTAATAGGTCATCGAACTTTCGGCGTAGAACGGCAGCGCATACAGGCGGTCGCGATAGCTCAGACTGGCGCGCACCGGCGGCAGCAGATCGTCTACGGCATAGGCCGGCGGCAGGTCATCGAAGGGCGCCAGCCAGCCCCGGGCCGCCCACATCGGCGCCTCGTATGAACCGATGGTCATCACGTCGAACTGCCCGTCCGCAGTCGCCAGATCGGTCATCAGACGGGTTCGCAGCGAGTTCTCGTCGAGCACGCGCCACTCGATGCGCAGGCCCGGATTCTGGCGCACGAATTCATCCGACAGCTTGCGCATCAGCAGCATGTCCGGATTGTTCACGGTCCCGATCGTGAGCACCTCGCGTCCGGCCACCGCCGCCTTGCGCACGCTCAGGCCATGACGAAGCAGGATGTCGTCGATACGCCCCTCGGCGGCCAGCGCCGCAAGCCCGCGGTTGAAATCCGCGCGCAATTTTGCCTGATTCGGCGCCTTGCGCGAGAACGCGACGTGAAAGTCGCTGCGGAACAGCGGCGGACGCAGGAACTCCATCTGGCCGATCAGATGCGGCCGGTGCAGGATCATCAGATCACTGGCGCGGAACTTGTCGACCACCATCAGATCGATGCGGCCCAGCGCCAGCTTGTCCAGATTCTGCAGATCGCTGTCGACGTAGTCCCGCTTCAGGAAATCCGCCTGATCGAAAGCGGCCGACACCGACGCCCCGCGCACCGCGCCGAAGCGCAGGCCGGACATCGCCCGCAACGTGTCCAGCGGCTTGCCCGGCGCGTCCGGCGGGTAGGACAGATTCAGCGAACGCTTCTTCAGCAGGCCGCCATTCGCGCCCGGGAAAGGCGCCGACAGGACGAAGTCGTCTTCCAGCGCGCGGCTGTCTGACACCGGAAGCAGGCCGTCGGCCTGCCCGGCCGCGGCCAGGCTGCGCGCGCGGGCGAGGGGATAGAAACGCAGATCCACCCGGTAGCCGACGCGTTCGAACGCCGCCTTCACCAGTTCGGCGACATAGCCCTGCTGCGCGTGGGTAGGCCCGATGTAGGGCGACATTTCGGCCGCCACCAGTCGGACCGTGCCGGCCGCGAATACGCTGCCGGGCAGCCAGACCAGCAGGGCCATGCAGCGCAGCAGAAGGCGCCGCGCCGACATGCCGCTGCCGGCAAGATTGGATGAGAGGATGTGCCGCACCGACCGATCGTCTGCCACCGGATTCCTTGTCCGGCCGCGCACGCTGCTGCCACGCGGCCCTGCATCAGACCTGCATCATAAGCCCGGACAGGCGGACACATGCGGGCAAGCCGCACGACAGGGGCAAGACAGCCCCCTCGCAACATCGATGCGGGAACGGACACAGGCGGGACGCACGCGCAGTCAGCGAGCGCAGCACAAAAGAAAACGGGGAAGCTTTCGCTTCCCCGTTTCAGGGTGTTGGAGCGGGAAACGAGGCTCGAACTCGCGACCTCAACCTTGGCAAGGTTGCGCTCTACCAACTGAGCTATTCCCGCGTACCGGCACGTGAGCACCGATCAAATTGTCCTGGAGGCGAGGGTCGGAATCGAACCGGCGTCCACGGCTTTGCAGGCCGCTGCATAACCACTCTGCCACCTCGCCTGAGGCGCAGCCGGCGAACCGGCTGTGAAGCAAAATGGGGAAGCTAGGCTTCCCCATTTCTGTATCCTGGAGCGGGAAACGAGGCTCGAACTCGCGACCTCAACCTTGGCAAGGTTGCGCTCTACCAACTGAGCTATTCCCGCAAGACAGGCGCGCATTATAGGCCTGCCAGAGAAGCTGTCAACACTGCGTGCGCACTTTTTTGAACAGGGATCAAACCGCCTTGCGCGCACGCAGCTCCGGCCATGCCTTTCGCATGTAGTACACCATGGACCACACGGTGAGCACCGCAGCCACCCAGATGAGCTTGCCGCCGATGGCGGCGACGTCGATGCCGAACAACGGATCGAAGTACAGCAGCATGGGGATGGCGATCATCTGGGCGGTGGTCTTGATCTTGCCGATCATCGATACCGCAACGCTGCGCGAGGCCCCCACCTTGGCCATCCATTCGCGCAACGCGGAAATGGTGATTTCACGCCCGATGATGATGAGCGCGATGACGGTGCTGGTGCGCGACAGCTCGACCAGCATGATGAGTGCCGCCGCCACCATGAGCTTGTCGGCGACCGGATCGAGAAAGGCGCCGAAGGCCGAGGTCTGGTTCAGCGTGCGCGCGAGGTAACCGTCCAGCCAGTCGGTGAGCGCGGCAACGACGAACACTACGGTGGCGATCAGGTTCTTTTCGTGCAGCCCCAGCGTGCCTGCGGGCACGAAGAACACACCGACGAACAGCGGAATCAGCAGGATGCGCGCCCAGGTGAGCGCGGTAGGCAGCGTAAACATGAGGCCTAGTTTAACTGCCGGTGTATCTGTTCGGCGAGCGTGCGACTGATGCCGTCCACCCGGCACAGATCCTCGACCGTGGCATTGCGTACGCCGGCCAGTCCGCCGAAGGTGGTGAGCAGTCGCTTGCGACGCGCCGGACCGATGCCCGGAATGTCTTCCAGCGTCGAGGTGAGCCGCTTCTTCGCGCGCTTGGCGCGGTGGCCTGCGATCGCGAAACGGTGTGCCTCGTCGCGAATTTCCGCGATCAGGTGCAGCGCCGGATGCTCCGGACCGAGCACCAGCGCCTGGTCGATGCCCGGGCGTATCAGCTCTTCCGCGCCCATCTTGCGTTCTTCGCCCTTGGCTACGCCGACCAGCGGCAGGTCCAGCCCGAGTTCGGCCATCACCTCGATGGCGATGCCCAGCTGGCCGCGGCCGCCATCGATCAGCACCAGATCGGGCCGTGCGCCCTCGCCGCTCGCCACCTTCTCGTAGCGGCGCGTGAGCACCTGGCGCATCGCGGCGTAATCGTCGCCCGGCGTGATGCCGTCGATGTTGTAGCGGCGGTACTCGCTGTTGCGCATGGCGCCGCCCATCCACACCACGCAGGACGCCACGGTGGCCTCACCCATCGTGTGGCTGATGTCGAAACACTCGATGCGCTCCGGCGCCACATCCAGTTCCAGCGCCTCGACCAGCGCGCGCACCCGGTGCGACGCCCGGGCGCCGGCATCCAGCTTCACGCCGAGCGCGATCTCGGCGTTCTTCAGCGCCATGTCGGTCCAGGCGCGCTCGCGTTCGTTGCGGGCCAGCGCAAGCGTGGAGCCGGGCAGCGGCGCCTCGCCCTCGTCCGCCTCGGGCAGCGCATTGACCACGATGCGCTTAGGCGCATTGCCTGCCGCGTAGTGCTGGGTGACGAAGGCGAGCAGCATGTCGGCCGCACTGCCCTGCCCCGCGGCCGGAAAATGCGCATGGTCACCGAGGTGACGACCGCCGCGCACCATGGCGTGATTGACGCAGGCCGAGCCGTCGCGCTCGATGGCGACCACGATGTCGAGGTCTTCGTCGCGGGCGCTGTCGGCATACTGCTTGTGCAGCACCTTGGACAGCGCGCGGATCTGGTCGCGGATCTGCGCCGCCTTCTCGAAGGCCAGCGCCTCGGCGGCAGCATTCATCTGTTCCGACAGCCGGTCGATCACCTCGCCGTGGCGGCCGTTCAGGAACAGCGCGGCCATGCGCACGTCCTCGTCGTAATCCTCCTTGGATACGAGGTCGACACAGGGCGCCGAACAGCGATGGATCTGGTGCAGCAGGCAGGGCCGCGAGCGGTTCGAGAACACGCTGTTCTCACAGGTGCGCAGCAGGAATACCCGCTGCACCAGCTGTATCGTTTCACGCACCGCCCAGGCGTTGGGCAGCGGACCGAAATAGCGCGCGTCCCGGCCCACCGTGCCGCGGAAGAAGCCGATGCGCGCGAAGCGGTCATTGCTGAGCTTGATGTAGGGGTAGGACTTGTCGTCCCGGAACAGGATGTTGTACTTCGGCCGCAGGCTCTTGATCAGGTTGTTCTCGAGGATGAGCGCCTCGGCTTCCGACCTGACCACGGTGAGGTCCACCCGCACCACCTGCGACACCATCATGCCGATGCGCGGGCTCGACGGCGTGCGCTGGAAGTAGGAGGACACCCGCCGGCGCAGGTTCTTCGCCTTGCCGACGTAGAGCACCTCGTCCTCGCTGCCTATCATCCGGTACACGCCCGGATCTTCGGGCACCGTAGGCAGGAAGGCCTTCGCGTCGAAGCTCATGCCCCAGACATTCCGTCAGCCGATCAGGCGCTGCACCGCAGCGAGCGCGTCGCGGTAGCGCACATCCTGCGCCAGCACCGTGCGGTCGCCGTAAGGCTGCTTCGGCATCAGCGATTCGACACGCGCGCTGCGCACGCTGTCGAATGCCGGGCGCCAGCCGTCGATCAGCTTCACCGCCTGGTCGCGCGCATTGCACACCAGCACCATGTCGCAGCCGGCGTCCCATGCCGCTTCGGCGCGTGCGATCACGTCACCCGCCACCGACGCGCCTTCCATCGACAGGTCGTCGCTGAACACCACGCCATCGAAAGAGAGCTTGTCACGCAGGATGCCCTGCACCCAGGCGCGCGAAAAACCGGCCGGCATGCGATCGACCGCCGGATAGATCACGTGCGCCGGCATCACCGCGTCGATCTGCCTGCCGAGGTCGATGTAGGGGCGGATGTCGTCGGCCCAGATGGTGTCGAAATCGCGCTCGTCGACCGGAATGGCGACATGCGAATCCGCCTCGACGAAGCCGTGGCCGGGGAAGTGCTTACCGACCGATTTCATGCCGGCGGCACGCAGCCCCTCCGCCAGCGACCCGGCCAGCGGCGCAACGATGGCCGGGTCGCGGTGGAAGGCGCGGTCGCCGATCACGCCGCTGCGGCCGAAATCGAGATCGAGCACCGGCGTGAAGGACAGATCCACGCCCAGCGCGCGCAGTTCGGCCGCCAGCACGTAGCCGGCGGCGCGGGCGTCGGCCAGCGCGCCCTGCGCATCCGCCTCGTAGCGCGCGCCCAGCGTGCGCATCGACGGCAGATGGGTGAAGCCATCGGACTTGAAACGCTGCACGCGGCCGCCCTCATGGTCGACCGCGATCAGCAGCGGCGGCCTGCGCAGCGCGTGAATGGCCTCGGTCAGCGCGACGAGCTGCTTCGCGTCGTGGAAGTTGCGCGCGAACAGGATGAGCCCGCCCACCGACGGGTGGGCCAGCAGTTCGCGGTCTTCGGCGTCCAGTTCGAAACCGGCCACATCGATCATGACCGGTCCGGGCGGGGTGGTTCTCATGTAATGTTCTCCGTGCGCTCGACCACTACGAAGGCGAGCGCGTATTCGGTTTCGTCGGACAGCGACAGATGGGCATGCAGGCCGCGTGCGCTCATCCACGCGGTCAGCGTGTTGTCGTAGGCGAAGGCCGGTTTGCCCAGATCGTCGTGCGTCACCGCGATCGAGCGCAGCAGTACCGGCGCGCGGATGCCGGTGCCCAGGGCCTTGCCCAGCGCCTCCTTGGCGGCGAAGCGCTTGGCCAGGAAGTGCGCCGGCTGCTTCGCACGCGCGAATTCATCCAGTTCGGACGCGGCGAGGATGCGCCGCGCGATGCCGTCACCGTCCCCGGCCAGCATGCGCTCGAAACGCGCGATGCCGCACAGGTCGGTGCCGACGCCGAAAATCACGCAGCCCTCCCGGCCGCCTCGCGCATCAGTGCCTTCATTTCGCGCACCGCCTCGCGCAGGCCGACGAACACCGAACGGCTCACGATGGCGTGGCCGATGTGCAGTTCGCGCACGCCCGGCAGTTCGGCCACCGGCTGAACGTTGGCGTAGTTCAGCGCGTGGCCGGCGTTGAAACGCATGCCGAGGTCACGGATGAGCTTGCCGCCGGCGCGCACCTTGTCCAGCTCGACCACCACCGCCTGCGATTCGCGGTCGCGGCCCAGGCCGTAGAAGGCGTGCGCGTACGGACCGGTGTGCACCTCGCACACCTGGGCACCGATGCGCGCGGCCGCCTCGATCTGCGCCGGCTCGGCGTCGATGAACACGCTGGTGACGATGCCGGCGTCGCGCAGACGGCCGATCACGCCCTTCAGGCGTTCTTCCTGCGACACGATGTCCAGCCCGCCCTCGGTGGTCACTTCGTGCCGGCCTTCCGGCACCAGCATGGCCATTTCCGGCTTCAGCGCGCAGGCGATGCCCACCATTTCCTCGGTGGCCGCCATTTCGAGATTGAGCTTGATGTGCACCAGATCGCGCAGCCGGCGCACGTCGTCATCCTGGATGTGCCGACGGTCTTCGCGCAGATGCACGGTGATGCCGTCCGCGCCGCCCAGGTGGGCCTCGACCGCTGCCCACACCGGATCCGGTTCGTAGGTACGGCGCGCCTGCCGTATCGTGGCCACGTGGTCGATATTGACGCCCAGTTCGATCATGTTCAGAGATCCTGTAGTTCGATGAAAACGCGCCGCGTGCGCAGCTCCTGTCCCTGCAGATAATGCGCGATCAGCACGCGCATCAGTGTCTTGGCCAGACGCGCCACCTGCGCGTCTGCGTAGTCGTCCTCGTGCAGCGCCAGCGCCTGCGCGCCGGTCATGCTCACGTCGTCACCGCTGCCCTCGCCTTCCAGCAGACCCAGTTCCGGTTTGTAGACATAGCGCGCCTGCGGGTCGAGCGCATCGCCGTTGGCGTCGTGGTCCAGCGTCAGGCCATAGCCCAGTTCGCGCAGCAGTGCCTTTTCAAAACCGCGCAGCAACGCCTCGTGGCGTACGGTTTCCGCCGGCGCCAGCGCCAGTTTCTGCACTGCCTCGGCATAGAGGTCGAACAGCGCAGGATGGGCGTCATCGCGCACCATCAGGCGCTGCAGCAGCTCGTTCAGATAGTAGCCCAGCAGCAGTCGCGGGCCGGACAGCATCGGCCAGGCGCGCTGCCACTCCGCGCGCGCCAGCGTGCGCAGTTCGCCCGCGCCGAACCAGCCCAGATCCAGCGGCTGGAACTCGACCAACACGCCGCGCAGCTGAGAGCGCGGGCGTTTGGCGCCGCGCGCGACCAGGCCGATGCGGCCGAAGTCGCGGCTGAACACGTCGACCACCAGGCTGGTTTCGCGGTAGGGGTGGGCCTGCAGCAGGAAGGCGGGCTGGCCGTCCACCCGCTGCTTGCCGGTGGTCACGCCACCGTCCTCCGGTGCGCAGGCTGCGCGGTGCTCATGGCTCGAAGCCCAGGCTCTTCAGGGCGCGCTCGTCGTCGGCCCAGCCGCTGCGTACCTTCACGTGCAGTTCGAGGAATACCTTGGAGCCGAACACCTTCTCCATGTCGCCACGCGCCGCCGCGCCCACCGATTTGAGCACTTCGCCACCGCGGCCGATCACGATGCCCTTGTGCGCCTCGCGGCTCACGATGACGCAGGCGGCGATGCGGCGCAGCGCGCCTTCTGCCTCGAAGCGCTCGATCTCGACCGCGAGGCCGTAGGGCAGTTCGTCGCCGAGCTGCCGGAACAGTTTCTCGCGGATGTACTCGGCGGCGAGGAAGCGTTCGCTGCGGTCGGTGAAGTCATCGACGTCGAACATGGCCTGCCCTTCGGGCAGCAGTTCGCCAGCCACCTTCAGCAGCGCATCCAGGCCGTCGCCGCGCTGGGCGCTCACCGGCATGATGGCGTGGAAGTCGTGCAGCTTGGCGACGCGTTCGACGAAAGGCAGCAGCTTCGCGCGGTCGCCGGTCTTGTCGGTCTTGTTCAGCAGCAGCAGCACCGGCCTGTCCTTGGGCAGCAGCGCGATCACCTCTTCGTCGGCTTCGGTCAGCCGACCGGCTTCGATCACGAACAGGATGACGTCCACGTCGGCCAGCGCCTGCGTGACCGCACGGTTCATCACGCGGTTCAGCGCATTGCGGTGCTTGGTCTGAAAACCCGGCGTATCGACGAACACGAACTGGTGTGCGTCGCGGGTGAACACGCCGTGGATGCGGTGACGGGTGGTCTGCGCCTTGGCCGAGGTGATGCTCACCTTCTGGCCGATCAGACGGTTCATCAAGGTCGATTTGCCGACGTTGGGCCGGCCGACGATGGCAATGAAGCCGCAATGGGTGACCGGCGATGCGGCGGCATCGTCCGCCTTCATGTCTTGCTGAGGAATGTCGGTCATGCCGCCCCCTGAAGTTGTTCGAGCGCGCACGCGGCGGCCGCCTGTTCGGCATGACGCCGGCTGCGGCCCTCGCCTTCGGTGCGCAGGCCGAGCGTGTCGATCACGCAGGCGGCGCGGAACACCGGCGCGTGGGCCGGGCCGGTGGTAGACACGATTTCGTAGCGCGGAGGCTGCTTGGCCTGCGCGTGCAGCCATTCCTGCAGCGCGGTCTTGGGATCGCGCGCGTCGCGCTCCGGGTTCAGCGCCACCAGCCGGGATTCGAGCAGACGGGCCACCACGGCGCGCGCCGCGTCGTAACCGGCTTCGAGGAACACCGCACCGATGAGCGCCTCCAGCGCGTTGGCCAGCAGGGCCGGACGGCCGCGGCCGCCGGTCTTCTGTTCGCCGGCGCTCAGACGCAGCGCATCGCCCAGCGCGATGCCGGCGGCGATTTCCGCCAGCGTGTCTTCCTTGACCAGCGAAGCGCGCAGCCGTGACAGCAGGCCTTCGGGCGTGTCCGGAAAGCGGCGGAACAGCAGATCGGTCGCGGCGCAATCGAGCACCGCATCGCCGAGCAGTTCGAGCCGTTCGTTGTGGGAAGAGGAAAAACTGCTGTGCGTCAGCGCCTGCGCGAGCAGTGCGCGCGAGGCAAAGACGTGGCCGAGCGCCTGCTCGACCCTTGCATCCGGTGCGCTCAAAACGTCAGTTCGACCCCGAGGCCGATCCTTCGAAATCGAACAGCAGGCTGACCGGGCCGAACAGCGGCACCTTGCGCTGGTAGGAGAAGGAAATCTCGACGCCGGTCGAGTCCTTCACGATGTCCAGATCGGCCGGCGTGATACTGGACATTTCGTCCATGATGGCGCGCTTGCCGAAGGCATTGCGGTAATCAGCCACCGTGCCGCCGCGCAGTTCGCTGCTCTTGGCGACCGCCTTCACGTTCTTCAGGATGGTGTAGTACTCGATCACCGCCGGCACCGATTTCATGCCGAGGATGACGATGATCGCGATGAAGCTCGCGACGATGAGGAAACCGATCATGCTCAGACCGGACTGCTTGCGCTGCATCGCTGCCTCCCTGTTAACTGTTCTGTGCAGAAGCGGAAAGCCTTACCGGAAACTGCCGATACGGCCGAAATCGATGCCCTTGGGCGGCACGATGGCATCCGCGTGGAACCACACGAAGAAGGCCTTGCCGACGATGTTGGCATCCGGCACGAAGCCCCACACACGACTGTCCGCGCTCTGGTCACGGTTGTCACCGAGCATGAAGTAATGGCCGGCCGGCACTTCGCAGCGCACCCCTTCGTGATTGTAGACACAGTTCTCACGGCCCGGAAAATCGAGCGCCATCGGCACGTCGGCGCGCGCATCGCGGTCGTTCAGGATGGAGTGCTCGACCTCGCCCAGCGTTTCCTGGAAACGCTTCGAGTAGTAGGCGCGGTCCTTGTGCAGATAGTCGTCCTGCGCCTTCACCGGCACCTCGACGCCGTTGATGGTGAGCCGCTTGTTCTGATAGACGATCTTGTCGCCCGGCAGACCGACCACGCGCTTGATGTAATCGACCGTGGGGTCGGCCGGGTAGCGAAACACCATCACGTCGCCGCGCTGCGGCGAGTTCATCTCGACCACCTTGGTGTTGAGCACCGGCAGGCGGATGCCGTAGGTGAACTTGTTCACCAGGATGAAATCACCGACGAGCAGGGTCGGGATCATCGAGCCGGACGGAATGCGGAAAGGCTCGACCACGAAGCTGCGCAGCGTGAACACCACGATGATGACCGGAAAGAAACTGGCGCCGTACTCGACCCACCACGGATCGGGCGCACCGGCCGGCCGCTGCTTGGCGAACACCGCCTTGTCCAGGCCCCACAGAATGCCCGTGGCCACGCACAGCACGAAAAGAATCAGTGCAAAGTTCAAGATCGGAATCCAGTCCTGTAATCGTTCGGAGAGGCAGGCTGCGCGACGCGCTTACTTGTCGTCGACCCGCAGCACGGCAAGGAAGGCTTCCTGCGGAATTTCCACATTGCCCACCTGCTTCATGCGCTTCTTGCCCGCCTTCTGCTTTTCCAGCAGCTTCTTCTTCCGCGTGATGTCGCCGCCGTAGCACTTGGCCAGCACGTTCTTGCGCAGCGCCTTGATCGTTTCGCGCGCGATGATGTGGGCGCCGATCGCCGCCTGCACCGGCACGTCGAACATCTGCCGCGGAATCAGCTCGCGCATCTTGGCCGCCACTTCGCGGCCGCGGAACTGCGCGTTGGCGCGGTGCACGATGACCGACAGCGCATCGACCTTCTCGCCGGCCACCATCAGATCGAGCTTCACCACGTCGGCGGCGCGGTATTCCTTGAACTCGTAGTCGAGCGAGGCGTAGCCGCGCGACACAGATTTCAGCTTGTCGAAGAAGTCGAACACCACTTCGGCCATCGGCAGATCGTAGGTGAGCTGCACCTGACGGCCGTGGTAGAGCATGTTCACCTGCTGGCCGCGCTTCTGCTCGCACAGCGTGATCACCGCGCCCAGGTAATCCTGCGGCATGAAGATGACCGCCTTGATGATGGGTTCGCGGATTTCGGCGACCTTGGACGTTTCCGGCAGCTTGGACGGGTTCTCGACCATGACGACGCTGCCGTCGTTCATCAGCACCTCGTACACCACGGTGGGCGCGGTCGTAATGAGGTCCATGTCGAACTCGCGCTCCAGCCGCTCCTGCACGATTTCCATGTGCAGCATGCCGAGGAAGCCGCAGCGGAAACCGAAGCCCAGCGCCTGCGACACTTCCGGCTCGTACTGCAGCGAGGCGTCGTTCAGCTTGAGCTTTTCCAGCGACTCCCGCAGCTGGTCGTACTCGCTGGCTTCCACCGGGTACAGGCCGGCGAACACCTGCGGCTTGATTTCCTTGAAACCGGGCAGCGGCGCGTCGGCGCGGCGGTCGGCCAGCGTGATGGTGTCGCCCACCTTGGCGGCCTGCAGCTCCTTGATGCCGGAAATGATGAAACCCACCTCGCCGGCGGACAGTGCGGTCTTCTGCACCGACTTCGGCGTGAACACGCCGACCTGGTCGCACTGGTACTGGGCGCCGGTCGACATCAGCAGCATGCGGTCCTTGGGCTTCAGCGCGCCATCGACCACACGCACCAGCATGACCACGCCGACGTAGTTGTCGAACCAGGAATCGATGATGAGCGCCTTCAGCGGCGCATCCGGGTCGCCCTTGGGCGGCGGGATGCGGGCGATCACCGCCTCCAGGATGTCGTCGATGCCCAGACCGGTCTTGGCCGAGCACGGAATGGCGTCAGTCGCGTCGATGCCGATCACGTCCTCGACTTCCTGCTTCGCGTTGTCCGGATCGGCCTGCGGCAGGTCCATCTTGTTCAGCACCGGCACCACCTCGACGCCGAGGTCGAGCGCGGTGTAGCAGTTGGCGACCGTCTGCGCCTCGACGCCCTGCGACGCATCGACCACCAGCAGCGCGCCTTCGCAGGCGGACAGCGAACGGCTCACCTCGTAGGAAAAGTCGACGTGGCCCGGGGTGTCGATCAGGTTCAGGTTGTAGACCTGCCCGTCCCTCGCCTTGTAGGTCAGCGCCGCGGTCTGCGCCTTGATCGTGATGCCGCGCTCGCGCTCCAGATCCATCGAGTCGAGCACCTGCGCCTCCATCTCGCGGTCGGACAGGCCGCCGCAGCGCTGGATCAGCCGGTCCGCCAGCGTGGACTTGCCGTGATCGATGTGGGCGATGATGGAAAAGTTTCGGATGTGCTGCATCAGTCGGATGGAATCGGAAAGTACTCAAGGGCCCGGAACGGGTCGGGAACAGCGGCGCCGGTGCAGGCCTGGCAACAAAAAGGGGCGCCCTGTCGGCAGCCCCCGTGATCGGCCGGACCTCTGTTCAAGCGCGCGATTCTAGCAGATAGGCCCTGACCGCCTGCTCGTCCAGTCGATGCCGGCACAGTTCGCGTTCGCCGGCGCACAGCACCGGAATGTGTTCGCCGTAGGCGTCCTCGTATTCCTCGTGCTCGTCGATGTCGATTTCACGGACCGACACGCCCTGCCCGGCGATCAGCGGTTCGAGCGCTGCCAGCAGTTCGTCGCACAGATGGCACCAGCGGCGCAGGTAGAGCGTCAGCTCGCGCGGGCCACCGCTCACCGCTCTTCACCGCGCTGTGAATCCGGGGCGCGCAGGGTCAGGAAGGTCTGGCTGTCGCCCCGGCGTACCAGCACGGTCAGGCCGACCTTGGGCTCGATGCCGGACAGGATGCGGTTGAACTGGTCCAGCGTGCTCACCGGCGTCTGCCTGCCGCGCGCAATCACCGCCAGGATGATGTCGCCGGCACGCAGGTCGGAGCGCTGGTTGCCCGACACCTGCTCAACCTTCAGGCCACCCTCGACCTTCAGTTCCCGCTTCTGCTGCGCGTTCAGTTCCGACAGCACCAGCCCGAGCCGGTTGGGCGCAGGCCCGGCCTCCGGCGCGGTGCTCCGTCGGCCCTTGCGCGGATCGATGCGATCATCGTTCAGCTCGACCACGGTGACGCGTACGTCGCGCGCCGCGCCATTGCGCCACACCTGCAGCACCGATGTCGCGCCGGGTTTGGTGGCCCCGACCAGCCGCGGCAGATCACCGGACTTCTCGACCGGCTTGCCGTCGAAACGGAGAATGACGTCGCCCGGCTCGATGCCGGCCTTTTCCGCCGGGCCGCGCGGCTCGACCGAACTGACCAGCGCGCCTTCCGTCTTCTGCAGGCCGAAGGAATCCGCCAGTTCCCGGGTCACTTCCTGGATGACCACGCCGATGCGCCCGCGCTGCACGCGGCCGGTCGCGCGCAGCTGGGACTGCACGTCCATAGCCACATCGATCGGGATCGCGAACGACAGACCCATGTAGCCGCCATTGCGGCTGTAGATCTGCGAATTGATGCCCACCACCTCGCCACGCAGGTTGAACAGCGGGCCACCCGAATTGCCCGGGTTGATGGCCACGTCGGTCTGGATGAAGGGCACGAAGTTTTCCTGCGGCAGCGCCCGCCCCTTGGCCGATACGATGCCGGCGGTGACCGAGCTCTCGAAGCCGAAGGGCGAGCCGATGGCCACCACCCACTCCCCCACTTTCAGCCGGTTCGCATCGCCGAAGCGCACGACTGGCAGGCCGCTGGCTTCGATCTTGAGCAACGCGATGTCGGTGCGCCGGTCGGCGCCGATCACTTTCGCTCTGAACTCGCGCTTGTCGGACAGGCGCACCGTGATTTCGTCAGCATCCTCGACCACATGAGCATTGGTCAGCAGATGACCGTCGGCGGAAATGATGAATCCTGAGCCGAGCGACCGCGCGTCCTGGGCGCCCGGCGTTCCCGGCTGCTGCGGAATGAAGCGCCGGAAGAAATCGAACATCGGATCGTCTTCATCCACGCCGGGCGGCATCTGCGGCATGGGGCGCGCGCTGACCTTCTGCGTGGTACTGATGTTGACGACCGCCCTTGCCTGCTGTTCGACCAGCTGGGAAAAATCCGGCAGCTCACGCTGAGCGGCAGCGGTGTGCGGCAGACTCAGGGCGGTCAGCAGGCCGAATACCGCGGCCCGGATCAAGGCAGTCATGATTTTCCTGCAGGCAAGGAATCGGAACAGTTCAGCGGATCGGGAAGGATGCGAACGGCCGGCAGCAGGCTCCGGTACCGGCGACCCAGATGCAGCCAGCCCGCCGCTGCGGCCAGACCTGACAGTGCACCCGCCGCCACCACCGGGTCGGACAGGCCGCCGATCAGCACCGCGATCGATACGCCGGCAAACAGCGCCAGCAATGCCACGCCGTAGGAAAGCAGCGCCGCAGTCAGCGGCGCGCGGTCACCCACCGCCAGCGCGACCTGTGCGCCGGGCAGCAGTGCGGTGTCGACCGACACGACATAGGTGCTCGGGGACGGAGCGGATTCGCAGGCGCGGCCGCAGCCACCATTTTCCGCACAGCGGCCACAGCCGTTCTGGCGTTCGACCTCGACCCACGCGTACCCGTCGGCCACGCGGCGGACCACGCCCGGCCTGACGTTCATCAGCGCTTGGGCCCCACCGCCTCGGCCATGCGCTGCACGCTGTGTGCAGGCACCTCGCCCAGCGCGGTCACGACGAATCCCGCGACGCGCCGCTTGAACACATTGACCGCACCGTGCTTCATCGGTCCGACCTGATTGCCGTCGTCCTTGCGGTAGGGTTCGATGAACACCGAAATCGCGGCGAGGCCGTCCGAAAACACCATGTGAACCATGTCCTGCCGGTCGGGCCCGAGCGATCGCCGCATGCCGGCGATCTGCCGGAAGCCCGGCACGTCGGCATTCACCGTCCAGCCGAGGTCAGCGTTCTGGGCCTGGGTGGAGTTGGCTGCATGCACCTTCCAGCCGGTGGCGCTGGCCGCAAGTCTGGACTGCACGTCGTCGCGGGTCAGTGGCGGCCCGATCTGAAGCTGTGCGAAGGCGAACTGCTCTATCGGTTCGCCCTTCTCGTTCACCATGCGCGCCTTCATCAGCAGGCCGGACTGGGATTCGATCCAGAACATGTGGCCATAGCGGAAGCCGTCCTTGGGTTCCAGCATGACCGTCTGGGTATCGAAACCGGCCACGCGGACCGGAGCGCCCTTGCGTACCGTGTAGAAATCACCGAGTGCGGCAACCGCCTCCGGCAGCAGGGACGGAAAAGTCTTCCGTGTGCCGCGGCGATCTTCGATGATCATCTTTTCCTTCGGCAGATAGCAGCGTACGTCGTCATTGACGCGTATCACCTCGCGCGGGCTGCCATCCAGCACTTCGAGCCGCTCGATCGAATTGCCTTCGGTATCGACGTAGTGGGCGATGCGGGAGGTTTCGACGCTGGCACCGCTCTGATAGACGAAGGTGCCGACATAGGAGGTTTTCTGCGAGGCGCTGACTGCCCGCCCGAGCAGGGACAGTGCTTCCGGTTGCCCCTGGGCCAGCGCCACCTGCCCGATCAGCAGGCCCGCCAGCAACCCTGCTGCACGAAGAATCATCGACGTTCGTCGGTCTGCGGGTCCGAAACGCCGCGCGCGTACAGGGCGACACCCTGCATGCTGCCGGCCGGAGAGTAAGCCTGATGCGCCACCAGATAGGCGCGGAGGGGAGAGTCGGTCTGGGCGACCTGGACAACGGCGGGCGCAGCCACAGGCACCACCGCAAGCTGCTCGGACGGCGCAGACATCAGGTCGAGTCCCAGCCAGGACACCAGCGCGACGCCGGCAACCGCGGCGGCGGCCGGCATCCACAGGCGCTTGGCTTCCGGCTGCACGCGCAGCGCGACCGGTGCAAGCACGGTGGGCTCGTCCTCAAGACGGCTCATGACCGATGCGGTGAAGCCGTCGTCGAAATGCCGCTGTTCGCCGCGCAGCAAGTCACCGATCAGCACCTGCAGCGCGAACTCGTCACGCAGATCACCGTCGGCATGCAGGCGGTCCAGCACCTGCTGCGACGTGCGCTCATCGAGTTCATTGTCGATGAAGGCGCTCAGATTCTCTTTCATGCGTGTTACCACCTCTTGTCGGGTGCCGTATCGAGCAGCGGGCGCAGCTTTTCGGCGATCGCCTCACGGGCACGGAAGATGCGCGAACGCACCGTGCCGATCGGACACTCCATCACCATCGCGATTTCCTCGTAGGCCATGCCCTCGAGTTCGCGCAGCATGATGGCCGTGCGCAGTTCTTCAGGCAGCGCTTCCATCGCGGAAGTCACCGTCTCTCCGATCTGCTTGGTCAGCAGCAGCCGTTCGGGCGTGTTGATATCCCTGAGGTTGTCGCTGTCGTCAAAGTTCTCCGCCTCTTCGGAATCGAACTCCGTGCTGGTCGGGGCACGCCGGCCCTGGGACACGAGATAGTTCTTCGCGGTATTCACGCCGATGCGGTAAAGCCAAGTGTAGAACGCACTCTCGCCACGGAACGAAGGCAGCGCACGGTAGGCCTTGATGAAGGCTTCCTGTGCGACGTCCTCGACCTCGGCAGGGTCGCGTATCAGGCGCGACAGCAGCCGTCCGAGCTTGCGCTGGTACTTGCTGACCAGCAGCCCGAAGGCCTGCTTGTCGCCGCGCTGCGCGCGCTCGACGAGTCGCTGGTCAAGCTCTCGCTCAGTCATCTGGGCCGTTGTGGTGCCACCCGGGTCTTTCGCCGGCGCGGATTTTGAACTGGCGCGCAGTATATCCGAGCGCACAGGCCTGGGCATTACTTGGAGGGGGTTCAGGGTCGCGTCCATGCCCTCATTGACTGGATGGTTTCAGCAAAGTTCATCCGATGCGTCACTCAGCGTTTCCGGCGGTACGTCGCGTTGCACTGCGATATAGTGCAGCCCTTCTCGTGAAACGCGGAAAACCGTGCAGACATTCGACGTGCTGGTACTGGGAAGCGGCCTTGCGGGCCAGGCGCTTTCGCTGCGTCTTGCCGAGGCCGGCCGCCAGGTTGCGCTCATCACCAAGCTCAAGCTGGAGGATTCGGCTTCGAGCTGGGCTCAGGGTGGTGTGGCAGCGGTACTGGACGACGAGGATTCGATCGAAGCCCACCTTCGCGATACGCTGGTGGCTGGCGCCGGTCTGTGCGACCTTGAGGCCAGCCGCTTCGTGGTCGAGAACGGCCGGCGCGCGATCGAATGGCTGATCGCCCGGGGCGTACCCTTCACCCGCGATGAAGGCAGTGCGCTCGGGTACCACCTGACGCGTGAAGGCGGCCACAGCCACCGCCGCATCGTGCATGCGGCGGACGCCACCGGTTCCGCCATCCAGATGACGCTGACCGGCCAGGTCAAGGCACATCCGAACATTCACATCTTCGAGCGCCATCTGGCGGTGGATCTCATCGTGGGCTGGAAAATCGGCCGCCCGGATCTGGGCTGTGCCGGCGCCTACGTGCTGGATCTCGATGACGACCAGGTCGATACCTTCTCGGCCCCGGTGGTGGCCCTGGCAACCGGTGGCGCGGGCAAGGTCTATCTGTACACGACCAATCCGGACACCGCGACCGGCGACGGCATCGCGATGGCCTGGCGGGCCGGCTGCCGGGTCGGCAACATGGAATTCATCCAGTTCCATCCGACCTGCCTCTATCACCCACATGCCAAGTCTTTCCTGATCACCGAAGCCATGCGCGGCGAAGGCGGCCTCCTGCGGCTGCCGGACGGCGAACGCTTCATGCCGGCCCACGACGAGCGCGCCGAACTGGCGCCGCGCGACGTGGTGGCGCGTGCGATCGACTATGAAATGAAGAAGCGCGGTCTGGACTGCGTCTATCTGGACGTGTCGCACAAGCCGGCCGACTTCCTGATCAGCCACTTCCCGAACATCCACGCCCGCTGTCTGGAACTGGGCATCGACATCACCCGGCAGCCGATACCGGTGGTGCCGGCCGCCCACTACACCTGTGGCGGCGTGCGGGTCGATCACCGTGCCCGCACCGACGTCGACGGCCTGTACGCGCTGGGCGAAACCAGCTACACCGGGCTGCACGGCGCGAACCGTCTGGCAAGCAATTCACTGCTGGAATGCCTGGTCTATGCCGAATCAGCGGCACAGGACATCCTCGCCCGCAGCCCGCAGGCCCAGCCGGATCTGCCGGCCTGGGACGAAAGCCGCGTCACCGACGCCGACGAAGAGGTGGTGATCGCCCACAACTGGGACGAACTGCGCCGCTTCATGTGGGACTACGTGGGCATCGTCCGCACCAACAAGCGACTGGAACGCGCGCTGCATCGCATCCGGCTGCTCGAGCGGGAAATCGACGAGTACTACGCCAATTTCCGCATCAGCAACGACCTGATCGAACTGCGCAATCTGGTGCTCACCGCCCACCTCATCGTGCGCAGCGCGATGCAGCGGCACGAAAGCCGCGGCCTGCACTTCAGCCGCGACTATCCGGAAACCAGCGCGACCGCCATGCCGACCATCCTCCGGCCGCGTCGCGCGCGTCATCCCGAAGACCTTCACGCACCGCTCGCCGCAGACGCCTGAAGTCGTCCCGCCGGACGAAGCGGTCGGCGCTGAGCAGCAGACGCCGCGGGCCCGATCCGGCGCACTCCAGTTCAAGGGACAGCGCATGCCGGCTCATGCGCGCGTGCCTGAGCCGCGCCTGCACCGTCTCGCCATCGCGTCGGTACAGCCGCACATCACACCCGTTCTCCAGCGACAGCGCCTGCAGACCCCGGTCGCGATGTCGCAGCCACGCGCAGGCGCACAGCGCCGGCAGCAGCGCGAAGGTGACCACCGGCTGCAGCCACGCCACCAGAACCGCAGCCAGCGCACAAACAAAAAGGGCCACGTCTGAACGACGTGACCCTTTCAGCTGAATCGGTTCGGCGACTGCCATCCTTGCGGACGTCCGGCGCCGCCCGCGTCAGAGGCGACGGAACACCAGCGTCGCGTTGGTGCCCCCGAAACCGAAGGCATTCGACATCGCGGCGCGGATCTTCATTTCTCGCGGGACCAGCGGGACGTAATCCAGGTCGCAGGCCGGATCCTGATCGTGCAGATTGGCGGTCGGCGGCGCGATCTGGTGGTGCAGCGCCAGAATGCTCACCACCGCCTCGATGCCCGACGCCGCGCCCAGCGCGTGGCCGGTCATGGACTTGGTCGAACTGACGCACAGCTTTTTGGCGTGCTCGCCGAAGCAGCGCTTGACCGCCACCGTTTCGGCAATGTCACCCAGCGGCGTGGATGTGCCGTGGGCGTTGATGTAGTCCACTTCGTCCAGCGCCACACCACCGTTACGCAGTGCATTGGCCATGCTGCGCGAAGCGCCCTCGCCATCCTCGCACGGGGCGGTGATGTGATGCGCGTCCGCGCTCATGCCGTAGCCGGCCAGCTCGCAGTAGATGCGAGCCCCGCGCGCCTTGGCGTGTTCGTATTCCTCGAGCACCAGCACGCCGGCACCTTCACCCAGCACGAAACCGTCACGGCCGGTGTCCCACGGACGGCTGGCCGTTTCCGGATCATCGTTGCGGGTAGACAGCGCCTTCGCAGCCGCGAAACCACCCACCGCGAGACTGCAGATGGTCGATTCGGCACCGCCGGCGATCATCACGTCGGCGTCACCGTACTCGATCAGGCGCATGGCTTCGCCGATCGAGTGATTGGCAGTGGCACAGGCACTCACCGTCGCGAAATTCGGGCCCTTGAAGCCGTAGTTGATCGCGACGATGCCGGAGATCATGTTGATGATCGAACCGGGAATGAAGAACGGCGACACCTTGCGCACGCCGCCGGACATCATGGCGGTATGCGTGTCCTCGATCATCGGCAGGCCGCCGATGCCGGAACCGACACACACGCCGATGCGCTCGGCGTTGGCCGGGTGCGCTTCGAGACCGGCATCACGCACCGCATCCATCGAGGCAGCAATGCCGTAATGGATGAAGGTGTCGTAACGGCGGGCCTCTTTCGGAGACAGGTAGTTGGCGACGTCGAAATCGCGTACTTCGCCTGCGATCTGGACCGGCATTTCCGAAGCATCGAAGCGCGTGATGCGACGAATGCCCGACTTCGCCGCCAGTATGTTCTCCCAGGCTTGGCCGACGGTATTGCCGACCGGGGAAATGATGCCCAGGCCGGTGACGACTATTCTCTTACGTGCCAAAACGTGCTCCGCGAAATGAAACGATCAAGCCTTGCTGGCGAGGTGACGAGTCACGTAGTCGATGGCTTGCTGCACCGAGGTGATCTTCTCGGCTTCTTCGTCCGGGATTTCGCACTCGAATTCTTCTTCGAGGGCCATCACCAGTTCGACGGTGTCGAGCGAATCGGCACCCAGATCATCCACGAAGGACGATTCGTTCTTGATCTCGGCCTCGTTGACGCCCAGTTGTTCGGCGACGATCTTCTTGACGCGTTGTTCGATGTTTTCCATTGCGGTACTCCTTCCCTGTTAGGCCCTGACGAGAGCGTGAGGACGCGAAAAAAAAGTGGCGCGAGTGTATCAGAAAGCCTGCTCCACTTCGCTTCCGGGCGCCAACCGGTGGAACACACTGTCCGGCGCCCGGGTGAAATCAATGCATGAACATGCCGCCGTTGACGTGCAGCGTGCTGCCGGTGACGTAGGCTGCACCGGGCGAAGCGAGGAATACGACCGCCGCGGCGACCTCGTCGGCATGACCCAGACGACCCAGCGGAATCTGGCCCAGCAGCGCGTCGCGTGCAGCGTCGCCCAGGGCCTCGGTCATGTCGGTGGCGATGAAGCCGGGCGCCACGCAGTTCACCGTGATGTTGCGCGAACCCAGTTCGCGCGCCAGGGCCATGCTCATGCCGGCCACGCCGGCCTTGGCGGCCGCGTAGTTGGCCTGGCCCGGATTGCCGGTTTCGCCTACCACCGAGGTGATGTTGATGATGCGGCCGCTGCGCGCCTTCATCATGCCCTTCATCACCGCGCGCGACATGGTGAACACCGCCTTGAGGTTGGTGTCGATCACCGCCTGCCACTCGTCATCCTTCATCCGCATGGCGAGATTGTCACGCGTGATGCCGGCGTTGTTCACCAGCACCGACACGGTGCCGAAGTCCTTCTCGATCGCGCCGATCACGGCGGGGATGGCCGCCGCATCGGTCACGTCGAGCACCACGCCGCGGCCCTTGATGCCCGCGGCGTCGAAGGCCTGCTGGATGCCTGCAGCGCCGCTTTCAGACGTGGCGGTACCGACCACGGTCGCGCCCGCCTGGCCCAGCGCCAGCGCGATCGAGCGGCCGATGCCGCGGCTCGCGCCGGTCACCAGCGCGATCTGTCCGTCAAGTACGCCCATCAATTCACTCCGATCTGTTGAGCAAGCTGGTCGAGCGCGGCCGCATCGGCCAGCGCCACACCGTTGAGATTGCGGTCGATGCGCTTGGTGAGACCGGCCAGCACCTTGCCCGGGCCGCACTCCGCCACCGTGGTGACGCCCAGCGCGGCCATGCGCTGGATCACCTCGACCCAGCGGACCGGCGCGGCGGCCTGGCGGACCAGCGCGTCGCGGATGGCGTCCGCCTCGTCCGGCGTCGCCACATCGACATTGTTCACCAGCGCGATCTGCGGACGGGCGAAGGCGATGCCCGGCAGAACCGCCGCCAGACGATCGGCCGCCGGCTGCATCAGGCTGCAGTGGAAAGGCGCGCTGACCGGCAGCGCGACAGTCCGCTTGGCACCCCGTTCGGACAGCACGGCCATCGCCCGCTGCACCGCGGCGGCATGGCCGGCGATCACCGTCTGTTCCGGCGAATTGAAATTGACTGCAGCCACCACCTCACCCTGGGCGGCATCCACGCAAGCGGCCTTCACCACGTCGGCATCCAGGCCCAGTACCGCAGCCATGGCGCCGGTACCGGCAGGCACGGCTTCCTGCATGGCCTGCGCGCGCAGACGCACCAGCGGCACCGCATCCTTCAGTGCGAGCACGCCGGCCGCCACCAGCGCCGCGTACTCGCCGAGGCTGTGTCCGGCCACCACGTCCGGCTGACGGCCGGTACGCTTGATCCAGCTGCGATACACCGCCACACCGGCGGTGAGCATCAGCGGCTGGGTATTGGTGGTCAGCGACAGGCGTTCGGCCGGGCCTTCGGCCGCCATCGCCCACAGATCTTCACCCAGCGCGGCTGACGCTTCGTCGAAGGTGGCGCGGATGTCGGCGTCGTCGCCATAGGCGGCCATCATGCCGACCGACTGCGAACCCTGGCCCGGAAATACGAAAGCAAGTTTCTGCATGGTGTGTAAGGAATCAGATGTCCAGCGATGCGGAGCGCCCGGCAGGTGCGCCCCCGCGGATCAGTAGCGCAGCAGCACGCCGCCCCAGGTGAAGCCGCCGCCCACGCCTTCGAGCATCACGTGGTCGCCGCGCTTGATGCGGCCGTCGCGCACCGCCACGTCCAGTGCCAGCGGCACCGACGCGGCCGAGGTGTTGCCGTGTTCGGCCACCGTGGTCACCACGTGTTCCATCGACAGATTGAGCCGCTTGGCCGTGGACTGCAGGATGCGGATATTGGCCTGATGCGGCACCAGCCAGTTCAGCGAATCGAGCGGAAGGCCGGCTGCCTGCATCAGTTCGACCGCGGTGTCGCCGAGCACGCGCACCGCGAACTTGAATACCGCCTGCCCGTCCATCTGCAGCAGCGGCTTGCCGGATATGGCGCCATTGCATACCTGGCCCGGCACCGACAGGATGTCGTGGTAATGACCGTCGGCATGCAACGCGGAAGCCAGGATGCCCGGCTCGTCCGACGCTTCGAGCACCACCGCACCCGCGCCGTCGCCAAACAGTACGCAGGTACCGCGATCGTTCCAGTCCAGGATGCGCGAGAACACTTCAGCACCCACGACCAGCGCGCACTTGTGCGAACCGGAGCGGATGAACTTTTCCGCCACCGTGAGCGCATAGACGAAGCCCGAGCACACGGCCTGCACGTCGAAGGCGGTCGCGGCACGGTTGCCCAGCTTGTGCTGGAGCATGCAGGCGGTACTCGGGAAAACCTGATCGGGCGTCGAGGTTGCGACGATGATCAGATCGACATCGGCCGCGCTGCGGCCTGCCGCTTCCAGCGCCTTCTGGCTGGCGTGCAGCGCGAGGTCGCTGGAATGTTCGGCGTCCGCGGCGAAATGCCGGAAGCGGATGCCTGTGCGTTCGGCAACCCACTCGTCGGAGGTATCGATCCCCCGGGCCACCAGGTCATGGTTCGACACCGGGGCGCCGGGCAGATAGCCACCCGTGCCGGTAATGCGGCAGAAAGTCATGCAGCTACCTCGGTACGTTTCATGCATTGCGTGATGCGGGCAATCAGGTCATTGCGCACCGCGTCAGCAGCGCGCGCAACCGCCTGTTCAAAGCCGTAGGCATCGCTGGAGCCGTGGCTCTTCACCACGACACCGCGCAGGCCCAGCAGGCTGGCGCCATTGTAACGGCGATGATCCACCCGGTTGCGGAAGGCGGCGATGACCGGGCGGGCCACGATGTACATCAGCTTGCGCAGCGGCCCCCGGCTGAATTCCTCGCGCAGGAAGGTGCCGATCATCTGGGCCAGACCTTCCGACGTCTTCAGCGCAACATTGCCGACGAAGCCGTCGCACACGACGACATCGGTCGTGCCTTTGTAGATGTCGTTGCCTTCCACATTGCCGTGGAAGTTCAGGTCGCTGGCGCGCAGCAGTTCGGCCGCGCCCTTGACCGCCTCGTTGCCCTTGATTTCCTCTTCGCCGATGTTCAGCAGACCGACGCTGGGGCGCTCGCGCGACTCCAGTGCGGACACCAGCATCGCGCCCATCAGGCCGAACTGGTAGAGGTGCTCCGAGGTGCAGTCGACATTGGCGCCAAGGTCGAGCACATAGGTGTGCCCCTTGACCGTCGGCAGAATGGACGCGATGGCCGGGCGGTCGATGCCGGGAAGCATCTTCAGCACGAACTTGGAAATGGCCATCAGCGCGCCGGTGTTGCCAGCCGACACCGCAGCCTGGGCACGCCCCTCCTTGACCAGATCGATCGCGACCCGCATCGAGGAATCCTTCTTGCCGCGCAGGGCTTGAGCCGGGGGCTCGTCCATCCCGACCACCTCGGACGCGTGGACGACAGAAAGCCGCGGCTCGCGATCCGCGCCGAGCCGCTTCAGTTCTGCATGGAGGACATCCTGCAGGCCCACCAGAAGGAGGCTGCAGTCCGGGTCCCTGCGCAGATAGGCCAGGGACGCCGGAAGGGTGACGGACGGACCATGATCCCCGCCCATGCAATCGATGGCCAGGGTATAGCTCATGCCGCGCACCCGATCAATTCACGTTCACCCGGTTCGGCCGCGCGGAGGCGGCGGGCCGGAAACAACGGAACGGCGATGATCACTCGCCCTTGGTCTTGAGCACCTTCTTGCCGCGGTAGAAGCCGCTCGGCGAGATGTGATGACGCAGGTGGGTTTCACCCGTGGTCGACTCGACGGCAGTCGCCGGCGCGGTCAGGAAATCGTGGGCACGATGCATGCCGCGCTTCGACGGCGACTTCTTGTTTTGCTGGACAGCCATGAAACAACTCCCCCGGATAACCGGATAAAAAACTCTACGCACTCACCCGCCGGCACCTGCCAGCGAGCATGAATCAATTCCGTTTCAGCTGTTCGAGCACCGCGAACGGCGACGGCCGTTTCTCGGTCGCACCGGCCGGCTCCCCGGCCTTGCCCGCGACATCAGGCATGTCGCACTGCGCATGCGCCGGCACGGTCGGCAAGGCCAGCAGCACCTCGTCCTCGACCAGCGCATGCAGGTCGAGCGGTCCGTCAATCTCGAGCGCCTCGAAACTGTCGTCCTCGAGGTCTTCGTCACCCCACTCTTCGCCGGCGACCACCAGCCGGAAGCGTGATGCCCCCCGGGCCTCGACCAGCACGTCGCCGAGGCAGCGCTGGCACTGCATGGGCACGTCAGCGCTCACTTCGAGTGACAGCCAGCAGGCGCCCTCTGCATCGACCGAACCGTGAAGCGCCCAGCGCAGCGAACGCTCGCCGGCGCCTTCCGCGCCGCATTCGGACGCCAGCCGTTCAAATGCGGCCAACCTGACCTCGCCTGATAGCGTGGTTCCGGCACGCGCAAACTGCTGCGCGTCGATACGCACCTGCAGTTCGTCGCCCGACAGCGTGTTTCCGGTCTGTTCAGCCATGCCTGTGGCGCCACGACATCTCGCGAGGCGGAGAAACAAACCGTAAATGATACTATCCGCCGCTCATGTATGTCAAAGCAACCTGCGTCTTCACGACGCAGTGCGCCCAGCCTCCCGCCCGCACCATGCCCCTGCCCGACCTCGTCCTTGGCTCGTCCTCGCGCTACCGGCGCGAACTGCTGTCACGCCTGCGCATTCCATTCACCACCGCGTCGCCGGACATCGATGAAAGCCCAAGCGTCGGCGAAACGCCGCGCGCACTCGCCGCCCGGCTGGCGCGGCAGAAGGCGGAGGCGATCGCCCGTCGGCTGCCCGGCCACACCGTAATCGGCTCCGACCAGGTGGCTTCCTGCGGCGGCCGACAGTACGGCAAACCGGGCACGCGAGACGCAGCCATTGCCCAGCTGGCCGAACTGAGCGGACAGACCGTGGTGTTCGACACCGCGCTGTGCGTCATCGACGGCCGAAGCGGCCAGCCTCATGAAGCGGTGGTGCCGACCGAAGTCGTATTCCGCCCGCTGTCGCACGCCGAGATCGAGCGCTACATCGACCTCGACGAGCCGCTGGACTGCGCCGGCGCGGCCAAATCCGAATCGCTGGGCATCGCTCTGCTGGAAAGGCTCAGCGGCGACGACCCGACCGCACTGGTCGGCCTGCCGCTGATACGGCTCAGCGCCATCCTGCGCGAACTGGGCTATACGCTGCCATGAGTGACGCACCCCGCACACCGGGCACGCTCTACATGCTGCCCAGCCCGCTGGACGCCGCCACCGGCACCGCGCTCGACACGCCGGCGGCGGTTCGCGAGCGCGCTCACCAGCTGGATTACTTCCTGGTCGAAAGCGCCAAGTCGGCGCGCGCGACGCTGAAGCGCCTCGAACACCCGACGCCGCTGCGCGAACTGGACATCGTCGAACTGCCACCGGAAAAGGACGGGCGCCTGCTGCGCGAACTGCTGTCACCGGTGCTCGCCGGTCGCAGCGCCGGCGTCATTTCCGATGCGGGCTGTCCCGGCGTGGCCGACCCGGGCGCACTGGCTGCACGCACCGCCCACACAATGGGCATCCCGGTTGCCCCCCTGGTCGGGCCGTCGTCCATTCTGCTCGCGCTGATGGCCTCGGGGCTGAACGGTCAGTCCTTCGCCTTTCACGGCTATCTGCCGGTGGATGAGAGCGCGCGGGCCAAGGCACTGGCCGAACTGGAAAAGCAGTCGCAGCGGCTGCGCCAGACCCAGCTGTTCATCGAAACGCCGTACCGCAACCTGCGGATGTTCGACGCGATACGCGCACACTGTCGCGGCGACACGCTGCTGTGCATTGCGGCTGCGCTGACCGCACCGGATCAGTTCATCCGGACCCGGCCGGTCGCGCAATGGACCTCCGAAGAGATCGGTCGCATCGATCGCCGCCCCGCCCTCTTTCTGCTGCTGGCCGGCTGAACCGGCCAGCAAAATCAGCGCATGCCGACCCGCCCGAGCGCGCCGGCGACGCTCTCACCCAGATCCGCGCCGAACTTCTTGGCGAAACGTTCGGCGATGTTCTGTCGCTGGGTGAAATCAACGATGTCCGCCGCCTTCACCACATCGCGCGCCACGAATTCAACGCTGCCCAGATCATCGGCCAGTCCGAGCTCGATGCTGCGCGAACCGCTCCACATCAGGCCGGAGAACATGTCCGGCGACTCCTTGAGCCGGTCACCACGCCCCTTACGCACCACGGCGATGAACTGCTCATGCACATCGCCCAGCAGCTGCTGCGCGTGCGCCTTCTGGCGCGGATCCTGCGGCGAGAACGGATCGAGAAAGCCCTTGTTCTCGCCGGCGGTCAGCAGACGGCGCTCCACGCCCACCTTGTCCATCAGGCCGGTGAAGCCGAAACCGTCCATCAGCACGCCGATGGAGCCGACGATGCTGGCCTTGTCTACATAGATGCGGTCGGCGGCCACCGCCACGTAATAGCCGCCGGACGCGCAGATGTCCTCGACCACCGCGTACAGCGGGGTGTCCGGGTAGAGCGCGCGCAGGCGGTAGATTTCGTCGTTGATGATGCCGCTCTGCACCGGACTGCCGCCCGGGCTGTTGATCTTCAGGATGACGCCCTGGGTGTTCTTGTCGTCGAAGGCGGACTGCAGCGACGAAATGATGCGGTCGGCGCTCGCCTCGCCGTTGGGCGCGATCACGCCGCTCAGCTCCACCAACGCGGTGTGCTTGCGGTGCTCTGCCTGATTGAACAGCGCGCTCCAGTCGATCAGCGCGAAAGCCAGCACGCCCAGGTAGGCAAAGCCGACCAGCCGGAAAAAGATGCTCCAGCGACGGCGACGGCGCTGCTCGACCACGGATTCAAGAGCCAGCCGTTCGATCAGCTTGCGCTCCCAGGTCGGATCAACGCGCTGTTCGGACTGACGTTCAGATTCGGACATGATGTTTCACTTACTCGCTGCGTGCTTCGGACAGCCACACCTGTCCTTCGGATTCCTCGAGCCCCAGCGCTTCGAGCCGCTTGCCGCGACAGGGACCACCCACGCACAGGCCGGTATCCGGCTCATACAGGGCGCCATGCGTGGAACAGATCAAGTATAGCTTTGAAGTATCGAAGAACTCGCCATGGTTCCAGTCCAGCTCGATCGGTACATGGCGGCAACTGTTGACATATCCATACACCTTGCCCCGGAAGCGGACCGCAAACGCCTGAACAGGCTTCCCGGAACGGTCGATCGCAAACCGCACGCCCGGGCCGCCCTCCCCGATGTCGGCCGACGCGCACACCTTCATGCGTGACACCGCAACCACTCCCGGAGCTCATCGACGCTGGCGGCGTGGCCGTGCGGCCCGGCAGCCAGCAGTTCGTCCAGCGGATGCGCGCCATAGCTCACCGCCACCGCCGCGCAGCCGGCGTGACGGGCCATCAGCAGGTCGTGGGTGGTATCGCCGATCACCAGCGTGCGTTCCGGCGCGTGACCCAGCTCTTCCATCAGTTCCAGCACCATGTCCGGCGCCGGCTTGGACACCGACTCGTCGGCACAGCGGGTGGACGCAAATTTCGGTCCCAGCCCGGTGTGACCCAGCGCGCGGTTCAGGCCTGCGCGGCTCTTGCCGGTGGCGACCGCCAGCGTATGTCCCCAGCCGGCCAGATCGTCCAGCAGCTCCGGCACGCCGCCGAACAGCGTCAGTTCGTGGTCGCGCGCAAGGTAGTGATAGCGGTAGCGGCCGGCCAGCTCCTGATGGCGCGACACCGGCAGCGAGGGCACTGCACGGGCCAGCGCATCGATCAGGCCAAGGCCGATGACCGAACGCGCGGTCGCGTCGTCCGGCGGCGGAACGCCGATATCGACGCAGGCGTGCTGAATGGCATGGACGATGGCGGCCGCGGAATCGAGCAGCGTGCCATCCCAGTCGAAAACGATGAGGTCGAACTGTGCGGGCATGGAAGGTCAGGGTTGTGGGCGGGCCGCGCGATCGAATTCGCGCGGATGCTGCTGGTCGAGCCGGCGCACGAAGCCGGCCAGGTCGTCGGGCAGCGGCGCCTCGATCTGCAGACGCTCACCTGTGAGCGGATGGTTCAGGGTCAGGCTGTGCGCGTGCAGGAACATGCGCGGCAGCCCCTCCTTGCGCAGTGCCTTGTTCAGCGGAAAGTCGCCGTACTTCTCGTCGCCGGCGATCGGAAAGCCGCTGGCCGACAGATGCACCCGGATCTGGTGGGTGCGGCCGGTCTTGATGCGCACGCCGAGCAGGCTGTAGCCGGGCCAGCGCGCTTCCAGCTCGACGATGGAATGGGCGGTCTTGCCGTCCGGATCCACCGACACCCGCCGCTCGCCGGATTCGGTCAGGTACTTGGTCAGCGCGAGCCGGATGTGCTGCACCGGGTTCAGCCAGCGGCCCTTCACCAGCGCGAAGTAACGCTTGTCCATCGCGCCGTCGCGGAAGGCGTCGTGCAGCGCGGTCAGCGCCGAACGCTTCTTGGCGATCAGCAGGATGCCGGAGGTTTCGCGGTCAAGACGGTGCGCCAGTTCCAGCAGCCGCGCCTGCGGCCGTGCCCGGCGCAGGCTTTCGATGACGCCGAAGCTGACGCCGGAACCGCCATGCACCGCGATGCCGGCCGGCTTGTTGATCGCCAGAAAGGCCTCGTCCTCGTACAGGATGGCGAACTCGAGTGCCGGCACGGCGGCCGGCGCCCCCGGCTCGGCCGTCCGGATGGGCGGAATGCGCACCTCGTCGTGCTCGGTTAGCCGGTAGGTCTGATCGACCCGCTTGCTGTTAACACGTACCTCGCCGGAACGCAGGATGCGATAGACGTGACTTTTCGGCACGCCCTTGCATACACGCAGCAGGAAGTTGTCGATGCGCTGGCCGGCGTCCTCCGCGTCCACCACATGCCGCACCACCTTCGGAGCTTCTTTACCCAACTCCTTCATTTCAAATATACTGCGACGGGTTTTTGCTCTGGTTTCAATACAGACGCAGCGTGAAGCGCATCCAGCCCGAAGTGGCGGACGCCGGGTGACATTAAGACGGTGAAGTGCTTCCTCATGCAGTCCTTCTTGAACAGGCCAGAACCGGATCACGGGTTAATCCCGCTCACCCAAAGTAGCGAGTGTACTGAGTAGCGCGAGTACCGTACAGGCAGAATCCCCCAGGCAGTCGCACAGTGCGGCTGCATTGAGAGTTGGCAGACCCCTCCACGTCCCCCGTCCGTTCCCATCGAAAAAACCCGATTGCAGCCGACAAGATAGACGTTATTAATTGACGAGCGGTTTGTCCTGCCCGTGTGCGGTGCGCGCGGGAGAAGTTGATGAAACGAATGCTCTTCAACGCGACGCAGGCCGAAGAGCTGCGCGTCGCGATTGTTGACGGTCAGAAGCTGGTTGACCTCGACATAGAGTCATCCAGCAAGGAGCAGCGCAAGAGCAATATCTACAAGGCAGTCATTACCCGCATCGAGCCCAGTCTCGAAGCCTGCTTTGTCGACTACGGTGCAGACCGTCACGGCTTCCTGCCGTTCAAGGAAGTATCCCGTTCCTATTTCAAGCCCGACCTCGAGCCGGGCCGCGCCCGCATCCAGGATGCACTGAGCGTCGGCCAGGAACTGATCGTCCAGATCGACAAGGACGAACGCGGCAACAAGGGCGCCGCCCTCACCACCTTCATTTCGCTGGCCGGCCGCTATCTGGTGCTGATGCCGAACAACCCGCGCGGTGGCGGTGTGTCGCGCCGGGTCGAAGGGGATGATCGCGCCGAACTGCGCGAAACCATGGATCAGCTCGAAGTGCCGGGCGGCATGAGCCTGATCGCCCGCACCGCCGGCATCGGCCGCAACGCCGAAGAGCTGCAGTGGGATCTGAACTACCTGCTGCAGCTGTGGACCGCGATCGAAGGTGCGGCCCAGTCGCAGACCGGCGCTTTCCTGATCTACCAGGAAGGCAGTCTGGTGATCCGCGCCATCCGCGACTACTTCCAGCCGGACATCGGTGAAATCCTGATCGACACCGACGAGGTGTTCGAGCAGGCCTACACCTTCATGGAACACGTGATGCCCGGCAACGTGTCCCGGGTCAAGCGCTACCGTGACGACGTGCCGCTGTTTTCGCGCTTCCAGATCGAACACCAGATCGAATCCGCTTACTCGCGTCAGGTGAACCTGCCGTCCGGCGGCGCCATCGTGATCGACCACACCGAAGCGCTGGTGGCGGTGGACGTGAACTCGGGCCGCTCGACCAAGGGCAGCGACATCGAGGAAACCGCGCTGCGCACCAACTGCGAGGCGGCGGACGAGATCGCCCGCCAGCTGCGCCTGCGCGACCTCGGCGGCCTGATCGTCATCGACTTCATCGACATGGAAAACCCGCGCGCCCAGCGCGAGGTGGAAACCCGCCTGCGCGACGCGCTGCATCACGACCGCGCCCGCGTGCAGATGGGCAAGATCAGCCGCTTCGGCCTGCTCGAACTGTCGCGCCAGCGCCTGCGTCCGGCCCTGGCGGAAACCAGCTACATCCCCTGCCCGCGCTGCAGCGGCACCGGCCACATCCGATCGACCGAATCGGCCGCGCTGCACATCCTGCGCATCCTCGAAGAGGAAGCGATGAAGGAGAACACGGGTGCGGTGCACACCCAGGTGCCGGTCGATGTCGCCACCTTCCTGCTGAACGAGAAGCGGGCCGACATCAACGCGATCGAACTGCGCCACAAGGTCAACATCGTCCTCATCCCGAACAAGCACCTCGAAACGCCGGCACACGAAATCATCCGCCTGCGCCATGACCAGCTGAATCTGGAAGGCACGACGCCGCCGTCCTACCAGATGGCAATCAACCCGTCCGCCGAAGGCTATCAGCCGCCGTCCGCCATTCCGGCCGACGAGCGTCCGAAGCGCATGGAAGCGGCGATCAAGCACATCACGCCGGATCAGCCGGCGCCTGTGGTGGCCGAACCGGCGGCAGCCGCTCCGGTTGCCGCCGCTCCGGCGCCCGCGCCGGCAGCCAAGGGCGGCTTCTTCGGCTGGATCGCCTCGCTGTTCGGTGGCGGCCAGTCCGCACCTGCGCCCGCACCGGCTCCGGCCACTGAAGCCAAACCGGCGCAGACGCGCGAGCGCGCCCCGCGTGGTGACGGCGAACGCGGTCGCAACCGCAACCGCCGTGACGGCCGTGAGGGCCGTGAAGGTCGCGAACAGCGCGAGGGTCGCGAGCCGCGCGAAGGCCGTGAAAACCGCGAAGGTCGCGAGGCACGCGCAGAACAGCCGAACAAGGGTGAAGGTCGCGGCGAAGGTCGTAACGAGAGCCGGAACGAAGGCCGTGGCGATGGCCAGCCGCGCAAGCAGCGTGAACCGCGTGAGCCGCGCGAGCCCCGTGAACCGCGGGCACCGCGCGAACGGGCTGCCAATGACGGCCGCGAACAGGCCGCTGCCCAGACCGATCTGCCGCTGACCGAAGCCACCGGCGCCGAAGTGCCGGCACCGGCCGAGGGCGTGGAAGGCGCCGCCGCACCGCGTCGTCGCCGTCGTGGTGGTCGTCGCGAACGGGGTGAACGCCGTCCGGACGCCGCCACCGAAGGTCTGAGCGGCGCGGAAGGCGCGGCCGACGAAGGCGTCGAGGCGGATCTGCCGGTGGTCGCCGCAGCCAATGAAGCGGCTGTCAGCGTGGCCGCCGACACCGTGGCGCCGGTGGCGGACGCTCCGGTCGCCGAGGTCGCGACCGCAGAAGCCCAGGCCAGCCTGCCGCTGGATACGCCGGTGGAGACCGAAGCCGTCGCGACGCCGGTGCAGAACGAACCGCAAGCCCAGCCGACCCCGGCTGCGGACAGCGTCGTTCAGGCTGCCGAAACCGTGGCGGACACGGTGACCGCGTCGGCAAGCGCAGTGATCGAATCCGCGGTCGAACCGGCCGTGGTCGCAGCGGAAGAGGCGGCGCCGACGGTACCGCAGACCGACAGCAGCGAATCGACGCTGGTGCGCGCAATGGAAAGCCTGGGCGGCTTCGCCCCGGCGGCCCCCGCGCCGGCACCGGTCGCGGCGCCCGACCTGAAGAGTTCGCTGTCGAGCAGCGGCCTGGTCATGGTCGAAACGTCGGCAACGGCCAGCGTCGTGCCGGTGGAGGTCGAGCAGACCCCGCTCGGCCGCCGCCGTCGTCCGGTCGCGGTGATCAGCAACGAGCCGATGCAGCAGGTGGAAACGCGCGGCGAATAAGCGCGCTCCGTCGTCCCGCATCGTGCAGAAGGGCCCGGCATCGTCCGGGCCCTTCTTCATTGGAATCCGCAGGAAAATTTCCCGGTCACAGGGCGGATGTTTTCACCGACACTGCGCCCCGCAGGTTCAATCACAACAAACGAGGAGAAAAACCCATGCGTCTTTTTGCAGCCCTGCTCGCCGTCGTCGCCAGCACCACCGTGTTCGCCCACGGCCCGTCGCGCCTGAAGGCGAACGAGTCCATCACGCTGAAAGCCAGCCCGGACGCGGTCTGGGCCAAGGTGAAGGACTTCACCCAGCTGCAGTCCTGGCACCCGGCAGTCGAGAGCAGCACCGCGACCGCAGGCAGCGAGGTCGGATCGGTGCGCACGCTGAAGATCAAGGGCGGTGGCGAAGTGATCGAAAAGCTGGAAGCGATTTCGGACGCCGACCGCAGTTTCACCTATACCGCGCAGGACGGCAGTGCGCTGCCGGTCAGCAAGTACAAGTCCACGCTGACCGTGAAGCCGGCCGACGGCGGCGGTTCGGTGGTGGAATGGAAGGGCGTGTTCTTCCGCGCCGACGCCAGCGAACATCCGGCCGCAGGCAAGGATGATGAAGCGGCCACCGGCACGATGAAGGCGGTCTATACCGACGGCCTGAAAAATCTGAAGGCGCTGCTGGACAAGTGATCGCCCACTGACCGGCGACAGAGGACGGGCGGCCGTGGCCGCCCGTTTTCATTTGAGCCGCTGCTGCAGATCGCGCACCAGACCGTCGGCGGCATCTTCGATCAGGTCGAGCACACGCTCGAAACCGGCCGGCCCGCCGTAGTAAGGGTCGGGCACTTCGTCCTCGTCGAAGGCGTCGGCGTGCTGCAGGAAGAGCGCCAGCTTGTGGCGCAGCGGATCGGGGCAGTGGCGCTCGAGATTGCGCAGGTTGTCGCGGTCCATCGCATAGATCAGGTCGAAGCGCTCGAAGTCCGCCACGTCCACCTTGCGTGCCCGGATGCCGCTGATATCCACGCCGCGCGTCGATGCCGCGGCAATCGCCCGCGGATCGGGGCGCGCGCCGGTGTGGTAGCCGTGAGTGCCAGCGGAATCGACGGCCACCTGAGCACCCAGTCCCGCGGCGTCGAGGCGGGCACGCACCACCCCCTCCGCAGTCGGCGAACGGCAGATGTTGCCCATGCAGCAGAACAGGATTCTCATGTCCGGGTCCGGTACCGCCCGCAGCGGCCTGCGCATCCAGCGCTCAAGCACAGCCGCCACCCGAGGCGACGTTCAGACGGACCGGTATGCCACCCACCGCATCGTCCTCCACCCATGAGCGCACCGGCAGTTCCGGCGGATCGAAGGCGGTGTCGCCCTCCTCCACCACGCTGCCCGGCTTCAGTCCGGCGAAATCGAACAGTTTCTGATCGGCCAGATGCGAAGGCACGACATTGCGCATCGCGGTCGCCATCGATTCGATGCGGCCCGGGTAGAGCCGCGCCCACTCCTGCAGCATGGCCTTCACCTGCTTGCGCTGCGCGTTCTCCTGCGAGCCGCACAGATTGCAGGGGATGATGGGGTAGTCCATCACCCGGGCGAAGCGCTCGATGTCACGTTCGGTGCAGTAGGCCAGCGGCCGGATCACGATGTGCCGGCCATCGTCGCTGACCAGCTTGGGCGGCATGGACTTGATCTTGCCGCCGAAGAACATGTTCAGGAACAGCGTTTCCAGCAGGTCGTCCCGGTGGTGGCCGAGCGCGATCTTGGTCGCGCCCAGTTCGGACGCCACGCGATAGATGATGCCGCGACGCAGCCGCGAGCACAGGCCGCAGGTGGTCTTGCCTTCAGGAATCTTGTCCTTGACGATGGAGTAGGTGTCTTCGGTCTCGATCCGGTACTCGACGCCGATCGATTCGAAATAGGCCGGCAGAATGTGATCCGGAAAGCCCGGCTGCTTCTGGTCGAGGTTGAAGGCGATCAGCCGGAAGCGCACCGGCGCGCGCAGCTGCAGGCCGCGCAGCAGTTCCAGCATGGTGTAGGAATCCTTGCCGCCGGACATGCACACCATGATCACGTCGCCGTCCTCGATCATCGAGTAGTCGGCGATGGCCTGCCCGACCGCGCGCTCGAGGCGCTTGCGGAACTTCAGGAAGGTGTTCGACGGGGTGCCCTGCTCGGGCAGCGGGGCGGTGGCAGACAGCATAAGGACTCCGGGCATGCCGCAGGCGTCGCATCTTCGCGCTCCGGGCGCGGAGCACGACACGCGGTGCCGGACATGCAGACGAAACATCATTGAGAAACGTCGATTATACCGGCCTGCGATCCGCGACACGCCGCCCACCGGCGACTGCACCACCTGAAGCGCAAAAACCCAATAACATGACGATCGAGACATCGCTCCGCATCCTTGCCTCTCGATGAGCCTGCGCCCCCGCATCTGGTCCCTGCGCAGCCGGACACGGCTGCTGCTGCGCTCCGTGGACAATCGCCTCAAGCCGCTCTACTGCCCGTTGCAGCAGCGCTCGAACGGCGGCGTGCTGGCGGTAGACATCGACGCCTGGGTCGGCCTGTTCGCCCAGCTGACCTGGGTGGTCTATCTGCTGAAGTACTGCGAGGAGCGTGGGCTCGAGCCGCGCATCCGGCTGATCGGCCCGCTCTATGCGCGCGTACACGGTCAGGACTGGCTGGGTGAACTGTTCGAACGGCCTTCCGGGCAGAGCGACACACCCGGAACGCCGGTGCGCGCCCTCCGGATCAGCCGCATTTCGGAATTCGCCCAGCTGGGCCTCGCCCGCGACATTCCGGCACGGATATCGGTGCGTCAGGCGGCCCGGCTGATACGCGAACAGCTGCGCGTTCGCCCGGACATCCTGGCTCATGTCGATCGCTTCGCCGCGCAGCACTTCGACCGGCGCCGGGTGATCGGCCTGCACTTTCGAGGCACCGACAAGGCCACCGAAGCGCACCGGGTATCCTGGGAAGACTGCGCAGCCACGGTCGACAACTACCGCCGCGCCCACCCGGACACGCAGGTGCTGTTCGTGTCCAGCGACGAAGCGGCCTTCATCGACTGGATACGCGACCGCATCGCCGGCATCGAGGTGATCGCGCACGACGACCAGGAGCGCAGCCGGGATGGCAAGGCCATCCACACCCAGGCAGCCCGTGGCGACAACGGGCAGAAGGCGCGCGAAGCACTGATCAACACGCTGCTGCTGTCACGCTGTGACGTGCTCATCCGCTCATCTTCTTTCATGTCTGCCTGGTCCAGCCTGTTCCGGCCTGACCTGCCCATCATCATGCTCAACGCGCCGTTCGATGCGAAATGCTGGTTTCCGGATGCCGAACTGATGACCCGCTCGATGAAGCAGTATCTGCCGGATACGCTGCGGGAGTGACCTGCACCTGTCCCGCATTCCTGAGCAAAGGTTGACCGCACGCCCGCAGCGTCATGGACCGCCTGCAGCTGCGTACGCGTTGAATTCGTGGGGTCCCGCCAGCGAGGCGTGGCGGCTTGCCCCTTCCGCCATCCGCCACGCCCCGCCAACGGGATCGATGTGCCGCGACGATCAGCGTCGTCGCAGCGCCGGCGCTGAGCCGGTGTGATGTGTACGCGCCGCGCTCCAGGCGGCGTGCATGAGTCTGTCCAGCCCGACCGCGTCGCCGGCGAGTGCGCGGAACACGATGCCGGCGCCATTCGGCAGCAGGCTGGCGCCCGCCAGTTCGCCGGCGGGTACCGGCAGCGCGCGCAGCGCCTGCAGCAGTTCGCCCTCCGCCGGGCTGCCCAGCAGCCACAGCGAGCCGTGCATGCGCAGACCGGCGTTCGCACCGGCACCGCCGGCCAGCCAGCCGGCGCCGTCGATGCGCATGCACTCGCGCGCCAGCAATTGCCCCTGCGCATCGCGGACGGTCATCGCCGATTCGATGCGCGCAAAACAGCCCTGCCCGCCCTTCGGATCGTGCGGCAGGAAGCTGTCGGCCACCACGACCAGCGCGCCCTCGGCCAGCGTCACCTCGGTATCGCTCACCATGTGGCTGCCGGGAAACAGGATGAGCGGCGCCGGCAGGTATTCCAGCAGCGCGCCCGGCTGCGCGACGAGCCGCATGCGCTGCACCGCGGACCCGCCCTGCATCGCATGCACGATGGTGGAGGCCGGCGTTGCGACATGGGCGCGCGCGCCCTGCCCCACCTCGATCCGGCCGGCCAGCCGCTCGTGCTCGAACAGGCCGCCGGACACCGACTGCAGATACACCACGCACAGATCGGGCGCCGAGCCATCGACATGCAGCGCCCGCCCGACATGTACCGGGTAGCTGACGTACTGTCGGCCCAGATAGGTGCGCCCGGCGGCGTCGCGCGCGAACGCGAGATCGACGCAGGGTCGCCCGCCCATGTCGGGAGCCGCCCGGTGTGCCGCGTCAGCCAGTGCCGGTTCAGCGATCAAACAACACCTCCTGCGCGATGCGCTCGACCACCGCATCAACGCCATCGCCACGGGCGCAGTTGGTGAGCAGCGTGGCACGCCCGGCGCGTACTTCATGCGCCTCGCGCACCATGCGATCGAGATTCACGTTCACATGCGGCGCCAGGTCGACCTTGTTGATCACCAGCAGATCGCTTTGCAGCACGCCCAGCCCGCGCTTGCGCGGAATGTCGTCGCCGCCGGCGACGTCGATCACGAACAGCCAGTAATCAACAAGATCGAGCGAGAAGGAGGACGCCAGGTTGTCGCCGCCGCTTTCGATCAGGATCAGTTCCAGGCCAGGGTAGGCGCGGTCCAGCTCGTCGGCCGCGGCGAGATTCAGCGTCGGGTCCTCGCGGATCGCGGTGTGCGGGCAGGCACCGGTTTCCACCGCCAACACGCGCTCCGGCGCGATCAGGCCGCTGCGGCGCACGCGCTCGGCATCTTCGGCGGTGACCAGATCGTTGGTGATGACCGCGATGTCGGTGCCGCGCGCGATGAAGCGCGGAATGAGCTGTTCCAGCAGCGCGGTCTTGCCGGAGCCGACCGGGCCGCCGATGCCGACCCGCGCCGCACCACGCGGCCGGGCCTTTGAAGAAGGAGAGAGCTGGGCGGACATGGCATCACCTCATCATGTAAAGACGGTTGAGCGGCACGCGGTCGACCGGCGGGCAGCTGATGACGCGCCCGTCGACGCTGACCTCGAAGGTCTGCGGATTGACCGTGATGTTCGGGCAGGCGGCGTTGCGCACCATGTCGGCCTTCTGCAGCGTGCGCGTGCCCTTGCACGGCAGCAGCGCCTTGCGGATGTCGAGCCGGCCGTGGAGGTCGCTGTCCAGCGAGGCGGCGCAGACGAAGTTGGCCGACAGGCCCTGCGGCGCGCGACCGAAGGCGCCCCACTGCGGCCGCATGATGAGCGGCTCGCAGGTCATCAGCGATGCTGCCGAATCGCCCATCGCGCCGTAGGCGATGAAGCCGCCCTTGACCACGATTTCCGGCTTGATGCCGAAGAAGGCCGGGCGCCACAGCACGATGTCGGCGAGCTTGCCCGGCTCCAGCGAACCGACGTGGTGATCGACGCCGAAGGAGCGCGCCGCGTTGATCGTGTACTTGGCGATGTAGCGCAGGATGCGTTCGTTGTCGGCACTGCGCGTGGTCTCTTCCGGCAGGCGGCCGAACTGGTCCTTCATCTTGCTGGCCAGCTGCCAGGTGCGGCAGATCACTTCATTGATGCGCCCCATGCCCTGGCTGTCCGAACCCAGCATGGAGATCGCACCCATGTCGTGCAGCACGTCCTCCGCGGCGATGGTCTGCGCGCGGATGCGGCTTTCGGCGAACGCCACGTCCTCCGGCACCGCAGGATTCAGGTGGTGACACACCATGATCATGTCCAGGTGTTCGTCGAAGGTATTCACCGTGTAGGGGTTGGTGGGGTTGGTCGACGACGGCAGGCAGTGCTGCAGACCGGCCACGCAGATCACGTCCGGCGCGTGGCCGCCGCCCGCACCCTCGGTGTGATACATGTGGATGGTGCGGCCCTTGGTCGCCGCCAGCGTGTCTTCGAGGAAACCCGATTCGTTCAGCGTGTCGGTGTGCAACTGCACCTGGAAATCCATCTCGTCGGCGACCGACAGGCAGGTGTCTATGGTGGCCGGCGTGGCGCCCCAATCCTCGTGGATCTTCAGGCCGATGCAGCCGGCCTTCATCTGCTCGACCAGCGACTCCGGGCGCGAGGAGTTGCCGCGGCCGAGGAAGCCGAAATTCATCGGCCACTGTTCGGACGCCTGCAGCATGCGGCCGACGTTCCACGCGCCGCCGCAGTCGATGCCCACCGTGATCGGGCCGAGCGAGCCGCCGAACATCGTCGTGATGCCGGAGGCGAGTGCGTGCTCGACCAGCTGCGCCGAATCGAAATGCACATGCACGTCCAGCCCACCAGCGGTGGCGATCAGCCCTTCGCCGTCGCGCACCGTCGTGGCGTTACCCACCAGCAGCTGCGGATGCACGCCATCCATCACGTGCGGGTTGCCGGCCTTGCCGATGGCGACGATGCGGCCGTCCTTGATGCCGATGTCGCCTTTCACGATGCCGGCCACCGCGTCGATCACGACGACGTTGCTGATCAGCATGTCGAGCGCGCCCTGTTCCGACGTGAGCCCGCCCATCATGCCGAGGCCGTCGCGCAGCGTCTTGCCACCACCGTGCAGGCACTCGTCGCCCGGCGTGGTGTAGTCGTGCTCGATCTCAGCCAGCAGCGAGGTGTCGCCCAGGCGCACCATGTCGCCCCTGGTCGGTCCGTACATCGCCGCGTAGTCGCGGCGGGAGAGCGATGTCATCAGGTGGTCTCCGTGTTCTGTCGGTCAGGCGCCGCGGAATCCGGCGGCGCGGGCGCGTATCAATGCATCGGGCAGGCCGGCGCCGTCGGCGGTCGATCCTTCGGCCAGCCGGTTCAGGCCGAACACCTCGCCGCTGCCGCCGAAGGCGACCAGCGTCACTTCCTTGTCCTCGCCCGGTTCGAAGCGCACCGCGGTGCCGGCGGCGATGTCCAGATGCATGCCCCAGGCCAGCGCGCGATCGAATTCCAGCGCGCGGTTCACCTCGAAGAAGTGGAAATGGCTGCCCACCTGTATCGGCCGGTCGCCGGTGTTCAGTGCGCGCAGCGTGGCGCGACGGCGGCCGGGGCTCAGTTCGATGCGACCGTCGGCCGGGATGATTTCGCCCGGTACGCGATCAGGCACCGCGTGCTTCGCCGCATCGGGTCCGGGCCGTATCGGGTCGTGCACGGTCACCAGCTTGGTACCGTCCGGAAAGCTCGCCTCGACCTGGATCATCGGCATCAGCGCCGCAACGCCGGGCAGCACGTCGTCGCTGGTGAGGATCTGCGAGCCGAAGCCGATCAGTTCGGCCACCGTGCGGCCGTCGCGGGCACCTTCGAGGATGTCGTCGACGATGATCGCGATCGCCTCCGGGCAGTTCAGCTTCAGGCCGCGCGCGCGGCGCCGGCGCGCCAGTTCGGCGGCGTTGAATATCGTCAGTCTTTCGAGTTCGGTCGGGGTGAGCAGCATGTGTGCGCCCTCCTGTCAGTTGGCGAACAGCCGCGCCGCGCGCGGTTCGTGGCGCATGGCGGCGAGGTCGAGCACCGGTGCGCCGCTCCACAGCGCGTCGACCGGGCATGGCGGCGCCGCCATCACGCGGGCGATCAGCGGACGCGTACGGGTAAGCAGGCGCTGGCCTTCGGTGTGACCGATCAGCCCCAGCCGCAGCGCCGCGCCGACCACCGTGGTGCACAGTCCGCTGGACGCCATCGCGTCACAGCCGGCAGCCGACAGTCCGTACGCGCCCCACACCAGGCCCTGCACCACCGGCAGGTGACCGGGCAGGCCGGATGCACGCACCTGATCCAGATAGACCTGGGCGATGCCCTGCCCCAGATCGGCATGCACCCGGAGCTGGGTGAAGCCGAGCCGGCGGCTGGCGTCACGCCAGCTGCGCGTCAGGTTCATCGCCTCGCACAGGCGATCCAGTTCGATCGCATCACTGAGCGCGGCGGCGCCGCGCTGCACCCAGGCTTCACGGGCCGCGTGCATCAGCGGCCGGTCGAAGCCGGCCCAGCGCTGTTCGATATGGGCGCACAGCACCTCGAACACCTGCTCGGCATTGCTCACCCGGGCGTCGTGGCGCAGCGATTCCAGCCCCCAGGAGAACGAGGTCGCGCCGCTGGGAAAGAAGCTGTCGGCGAACTGCAGCATGGTGAGCATGTCCAGCGCACCGCCGTCGTCAGCCGGCAGGCCGAGGGCGGGATCGGCGTGATTCATGTCAGTGCGCATGCGGAACCGCCAGATAGCGCACCCCGCCCGCCGGTACGGCCGGGGCGTCGATGATTTCGGCATCGCCACGGGCGATCAGATGCGCGAGGCGTTGCACATAGCCTTCGCGCGGACCTTCGAGCGGCACCCAAAGGCAGCTGCCCTCGAAGCGCACCTTCCAGTGCATGTTGCCGGCGAAGTAACCCAGCTCCAGCGCGCCGGCTGCGTGCGGTGCGCGCAGCACCAGCCATTCAGGCTCGTCGAGCACCACCATCACCGCACGGGCGGGTTCGAGCAGCAGCACTGAGCCGTTGTCGAGCGCCGATGCGCGGTCCAGCATCAGCGCCACCTCGTTGCCGCGGTCGGTCAGCACGCGCTGACGGCGTCGCTGAAGGTCGGTGCGCGACAGGTGGATGCGCTCCACCACGCCGTCGTGTGCCATCTGGTGCAGACGCTCGGCCAGTTCGGGGTCGGACGCGTGGCCGACGATTTCAGTCAGTCTGAGCATGGTTCGATCTCGAATCTTTCGGTACAGGAGCCGGCGCCGCGACGGTCGCGGCGCCGGCCGTGCCGCTGCGGTCCCGCTGTCGCAGGACCGCATGCGCTTACAGCGTCGGATACGGATTCGGTTCGATCAGCGGCGATTCGTAGATCAGCTTGACCTGGCCGTCCGCCATGAAGGAACCGATGCGCGCCTGCTTCCACAGATGATGGTTGGTGGCATGGAACTTCACCTTGCCTTCCGGCCCTTCGAACTCGAGGTTGGCCGAGGCCGCCACCACCTTGTCGACGTCGAAGCTCTTGGCCTTCTCGACCGCCTGCTTCCACAGATAGACCGCGGTGTAGGCGCTGGCCAGCGTATCGCCGGTCACCCGCTTGTCGCCGTACTTGGCCTTGAAGGCGGCGACGAATTTCTTGTTGGCCGGGTTATCGAGGCTCTGCAGATAGCTCATGCAGGTGAGCACGTCCTGCACGTTCTCCTTGCCAATGCCGGACACTTCCTCTTCCGACACCGCGAGCGCCATCACCGTGGTCTTGCTGAAGTTCACGCCGGCGGCCTTCAGCTGCTTGTAGAAGGCCACATTGGAGCCACCGACCACGGTGCTCAGGATGATGTCCGGCTTGGTGGCCTTGATCTTGTTGATGGTGGAGCCGAAATTGGTGCTGCCCAGCGGCAGGTATTCCTCGCCCAGCACCTTGCCGCCACCCTTCACGATGGTCGGGCGCGCGATCTTGTTGGTGACGCGCGGCCAGATGTAGTCCGAGCCGATCAGATAGACGCTCTTGCCGCGGTTGGCCAGCAGCCAGTTGCAGGCCTGTATGCACTGCTGGGTCGCTTCGTGCGCGGTGTACAGGATGTTGGGCGACTGTTCCTGGCCTTCGTAATAGGTCGGGTAGTACAGCAGACCCTTCTGCTGTTCGAACACCGGCAGCACCGCCTTGCGCGAGGCCGAGGTGTAGCAGCCGAACACCGCCGCGACCTTGTCGCGGTCAAGCAGCTTGCGCGCCTTTTCGGCGAAGGTCGGCCAGTCGCTGGCGCCGTCCTCGACCACCGGCACGATCTTCTTGCCGAGCACGCCACCGGCCGCGTTGATTTCGTCGATGGCCAGCTTTTCCGCGTCGACCACCGACGCTTCGGCCAGCGCGATGGTGCCGGTCAGCGAATGCAGGATGCCCACCTTGACCGTGTCTTCGGCCATGGCGTTGCGCACCATCCACGGACCGGCGACTGCCGCGAGGGCCAGCCCCTTGACGATGTCGCGCCTGGATTGATTCTTCATGTTGAACCTCGATTGAAGTGATGAAAGAAAGTGGCTTGCGATCGCACCGTCGTCGTTGCCGGGGCGGACTTACGTGTCGTGAAGGCGAAAAAAAAGGGCCTGCCCGGATCCGGAGATCCAGGGCAGGCCCTTTTGCCTTGTTCCGCGCCGGCAATGCTGGCGACGCGGAAAGTTGAGTCGATGATAGGAAGGCTGCTGCAGTGCGTCAAGCATCGACAGCGGCTTTTTCTCAAATTCTTTTCAATGGTCCGGAAGCGCCGATGCACGCGCTTTCGCACCATCAATACAACAGCATTTTCGTGCACGCACCGACGATTCGCATGAGGGCGCGCCCTCCTCTGTGGGCGCGGCCTTGACCGGCCTCACGCTCAGATCAAGGCTGCAATCGCGAGCAAGCCCGCTCCCGCAAAACCCCGGCGCCCGCTAAGACTCACGCGCATCCCGGTGGGCGCGACCTTGGCCGCAACGCAGCGTCTGCCTGCCTCGGGCTTCGATGCGGGCTCCCTTCGCCGTCAGAAGATCGCGCCCATACGGTCGCGTCACGACCCTTCCGTCACGGTGGATCGCCGGTACATGAACACGCAGCGTCCGCCCACCGCCGCACTCGACGCCCTTGCCGGATGCAGACGGTAGCGGCCGGTCATGAAGTCGACCACGGTGCGCGCGGCGTTCACCGACAGCGCCGGCTTCCACAGCCAGATGTCGCGCTCCGGATCGACGCCGCACAGGCCGAACAGTGCGTGTTCAGGGTCGTCCGCCATGCCGATGGACCACTCGTCCATGCGCGCGCCGAACTCCTTGATGTAGGTGAGGCACTCGAACTTGATCTGCTGCACGCTGTAGCTCATCGCATCACCCCGGAACCGGAATCAGCCGTGCCGGCGACGACACCGCTGCGGTGCGGCTGCGCCACTGGTCGAACAGCGCGGCCCCCTTCTGTTTCTCCTCGGCCGACATCTGGCCGATCATGCCTTCGAGCGCGTTGAGCGCGCTGCCCACGCCGTGCTGCGCGGCCAGCGACAGCCAGGCGAAGGCCTGCGCCCTGTCCTTGTCCACGCCCAGCCCGTTGGCGTACATGAAACCCAGCCGCGCCTGGGAGGGAAAGTGCCCCTGCCCGGCCGCCTGCCGGTACCAGTGCGCCGCCTGCACTTCGTCCTGCGCCGTGCCCTGGCCCTTGAAGTACAGCGTTGCCAGATTGCTCTGCGCCATCGCGTCGCCCGCTTCGGCCGCGATGCGCAGCCAGTGCAGGCCGCGTTCCGGGTCGGTCGGCGTGCCATTGCCCATCATCAGCATGGCGCCGACATTGGTCTGCGCCGGCACGTGGCCGCTCTCGGCGGCACGCAGATACCAGCGGAAGGCCTGCGCCAGATCAGCCGGCACGCCTTCGCCATTCGCGTACAGCGCGCCGGTCCAGGCCTGCGCCTCCGCATTGCCGTCCTCGGCCAGCGCCTCGAACAATCTCGCCGCGGTCGGCAGATCGCCATCGCGGTAGGCGACCACCGCGTCTTCGAGTGACAGCGGCGTTTCCATCAGTGCGTCCATATATGCAGATCTCCTGGTTTGCCCGATCAGCGCGCAGCGATGCGCGCCATCACCTGCGTTTCGATCCATCGTCCGCCGGCATCCAGCTGACCGGCCGGGTCACAGCCACGCCCGCCTATGCCGCCGCCTTCAATCGCTGACTGCGCCTGCGCGGCGGCGGCAAGCCGGGTGTGCAGCAGCGTCTCCCACGCGAGCGGGCTGTCGTCAGGCCCGAACTGCGCGACCCGGCACCGCGTGCGGGTTAGCGACACCGGCTGCAGCACGACGGCACAGGTGCCAAGCGGCGACGACAGCAGCACGAGATTGGGAAACAGCAGCGCCGCCCGGCCTTCGGCGTCGCCACGGCACAGCGCGACTTCGCCGGACGCACACGTGGCGGATGCCGCCAGCAGGTGCTGGGCGACCAGCTTCCAGTTGGCGTCGCAGTTCATCCAGCGGATGCGGTGGCGGTCCGCGGCCTCGCCGCGCCACGCCGGCAGTGCCGTCGTCAGCGCGCGCGCGGTCGGATCGAACGATGCCCCGTGCGGATCGAGGCTCACGAACAGCAGCGGCCCCCAGGTCGCTGTGCGCACCGGCAGCAGGCGCTCCGGCCGCAGCCCGAGGTACTGGTACATCTCGGGCGTGCCTTCACCCAGTTCACCGGCCGCGATCGCCGGGCGGTCGAGGCTGTGACCGCAGGAGGTGAATGAGCACGGCGTCTTCGCGCCCTGCTGGCACTGCAACGGCACCACGCGACAACCGCCGTGCTGCGCCTTGTTGAAGCGGCCAGCGAATCCGCCATCCGGCAGGCGCTGCACATGGATGGCGTGATCGCCGACGGTGAAAGGCAGCAGATCGCCGGCGGCCGGAATGTCGAGCGGGCTGCCCACACACACCCATTCGCGCGTCCAGATCGCGTCGTCCTCGGCGCGTGCAAAATCGAGCCCGCGGAAGGCGGCGACGTCGAATGCCTCGCCCGCCCTGCCCGGCCGGCGGTGCAGGTGAACCGGATGTTCGGTCATGCATTCCATCTGACGAATCCTCAGTCTGATTCCATCTGCGCAGGGTTCGCCCGCATGGCGAGCGAACCCTGCCTGCACCTCACATCAGCTCTTCGACGCCAGCGCCGGCGACTCGTAATCCGCGCGACCGCGGTGCTTGATCGCTTCCTTCGGCGCGGCCGGCAGCGGGCCGTCCTGCATGAAGCGGTCAAGCACGTTCTTGGTCAGACGCGAAATGTTGTTGTCGCAGTTGTTCCACGGCAGCGAACCGCAGTAGGCGATCGAGCTGAAGGCAAAGCAGCCGCCGCCATTGGGCGTTTCGTGGAAGGTGATGTCGGCGCGCACGCGCGGATGCACGGTGCCGTCCAGACCTTGCTGGTTGAAGCCGAAGTCCTCCATCACCAGCAGATAGGCCTCGGTGTGACGGCCGGCCGAGGTGGCGACGGTGAGGATGTGCGGCGGCGAACCCAGCATGGTGTCGACGATGTCCAGTTCCAGACCGGCCGCCCCGCCGCCGACCAGACCGAAGTTGCCGAGGTTCTCCTCGTAGCTGATGCCGTCAAAGGCCCAGCTGACGCGCGGATCCAGACTTTCCGGCGTGCGCGAGAAGTAGGACGAAATGTCGAAGCCTTCGGACGACATGCCGGTACCCGCCACCGAATGCAGGTAGCGGCCGCGATAGCGCCACATGCCGCCCAGCTCGCCGGTGCCCTGGTGGTAGTACTCGCCCGGATCGGCGCGCCAAGTGCGGATGCCGGATTCGCAGCGGCGCATTTCAGTGACGATGCCGCGGCCCAGTCCGTCGTAGGCCGGGTGGAAGGAATGCACCCAGTACCAGGCGTCGGCGCCCATATACATCAGGCGCCCGCCGCGCTGGGTGTAGTTGTGCAGCGCGTCGAGCTGGGTGCCCGAATTGTGCTCCGGGTGCGAGCCGGTGATGATGACGTTGTAGTTCTCCAGCCGGGCCAGACCGTCATAGGTCACGTCCTCGTCGGTGAACACGTCGTACTCGTAGCCCATCTGTTCCAGCCAGCAGATCAGGTGCAGGTCGGCCGGGTACTGCCACGGCGCCTGCGCCAGGAAATGGTCGTACTTCGGACGGATGCTCAGGATGGGCCGCAGCCGCGACGACAGGCAGATGCCGCTGCCGTCGGTGTGGGTGTCGTAGATCGAGCCGCCGTACTCGCGGTGTTCGGCGAGGAACATGTTCTGCTGCTGCATGATGGGCACGCGATAGACGAACAGTTCGGCGCCGCCGGCGTTGCACGCGACGTGCTCGTTCGCGTACGCCATGTAGCTGATGGTGGGCACCATCACGGCGATCTTCGACTGTTCCTGGCCGATCTTCGGCACGATCCAGAACGGGATGTAGTCCTCGTCACCTTCCGGCGTGGTGAGCTTGGCGGCGTAGAAGCGGCTCTTGATGTCGGCCGGCACGCTCCATTCGAAGCTCACTTCCCAGCGTGCGTTGTCGAGGTCGTCGTCGTGGAAGTGGATGGCGCCGTATTCCTTCGGCGCGACCTTCCAGTCGAAGGTCTGGCCGGCCCAGTTGTAGCCGGTCAGCGCGCGCGTCGGGCAGTTAACAAGCGTGGCGTCGAAGCGGTAGGGGCCGGCATCCTTCGCCACCAGCGTGTCGATGCCGTCGGAAAAGTCCCAGGCGGCGACGATGGCTTCCGACAGCACGCCGGTCGGGCCGGCGTTGCGGCGCTCGGTCAGTCCCGGTTGCGCACCGCCCTTCATCATTTCGATCTCGAAACGCGACAGCGCACGGCTGCACAGGCGCGGGCTGTCGATCTTGCCGTTGTAGTGGCCGCCGACGATGACGCCCTGCGGCAGCGAGGACAGGCCCAGCGGCCCCGGCTCGACATGATCCACGTAGCCGGCAATCACCAGCGGCAGGTTCGTGTGCTCGACCTTGCCCTTGAACGTCGCCTTGACCGGCGGGATTTCGGGGTCCAGCGCATACACCACCTGCGGCTCGTGATACAGCACCACATCGCCGGTCTTCGCGTCGAAGCTCGCCGCGATGAAGTGCCAGGCGTGGTCGCGCAGCGGTGCGCCGGTCGAGTAGGTTTCACCGTTGATGCGCAGCTCGACGCAGCCGTCGGTGTTGATGAACAGGCCGTAACCCTTGCCGCCCGACCACTTGGTCACCAGGCCCTGGGCGCCGTGCTTCCAGTAGCGCGTGTCGGTCTTGGGCGTGGTCGGCCAGATCCAGCACTGCAGCGTGAAGCTGTCCGGCTTCAGCTGCGGCGCGTCCGCCACGAAGCCGTACGAGCCGCCATAGACGACCTGCTTGATGCCGTCGTAGACGCCCTCGCAGTCGGCCTTCACCGCCTTCTCGATGAAGCCGGGGCCGCGCGGATTGGTGTCGCCATTGATCATCTGCACGATGGACGCGCTGTACTTCTTCGGTCCGTCGCAATTGACGTAGAACTTGATGGTGTCGCCCGGATGGACACTGAACTTGTCGGCGTATCCGGTCAGTCGCATTGCACACATGGTCATTTCTCCAGGCCGAGCGCCGCCCTCCGGGGGCTCGGATGCTTTTGCAGTAGATGGGGTGAAGACGGGTGCGGCCGCAGCCGCGCGTCAGCGCGAGGCGGTGATCAGGTCACCGGCCAGTTGTCGTCGCGCCGCTTGTAGCCTTCGTGGTAGTGCTCGGGCATGCCGTCGGTCTCTTCCATCTCGTCGAGACGCATCAGGAAGATGGCGTGCTGGATGTCCTGCTCGCTGGTGTAGACGGTGTCGTCGACGAATACCGGCGGTACGCCGCGTATGCCGGACAGACGCCCGATGCGCCATTCCGCGTCGATCTTGGTGCAGATGACGATGAGCTTGCCTTTGGGCGAGGCGCCGCGCATGCGCAGCAGCACGCGCCTGAGCAGAGGGTCTTCGTGCACGCCGCCGCTGATGTGGGTGGTGTCACCCGGCGTCGCGCACTTGAGTACCGAGAAGCCGGCCACGCCGGCCATGGACTTCACGCACTCGAGGTGTTCCTGGATCAGCCGGTCGCGTTCCGGCGTGCCTTTCCTGGGTATCGGAATCACTGCACTCTCCTTCAAGGGTTGAACATCTGGAAGCTCCTGTCGCGACCGGCCGGCACTGGCCAATGCGAAAAATCTCGAAAAACTGCGAAAACTCGAAAGCGAAAAACCAAAACAAAAAGGCCTGCCGGATCCGGAGATCCGTGCAGGCCTTTTTGCCCGTCTTCGCGCCCGGCAGTGCTGGCGGGGCGAAGCGTTGAGTGAATCTTAGTGAGCCTCTTTCGCGCGGTCAAGCGTCTGTTAGTATCGGACACGTTTTCAGTCATCCGGCCGCAAACCCGTGTCCATCAACGATCCCATCAAGGTCGGTGTCCTGTTCTCGCGCGAGGGCGTGACATCCCGCATCGAAAACACGATGCTCGCCGGCACGCTTTTCGCGATCCGCGAGATCAACGATGCCGGCGGCATCGACGGCCGGGAGCTGGTTCCGGTCTACTACGATCCGCAGTCCAACCCGCAGCAGTTCCGCGCACTGGCCACGCGCCTGGTTCAGGACGACAAGGTCAATGTCATCTTCGGCTGCTACATGTCGAGCACGCGCAAGGCGGTACTGCCGGTGGTCGAAAGATGGAACCGTCTGCTGTTCTGCCCCACGATGTACGAGGGCTTCGAATTCTCGAACAACATCATCTACACCGGTGGTGCGCCGAACCAGAACAGCGCCCTGCTCGCCGACTACATGTCGACCCGATTCGGCGCGCGGGTGTACCTGATCGGCAGCGACTACATCTTCCCCTACGAGTCGAACCGCATCATGAGCGACTTCGTGCACCACCGTCAGGGCGGTGCCAAGGTGGGCGAGCGCTATGTGCACCTTGACGCGAAGGAAAGCGCCTTCACGCCGATCATGAAGGACATCAGGGCCAAGCAGCCGGACTTCATCTTCTCGACCATGGTCGGCAAGACCACGCGCATGCTCTACCAGGCCTACGCGGACGCCGGTTTCGATCCGAAGAAAATGCCGATCGCAAGCCTGTGCACCAGCGAGGAAGAGGTATCCGAAATGGGTATCCGGCTGGCCGAAGGCCACTACACCGGCGGCACCTATTTCCAGTCGATCGACACCCCGCGCAACCGCGACTGCGTAGCGCTGTTCCGCAAGCTGTTCGGCAACGAGGTACAGCCCAACATGAGCTGGGAGTCGTCCTACTACCAGGTGCATGTGTTCGCGGACGCCTTCCGCGAAGCGGGCAGCGACGAACATGACATCCTGCTGCCGTACGTTCTCGGCCGCGAGTTCGACGCGCCGCAGGGCCGCATCCGCATCCTGCCGCATAACCATCATGCCCGCCTGTACCCGCGCATCGGCCGGGTGAACAGCGAAGGCCAGTTCACGATACTCGCCGAAACCCCGGGCGGCGTGGAGGCCGACCCCTATCTGGTCAGTCACTCCTTCGACGACTGGAGCACACGGCTGCGGGTGAATGCGGTCGAAGAAGGTCGCCATGAGTAGCCCGCCGCGCGCAGGCGTGCGCAGCAAGCGCATCACGCCTGAATTCCTGACCCAGCTGCGCAATCTGCGCATCGTCGTGCTGCATCCGCGCGATGCCGACGGCGAGGTGCTGATCCAGCAGCTGCAGCGCATCGGCTGCCAGGTACAGACCTTCTGGCCGCCGGTGCAGGACCTGCCGGACAAGGTCGACGTCGTGTACTACGCGATCCAGTCGAACGAAATGCACGCGCCGCTGAACTTCAGCAATTTCGAACAGCCGCCGGCGGTGATCGCCGTCGTCGGCTACGAGAACCCGACCATTTTCGAAGTCATGCTGCGCATGGGCGCGACCGGTGTGCTGAGCGCGCCGCTGCGCTCGACCGGCGTACTCGCCTCACTGGTGCTCACCGTCGGCCTGACGCAGGAAATGCGCGGCTACAAGAAAAGGGTGCAGCGGCTGGAGCAGAAGCTGCTCAGCGTGAACCAGATCAACGACGCCAAGGCCATCCTGATGCGCACCCGTGGGGTCAGCGACGCCGAGGCCTACAAGATCATCCGCGAACAGGCGATGAGCAAGCGCATCCCGACCGAGGAGATCGCGCGGGCCATCATCCATGCGGACGAAATCCTGTCCGGACGATGACTGAAGCATTGCAATGACAA
>NZ_AFHG01000031.1 GCF_000214035.2 Methyloversatilis universalis FAM5 | reverse complement strand
GGTCGAAGGCATCGGCGCACTCACCGCCGCCAGGCCTGTGCGCCACCTTCCACCGCGCCCGCTTCAGCGGCGGCGATGCCTTCATCGCCTTCCTGGGCCTGGATGTGACCGTGCGCCAATCGGGCACCCAGCGCGGACGCGGCGCGCTCAGCAAGAAGGGGGATGCCGAGATGCGCCGTCTGCTCTATAACGCCGCCATGGCGGCCAGCCGCTCCAGCACCTGGCAACCGTTCTACCAGCGCTTGCTCCAGCGCGGATTCAGCCGCACCCAGGCGCTGGTCGCTCTGGCAAGAAAGCTCGCACGGGTCGCCTTCTCGTTGATGAAGAACGCTTCCAACTACGTTCCTAAACAACACGAAAACGCTTGCGTTGGAACATAGAATCTCCCACACGCCCTGAAGACGTCCTTCGCGTATTCGTAGGAGCGGCGCCCTCGCCGCGACGGGGCCTCGAATCAGGGACCGCGCGTGATCAATAGCCGGATCGCAGCAGGGCATCGCGCTCACGCGCCCTGCCGACAACCTTCGCGTATTCGTGGCAGCGGCGCCCTCGCCGCGACAGGGCCTCGAATCAGGGACTGCGCGTGATCAATGGCCGGATCGCGGCAGAGCATCGCGCTCACGCGCCCTGACGACGACCTTCGCGTATTCGTAGAAGCGGCGCCCTCGCCGCGATGGGACCTCTAAACGAGGACTGCGCGCTGCCTTCAGCGCAGCAGGATGGACTTCACCCGCCACACATGCTCGGCGGGGCGTTCGGAGGTGGGCAGCGCGCGCAGGCCACGGCGCGTGGCGTCACGGGCGGCGATGCGCTGCAGCCAGTGGGCGAGCGACGCGAAGCCATGCATGTCCACATCGGACCAGGCATGCATGCGCACCCAGCACCAGTGGGCGATGTCGGCGATGCTGTAGCTGCCGGCCAGGTAGTCGGACTCTTTCAGCCGGCGGTCGAACAGCGTGAACAGCCGGAGCATTTCTTCGCGTGATGACTTGGGGTCCGGCGCGCGCGCCGGATCGGCGCCGTCGACCGGCAGCATGAGCCACTGCATGACGCGGGAGCGGCCGATGGCGTCGGCCGGCATGAGCTGGCCCTGGCGCTCGGCGAGATAGACCAGCGCCGGGCCCGCATCGCTGATGCGGCAGCCGTCGGCATCGTGGTCGACGATGACCGGTGCGCAGCCGCAGCGGCTGACCCGCTGGTAATCCGGCGTCAGCCCCGGCCCTTCGCAGGCGCTGGCCGGGTGCACCGCATAGGGGATGCGCAGCTCTTCGAGCGCGATCGAAACCTTCCAGCCCTCAGGTGTCGGCGCAGCATAAAGGTCGATCATTCGCGCATCCCCCGATGCAGTGCTCCTTCGCCGGCGGGCTGCCAGCCAGCTCTCGTGTTGCCGACGCGCCTGGCGCCAGCCCTTCCCTGTTGCCGGCGTGCGGCGGGCCGGCCGGTGCCGGGCCAGCCTTCACCTCGCCGTTCTGCCATCAGGCGCGCGCGCTCGGACGCGCACTCACTTCGCGATGCCAGCGCAGCAGATTGGAACAGTCGGCCGGAATGCCGATGTCCGACCAGCCGGCGAACTCGATGCTGCAGAAGGTGGTGCAGTCGGCCACGGTGAAGTGATCGCCGGCGACGAAGCGGTGCTTGCCGAGCTGCTGGTCGAACTTGCGGAAGAAATGCCCGAGGCGCTCGCGGCCGCGCTCGACCAGCGCCGGAATCTGCGCGACCGCCGTGGCGAAACCCGGCAGGCCGCGGTCGCGGAAAGCATCGGCGGTGTTACGGAACACCTCGCCGGCGGCCATCATGCCCTCGTCGAAGGCACGCCGTTCCCACATGTCGACGATGGCGCGCTCGTAGGCGTTGCGGCCCAGCATGGGCGGCGCCGGGTGCAGTTCTTCCAGATAGCGGCAGATGGCCATCGACTCACCGATCTGGCGGCCGTCCGGCAGTTCCAGCATGGGCACCATGGCCTGCGGAAACTTCTCGATGTAGTCGGCACGCAGGCGCAGGTTCTCGCCGGACACCTCGACGATGTTCAGATCCAGATCCTTTTCCGCCAGGAACATGCGTACCCGCTTCGGGTTCGGTGCGGCGTGCCAGTCATACAGTTTCATGTGTCGGTTCTCCCAGGGGGTCATCACAGCATGTCCGAGTGTTCGGCCAGATAGGCGGCAACGCCGCGGTCACTGGGCGTCATCGCCTTGCGTCCCTTCTGCCAGCCTGCCGGGCACACCTCGCCGTGCAGTTCGGTGTGCTGCAGCGCGTCGATCACCCGCAGCAGTTCGTCGATGTCGCGACCGAGCGCGAGGTTGTTGACGATCTGGTGCTGCACGATGCCGTCGCGGTCGATCAGGAAGGTGCCGCGCAGCGAAATGCCGGCCGGCCCTTCCACGCCATAGGCGCGCGACACCGCGTGCGTCATGTCGGCGATCAGCGGATAACTCAGCGGCCCGACACCGCCGTCGCCGTAGGGCGTGCGCTTCCAGGCCAGATGGGTGTAGGCGGAATCGATGGAACAGCCGACCACGTCGACATTGCGCCGGGCAAATTCCGACATGCGGCGCTCGAAGGCGATCAGTTCCGACGGACACACATAGGTGAAGTCCAGCGGATAGAAGAACAGCACCGTGTAGCGCCCTCGCCCGTCGGACAGCGTGAAGGGACGGAACTCGTTGTCACCCCATACCGCGTTCTCGGTGAAATCCGGCGCGGTCTGCCCCACCAGCGTGCTCATGTCGCCTCCTTCTTCGAAACGATGTCCGGACGGAAAAGACGGGCGCGGAAGGGCTTGTGCTGCCGCCCCGCCGGCGCCGGGTCGTAGCCTTCGGGCTGGCGCCAGGCCATCAGGCGCTGATAGCTCGCCAGCAGCTTCATGAAGTGCGGCAGTGCGCGCCGGGCCGGCGAGGTTTCGTCGTACAGGTCCATCAGCTCGCGCAGTTCGCGCAGCGTGAACCCCAGCTGCACCGCGGCGGCCGCGATGATGAGACGGTCGTCGTCATCGCAGCTGTAGCGGTCGGCACAATCGGCGCGGATGATGCCCAGTTCCTCGAAGGCGGCGACCCGGCCCAGCGGAATGCCGTAGCCCTGCACCAGCTTCTGCAGCGTCAGCAGTGACGTGCGCGCGCTGCGGCGCACGGCGGCATCCGGCGCCGCGGCCGCCGCCCTCAGCACAGCACCACCGGCGCGGTATGGACCGGCGCACCGGTGCGCGCGATCACCTCATCCACGGTCACGCCAGGCGCCAGCTCACGCAGCTCCAGTCCGTCGGCGGTCACCGCCAGCACGCACAGGTCGGTGATGATGAGATTCACCACGCCGACGCCGGTCAGCGGCAGGTCGCACTTCTTCAGGATCTTGGGCTCGCCGCTGCGGCTGCAGTGTTCCATCATGACGATGACACGGCGCACGCCGGCCACCAGGTCCATCGCGCCGCCCATGCCCTTGACCAGCTTGCCCGGAATCATCCAGTTCGCCAGATCGCCGCGTTCGCTCACCTGCATCGCGCCGAGGATGGCGAGGTCGATATGCCCGCCGCGTATCATGCCGAACGAGTCGGCACTGCTGAAGAAGCTGCTGCCGGGCAATGTGCTCACCGTCTGCTTGCCGGCGTTGATGAGGTCGGCGTCGACCTCGTCCTCGGTCGGAAAGGGGCCGATGCCGAGCAGGCCGTTCTCCGACTGCAGCCACACGTCCATGCCTTCGGGAATGTGATTGGCCACCAGCGTGGGCATGCCGATGCCCAGGTTCACGTAGTAGCCGTCCTTCAGTTCGCGCGCCGCGCGGCGCGCCATGTCGTCCCGGGTCCAGGCCATGTCAGGCACTCCTCGTGGTGCGTTTCTCGATATGCCGCGACGGCGTCGGATTGACGATCACCCGCTGCACGAAAATGCCCGGCGTATGGATCTGGTCCGGGTCCAGCGCGCCGGTCGGCACCAGTTCCTCGACCTCGACCACCGTGGTGCGGCCGGCGGTGGCGATCATCGGATTGAAGTTGCGCGCGGTCTTGCGGAACACCAGATTGCCGGCCTCGTCCGCCTTCCATGCCTTGACCAGCGACACATCGGCCACCAGCGCGTGCTCCAGCAGATAGCACTGGCCACCGAACTCGCGCGTTTCCTTGCCGTCGGCCACCGGCGTGCCGACACCGGTACGGGTGTAGAAGGCCGGGATGCCGGCGCCACCGGCACGCAGCTTTTCCGCCAGCGTGCCCTGCGGCGTCAGTTCGACATCCAGCTCGCCCGACAGCAGCTGGCGCTCGAATTCCTCGTTCTCGCCGACATAGGACGCGATCATGCGGCGCACCTGGCGGTTGGCCAGCAGCTTGCCGAGCCCGATGCCATCGACGCCCGCGTTGTTGCTGATCACGGTCAGATCGTGGGTACCGCTTTCAGCCACCGCGTCGATCAGCTGTTCCGGTATGCCGCACAGCCCGAAGCCGCCGACCGCCAGCGTCTGTCCGTCCTTGAGCAATCCCTTGAGCGCGCTCTTCGCGTCCGGGTAGCGCTTGTTCATCTGCCTCCTCCTTGTGCTCGTGCTGCCTGGCCGCACCGGGCTGTGCGGCGTACGGTCATGCAACGCAAAGCCCGTGCCCACGCCGTTCTGCGGCATCGCAGCAAAAACGGAAGGCACGCGGGACAAGGGTTTTCATGGCGATGCGCGAATGGAATGCTGCGGTCCGCCAGCGCAGCAGTCCGGAAATCGTCCGTCGCGGCAGACGACCGGGTCCGACTTTCAGCCGACCGGCTCCGGCAGCCGGAGCCGGTTGTCGCGGTACCGGACCGCTGCGGCCCGGACAAGGCGGGCGGAAGGGCCGCGAAGGACGACGCGGAGGGCCGGATCCAGTGCGAGCCGACCGGCGGAAACACGCGCCTCGACCGGCCGGAATCCGCAGTCAGCCGGCGATTGCATGCAGCCACGGCAAGTGGGATCGTGCTGATGTTGCGCGCAGGACATCCGATCGCCGGGCGCTGCCCTCCGATCACCCCAACGATAACCAGGAGGTCAGAAAATGAACCCGCATCCGCTCAGGCGCAGTGCATGCGCCGCCGCACTTTTGCTGCTGCTGTCAGGCGCGACCCACGCCAGCATCTATATCGATCTGCCCGGCGCTGACGGGGCGTCGACTGCACTCGGCCACGAGAACTGGATCAGCGTCGACAGCCTGCAATGGGGCGCAGGCGTCTCCGCAGCGCTGGAGAACACCGGAAGCGCATGGCAGGTAAGCCGTCCGAGCTTCAGTGACATCGTATGGAGCCAGCAGGCGGACATCAGTGTGCCCAGACTGATGAACAAGCTTTTCACCCGCTCGATCACCGAAAAGTCGACCATCGATCTCACGCGCACGGACTCGCGAGGCAGCGAGACCACCTACCTGCAGCTGAAAACCGAGAAGGTGGCCATGACAGGGGTTTCGCTGTCCAACGGTTCGGTCTCCGCATCCCAGGCCTACAGCAAGATCCAGATGAGCTATACGCCGTCCTCGACCGGCAAGGATGCGGGCTCGAAAATCGTTGCTAGCTATGACCTCGTGACCGAGAAAGGAACGCTCAGCGGTGCACGTGCGCCTTTGACGTCGGGCGGCGGAACCTCGGTCGCCCCGGGCATCTACATGAGGCTGGGCAGTGGCAACGATGCGATCGCCGGCGAAGTGACCGGCGAGGCCTATCGCAACTGGATCCAGATCGATTCGGCGCAGCTGGGCGTCGGTGCGTCCTACAGCCCGGCGACACGCTCGGTCAGCGCACCGTCCTTCAGCGAACTGTCGATCACGCAGGCTTTCGACCAGACCACGCCGGTGGTCTTCAACAGGCTGGTCACCGGTAAAAGCGTCGGGGAGGTGGTGGTCGACTACGTGTCGGTCTACGGCGGGGGCCGAGATCCGGCTGCCTACATGCGTCTGGTGTTCCAGGACGTGGTGTTTACCGGCCTGTCGCTGTCGTCCGGCGGTGACCAGCCGTATGTGTCCGAGTCGATGAGCTTTTCGAGGATGTCCCAGACCGTGTGGGAACTCGATGAGACTGGCAAGGCCACCGGATCAAGTTCCTACGGCTACGATCTGCGTGCGCAGAAAGCCCTCGACGACGCACTGCAGGGAGCTAGCGTCAGCAATTTCGGCAACGGCAGGCTCGCTGCGATGGCGGCCGGTTCGGAAGCGCCGCCGCCGGCGCCTGCCCCGATTCCGGAGCCCCGCACCGCACTGATGCTGCTGGCGGGTCTGGGCGTTCTGGCCATCGCGGCAAAGCGCCGGCTGCCCACCTGAGCAGGCACCTGTACGGCCGCGGGCGCCCGCCTGCGGCTGCACTGCCGACCATCGAGTGCCTGCGCTCAGAACACCTGCGCCACCAGCTGGAAGTGCACGTAGTAGCCGCGCGGCTCCTGGATGCGGTCGCGCAGCGGCAACCCCAGCGTCAAGCGCGCCTGCACCCGGTCGTTGATATTGGCATTCACGCCCCAGCCGTAGCTGGCCAGCGTGTCGGTGCCGCGGGTCGACCCGACCGGCCGGAACGGCTGGGTGGCGCCGTAATCGATGAAGGCGAAGCCGCTGGTGCGCACCGGCGCCACCGGCGGCTGCGGCAGCGGGTGGTGCAGTTCGACTGATGCGGTCAGCCCCTTGTCGCCGCTGAACAGACCGGTCTGGTAACCGCGTACGCTGCCTTCGCCGCCGATCAGGAACTGTTCGCTGGAGGTGAGATTCCGGTCGCCCGAGTACTGGAAGGTGAAGGCGTTCTGCAGCGACCAGCCGTCGCCGAAGTCCTGCACACGGCGCACCTGACCGCGCCAGATCGCGAACGAGCTGCTCACGATGTCCGAAATCGCCTGCGCCTTGCCGTTCGAATAGACCAGGGAGGCGTTCCAGATGCGGTCCTTTTCCCACCACTGTCCATCCACGCCCAGCGACAGGTCGTCGATGTCGGTGGACTGGAACAGGCGGCCGGAAATCCAGCTCTCGGTCTTGCGGGTCTTGGCACCGCCGGTCAGGTCCAGCTGGTAGTTCGAACCCAGCAGCAGCGGATGCCGCAGCAGCGCGGTCCAGGCGGTCGATTCGCCGCGGATGTTCAGCGGTGCAAACGGGCCTTTCACGATTTCGGTGCGATCGTTGAACCACGACAGCGTGAGCCGGGTGCCCAGCGTGCCGAGCGGAAAGCTGTACGACAGCGCCCTGCCCTCGTGACCGTCGGCCCCCACCAGGGTCACGCCCAGCGCGTCACGGAAGCCGAGCAGGCTGCGGTTCTGGTAGAAGGCGCCCAGACGGTAGACGCCGGTGGCCGGACTGCCGCTGCTGTCCGAAAACAGCCGCATTTCGTGTTTCGGCGGTTCCTTCACCGACAGCGCGTAGTCGGTTTCGCCGAAGCGCGCGCCCGGCTTCAGTTCGGCGCGCAGCTGCACGTCCTGGCTGCGGTTGAAGCGCAGCATGCGGCGCTCCAGCTCTCCGACGTCGGCCAGTTCGCCCGGCGCCTGACCCAGACGCGCGCGGATGAAATCGCCCGAGGTGCTGTCATTGCCCTCGAGCAGGATCTGGCCGACCCGGCCTTCCACCAGCTTGATGGTGACCGCGCCGTCGGTCACGTCCTGCGCCGGCAGCACCGCCTGCGCGGTCGGCACGCCACGGTCGCGGTACAGCGCGTTGATGCGGTCCACCACCGCCTGCACCTCGGCCAGCGACACCTCGCGGCCTTCGATGCCCGCAGCCAGTTCGCGCAGCGTCGCCTCCGGCAGCAGTTCGGACCGGGTGAAATCCACCCGCTTGAGCTGGAAGCGCACGCCGGCGGGTGCCGGACGGGCCGGCGCCGGTTTCAGCGCCTCGTCGTCGATGGCCGGCGCGTCGTCCGGCCGGCGTTCGCGCTCTTCGCGCAGACGCCGCTCGATATCGCGCGAACGTTCCTGGATCACGCCCGGATCGGCCGCCGCCGGCAACTGTGGCGCGACCTGCGCCGACGCTGTCTGTGCCGCCATCAGCACGCCGCAGGCCGACACGACCAGCAGCCCCCTGTGCCCCGCCCTGTTGCACCGCTTCACTGCACATTCTCCTCTTCCGCCCGACGCCGGGCTTCGGCTTCCTCTTCGCTTTCGTCATCGCCCGAATTCACGGCCGGAATGTCTACCGGCACATTGATCGAAATGGCAGCGATCTGGGGCACCTGACCGGCAGCCGACTGCTTGTCCGGCGTATTCACGCGGGTGACGATGAGCTCTCGCGACTGCTCGCGGCCACTGTAGTCCAGCACGGTATTCATCACCACCTCGTGCAGCGGATCGCGCATCACCACATAGGGATCGGTCACCAGCTTCCACTGGTCGAGCAGCATGTTGCCGAAGGTCTTGCCCGGATGGTGCAGCTGCACGTCCGCCGGCAGCACCACGGTGCTGGTGTTGTCCATATAGACGTGGGTGACCGGGTTGTAGAAGTTCGCCCGGTTCTCGACCCGGCCCTGGTCGATGCGCAGAGAGCCGTTCTCCATCGTCACTTCGGCATCGAGCACGTTGAAGCGGTCGAAGCGCACGCCGACCGGGCTGTCTATGGTCAGATCCACCCAGCGTGCCGGCGCGCCCTGACGACCCACCGCGCGCATGGCCAGCGGCGCGTCGTTGCGGGTATGCACGATGCGCGCGGTCACCGCCTCGGAGTTGAAGAACAGCGAACGGCCCACGCTCAGCGTACCGAGGTTGAGGTCGTTCTTCGCCGACAGCGACAGGATGTCGCCGGTGATGCGCGACACGCTCACGCTGCCCTGGGCGGATTCCAGCGTCACGCCGTTGCCGGCGGTCACCGCGTCCATCAGGATGTCGCCCTCGGCCAGCACCGTGGTGCTGCCGGCCACCGCGGTGGCATCGACCACGGTCACCTTGCCGCCCGACAGCAGATCGATGTTGCCGCGCTCCGCACGTACGTTACCGCCGGCGATGTCACCGCCTGCGCGCAGCCAGGCGTCCTGCTGCACCTCGATCCGACCGACCTCTACGCCGTCACGCTCGTCCAGATGCACGCCGCCGGCGGTGCTGATCGCGTCGATCTTCGCGATGTCGGTTTCCAGCGCATCCGGCACCGCGCGCGGCGAACCGTTGTTCCAGCTCGCGTTGCCGACACCGCCCGCGGCGTCCAGCGTGACGCCGGCGCCCGGCGTGGCGGCCACCAGATCGTAGGTGCCGAGGTCACCGCCATCGAGAATGCGGCCGGTGGTGGTGATGCGCAGCGCATTCGCGGTCGCGTTCTGCGTGGCCTCGATGCGGCCCACCACCACGTCGCCATCTGCGTCGATCGCGATGGTGCCGCTGTCGCTGCGCAGCAGCGCGCCGTCGGCCATGACGTAACGGCCCGCTTCCACCGTGATGTTGCCCGGCGCGGTGAAATCCGCCGCGGCCTGGCTCAGGGTGCCATCGGCCTTCAGCGCCAGCGTGCCGGCCGAGCGGATGGCGCCGTCCACTGTCAGGTTGCCCTGCTCAGCGCTGACCGACACGTCGCCGCCGGCGTCGATGTGGCCGATGCGCAGATCGGTACGCAGATTGGGCGCCGGCACGGTCGCCACGGCCCCGAGATGCACGTCGCCGCCGGCATCGGCGCTCACCGCACCGGCCGCGCTGAGCCGCAGCGGATTGCCGTCGGCGCCGATGTCGCCGTCGGCGCTCAGGTTCACCGCGCCGTTCTGGCTCTGCAGCGCGACCAGCCGGCTGCCGCCGCGCGCGTCTGCGATGCTGCCGTCGCTGTCCAGCGTGATGTCGCCGTGGGCGAAGATTTCCTGCAGGTTCAGGCTGCCGGTCGTGCTGTGGCTGCCGGCCATGCCACGCAGCCAGATTTCGGTGCCGGCACGCACGGTCAGCGCGTTCGCGATATCCACGGTCAGCGGCCGCCCGTCGCGACCGACCGCGCCGGTGGACGCTTCGAGGATGAGGCTGTCGCCGCTGATCGCCGCCTGGTTCGAGTTGCGGAGCGCGTACTCGTAGATGCCGCCGCCGCCCTTGATGCGTATCGCCTGACCCGCGCCGACGCGATCGATGTTGATGTCCTGTTCCGAACCGAGATAGGCATGGGTGGCGGCATTGATCTGCACGCTCTGGGCCGCCTGGCCCGCATTGCCCGCGATGTCGATGTCGTCGCGCTGCAGCACCACGATCATGTTGCGGACAGCGTCGAAGCTGATGTCGTCCGGCTCGGCCGCGGCCAGCGCCAGCCGCTGTGCATTGCTCAGCGTGGTGGCGTCAGCCGGAATCTCGACCGAACCCGACAGCTTGCCCAGCCCGCCTGCGGTGTCGATGCGGATGTGGCGGCCGGAAATGTTGGCTTCCTCGATCCGCGTCTCGGTATCCGACGTGCTCTTGAACAGGACGCTGGACGGCAGCGCGGTGGTGAGCTGCTTGGCGGTCCATGCATAGCCGGCCGACAGGTTGTCGGTTTCGGTGGTGCTCAGCTGATAGCTGTAATTGGCGTCGTAGGTGGTGTTGCCGAAACGCCCCTGCAGCCGCTGGAATTCCGCGGTGCGCTGCGCCTCGTAGCTGGCCACGCTGACGCCCTGTGGCAGCGCCTGCCGCTCGCCGGCAGTGGCGACATAGCGGCCGCCCTGGATGTTGCCGCTGTTGCGCATCAGCCAGTAGGTCGAGTAATCGCGCTCCTGCTGGGCCTTGTAGGCGGCCAGCGTGTCGGCACGGCTGAGGCCGGCGCCGCGGGTGGTGCTGCCGTCGTCGATCAGGTTGAGGCTGTCCCACAGCGACAGCAGTTCGGATTCGGCACGCGTGTCGCGGGTTTCGTTGGCGTTGGCGTCGATCAGCGTGCCGCCGGCGAACAGCGTCACGTCGCCGCCGGACGAAGCGATGCGCTCTATCCTCACCTCGCCGCTGCCGGTATGCCGGAGCGTGATGTCGCCGCTGGCTTCGGCATTGAGCACGCCACCCGCCACCGCATTGGTCTGCAGATTGAGCGGTACCGTGGCGCTGCCGATGTTGCCGGTGCGCGCCTGCAGGCTGATGCTGTCGCCGCTGATCGCGGCGCTGCCCTGGGTGCTCGCCGCCTGCAGCACGCTGCGCTCGGCGTCCAGACTGACCTTGCCGGCACCGGTGCTCACGCTGTCGATGATCAGGTCGCCGGCCAGCGTCTTCAGCGCGACGTCGCCACCGGTCGTGGTGGCCCGCACCGAGCCGCCGTCCTGCAGGCTCACCAGTACCGGTGAATTCGCACCACCGATTCCGGTTTCGGCGCTGAAGCGCAGCGTCTTGCCGCTCACCACGCCGAAGTCGCTGCCGGCGTTGATGCTGCCCAGCTGGCTGGTCAGCGTGGTGGTCTGGTCCAGGTTGCTGATGCCGCCCACCAGCGTGATGCCGGCCTTGCTGGTCACATTGACGCCAGCGTTGGCGTCATTGGCGTCCCAGCCGATGAAGTTCACGTTGATCGCATAGTCGGCCTTCAGCGAATGCACGTTGAAGTCCTTCTTGCCCTGTACCCAGGTGTCTTCCACCCAGTAGCGGCGCTCCCAGCACACACCGGGGCTGCTGGCGATGCACTCCGACCAGGTCTTGCGACTGGCGCGGGTGGGCGCACTGGTCGAGTAACGGGTCAGGTCGAACTCGTAGCGATTGGTCTGGCCGGCCTGATCGACGTATTCGCCCGCCAGCAGCGGATCGCCCTGGCGTACCGTGGTGAGCGGGCCGATCTGGTAACCGCCGCTGCCGGACGGAATGAAGCCGATGGCCGAATCACGGTAGGCCCTGTAGACATCCACCTTCTCGAAGCTGTCGCCGGTGGTGAATACGTAGCGCTGTCCGGGCAGCGGGGTATAGGTGGTGGACCGACCGCTCCCGCCACTGTCGCTGTCGATCACGACTTCCCTGCCGTTGCTGCCGACCACCCGCTTCTCGAACAGGATGCTGTTGCCGTTGCGGGTGATTTCGGTGGTCACCGGCCGCATCGAGTTGAAGCCCGCGGCCTGGTGGTCGCTCACGATGGTGCCGGTGGTCGCGTTGTAGCGGTAGGCGGTATCGGTGATCCGGATCTTGCCCTCGATGTTGTGGCCGGTGTCGATGCCATTGATCTGCAGGCCGTAGGCGGTGTTGTTGGTCACATTGACCCGGCCGTAGCCGTCGACCACCTTCAGGTTGCCGCCACCGGTGCTGATCACTTCGCCGAACAGCTGCATGTAGCCGCCCTGCACCTTCACGCCATCCAGTTCGATCAGACCGGTTTCGGCGTTGTAGCTCGACGCGATCCTGCCGGCGCGGTTATCGGCTTCGGTCAGCGTGTAGAGCGCGCTGGCCGGCTTGCGGCCGGCCGCGACCTTCGCCGCGTAGTCGGCGGCAAAACCCTGGATGGTGGTGTCCAGATTGCTGCCCAGCGTCAGGCTCCAGTCGGCGATGCCGGCCTGCACCGTACCGTTGATGTTGAGGTAGCGCGCGCTGATGAACACGTTGTTGCCAGCGATCACGCCCGGGCCGGCGGCCAGATGTTCGGTATTGACCGAGCGTTCGTAGCTGTTGGTGGTCACCGGCACCAGTTCGGCCAGTCGCTCGCTCTCGGCCGCGACGCTGCCCCAGGCGCCGCCGAAGTTGCCGAACTGATCCTTCGCGATCGCCGCACCGCCGACATTGAAGAAGCCGTTCACATAGCTCTGGACGAAGTTCTTGCCCGCGGCGATGTCCAGCGAGTTGGCGATGATGGTGGGCGCGGCCTGGTTGCCCAGGCCCTGCACGATGATGCTGCCCTTGGCATTGCTCACCTTCACCGTACCGGTCACGTTGGTCACGTTGCCGGTCATCTGGATGTCCGGCGCGGCGAAGGACACGGTGGCGCGCGGATCGGCCGGCGGGTTGTAGTCGTTGCGCACCTCGATCACCGGCGTCGGCCCGGACGCCGCGGTCTGCACCGTGCCGAAGGCGGCCGAACCGGCGCCTGCGTTGCTGTTGCGGGCGTTGATCGCGGAATTGATGGCGCCGCTGCTGCTGCCGGGGATGGTCGCGCCATTCAGCGTGAGCTTGCCGCCGGTGTCGGCGATGGTGAGCCTGGCGGTGCGCAGGTAGAAGGGGCTGTTGTTGTCGATGTAGATCTCGGTGTCCTTGCGCGCCTTGAGCGTCGCGGCGGACCCGCCAACCAGATAGTCGCCGGTGACATTGATGTCGCCCCCGCGCGCCAGCACGTTCTGCACATTGATGTACTTGACCGGCGCCGCGCTCAGCGGCACCAGCTGGCTCACCTGCACGCCCTGCGCGTTGGTCACGGTTTCCAGCGTGGCGAGACCGTCGTCCAGCAGTTGCTGGGTCACCCGGTTGATCTCGTTGTCGTAGGCCGCCTCGGACGCGGCGTCACCGGCGTACTGGCCGCGCAGCGTGGTCAGGCGGGCGATTTCGTTGAACAGGTTGGCCACCCGGTCTTCCGACGAAATCGTGTAGCGCACGCCCTCGGTCTTCTCGCCGATCGAAATGTTCCGCTCGTCGTAGATGTTGTTCGGGTTGGCACCGGTGTAGTTGATCACCAGCCGCTGCTTGTTCTGGATGCCGGCATCGACCAGACCATTCACCCGCACGCCTGCGCTGCCGGTGACCGTGCTGCTCCCCCCGTGCAGGTCGAGCGACACGTCGCCCTGACCGACCAGATTCGAGAAGAAGCTGGCCACCGCAGCGGCCGCCTCGCGCCACAGATCCTTGCCCACGCCCTGACCGTCGGCGATGTTGTTGCCGCGGATGGCACCGAGATTCACGTTCTCGACCGCACGTACCTTCGCGTCGGTGGCGACCTCCACATAGTTGATCGCGCCGACCGCAGCGTCCGCCTTCAGCTGCGATTCGATGATCGGGGCCAGGGTCTTGTTGTAGAGGTCGGTGCGTGCCCGCGCGTTGATGTCATTGGACACGCCCTCCGCATCGCGACCGGCCAGCAGATTGATTTCGCCGTCTGCTCGGATGTCGGCGCGGGCGCCAACGACCGTGCGGTTGTTGTAGTTCAGCACCGTGGTCGAGGTGCCCATCGCGGCGCCGGCCAGACCGTAGGTGCGCGCGTTGGCGCTGGTCTGGAGATCGGCATCGGTGCGCGAACCGAAATACACGTCGCCCACCGAATCCAGCTTGGCGTCCTCGCCCAGCGTCACTTCAGCCAGGTTGTTGGCGACGATGGACGACTCGGCCTGGGCGATCGCGATCGCGCCGCCGGTGTCGAGCTTGGTGCGGTCGTACAGATCGAGCTGGTTCACCGCCACGACACGGGTGCGTCCCGGGTTGTCGATGTCGCCGGTGACGTTCACGACCGCGCCGGCGCCGATGCCGGCCCGGGTGTTGTTCGTGATCAGGCTGTAGGAGCCCGCGGCCGCACCCGAAATGAGGCCGCCGGTGCCTGCGGACGCATTGAACACATTGCCGGCCAGCAGCGGCTTGTACGACACGTTCTTCGCCAGCACGTCCAGATCGCGGGTAGTCAGCTTCGCACCGCCGGCAATCTGCGCATCCACGTTGGACAGCACGACGTTCGACGAGGTGGCGCCGCTGGCCCCAGCCAGCGCCGCCTGCACCGTGTCGACCGCGCCGTTCCACTGCGCGCGGTGTTCCGCCTTCACCTGGATCGCACCTGCATCGAGCGCGCCCGAGGCATCGCCGCCGCCAAGGGTGGCTGCCGTGGTCGCGGTGATGCGGGTGTCCGCGGTCGCGCCGGCGCCGGCCAGAATGCCGCCGGAACCGGACTCGGCCTGCGACAGATTGTCGGCACTGCCGGTGGCGAACACCTCAAGCCGGTTGCCGGCCGAGCCGATCACGCCATTGGCCACGCTGGCCTGCGTGATCGAGATGGAGTCGGCATCTGCGTCGTTCGAACCGGCGGCGAGGAAACCCAGCACCACGCCGGACACTTCCGCACGCTGACGGGTGTCATTGACCGACGCCACCCGGGTGGTGCCGCTGACGGCCAGTTCGGTGCCCGACGCGAGCGCCGAGCGCACGGTGGAGGTGCCGGTAGCCGTGCTTTCGGTGGCGGTCACGCCCAGCAGCAGACCGCCGCCGGAGGCCTGGGCATCGGAATGTGCGGTCACCTGGCCGTCGGCCAGATACTGCGACGCCGACACCGTGAGCCCGGCCGCCTCGACGCGCTGCGCATGCACTGCAGCATCGACAGTCGAGGTCGAGGTGGCTTCGGCCACCGACACGCCGGCATACGCAATGATGGAACCGCCGAACCCTTCCGCCTTTGCATTGACGCTGGGCGAGGTCGCGGCATTGACCGCCGCCGCACCGCCGCCGTCCAGCCGGCTGTCTTCGCCGATGCGCGCACGCACGATACCGGTGTCGCTGGCGATGGCGCCGCTGCCGGCGCCCGCGAGCACGCCGCCGGCGCCGGCACGCGAGAAGGCGTCGACCGCGCCGGTGCGCGTCGCCTGCAGCGTGAAGGCACCGGACCCCCAGTTCATCGAGGTGACCGCGCTCAGTCGCGCATCCAGATCGGCGATGTCGGCGGTGACCTGCCCGGTCTTGGTCGCTGTCGCCACCACGATGCCGGCCGCCACCGCGCCGACCGCATAGCCTTCGGCCCGGCTGCTGACCGAGGCGCTGTCGGTGGCGCTGACCGTGATCGCACCGCCGGTCGCGGTTGCATTGATGGTGACGCCGCGCCCGATCTCGGCACTCACGCGGTTATCCAGCTCGGCGGTCGCCACTGCCGCGCCCAGCCCCACCAGGCCGCCCGCGGCCTGATAGCTCTTGGCACGCGCCGCGTCGCGACCGGTGATCAGGTTGCCGGTGCTGGCCGACACCTCGACCGCACCGTCGGAACTGATGGTGGTCAGGCCGCTCACTTCGGCGTCGACCAGATGGCTCACGTCCAGCACCGACACCGACGCACCGACGCCGGCCACGCCGCCGATGGCCAGACCGCCGGCGAGTACATCGATCGCGTCACGTTCGCGGGCGGTGACCGCCACATTCCCGCCGGCGGAAATCGTGTCCGCCACGCCGTCGGTGTCCCGGATGGCCGCAGTGGTCGATCCGGTCGGACTGCCGTTGATGCGGCTGCTGGTCGCTACCTTGCCGGAACTGTTGACCCGGTCGATGTCGCCCTGTGAAAAGCTGCTGTTGGTGCTGACGTTTCCGCCGCTGCGACCGGTGCTCAGCGCGTTGCCGTTCGAGAAACTGTCGGTCTTGGACAGCGTGCCGCTGCCATCCTTGTTCACTTCGCCAGCGGCGTCGCTGCTCAGGCTGCCGCCGACCAGGGTCACCGCCACCGCGCCGCCGATGCCCACGGTACCGCCGCCGGCCGCCGCGGCCGCGGTGTTGTTCAGCGTGCGCGAGGCGTCGGCATCGACGGTGACCGCGCCGGTCACATGCACGTTGCTGTCCTCGATCGTCGCCGAAGTCGTGTTGTCGATCTTGGTGACCGACGCACCCGCGCCGGCACCGGCAATGCCGCCGACTGCCGCCACGCCGGCGAGGCTCTCGGTCACCACCGAATCGGTGGCCCGTACGGTCAGGCTGCCGGAACGGTCGCCGGCACTGCCGACCCGGGCGTCCTTCACGTAGGCGCTCGTGCTGCTGTCCATCATGCCGACCGCGACCGCGCCGGCCACGCCGGCGGCACCGCCGCCTGCACCGCCGACCGCCCAGGTCCGCATTTCCGCGGTATTGGCCGCAGTGACATTGACTGCACCGTCGGCATCCACGCTGCCGCCGTCAATGTGCGCTTCGGTCTCGCTGGTATCCAGACCGACCGCGAAGGTGCCGGCGCCGGCCACGCCGCCCAGCGCGAGCGCACCGCCGGCCACGAAGAACTTCGAATCATGGCTGGCCGACACATCGAGCGCGCCCACCCGCCATACCGCATCATCCGAACTGGCTTCGGTGCGGCTGACGAACTTGGCTACCGAGCCGCTGCCCACCACACCGACCACGCCGCCGGACGCACCGATCACGATGGACGACACGCCCTGGGTCGAGCGCGCCTTCACGGTGGCGCCGCTCTTGGCATCGATCCGGCTGGCCGCCCCGTTGAGGCTGCTGCCGACCGAGGCGGTGGTGTTGCGCTGGAACACGTTGATGTCGGCCGAGGCGCCGGCCCCGACTGCGCCGACCGCGACCGAGCCGATGAAGGTGTTGCCGTAGGCGTGGTCGGCGGCCTTGATGCGCACCGCCTGTGCGTTCGACGCAGCGCTGTTGTCGCCGCCGTTGAGCACCGAACTGCTCACCGTGGCCGAGGTATCGCCACCGATGATGTTCACGCTCACCGTGGCGGCCACGCCGGCGAAAGTGCCGCCGGCGACGTTGGCCACGCCGGTGGTGGTCTGGTGGGTGGACATCGCATTCACCGCGATGCCGCGCACGTTTTCCTTCGCGCGGTTGGCAGTGAGGTCCGGCGCGGTGAAGGGGTCACTCGACGAATAGCCCCCGCCACCGGTGTTCATCTTGTCCACCGACGCCTTCAGGTTCACACCAGCGATTTCGCCGGTATTCACGCTGACACCGCTGCCCTGCTTCGCTCGTGCGGCCACCGCGCTGTCGCGGATGGCCGCTTCGGTGGCGCCGCCGATCTCGTTCACGGTCACCGCGGCACCCACACCGGCCGCGCTGATGCCGATGCCGGCGGCGCCGGCCAGCAGCGTGATCTTGTCGTCCGACTCGGCCAGCACCGCGACGTTGTCGCGTGCCTCGATATCCGCGCCGTCCTCGATCACCGCGCGGGTATCGGAACTGATCAGATTGATCGCGACCGAGCCGCCGACACCGACGTCCACCCCGGCACCGACGCCCACCGCAAGCGTGCGGATGGCGGCCAGCGAATCGGCGCTGACCACGAGATTCGTGATGTCGAAGCCCGAAGTCTTCAGGCCGGACACCGTGGCGTGCGTGGAATTGGCGATCTTGTTCACCGCCAGCGCCGCGCCCACGCCGGCCGAACCGCTGATGCCGACCGCGCCCGCCAGCGCGTCGATGCGCGCGCTGTCGGTCGCGCTCACGGTCACCGCGGCGGTGCCGCCACCGATGTCGGAGTCGGTGATTTCGGCAATCGTCCGGTTGTCGGTACGGTTGCTCGACGCCGAACCGGCAAAGGCGCCGGTCGCAGCACCCGCACCGGCGACCGAGCCGGACTGTATGAGCGAACTGTTGCTGCCGCCCAGCGTCAGCGTGGTCGCCCCGGTGATGCTGCTGTCGTGCACCCGCGCCTTCGCGGTGTTGCGCACCCAGTTGTCGCCCACCGCACCGCCCACCGCGGTATTGCCTGAGAAGGCCGCTGCACCGGCCAGCGACTTGATGGTGGAGGTGTCGGAGGCGGTCAGCGAAACGGCCGAATCGTTGCCGGTGTTTTCCAGCGTACTGCCGACGATTTCGGCGGTGGTGACATTGCCGCCCTCGCCGCCCGCATTGCTGTCGCCGGCGTACTTGCCGATATGGTTCAGCGTGATCGAGCCGGACAGCGCCACGCTCTGCGCACCGCCCGCGGCCAGCGCCAGCGTTTCGATGGTGGAGGATTCGGTGGCGCTCAGCCCCAGCGTATCGGCGCTGCGCACGGTCGAATCCTCGACCGAAGCCAGCGTGTGGTTGCCGATCTTGTTGTAGCCGAAGGCGCCGCCCACGGCGTTCTGACCGATGCCGATCGCCACCGCGCCGGCCAGCGACTGCAGCGTCGAACGGTCAGCGGCCGAAATGGTGACCGCATTGCCATTGGCCGCACCGGTCGCGCTGTCCTCGATCAGCGCGCCATCCACCGTCGCTTCGGTGGTGTTGCCGATGAAATTGACCGCGATGGAGGCACTGACCGCCGGCGAACCGCCCAGCGCAAGCCCGCCGGCCACCGCCAGACTGCGGATGCGCGCGTCGGACGAAGCAGTCAGGTTCAGCGTGGCCGCCGCGTCGACATGGGCACGGTCGATCTGTGCCTGCACCGTGTTGAAGATTTCGGCATAGGTGACCGATGCGCCGATGGCCACGCTGTTCATGCTGGCGGCGAAACCGCCGGCCAGTGTGTCGATGCGCGAGCGGTCGGCGGCCTGCACCGTCACCGCCGACGCCTTCACGCCATCGAAGGCCGTGTTCTGCTGCGGCGCACTGACCGACGCAAGCAGATCGTTGTCGATGAAATTGACCGACACCGAGCCGGCGCCCGACACCTTGCTCGACACGCCCACGCCGACCGCGATCGAGGTGATGAGCACGTCGGATTCGGCCTTCACGTTCAGCCGGCCGGCGCTCGCGGTCACGTCGACCTTCGAATCTTCCACCTTGGCAGTGAGATCGTTGTCGATCGAACTCCAGTTGAACGAGCCACCGACACTGTTGCTGTTGCTGCCGATATTCACCTGCAGCACGCCGGCCACCGAGGTGATGCAGTTGCCGGTGGGCGTGGCGCCCGCACCGCTGCGGCCGCAGTAATCCAGGCCCTTGACAGTGTTCTCGCGCCGGCTGCCCGGCTCGATGATGTCTTCCAGACCGGCTTCCGCACCGCGGTCCTGTGCCAGCACGTCGACCGACGTGGTGGCGGTGACCGAAGACAGGCCGGTGATGCGCGCGGTGGTGTCGTTCTCGATTTCGGTGATCACCACCGCGCCGCCCACCGCATTCGCGTTGTTCGACGCCGACGCCTGACCATGCGCCGCACCGGCGCCGATCTCGGTCGCGTTGAAGCCACGCACCTTCACCGTATCGACCCCGCTCACCGCGGAGCCGCCGGCGATTTCGGCGGTCACGACATTGGCGACGTCGGAATAGGTCACCGCACCGCCGGCGCCGGTCTTGCCGCCGAATGCCAGCGTGCCGCCGCCGGTGCCGATGAACATGCGGTTGTAGGCGGTCACGTCGAGATCGCGGCCGCTGCCGGTGGCACCGGTCAGGTCGGTCGAGTTCAGCGCTGCACGCACCGTGTTGTCGATGATGGACAGCGACAGCGAGCCGGTGGCCGACACCGAGTTCTGCTGGCTCTGCGAACTGGCGTTGATGGCCACGCCGATGGCGATCGACAGCTGTTCACCGCCGGCCAGCGCCTGCACCGTCACGTCGCCGGTATCGACCAGTTCCGCGTTGTCGACCAGGCCTTCGACCGTGTTGTCGATCAGGTTCACCGACACGCTGCCGGTCACCGCCGCCGATTTGGTCTGGCTCGGATTGTTGGCGCGGGTGAAGGCGGCCGCGCCCGAGGCGGTCACGATGTCGAGGTCGGACACGCCGCGCACCGTGAGCTGCGCCGGGCTGCCGTCGCCCTGTTCCACCCTCACGTCTGCGAGCTTCGCGCGGGTGACCAGGGTCACGTCATTCACCGCCGCGCTGCCGGCGCCGGCCAGACCGAAGCTGGGTTTGGACTGGCCGCCCTGGCTGCTGGTATTGCCCTGGCTGGAGGTGCTGGTGGGCTTCAGGTCGACGATGCGCGCGAGCTTGCCCTGCACCTCGTCATACTTGCTCTTGATGCTGCCGAAAAAGCCGCCGGAACTGCTGGAACTGTCGCTGGTGGCCAGCGCACCGGTCACCGCGATCGCTTCCATGCGGCCGCTGGCGCGCGCTTCCACCGTCACGTCGCCGGACTGGATGACCGCATTGGTGAGCGACACCTGGCTGCTGCGGCTGCCGCCGTCGTCCAGCGCCTCGCGGTCGTTGTCGGCCACCAGCGCTTCGGTGGTGCCGCTGACACCGTTGTAGGCGATGCCCACGCCGACACCGGCGGATTCCGACTTGTTGAAACCACCGGCGATGGACCACAGCACCGGCTCGTCGAGCGCGGTGATGGACAGCGTGCCGGCGCGCAGCGTGGCTTCGTCGTCGACCAGCGCGCGGGTGCGGTTGGTCACTTCGACGATGGACACCGAGCCGTTGATGCCGAAGCTGGCGCCATAGCCGGCCAACGTGGCCAGCGAAATGACCAGATCCTTGCCTTCGGCGGCAATGGCGATGGCGTCGGTGGCGCGGGTGGCGGTCACCGTGTAGCTGCGCTGGCCGGCCGTGGTGCCGCTGCTGCTTTCGGTCACGCCCTGGATGGCCGCGCCTTCGCGCACGAACACCAGGCTGTCGCCATTCAGGATTTCCTGGGTATAGACCATGCCCAGACCCTTGCTGCCACTGCCGCCGCCGGCGCTGCCCGGCAGGAAGTGGCCACCGTGGAACAGCAGGGTCACGTCGCGCCGCGCGCTCAGGTCGGCCGGCGCCGAGAAGGCCCATTCCTGCAGCAACTGTTCGTTCTCGCCGCTGGTCGAGGCGTCGTCGGCCACGGTTTCGTACTGCACGCTCCACGCGCCGGTCTGGCTGCCGGTCAGGTTCAGCTTCGCCGATTCCTGCACCTCGGTCTTCGCCGCATGATCAAACTGCAGCAGGCTGAACGAGCCGGAGGCGGCGATCGAGTTGTTCGAATTGTCCGAGGTCGACTTCGCCGACGACGCACCGTTGAACACGTCGAGGATGCCGGTCAGGTCGTTGAACCAGTCCTTCACCGTGGACAGGCCGTCCCAGCGGGTGAAGCTGCCGCCGGTGATCAGCGTTTCGCGCACCGGAATGATGACGTCGGACGCCACCGCGATGCGCGGTGCGGTCACGGTCGCGGCGCGCCCGACCGTGGCCAGCGCGTCGTGCGAGAACTTGCCGATGGCGATGCCGGCCGAGAAGGTGTTGCGCGCGGTATTGCCGGTGGCGCTCTGCTTGGACTGCGACACCGCCGACGCGTCGGCCATGACCTGGATGTCGCTGCCCAGCGTGCGCGCTGCGACCACCGCGCTGTCCGACGCATGCACCCGGGCGTTCGGCCCGATGCTGGCGCTGGCGGTCGCCTCGCTGTCCACCCAGGCAATGGCGCCGCCGATGCGCAGCGCGGTGGACTGCGGCTTGGTCGCCTTGCTGTCGACCTCGGCGCCGCCCAGCACCTTCTCCCACAGCTTTTCCTCGATGAAGCCGGAGGTGTCGGTGAGCGGCTTGGCCTTTTCCTTGGCCGCTTCCAGGATGGCCTGGTTCAGCGTGGTGCCCACCTTTGCTTCTGCCGTCGTGGCATTGGTGGTGTTGTCATTGACCGCGATCACCTTGACCGAGGTCGCGTCCGACACATTGGCGTTCAGCGCGGCGGTGGCCGAACTGCTCAGCTCGCTCACCGCGATCGCGGCGGCGGCCTTGCCGCTGTTGCCCAGCGAGGCGGTGACCGAATTGGTGAAGGCATTGCGGTTGGTGGCCGCCACCGTCACGTCGCCGGACACCTGCAGCGTGGCGCCGGCTTCAACCGTGGCGTTCGATTTCACGTCGGCAAAGGTGAGACCGAGCGCGAAGCTCATCTGCGAACTGGCGTCCTCGCCCGGATCAGCGGCTTCGATGGACGCTTCCAGCGTGGCGTCGTTGTTCGCACGCACGGTGAGGTTGTTCGCCCGCACCGTGGCGCCGGACTTCACCTCGACCTTGGCGTCAGCGCTGTTGCGCGCATACAGCGCGCCCAAGCCGAGCGGCGTATTGACCTGGGTGCCCGGCCCGCTGATGCCGGTATCCGGCGCGGCGCCGGCCGAGGTCAGGTTGTCCGCCTTAAGCGTCACGTCCTGCGTCGCCTCGACCAGCGAACCGGACTTCAGCGTGATGGTGGCTGTACCCACCGCCTGCGAATGCACGATGTTGATGCCGAGCAGCGAGGCGCCAAGGCCCAGCAGACCGGTCGCGCCTTCGGTCGCGAAGTTGGTGGCGTTCTGCTGGAAGCTGGCGTCGTCGAACAGCCAGCGGTTCTGCACGTCGGTCGATGCGGTCATCGTGACGTTGCGGCCCTTCACGGTCGCATTGTCCAGCTCGATCGACGCGCTCGCCTCGCGGTAGCCGAGAATGCTCACCGCCGACGCCTGGTGCGCGGTGAAGGTGATGTCGCCGCCCTGAATCGGGTCGCCGTTGGGCAAGGTGCCGCTGGCGTGCGCCAGCACCTTGGAACCGGACTTCAGCAGGATGTTGGGCGCGGTAAAGCTGATGTTGCCGGAATGGCCGATGGACTGCCCGCCGACATGATCACTGGCCACCAGCCGGCTGGACACCACGATGTTCTCGTTCACCGTGATGCTGTTGGTGGCCAGCAGCTCCAGATTGGCGCCGGTGGCGCTCGCGCCGTCCGGCAGCGTGCCGTAGCCGCCGGCACCGCGCAGCAGGTTGGCGCTGAGCAGGATGTTGGCCGGGTCGATCAGCACGTGGCCGGCGGCACCGCCGCCGCGCCCGTCCGCGTAGAACTGACCGCCGGCCAGTTCCACCGTGTCCTTGGCCGAAAACTCGACGAAACCGCCGTCGCCACTGCGGCCGGCGCTGGCGTCCATCACCGCGCCGCTGCGGATGACCGCGTTGCGCTGGGCCAGCGCGTCGATGCGGCCGCCGGACGAGGCCTCGCCGTCACCGGACGCGGTCACCAGCGCATTCATGTCGGCGATCAGATCACGACCGGCGCGCAGCCGGATGTCACCGCCGTCCACACCGGCCGCGCCGCGCGCATCCAGCGTACCGGCGAGCTCAATGTCTTCGTCAGCGGATATATATATGCGGCCGGCGCGCTCGACCACCCGGGTGCCGGTGGCCAGGCCCTGGGCGTTGACGACGTCGGTGAAGTCCGGCGCCCTGCCCTCGAAGCGGGCGCCGGTCAGAATGGCGCCGCGCACGCTGACCGTACCCGCCGCCAGTTCGACCCCGTCGATCGCATTCACCCGGCCGTCGATGCGGATGGCCGCCGACGACAGCGGCGCGGTGCCGTTCAGCAGTTCGCCCAGCGCCCCTGCGTCGACCACGCCCGGCGCGCTGAAGAAGCGGTCCACGAAGCCCTGGGTCGGCGTACTGACCGACAGCGCGCCCACATTGACCACGCCGCCGGCACCGACCACGAAGCCGTGCGGGTTGGCGAAATAGACGTTGCCGCCGATGCGGCCGTCGCGGATCGCATTCAGCGTGCCGTCGATGTCGGTACGGGTGTCGCGGACGATGTTGACCAGATTCAGCGCACCGGTCGGCACGTGCAGATTGGCGGTCTGACCCGCCCCCACGCTGAAGTTGCGGAAGGAATTGAAGCCGGTGTTGCCGGACACGGTGCCGGTCCGGATGTCGGTCACCGTACCGACCGTGCTCACCGTGGTGGCAGTGCGCCCGTCAGCCTGTATCGCCTGCGACCAGGCCGACGGCGACATCAGCAGCGGCAGCCCGGCCAGGCTGGCGGCCAGGCAGCGGGGCGCGCGCAGCGCCGCAGTGAGTCGATGGAGTCGGGGGGAGACGGGGCGCGGGCGACGGGGCTTCATGGTGTGTTCCCTGAGCATCGGGACGCTTGTCGCGTCCATCGATTTGTAAGAATTTGTCTTACAGTAATCTAGGCGTATTTCCCGAACAAGAACAGCATCGGCTGCATCCGATGCGGTCATCGCTCACGGGCAGACCCCGGAGGGGTGGACAGGGTCGCCGCAGTCGGGACGCGCGCGGTTCCGGCATCTGCCGTCGATCCTGTCATTGGAGCGCGTGGCCCGGCGCAGCGTAAATACGCAGATGCGCGTAGCAGGGCGTCCCGGCAGCCGTCTATCGACGCGGCAATGCGGCGTGCATCACGTTTCGGGCAAGCGGTGACGGACCGACCAGGCCACCAGTTCAGCCGCGTTGCGCAGGCCGAGCTTGCGGGCGATGTTTTCGCGGTGCTTGCGCACCGTGTGTTCGGAAATGCCCAGTTCGGCACCAATCTGCTTGCTCGACAGGCCGCGTCCGACCCGGGCGGCGATGTCGCTCTCGCGCGCGGTCAGTTCTTCCTGCCCTGTCGCCTCGCGCGGGCCGAACAGCGTCGCCAGTTCCGGACTGACGTGATAGCCGCCTGCCCCCACCCGCCGGATCGCCTCGACCAGCGCGTCGGCGTCATCGTTCTTCAGCAGGTAGCCATGTGCGCCCAGACCCAGCGCGGCATGGAAGGAGGCGGCCTCCTGTCGCGCGGTCACCACCAGCACCCGGGTCGGCAGCCGCTCGGCGGCGATCGCCTGCATCACCCGCAGACCGTCCAGCCCGGGCAGGCCGAGGTCCAGCAGCAGCAGGTCGGGCGACAGCGTGCGCACCAGTTCCAGCGCCTGCCCGCCGTCGCCGCAGTCGGCCAGCCAGCGCAGATCGCTTTCGGTGGACAGCATCAGACGGAGCCCCTGGCGCACCAGTGCGTGGTCTTCGGCGACGACGATGCTAATCTCGGCGGCATTCATGAGGCCGGAAACTACCATTCCCGCAGCCCCCGCCCCGCTCGACTGCGACACGGCCGCGCTCGACGCGGTGCGGCGGGATCTGCTCGGCGTGCTGTTCGGACACACGCCCACCATCGTGGCCGGCAATCTGGCGGTGTCGCTGACCGCCGTCGTGGTGCTGCTGGGCAGCCACGCGCCGGCGCCGGTCGGCCTGTGGATGCTGGCCGTGTGGCTGCTGGTCGGCCTGCGCTACGCGCTGGTGCGCCACATGCGCCCCCGGCTGGCCTCGCTGGACCGCGCAGGCCTCGACCGGGTCGAACGGCGCTACACGGTGATCGCCGGCCTGACGGGTCTGGCCTGGGGTCTGCTGCCCTGGCTGGTATATCGCGGCGTCGATCCTTTCGTCGATTTCTTCAGCGTGGCCATCCTGGCCGGCATGGCCGGCGGCGCGGTCACCGCCACCACCGCCCTACCCGGCGCGCTGCGGCTCTATCTGATCGGCACCCTGCTGCCCTTCGTGCTGAAGGGGGCACTGATGGGCGGGCTGGTGAATCTGGCCGGCGGCCTCACGCTGTTCTTCTACCTGCTGGTGCTGCTGTCCTTCGGTCGCAGCGCGCACGCCACCATGCGCGATGCGCTGCTGCTGACACGGCAGAACGCGCGGCTGGCCGAAGACCTGCGGCAGGAGCGCGACGCGGTACAGACCGCGATGCGGGCGAAGAACCTCTTTCTGGCCGGCGTCACCCACGACCTCAGGCAGCCGGTGCACGCCATCGGCCTGCACGTGCGCTATCTGCGGGCGATCGCGCAGGGCGCGGCGCCGTCCGCCGCCACTGCCGAGGTGTGCGACGGCATCGATTCGGCGGTGCGCACGATGAGCCAGCAGCTGTCGCGACTGATCGAACTGTCGCGGCTGGAGGCTGGCGAGGCACGGGTGCTCAGGCGGGCGCTGCCGCTGGCCGAACTGTGGGCGGCCTGTGCCGCGCAGTTCGCGCCGCAGGCGGCGGACCAGGGGCTGCAGCTGCGCTTCCGCCCGACCGCCTCCGTGGTCGACAGCGACGCCATGATGCTGCAGTCCATGCTGGACAATCTGGTGTCGAACGCGGTGCGCTACACCCGGCACGGGCGGGTGCTGGTCGCCGCCCGCCCGCGCGGCGACCACATTGACATCGAGGTCAGGGACAGCGGGCCGGGCATCGCGGCCGAACACCTGGCCCTCATCTTCCTGCCCTTCCGCCGCTTCGACGACCGCAGCCGCCCGGCCGATCAGGGCCAGGGCCTCGGTCTCGCGCTGGCCCGCAAGCAGGCCGAACTGCTGGGCCACACGCTGACGGTGCGCTCCCGCCCGGGTCGGGGCAGCGTATTCACGCTGCGGCTGCCGCGGGCGGGCTGAGGCCACCGCCTCAGCGGTGCAGCCAGCGCGCGTGGGCAGTGCGCGCAAGGTAATCCAGCGCATAGCCCAGCGCACCGACCAACAGGATGGCGGCCATCAGTTCCGAATAGGCCAGCCGGTCGCGGGTATCCAGAATGAAATAGCCCAGCCCGGCCGACACGCCCAGCATTTCCGCCGGCACCAGCACGATCCAGATGATGCCGATGGCCAGCCGCACGCCGGTCAGGATGTGTTCGGTGATGCCGGGCAGCACCACGCGGAACACCGTTTCGCGGCGCGTCGCAGACAGGCTGCGCGCCAGCAGCAGCCAGTTCGGGTCCAGCTGCGCCACACCGGATGCGGTATTGAGCAGGATGGGCCACACCGCCGCGAAAGCGAGCAGGAAATACACCGGCGCATCGCCCACGCCCAGCACCATGACCGCGAGCGGCATCCAGGACAGCGGCGACACCATGCGCAGGAACTGGAACAGCGGCGTCGTGCCCTGGGCGAACCGCTTCGACAGCCCGGTCAGCACACCCAGCGGCACGCCGATGGCGATCGCCAGCGCCAGACCGACCAGCACCCGCTTCAGGCTGAGCCAGACATGCGGCCACAGATCGCCGCCGCCGACCAGCTGCCACAGCGCGTCGGCCGACGGCAGTGGCGCGAAATCGGCGGCCACCGGCATGCGCTGGGTCAGCCAGGCCGCACCCGCCGCCCACAGCAGCAGCGCGGCCGCCAGTCCGGCCAGGGGAAGGATGAGACGCAGCATGCTCACACCCGCACGATTTCCTTGCGCCGCAGATCCGCCGGCAGATCGAACACCTTGGGTCCGCCCACCAGATCGATGGCCTTGCGCACGAAGCGGTCATCGACCAGATCGGCCGCGACGAACTTCGGGTCCAGCGCATCGAGGAATTTCGTGTCGCCCTCGACCCGGGTCTGCTTCACCGCGCGCACCAGTTCTTCGGTGTAGGACGGGAAGGGATAGGGCTGGAAGTCGATGCGTCGCTGGTACCAGCCCTTGTTCTTCACCACGCCGGACGCCTCGTAGCTCGCATAGTCGGTGGCCGCCAGCACCTTGGACAGCACCGGCAGCGCATGCGGCGTGTACTTGCCCTCGCCGGTCGCCGACAGCAGCTTGGCGGTGTCGAGCTGGTTGCTGCGGGTCCACAGCTGGGCGCGCACGATGGCGTTGGTGACGCGCTGCGCCCACTCCGGCCGCTCGCTGGTATCGCGCTCGGACAGGAAGGTGACGCAGCAGGCATGGTTCTGCCACACGTCGCCGGAAAAGCGCAGCACCTTGCCCACCCCCTTGGTTTCGGCCAGCGCATTGAACGGGTCGGCCACGATGTAGCCGGCGATGGACTTGCCGGCCAGCGCCGACACCATTTCCGCCGGCGGCAGCACGATGAGGTTCACCTCGTTCGCGGCCAGCGCGCTGTCCTTCGCCTTCGTCACCGCGGTCAGGCCGTTGGCGCGCAGCACCTGCTGCAGCAGGATGTTGTGGATCGAGTACCAGAATGGCACCGCCACCGTGCGGCCGCCCAGATCGGCGACGGTCGAGACCGACGGATCGACGGTCAGCGCCGAGCCATTCACATGGTTCCAGGCGACGATCTTGGCCGGGAATTTCGAGCCGTAGCGCACCCAGAGCGCCGCCGGCGTCAGCAGGTGGATCACATTCACCTGACCGGCGACAAAGGCCTCGACAATCTGCGCCCAGCTGCGGAACAGCCGCGGCGCTTCGGTCTTCAGGCCTTCCGCCTCGAACAGCTTTCTCGCGTGGGCCACCAGCAGAGGCGTCGCGTCGGTGATCGGCAGATAGCCGATCTTCACCGGTTGATCGTCGCCCCTGAAGGCCTGGGCGCGCGCATCGCCGGCGCGCAGCAGCGGCGCGGCCACGCCGGCCAGCGTGAGCGCGCCCAGCTTCAGCATGTCGCGGCGCGTCAGCCCGCAGCCGCAGTCTGACGACGCGCAGATGTGCAGCTTTCCATCCTTGTTCATGTCTTGCCCTCTGTCTGATGGTGTTCGTATGAGTGCGCACGCAATGCGTGCAGCGCATTCAGGATGTCCAGCCGCAGCGCGGTCACCGCCACCGGCTGCGCTTCGCGCGGGCGTTCGATGTCCACCGCCCATTCGCGCACGATGCGGCCGGGCGCACCGCCCATCAACAGGATGCGGTCGGCCACCAGGATGGCTTCGTCGATGTCGTGCGTGACCAGCAGCGCCGCGGTGTGCCAGCGGTGCACCAGCTCGACCAGCAGGTCCTGCATTTCGGCGCGGGTGATCGCGTCCAGCGCGGAAAAAGGTTCATCGGCGAACAGCAGCTGCGGCTGGCGCGCCAGTGCGCGGGCCAGTGCCACCCGCTGCGCCATGCCGCCGGACAGCTGGGCCGGATAGCGGTGGGCGTGGCCGGCCAGACCGACCGCGGACAGCGCGTGCCCGACCCGCTCGGCGCGCTCGCTGCGGGACAGCGCCGGCTGGTGATCAAAATCGAGGCCGAATCCCACATTGCCGGCTGCATCGAGCCAGGGCAGCAGGCTGGCCTGCTGGAACACCAGCGCCGCACGCGGATGTGGCGCGGTCAGCACCTCGCCCAGAAACCGGATCTCACCTGCGGTTGGCGCTTCCAGCCGCGCCAGCACGCGCAGCAGCGAGGACTTGCCGCAGCCGCTGCCACCCAGCAGGCACACGATCTCACGGTGGCGGATGTCGATCGCCACGTCGGCGAATACCGATGCCGCGCCGGCATAGGCGTAGGCAAGACCGCGTGCGCTGAGCGCATGCCCCTCAACCGCCGGCTGTCCGGCGCCATACAGCCGCCCGCCTTCGAGCGGCGCGTTCACGCTGCCCTCGCGGTCTGCTGCGCGCGCTTCAGCAGTTCGCCCTCAAGCTGGGTCACGCTGGGCGTGATCACCGGCACAAAGGCGGATTCCTGCAGCCGCCGGGCGAAGCCGAACTGCGGGTCGACCAGATAGGCGCGGCCGCCGCTGGCCTGCAGTTCCAGCTGCACCGCACGCTGCACCGTGTCGGCCAGTGCGATGCGCAGCCGGAACAGCGCGACCGGATCGGCCACGAAACGACCGGCGGCGAGCCCGTCATGCAGCGCCACCACCTGGCGTGCAAGGCCATCGCCGACCGCGTCGAGGGCGTCCTGCAGCGTGGCGCGGGCACTGCTGCAGCGCGCCTGCGCCGCCGACAGCGCTGCCCGGGCCAGACCGATGGACATGCCGCACTGCAGCGCCAGGAAGGCCGGCCGCACCCGCGGCAGCCAGTCACGCGCATCGCCGGCGATCACGTCAGCGGCATCGATGCGCACGTCGTCGATGGACAGCGCCGCGGTATTGCTGCCGCGCATCGCGATCAGATCGAGATCGGCGCTGCGGCGCACGCCCGGACGGTCGTGATCGAGCGCGACGATGAAAGGCGGCTCGCCGTCGCGCGACGACACCGCCGCTGCGCATACGAAGCCCGACTTGCGCAGATTGGTCACCCACGGCAGCTTGCCGTCGAGTCGCCAGCCCTCGCCCTCACGGACCGCTTCGATCTGCAGTGACTCGATGCCGCACAGGAATTTCATCGCGTTCGACAGGCCGGTCGCCCCCGCCTGCGTGCCGTCCAGCAACGCAGGCAGCCGGCGCTCGCGCAGTGCCGCGTTCGGGCTGGCCAGCAGGTATTCGATGAAGGCGCGGTGACCCCAGAACACGAAAGCCGCGGCCAGCGAATGTTCGGCCACCGCGGCAATCGCGTCGACCGCATCACCGGTGCGGCCGCCGGCCCCGCCGAAGCTTTCCGGCACGCCGATGGCGAACAGCCCGGCCGACGCCAGCGCCGGCAGCAGCGCCTCGTCGTTCGCGCTGCCGTCGTTGAGCGCCGGCGCGTGGGCGCCCAGCCAGTCGCGCAGGCCTTCGGGCAGCACCGTGCTCATGCGCCGAGCGCGCCCGCGCTGAAGGGCTGCAGCTGAGGATTGATCGGGTTCTGCGCGAAGTTGTTGGCGAAATTGCACAGTGTCGCCAGGCTCACGCCAAGAATGACTTCGAGCACCTGTTCGCGCACGAAGCCGGCACCGGTGAATTCAGCCAGCGCCGCATCACTCACCGCGCCACGGGTGGCGATCACCTCGGCGGCGAAGGCGGCCAGCGCATCCAGACGGGCATCGCCGACCGGGCGACCGCGCTGCAGCGCGACCACTGCGCTCTTGTCGAATCCCGCCTTCTTCAGCGCGATGGCACTGTGGCCGGCGACGCAGAAATCGCAGCCGTGGATGCGCGCGGCGGTGATCTGGATCACCTCGCGTTCGGCCAGCGTCAGGCTGGCGCGGCCGTTGATCTCGCCGACGGTCAGATAGGTTTCCAGCGCCACCGGCGCATTGGCCAGCGAGGCGACCAGATTGGGCAGGAAGCCGTTGTTGGCGACCACGCGCTCGACCAGCGGACGGCTGGCGTCCGGCGCGGTGTCGGCGGTGAGCAGGTTCAGGCGGGGCATGCGGCGCTCCTCGATGACGATGCGCGCACTCTAGCCAGCCGCCCGCCGCCGCCCAACCAATTCAAAATGCAGAACAAATCATGAAATGCTTATCACGATCCGCCCTGCCGCCCCTCACTCGAGCACCGGCGCGCACACCGGTGTGACCGGCTCGCCGGCGATCACCTTTCGCGCGAACGGGATCGAATCCTTCAGCGACCCATTCACCGTCGCGCTGTGGCCCAGGCCGGCGTAAAGGTGGCCTTCCACGACCGTGCCGGCGGCGCATGCGTCACGCATCAGCGCCAGCTGGCTCACGGCGGACGGCGTCACGTCCTCGGCGCCGGTGCCGATGAACACCGGGTGGTTCAGCTTCAGCGTCGGATACACGCTGTAGCGGCGTGCCCGTTCTTCCGCACCCAGCTGGTAGCGCCGGTAGCGCTCGCCGACATCGCTGTCAGGCTTGCGGGTATTGGCCAGCGTCAGACCGGCACCGACCACGTCGCCCATCAGCTGCGACAGGCACACATTGCGCGCCTGATCGACCACCGGTGCGGCGAAGTCGGTGAATACGTCGGACGCCTGCAGCGCGGGCTCGTGCTGCTGGTCAACGATGAAACCGTAGAAACCGTAGGACAGCGCGTCATCCACCTTGTGCGGATTGCGCGGCGTCGCGTTGCCCGAAGTCGCCGGACTGTTGCTGCGGTAGATGACACCGGTGGCCACCGTGCCCTTCACCCCGAGATCCGGCGCATAGCCCGGCTGGTGGGCCGCCGCCGCGAACGCGCCGATGCCGCCCTGCGACTGGCCGACGATGAGCACCTTGTTCGCCAGCCCCGGCACGTCGCGCACCACGGCGCGCGCACTGTCCAGTATCGAATAGGCCAGCGACGGCACATTGATCAGCGGGTGCGGACCCGCCACGCCCAGGCCTTCATAGTCGCTGGCGACGATGGCATAGCCTTCGGACAGCCAGCGCTGCAGGTAGCGCACGTCGCGGTAGGAACGGCCGGCCCACGACGGCGCGCAGATGTCGGCCAGACCGACCGTACCGTGCCCCCAGGCCAGCACCGGCCAGCCGCCGGCCGGTGGCTGGCCGGCCGGGATGAACAGCGCACCGGACACGACGATGGGCGTCCGGCCGTCGAAACCGCTGGTCGAGGTGTAGAGGATGCGCAGCTGCCTGGCGGTACCGGCCAGGCCGACCGCCGGCGGCAGCGCTTCGCTGCGCAGCAGCTTGCCCGGCGTGGCCGGAATCACGTCCTTCCAGACGTAGAAGTCGGACACCCGGCCGTCGCCCTGCAGCGGGTCGGGTGCCGGCGCCCGGGTGCCGGGGGCAGCGGACAGGCCGGCCGACAGTACGAGCGCGATGGCGCCGGCAACCAGCTTGCGGGTCAGTGCGCGGGAAGATGAAGCGAAGTGGGGGTGCATGGATGCGTCCTCGATGGATGTAAGACACCGGCGGCCCAGCCGCCGGTGGGATAGCGGATTGCGGAACATTCAGTGCGCGTGGACGTGGCCGTGGTCTTCCCGGTCAGCCGCCTGCTCGACCGCAGCCAGCGCCGCGCGGCGCAGCAGCGGCGTCGCTGCCAGGTCGTTGCGCACCAGCTCGCCGTTCTTCACGACCACCACCACCTTTTCCAGCGCGCGCACGTCGCGCAGCGGGTCGTCCCTGACCGCGATGAAATCGGCGAAATGGCCGGGCGCCACCCTGCCGATGCGCCCAGACTGGCCGAGCAACTGCGCGGCATGGACGGTGGCGGTCTGCACCGCCTGCAAGGGCGTGAGCCCCAGCTCGAGCAGCGCGGAGAACTCGGTGGCATTGCTGCCGTCCTGCGTGAAGTCGGTGCCGAAGGCGAACACCACGCCCTGGGCATAGGCCTTCGCAAGGTTCCGCTTCTGCGCGTCACGGGCGGCCGCCAGCGCAAGCAGCGTGCTTTCCGAGGCGCCGGCCTTCTTCGCCTTCTCGACCGAACTGGCCATCACTTTCACCGTGGGCACGATATAGACCTTGCCCTTCTTCACCGCCGCAATGCCTTCGTCGTCGATCAGCGTGCCGTGCTCGATCGAATCCGCGCCCAGCCGCGCGGCCAGCCGTATGCCATCGACGCCGTGCGCGTGGATGGCCACCTTGCGGCCGAGGCCGTGCGCGGTATCGATCACCGCGCGCACTTCCTCCTCAGAGAACTGCACCTGGTTCGGGTTGGTGCCGGACACGAAGCCGCCGGTGATGCAGGCCTTGATGAAGTCGGCGCCGTACTTGATCAGCTTGCGCGTAGTCCTGCGCAGTTCGTCCGGACCGTCGGCCACGCCTTCGGCAGTGGGCGCGATTTCAGGCCGGAAGACGCGCGGCCCGGAACAATGGCCACCGGTCACCGCGACCAGCGCGCCGGCGTCGAGAATGCGCGGCCCGACGATGTCACCGTCGTTGATCGCATCGCGCAGCGCAATGACCGAATAGGCCGGCCCGCCCATGCTGCGCAAGGTGGTGAAGCCGGCGAACAGGCTGTTCTGCGCAGAGCGCGCGGCGTACAGCACATTGCGCGACTGGGAGCGCGCCGCCGCGTCAGGGCCGCCGGTCAGATGGACATGGGCGTCGATCAGCCCGGGCAGCAGGATGACGTCGCCGAAGTCGACCACCGGTACGCCGTCCGGCACGGCGACGCGGCTGCCCACGCTGACGATGCGGCCGCTTTCGACCAGGATGACCGGGTCGTCCACGTAGCGGCCACTGTCCACATCGAGCAGCCTGGCCGCCCGGTAGGCGGTACGGGCCGGCGCATCGGCGGCCTGCACCGGAGATGCGAACACGCCGGCGAGAACGAGTGCGACAAGAAGGCGTTTCATGAAAGTCCTCCGTCCGGCCACGCGAACATGGCCGGATTCAGGTGATCGGGGCCGCACCTGAAGCGCGGCCTGCCCGCATCAGAAGCTGTAGTTCAGGCTGGTGTAGTAGAAGGCGCCCAGACCGCCCTCAGGCGCGTTGAAGCTGTACTTGGTCACCCCGCCGACACTGGCCAGCGCGCCGCTGCTGTTGAGCAGCCGGCGTGTCTTGTCCGGGTAGCTGTCGAACAGGTTGATCGCGCCGACCGAAGCCTTCAGTCCCTTGAGCGGGCCGCTGAAGTGGTAGGCCACGTCCAGGTCGAACAGCCACTGCGGATCGAAGGTCTGGTCGTCGCGCGCGTCGGTGGCCCGGTTGGTCCACTTGCCGTAGCGGCGGGCGGCCGAGGTCACTTCCCATTGCGCGATGCGCCAGTTCGCACCCAGCGTGAACTTGGTGTTGGGCGTGATGTCCTCGACCAGACCGCGGGTGTTGCGGCCGACGATGCGGTCCGATGGAATGACCGTGCCGTTCGGCGTCACCACGTTGCGTGCCTTGGTGATTTCGGTGTCCGCCGCGGCGAAACCGGCACTCAGATCGAGCCGCCCGCGGCTGACCAGATCCAGCCGGTACTTGCCCGACAGTTCGAAACCGCGGGTGCGGGTGTCGAGCACGTTGGTGAAGAAGGCGGCGTTGTTGATGCCGAACGGCGCCAGGATGGGGCCGAGCGCCGGAATGGTGGTGGTGGACAGGTTTTCCGACAGCAGCACCCGGTTCCTGATGTCGATCTGGTAAGCGTCGAAGGTGGCCGAGGCATTCGCGGTCGGCCGCCACACGAAGCCCAGCGACACGTTTTCCGACTCTTCCGGCTTCAGCGCCTTGCCGCCCAGCAGTTCGGCAATCGGGCTGCCCGGCAGCAGCGTGCGCTGCTGCACGTCGGTGAACACGCCACCGATGTTGGCGGTCTGCACGCTGAACGCCGAATAGCCCAGCTGCACGATGGACGGTGCGCGATAGCCGGTGCTGTAGGTCGAGCGCACCGCGAATTCGGGCGTGAAGTCGTAGCGGGCCGAACCCTTGCCGGTGGTGGTACCGCCGAAGTCCGAATAGTGCTCGCTGCGCAGCGCCAGACCGAGATTGAGCTTTTCGGTCACGTTGGCTTCCAGGCCGACGAAGCCGCCCCACACATTGCGCGAAATCGTGCGCGCATCCTGGTCGGTGATGCCGGAGTAGATGCCGGGCACCGCGACACCGGGCGCACCCACCTGATAGAACGGACCGCGGGTGTAGGCGATCGGGTCGCCTGCGGTCAGGTCGTATTCCTCCCAGCGGTAGGCCAGACCGGCGGACAGCGTGAGCGGGCCGGCGAAGGCGGACACCGGCAGGTCACGCACGTAGTCCAGGCCCAGATTGGCCTGGGTATGGGTGCGCTCGCCGGTGTCGTAGGTCGAGGGCGAATTCGGGCCCCAGCTCGGATTCAGGCCGTTCTTGTCCACCGACTTCACGGTGTTCTGACCGATGTTGGCGTGCAGGTCGAAGCGGCCGAGCTCCTTGTCGCCGAAGCGGGCGCCGACGTTCAGCGCGGCATCGTCCAGTTCGTACACGGTGACCGGAATGCGCCCGAAGGGGTAGCGCGACTGGAAGGCCGCCGAGCGCACCAGCGCGCTGTTGGTGGTGTTGGATTCATAGAAGCCCTCGCCAATGCTTTCGCGATGCGACACGGTGGCAAAGGCGTACAGCGACAGTTCGGCATTCACCGGTACCTCTGCGTTCGCCAGCAGGTTGAACTGGTCGTTCACCCGCGGCGCGCCGAACTTCCAGTCCTTGTACGGATGATTGGCCGCCAGGCGCTCGTCCGGATTGGTGTTGTTGGCGAAGTCGCGCACGCCGGCATCGAAGCTCAGCGTCAGAAAGCCGTCGTTGGCCAGCGAAATGCCCTTCCAGCCACTCAGCGTGTGCTGTTCACCGCCGTTGCGGTTGGCGTACTCGCCATAGCGGTAACCGATGGCACCCCCGCTGTCGCGCCCCTTGAGCACGATGTTGATGACGCCGGCAATCGCGTCCGAACCGTACTGCGCGGCGGCGCCGTCGCGCAGGATTTCCACCCGCTCGATGGCCGCGACCGGAATCAGGCTCAGATCCACCGCCGCCGAGCCGCGGCCGCCGGCCAGCGCCTGCCGCGTGAAGTTGGCACCGACGTGACGGCGCTTGCCATTGATCAGCACCAGCACCTGATCGGAAGACAGTCCGCGCAGCGAGGCGCCCGCCGGAATGGACGAGGCGAAGGAGCCGTTGGGCGTGGACGGGAAGCTGGCCGACGGCGACAGGCTGATCAGCGCGCGCGACAGGTCGGCCGCGCCGGTGGCCTCAAGATCCTTGCCGGTCAGCACATCGACCGGGGCCGACGACTGCAGCTGGGTGGTGTTGCTGCGACGGGTGCCGGTCACCACCACGGCGTCCAGCGGGCCGGCGGACGCGGCGTCGGTGCCGCTGTCCTGGGCCATCGCCTGGCCGCCGAGCGAGGCGAGTACGCCGGCCACGAGGGCACTGACGCGTGCCAGCCTGAAGCGGGGAAGATCGATCATGTGAATACCTTTCTGTTCTGCGATCGGTTGGGGTGAAAAGAGGTCGGACATGGCTGTGTGCAGTGCGTCGGGCGAAGCGCCTCCCTGGCACGCAATGCGCAGCCATTCAGGACTTCGGATCGGGGTTGGGCGCCCTCCCCGCCGGGAGGGCGCAGGTTCAGATCGAGTAGCGGATCACCCGGTCCTCGCGCGGGGGTCGGTGCGCCGCATCGATCAGGCTGGGCGAGTGTTCCACCAGCTGTTTCGTGTAGCGGTTGAACGGATGGTCGAGCACGTCATCGACCGCGCCGTGCTCGACCACGCGGCCTTCGCGCAGCACCACCACGCGGTCGGCCAGCGCGCGGACGACACCAAGGTCGTGCGTGACGAACAGAATGGACAGACCGCCCGCCTGCAGCTCGCGCAGCAGCGCAAGGATGGTGGCCTGCACCGATACGTCGAGCGCCGAGGTGATTTCGTCGCAGATGAGCAGTTGCGGCTCGCACACCAGCGCTCGCGCGATCGCCACCCGCTGGCGCTCGCCGCCCGACAGTTCGCGCGGATAGGCGTCCAGCAGACCCGGCTGCAGCGACACCCGGGCCATTACCGCTTCCGCCCGCCGCCGCGCTTCGGCGCGATCCACGCCGAAGAAGTGACGGACCGCGGCAGTCAGCGTTTCGCCCACACGGTGACGCGGATTCAGCGCACGGTAGGGGTTCTGGAAGATGTACTGGATCTGGTGACGCACGTCGGCCGTGCGTTCGCGGGCGTGCAGCGACAGGCTCTGGCCGCGGTAGAGCACGCTCCCCGCCGCGTGCTCGCCGAGGCCGGCCAGTGCGCGTGCCAGCGTGGTCTTGCCGGAGCCGGATTCGCCCACCACCGCGACGCACTCGCCCGCACCCAGGCGCAGCGCCACGTTGTGCAGCACCTGCCGGCTGCCGTACCAGGCGTCGATCTGCGCGACTTCGAGCAGCGGCGGGCCGTCCGCCTCCGCGGCCGGGCGGCGTGCCGAAGCGGCCGCCTCGATGCGGAAGGCCGGGCCGGCCTCCAGCTTCAGGCATGCCGCCTGCTGGCCGCCGTGCAGGTGCGAAAGCGCCGGCTGCTCACTGCCGCAGCGCGCATCAGCCAGCGGGCAGCGCGGCGCGAAGGCGCAGCCGGCCGGCCGGGTGCCCGGTGCCGGGGCCTGCCCCGGTATCGGCTGCAGCGCGCGCCGCTCGGCCACGTCCGGAATCGCCGCCAGCAGGCCCTGGCTGTAGGGATGGGCCGGCGCGTCGAACAGCGTGGCCAGCGGCGCCGCCTCGGCGATGCGCCCGGCGTACAGCACGATCACGTCATCGACGAGTTCGCGCACCACCGCCAGATCGTGCGACACATAGACCGCTGCCACGCCGTGCTGGCTGCACAGCCGGCGTATGGTCGCCAGCACGCGCGCCTGGGTGCTCACGTCGAGCGCGGTGGTCGGCTCGTCCAGCACGATGAGGCGCGGCTTCAGCACGAAGGCCTGCGCCAGCAGCACGCGCTGCTGCTGACCGCCGGACAGCTGGTGCGGAAAGCGTTTCAGAAAGGCGGCTTCGGCCGGCAGGCCGACGTCCGCAAACACGTCGAGAATGCGTGCTTCACGCGCCGCGCGGTCCAGCGCCGGTGCGTGCACCTCCAGCACCTCGTGCATGTGGGTGCCGATGCGCAGCAGCGGGTTCAGCGTGGTGGCCGGGTCCTGCGCAACATGGGCGACCACGCGGCCACGCACCGTGCGCAGCGCGTCCTCGTCCAGCGACAGCAGGTCGGTACCGGCCACCTCGATGCGGCCTTCGACGATGCGCGCGCCGTGGCGTACATGGCCCAGCAGCGCCGAAGCCACCGTGGTCTTGCCGGAACCGGACTCGCCCACCAGGCCGATGATGCGGCCGGCCGCTACCTCGAAGCTGACGTCCGACACCACGTCGGCACCGCCCGCCAGCTGCACCCGCAGGCCCTGCACCTTCAGCAGCGGCGCCGCCGGCTCGGGCCGGGGCCGGGACTGCGCGGCGACTTCGCCGAACACCTCGTTCTGCGCGGCGTCATGCACCGCACCGGATTCCACCCGCCTGAAGGCGTGTCCGTCCACAGCGATGACGCTCACGACCTTCTCTCCTCGATGCGTGAAGTGACCCGGCCCACGCCTTCGGCCAGCAGATTGGTGCCGAGCGCGAACAGCGCGATCAGCAGCACCGGACCGAATACCGCGGCCGGCTGTATCAGCAGCCCTGCGCGGTTTTCGTTGATCATCAGCCCCCAGTCGGCGGCCGGCGGTGCAACGCCATAACCGAGAAAGGCGAGGCCGGACAGCATGCCGACCGCCCAGGTGAGCATGATTCCGAGATGCACCAGCAGCGGTGTCAGGATGCTGGGCAGGATTTCGCGGAACAGGATGCGGCTGCGCGGATAGCCCATCATTTCCGCCGCCTCAACGAATTCCTGGTTCACCACGCCGAGCGCGATGCCGCGCGACAGCCGCACCACGCCCGGAGCGAAGGCCACCGCCACGGTGAGCACGATGATCCAGTGGTCGCGCCCGAGCATCGACACGATGAGCAGCACCAGGATGAGGTCGGGAAAAGCCATGAACACATCGGTGAACCAGACGATGGCCTGGTCCACCCTGCGCCGCGCGAAGGCAGCCAGCAGGCCGAGCGCAGTGCCCGCCGCCAGCGCGATGGCAGCGGAAGCGAGCGACATCCACACCACCGACACGCCACCGGCCAGCACCCTCGACCACACGTCATGGCCGATGTAGTCGTAGCCCAGCGGCGCACCGGCGGTCGGCCGGCCGTAGGTGATGCCGACCAGATCAGTGGGCGCGTGCGGCGCGAACAGCGGGCCGAACAGCGCGAAGCCCACCACCGCCAGCGTGAGCACCAGACCGAAGCGCACCTGCCGCGCGGACAGCACCGCGCGCAGCGAAGAGACGTGTGCGCTCATACCGACACCCGCCAGCTCTTGCCGGTGCGCCACAGCGACGCCGCGTTGCGCAGGCCGGGCGAACGGGCGCGGATGCGGGTGGCGGTGCGCAGCCGCGGCGTCAGCAGCACGGTAATGAGGTCGGCGGCCAGATTGATCACCACCACGCCGACGGTGATCACCAGCACGATGCCCTGGATCAGCGGCAGGTCGCGCATTTCGATGGCCGCATTCAGCGTGTTGCCGATGCCGGGATAGCTGAAGATGACTTCGGCCAGCACCGCGCCGCCGAACAGCACGCGGAAAGTCATGGCCACGCCCTGGATCGCCGGAATGAGCGCGTTCGGCACCGCGTGGCGCCAGATGATGCGGCGCTCCGGCACGCCGCGCAGCCGGGCGGCGGTGACGTATTCCGAATCCATCGCCTCGATCATCGAGGCGCGCACCAAGCGCAGCAGATAGGTGGCCACCGACAGCGCCAGCGTCGCGGTCGGCAGCACCAGATACTGCGGCTGGCGCCAGGCCGGCAGCGACGGGTCGAGCAGCGAGGCGGCCGGCAGAATGCTGAATACCGAGGTCGAGAAGATCATGACCAGGCAGATGCCGATCACGAAACCGGGCACCGCCTTGAACAGCACCACCGACGACAGCACCGCGCGGTCGGCCAGGCTGTCGCGCCGCAGCGCCATGAAAATGCCCAGCACCAGCGCCAGCGGAAAGGCCACCGCGGCCACCGCCAGCGTGAGCGTCAGCGAATTGGCGAAGCGGCCGGCCATCAGTTCGCCGACCGGCACGTTGGAATCGATGGAGCGCCCGAGGTTGCCGGACAGCACCTGCTGCGCCCAGTCGACGTACTGTAGGGCCAGCGGCCGGTCCAGCCCGAGCTGGCGGCGCAGCGTATCCACCGTGTGCTCCGGCGCCTCCGGCCCGAGGATGATGCGGGCCGGGTCGGAGGGCAGCGCCTGGGTGGCGCCGAACACGATGAATGAAATGACCAGCACCACGCCGATGCCCGACAGCAGGCGACCGACGAACCAGGGCAGCCAGGCCGGCATCCGGCCGCGCAGCGCCTTCAGCGCGGCCAGCGGCCCGGTGCTGGCCGGCGACGGCGCGCCGGCATGCAAGGGAACGCTGCTCATGTGGTGAGGCTCCGGCGCCAGATGCGGTCGGTGCGCCAGCCGGCGAAGCCGGTGCGATCAGGCGTGACGCCGCCGATGTCCTTCGACACCGCGTCAAGCACGTTCGAATAGCCCCAGATCAGCATGCCGCCGCTTTCGTGCTGTATGCGCTGCGCCTCGCCGATCAGCGCGCGGCGCTTGTCCAGATCCGGCTGGCCCAGCGCCTGCGTGATCAGTTCTGCGAAGCGCGGATCCTTGAAGTGGGTCTTGTTGCCGACCGCGCGCGGGCCGTCGTGCTGCTGCACGGTGAGCAGGAAGGGACGGGACACGCTGCCGCCGGTGCTGAAGGTCCAGTCGTTGCGTTTCGGGCCGGTGAAGATGGAGCCGTCGACCTTGGTCACGGTCACGTTCACGCCGGCCTTCTTCGCCTGCTGCGCGAACACCAGCGCCGCGTTTGCACCGGCGCCGCCGGCGGTCACCAGCTCCACGTCCAGACCGTTGCCGTGACCGGCTTCCTTCAGCAGGCGCGTCGCTTCGGCCAGATCCTGCCTGCGCTGCGGAATGTCGTGGTTGAAGGCGGGGTCGCTCGGCGAATACAGGTCGTTCGCCACCCTGCCTTGCCCCTGCAGCACGCGCGCCACCAGTTCATCGCGGTCGGCGATCAGGCGGAAGGCCTTGCGCACGCGCGGATCGTCGAACGGCGCCTTCTCCAGATTCATGTCGAACGAATGCCAGACATCGGTTTCCGACGCCACCACCTCGAAGCGGGGGTCCGCCTGCAGGAAGGCCAGCTGTTCGAACGGCAGATTCGGCGCGATGTCGATCTGCCTTGCCTGCAGTGCCTGCAGGCGGCCGGTCTGGTCGCTGAAGTCGAGAATCTCGACCTGGTCGAAATACGGCTGGCCGGCCTTGAAGTAATTGTCGAAGCGGGTGAACACCGAGCGCTGGCCGGGCGTGAAGCTCTTGAGCTTGTAAGGGCCGGCGCCGACCACATTGCTCACCGGGTCGTAGTCGGTCGGCACGATGCCACCCCAGCTCATCCAGCATTCGGCCAGCGCCACGAGGCCGGCGCCCTTCTCGAACGGAATGCGCACCGTGCGCTCGTCCAGCTTCTTCACGTCATTGCGCAGCAGCGAATACAGATAGCCGGCATACGGCGACGCGAGCTGAGGATCGGTCAGGCGCAGCAGCGAGAAGATGACGTCATCGGCGGTGATGGTCTTGCCGTGGTGGAACTCGAGGCCCTTGTGCAGCCGTATGGTCCATTCGGTCGCATCGGCATTCACCTCGGTCTCTTCGGCCAGCGCGAGCTTGGGGCGGGCATCGAGGCCCCACTCCCACAGCTTGGCGTACAGCGCCCAGCCGCGGAAGGCGCCACTGCCCACCGGCTTGTGCGCATCCAGATTGCCGGCCTGACCACCTTCGATCACGCCGAAGCGCACGGTGCCGCCGCGCCGCGGCGTGTCGGTGAGCACCGCCGCGCCATCCGGCGCCTTGCCGCCGTCGGAGCAGCCGGGCAGCAGCCCGCCCAGCACCAGCCCACCGCCGGCCGCGAGACCGGCGCGCATGAATGACCTCCGCGCTTGAAAACTCATTGAAACCTTCCGTACTAATCCGTGTATCGATGCCGCTGCAGCCCGTGCGCAGACGGCGACTAGCCGTGATTAGCAGGAGCCGTGCCATGGCGGACGACAGAAATCCTTATGCAGATTTGCTTTCCCGCAGATCGGGAAAGGCGCGCGACGGCGGGAGCGGAAGTGACGCAAGCGATTGTTTTGACATGGGTCAACTTCGATTCGCGCCATGCACCTCTGCACGATCGCCACATCCGGGTCAGGCACACGGCATCGTGCAGTCGCCCCCTGCGGCAGGTGCAGCGGCGATTGCGACAACCGTTTGAGCGGATGTGCGCAGCTAAGGCCGGGCTGTGGTGATTGCGACACGCAGCCCTGTGGGCGCGACGCCTCGCCGCGATCCGGCTGTGAAGGGAGGGCGTTGCAGGACACAGGCTCCGTCGCGGCGGGGGCGCCGCTCCCACGATGCCCCTGCGACGCGTATGCCTCTGTTGCAGCAGCAGACCCGCCCTGCGATCAGGCGCTTGCCGGCTTGCTCGCGCCGGCCAGAGAGCTCAGCGCAGCCCCGTGGGAGCGGCGCCTCGCCGCGATCGGCGGTGAAGAAAGCGCGTTGCCGGGCACTGGCCTCATCGCGGCGGGGGGCGCCGCTCCCACGACACCCACGCGACGTCTGTGCGTCTGTCGCGGGAGCGCCGCCTTCAGGCTCCGGCGCGCAGCCAGAGCTTGTCGAAACGCCAGGTGGGAAAGTGGGAATGTTCGGCTTCGGCGCCACCGACCCGCGTGGACAGCGCGTCCAGCGTATTGGCGAAGCCCCAGATGAGCAGGCCGCCGCGTTCGTGCTGGATGCGTTGCGCCTCGAGCACCAGCGGCCGGCGGGCCTCGACATCCGGCTGCTGTACGGCCTGGTCGAACAGTGCGTTGAAGCGCGCGTCTCTGAACTGGGTCTTGTTCGCCACCGCCTGGCCCGAATCCACCGAAAAGGCAGTCGCCAGCCAGGAGCGTCCGAGCGACGAGCCGGTGCTGATCTGCCACAGCTTGCGTTGCGGGCTGGTGAAGGTGGCGGCATCCACCTTGCGCAGATTCACGGTAACGCCGGCGCGGCGGGCCTGTTCGGCGAATACCAGCGCCGCGTTGTTGCCGACCGCATCCGTCACCAGGTCCACCGACAGCGCCTCGTGGCCGGCGGCACGCAGCAGCGCGCGGGCGCGTTCGACATCGTGCGGGCGCTGCGGGATGTCGCGGTTGTAGTTCGGATCCTGCGGGGCATACAGGTCGTTGGCCACCCGGCCCTGCCCGTTCAGCGCGCGTTTCACCAGCTCTTCGCGGTCGGCGATCAGGCGGAAGGCCTCGCGCACGCGGACGTCGTCGAACGGTGGCTTCGACAGATTCATGTCGAAGGACTGCCAGCCGTGGGTTTCGGACACCAGCAGCGACAGCCGCGGATCGCGCGTGATCAGCGGCGACTGTTCAGGCGCGATCGCGTTCGCCATGTCGATCTGGCCGTTCTGCAGCGCCGCCAGTCGCGCGGTCTGATCCTTGAAATCGATGATTTCCAGTTCGTCGGCGTAGGGCCGCCCCGCCTTGAAGTAGTTGTCGAAGCGCACGAACAGCGAGCGGCGCCCGGGCAGGAATTCCTTCAGCCGGTAAGGCCCCGCGCCGACCGGATTGGTGACCGGGTGATAGTCGGTCGGCACGATGCCGCCGAAATTGACCCAGGTGTCCGGCAGCAGCACGAAGCCACGCCCCTCCTTCGTATGCAGACGAACCGTGCGCGCGTCGAGCTTGTGGATCCGGCTGCGGTCGATGGCGCCGACCAGCGCGGTGTAGGGCGAATTGAGCGCCGGGTCGCTGAGCCGCAGGATGGAAAACAGCAGGTCATCCGCGGAAATGGTCTTGCCGTGATGGAACTCCAGACCGGGCCTGAGCCGCAGCGTCCAGGTGGTCGCGTCCGCGCTCACCTCGGTCTCTTCGGCCAGCGCCAGCACCGGCGTCATGTCGGCACTCCACTCCCACAGCTTCGAGTACAGCGCGAAGCCTCGGATGATGCTGCCCATGCCCGCCGGCTTGTGCGCATCGAGATTGCCGGCCTGGTCGCCGTCGATGATGCCCAGGCGCAGCCGACCGCCGCGGCGTGGCCTGTCGTCGCCTTCGACCGCCGGGGCAGCCGGATCGCCGCCCGGCGCGCAGCCGGCCAGCAGCGTGGCCGCACCCAGCGCCGCGGCCTGCCGCAGGAAGTCGCGCCGTCCGCCGCTGGCACTCACGCGGCGTCTCCACGCAGCCACAGCTTGTCGAACCGCCAGGTCGGGAAGTGCGAATGTTCGGCTTCGGCCCCGCCGACCCGACGCGAAATGCCATCCAGCGTGTTGGCGAAGCCCCAGATCAGCAGGCCGCCCCGTTCGTGCTGGATCTGCTGCGCCTCGTGGATGAGCGGGCGGCGAAGCGAGAGGTCAGGCTGTGCCAGCGCCTGGGCGAACAGTTCACCGAAGCGGCCGTCGTAGAACTGCGTCTTGTTCGACACCGCGCTCGGCGCATCGATGTGCAGCGCGGTCGACAGGAAGGACTGGCCCAGCGTGCCGCCGGTACTGATCGGCCACTGCAGCCGCTGCGGGCTGCCGAAAGTGGCGGCATCCACCTTCTTCACGTTCAGCGTGACGCCGACGCGGCGGGCCTGTTCGGCGAACACCAGCGCGGCATTGGTACCGGCCGCGCTGGCGATCAGGTCCACCGTCAGATTCTCCTGCCCCGCCGCCTTCAGCAGCGCACGTGCCTGCTCGAGGTCCTGCCGGCGCTGCGGAATGTCGTGGTTGAACGCCGGGTCCTGCGGTGAATACAGGTCGTTGGCGATGCGGCCCTGCCCGTTCAGTGCGCGCTTCACCAGATCCTCGCGGTCGGCCAGCAGCCGGAAGGCCTGGCGCACCCGGATGTCGTCAAAGGGCGGTTTCGACAGATTCATGTCGAAGGACTGCCAGCCATAGGTTTCCGACACCAGCACCGAGGCGCGCGGGTCGCGTTCGAGCAGCGGCACGTGCTCGGGCGAGATCGCGTTGGCGAGATCGATCTGGCCGTTCTGCAGCGCGGCCAGGCGCGAGGTCTGGTCCTTGAAATCGATGATTTCGATTTCGTCGGCGTAGGGCTGGCCCGGCTTGAAGTAGTTGTCGAAACGCACGAACAGCGAGCGCCGCCCGGGCAGGAATTCCTTCAGCCGGTACGGGCCGGCACCCACCGGATTGGTGACCGGGTGGTAGTCGGTCGGCACGATGCCGCCGAAATTGACCCAGGTGTCCGGCAGCGGCACGAAGCCGCGCCCTTCCTTGAAATGCACCCGCACCGTGCGGTCGTCCAGCTTCACCACCCGGCTGCGGTCGACGGCCGACACCAGCCCGGCATAGGGCGACGCCAGTTCCGGGTCGGTCAGCCGCAGGATGGAAAACACCACGTCATCGGCCGAAATGGTCTTGCCGTGGTGAAACTCCAGTCCGGGCCTGAGCCGCAGCGTCCAGTGCGTGGCGTCCGGGCTGACTTCGGCCTCTTCGGCCAGCGCCAGCGTCGGCGTCATGTCCGGCGTCCATTCCCACAGCTTGGAATACAGCGCAAAACCGCGGATGACGCTGCCGGTGCCTGCCGGCTTGTGCACATCGAGATTGCCGGCCTGGTCGCCGTCGATGATGCCCAGGCGCAGCCGGCCGCCGCGACGCGGCGTGGCATCACCGGGCGCTGACGCGACATCCGGTCGCGAAGCCGGTCTGTCGTCGCGGCCGCAGCCCGCCAGCAGCGACGCACCCAACGCTGCGGTGCCGGTGAGCAGGAAACGTCGGCGGTCCATGCGATCGGACATGACGGCCTCCGGCTCAGGCAGCGCTGCGCAGCGACGCGGTCACGTCGCGACGGCGGGACGGATTGAGCACCGGCACCTCGAAGCCGTGATCGAGATCGAGCAGCGGGAACAGCAGGTCGGCCACCCGGTGCGCCTCCTCGATCAGCGGCCAGCCGGACAGGATGAAAGCGCCCACACCCTGCGCCTGGAACTCGCGGATGCGCGCAGCGACGTTTTCCGCGCTGCCCACCAGCGTGGTGCCGGACAGCGGACCAAGCACGTTGAAGCCGTGCAGCGCCGGACCAGTCCAGATGTTCGGATAGATTTCGTAGTCGCGCGCCGGCGGCAGGCGGCCGGCCTTGATGGCCTCCAGATTCTTCTGCACCTGCGGGTTGTCGCTCCGGTAGCTCTCCAGTGTTTCGCCCGGCGGCAGCTGGCGTTCGATCGACTGGATCGCGTACTCGACCGAGGTGTTATCGACCAGGTACTGCGCGTAATCCCAGGCCTCCTGCTCGGTTTCGCGCACGATGATCTGCAGCCGGGTGCCGAATTCCAGCGTGCGGCCCAGCTTGGCCGCCTCGGCGCCGACGCGGCGGAACTTGTCTCCCAGGCGCTGCGGCGTGTCGGCGAAGCTCAGGTAGAGGTCGAGCAGCTTGACCGAATGCGCCACGCCGGCCGGCGAAGTGCCGGCGCCCCAGATCGGGAAGTGGCCCTGACTGGCCTGCGCCGGACCGCCGCGCGTGCTGCCGGCCGCGACATTGGGGCGCGGCGCGATCTTGATGTACTTGCCGTCGTAACCGGCGCTGCTGCCGGCGTATTGCTGGCGGAAGGCGTCCCAGTATTCCCAGCTGTAGTCGTAGCGTTCGTCGTGCGGGTAATGCACGCCCTGCGCCGGCAGCATGCGGTCGTTGCCATTGACCGCGTTGTAGATCAGGCGGCCGCCGGAAAAGCGCTGGATGGTCTGCGCGATCTGCGCCAACTTGAAGGGCTGGATCAGGCCCGGGTAAATGGCGGCCACGAACTTCATCCGCTTGGTCGCGGTAAGTACCGACGACGCCAGCACATTCACCTCGTCGCCGCCGGTGGCCAGCAGTGCGCCGTAGTAGCCCAGCTTGTCGATGGCCTGCGCCAGCTGGACCAGATGATCGTGACCGGTGGCCCAGCGGCCATGCGGCTCCCACGGCACGGTGCCGTCGGGTGCGGTCAGATACCAGAGAATCTTGATGCCCATGTCGATGTCCTCGTCGAAAGCGGCTTACAGCGAATAGGAGAACTGCGCCAGCACGCTGAACGGGCGCGTCGGCTGCAGGAATTCGGTGGTGGAACCGGCCAGGCCGTTGGAGAAGTTCAGCTGGTCGGTCACGTTCAGGAAGCGCAGCGCGGCATTCCACTTCGGCGCGCGGTAGTACAGCGACACATCGACGTTGTACTGGTCCGGCACGGTGACGGTCTTGCTCAGATTGGTCGCCCACTTGCTGGTCCACCACGCCACCACCTCGACGCCGAAGCCGTTGTCGAAGCGGTAGTCGACGAAGCCGGTCAGCGAATAGGCCGGAATGCCGGCGGCGTCGTAGCGGCCGGCGGTGCGGCCGTTCAGCCGGTTGCTGTCGCCCCACACGGTGGCGTTGTCGGCATAGAAGCCGAAGGGCGAGAAGCCGGCCGGGATGATGGAGGTGTACCAGGCATCGATCCAGGTCAGGTTCAGGCCGGAACTGATGTGGCGGTCAGGCTGGAAGCGGATGGCCGACTCCACGCCGCGCACCTTGAGCTGGTGCATGTTGCCGTTGGTGTCCGGCGAGGTGTCGCGGGTCTGGTAGAAGCCGGCCAGCGACGCGAACAGCTTGTTCGGAATGAGGTCGGCCTTCACCCCCAGCTCCTTCAGTTCGCTCTTGCTCTCGAAGGCCAGCGGATTGAGCTTGTTGCGGTAGTCGCCGGCAACGGACAGGCCGCCCCAGGTCAGCACGTTGGCGAAGCCGCCGGTATTCAGCGCGGTCGAGCGGTCCAGCGTGAAATACACCGAACTGTCGACCGTGGGCTTGTAATACACGCTGGCCTGATAGCTGGGCAGGTAGAAGCCCTCGGAATCCGAACGGTCCGGACCCAGCGGGTTGCGGATGCGTGCGTCGATGAAGCTCGCGTTGCCGCCGATGTTCAGGCCGAAGCGTTCGTTGAACAGCAGGTTGTGCTGGGTGAAGAAGCTGGCGGTGGTCCAGCGGCCCTCGGAGGTGTAGCTCGCGCCCGGCGTACCGCCGATTTCGGCGTACAGCCCGTTGCCGGCCGGGAACATGGCCGGAATGTTGAGCAGGCCGAAGTAAGGCGAATTCACCACCAGCGTGGCCGGGTTGCCGGCGGACCGCGCCGCGGTGGTGCCGATCCACGAGCCGGACGCGCCGCTCTGCAGCGGCAGGCCGTACAGGCCGCCCGGCGTCTTCAGGCTGGGGTCCAGCGTCAGGTCATACGGATTGATGTTGAAACTGTTGTTGGCGGCCAGCGTCTGGTAGCTCTCGCGCCGGTAGGTGACACCGGTGTTGCTGTCGTTGGTGAGCTTGATGCCGCCCAGATCGAAGGCATGCTTGCCGCGCAGCTCCAGCCGGTTCTCGAAAATCTTGTCGTCGAACTGAGACAGGAAAGACCCGACCGAATCGCCGGTGTCCGCCGAGCGCTCGTAGAAAGTGCTGTTGCGCAGAGACCATTTCGGCGACAGATCCCACGCCACCCGCAGCTGCGACGTGAGCCGGGTGGCGGTGTTCTTGTCCTCCTCGCGGCCGGACTGGGCCGGCGAAATGGCAGCCAGCCGGTTGCCGGGCGCATTCGGGTCATACACCCAGCCCACCACCGTGCCGGCCCCGCCCGGCCGCGCGACCAGCGCCGGGTTGGCGATGTACTGGCCCTGGGCGTTGCGGGTGCGGGTCTGCCAGCCGGCGACGCCTGCGGTGTTGTAGACCGGCGAATAGACGGTGCCACCGATGCGGATCAGCGGCGTGGCGCGGCCGGCCGCGTACTGCTTGCCGCCGCTGTCCACCAGCTGCTGGGTCACACGGTTCCAGCCGTGAGTGACGTTGAAGTCGTAGTAATCGTCGTAGCTCGCGTTCCAGTCGATGCGCAGGTCGTTGCGCGGCTTGAAGGCCAGCGCGCCGTAGAAGGCGTTGAAGTTGTTCTTGACGTTGTCGAAGTAGTCGTCGGCACGCTGGCCGGTGATGCTCACGCGATAGGCGGTCGTGTCGTTGATCGGCGCCGTGGTATCGAAGGTGAGACGGGCCTGCTTCCACGATTCGCCGCGCGGCGCCCACGCGCCGAACAGGCCGCTGACCGTGGTGAGCGGCTTTTCGAAGCTGGGCAGTTTGCTCAGGTAATTGATGTAGCCGCCGCTGGAGCTGCTCGGCCCGAACACCACCGATGACGAACCGGCCACGATGTCCGCGCCTTCATAGGCGTTGAAATTGGTCGGGTGGCGCACGTTGTAGCCGCGCTGGCCGTCCTGGAACACCTCGGTGTTCTGGCCTCGGATCTGCGGCGCGATCGACACGTTCTGGCCGCCGCCGCGGGTGATGCCCGGCGCGTACTTCACCAGATCGTCGGCGGTGCGGATCGGGTCGCTGCCCAGCTGTTCGGCGTTGATCTGCGACACCGAGCGCGGGGTGTCGACCACCGCGCCTTCGGTGCCGTAGATCGCGCCCTGCGGGCGGGTGGGCAGCACCGCGGTCTTGCGGTCACCGGCCGCACCCTTGACGGTGACCGTGGGCAGATCGCTGTCCTGCACCGCTTCGGACGACGGTGCGGCGGGCACCGCATCGGCCGCGTGCACCACGGCAGCCGACGACGCGAATGCGAACGAGGCGATCAGCGCCGGCAAGGGCTTGATGCGCACGGGAATCTGTCTGGAATTCTTCATGATCGGACGTCTTTCCTTCAATGTCCGCACAGCGCGGACCGTTGGACACACCGCTCTGGCGGCGGCGTATTCGCTTTTCCTGCCGGAACAGGACCCGACCCTGTTCAGCAGAAGGCGTGCCACCCCGGAAACCCGCTCCGGACAAGGAATTTGATGTCTGCAGCCATCAAACCCTGCGGCGTATTCGGCAGCGGACCGGCCCGCTGCGCACACCCGGTCGCAGCGCGCTGTCGTGAAATCGGCACCCTTGTCCGGCGATCACCGACGGCGCCAGAAAGAAAAACGGCGCCCGATGCATGCACCGGACGCCGTCATCGCGGAGTGACCTGCAATCAGGCGGCCGCAGCTTTCGGCGGCGGGGCCAGACGCGGCTTCGCCTGTACCCCGAGCGAAGGCACATCGAAGCCATGATCGAGATCGAGCAGCGGGAACAGCAGGTCGGCGACCCGGTGCGCCTCGTCGATCAGCGGCCAGCCGGACAGGATGAAGGCGTTGGTGCCCTGCGCCTCGTATTCGCGCAGGCGGGCGGCGACGTTTTCGGCACTGCCGACCAGCGTGGTGCCGGATGCCGGACCGAGAATGTCGAAACCGAACCAGGCCGGCCCCACCCACACGTTCGGATAGATTTCCAGGTCCTTCGCACTGGGCAGGCGGCCTGACAGCAGGGTGTCGACGTTCTTCTGGATGATGGGGTTGTCGCTTCTGTAGTTCTCGAGCGTCACGCCCGGCGGCAGCTGGCGCTCGGCGGAACGGCGTGCGTGCTCGACCGAGGACTTGCTCAGGAACCACTCGGCCTGCGCCCAGGCCTCCTCCTCGGTTTCCCGCACGATCACCTGCAGGCGGGTGCCATATTCCAGCGTGCGGCCGATCTTTGCCGCCTCGGCGCCGACGCGGCGGAACTTGTCGCCCAGCAGCGGCGGCGTGTTGGCAAAGCTCAGATAGACATCCAGCAGTTCGACCGAGTGAGCGACACCGGCAGGCGACGTGCCTGCGCCCCACAGCGGTATGCCCGGCAGCTGGGTCGGCGGGTTCCAGGTACCCATCGGGCTCGGGCCACTGCTGCGCGGTGCCAGCTTCACGAACTTGCCGTCGTAACCGCTGGTGTCGCCGGCATAGACACGCCGGAAGGCGTCCCAGTATTCGCGGCTGAAGTCGTAGCGCTCGTCGTGCGGGTAATGCACGCCCAGCGCAGCCAGCCCGGCATCGTTGCCGTTGATCACGTTGAACAGCAGGCGCCCGTTGGAGAACGCGTCGAAGGTCTGCGCGTACTTGGCCAGCACCGCCGGCGACAGTTCGCCCGGATGCTGGGCGACGAGGAAGCGCATGCGCTCGGTCGCCGAAATGAGGGCGGAAGCGACCACCAGGCTTTCATTGGCGCTGGTGCCCAGCAACGCGCCGTAATAGCCGAGGCGGTCGATGGTGACCGCGAGCTGTTCGAGATGGCGGAAATCGGTTTTCCAGCGGCCTTTCGGATCCCAGGGGTAAGGGCCATCGGGTGCGGTGAGATACCAGAGCAGCTTGATCGACATGAGTGGACGGTCCTTTTCTGTGCCGTGTGCTTGATGAATCGGGAACGCCTACTTCAGCAGCATTCATGCCATCCGCCTTGTGCCGACGCCGGCTGCGCACGGCATCGGCGCAAATGACCGGCCGGCGCCGGACCGTCGACCTCGGTCGCGCACGACGGCACCCGTCGCGCTGCGCCCAAGCCGACAGGGCTGCCGAAATTTCCACCGAGCGCGCGCAGCCGGTGCGCACCACTGCGCACCGAAGTACCCGAAACGCGCATGCCGACGTGTTTTCCGCATGGCACGCGACATGCAAGGCAGGCGGGCGACCTGCGCGCGCACCGGGACCACCCGGCGATGACGACGCGGGCCAGACATTTCAAGACAGGAAGAAGCTCCCCATGCACAGACGTACACAACTTTCGGCGCTGCTCATGCTCGCCTTCCCGCTGTTCGCGCAGGCACAGAGCGCCGACGCGAACGCCTCTGCCGCCGCAAAGGACGACAGCGCCGAACCGGCGCTGCAGAAACTGGTGGTGACCGCCCAGCGCCGCGAACAGTCGGCACAGGAAGTGCCGGCCGCGCTGTCGGTCATCAAGGGCCAGGACCTCGGTGGCAACGGCGACACCTTCCTGGGTGACGCGATCAAGTTCGTGCCGAACGCGGCCGCCCAGAAGGCCGACGGCGACACCCGCCCGCGCTGGTACATCCGCGGTCTGGGCACCGGCGACACCGGCGTGTCCACGGTCTACCCGACCGGCATCTACGCCGACGACGTCTATCTGAATGCGCCGATCGCCGGTGGCGTGGCGCTGTTCGACCTGAACCGCATCGAGGTGCTGCGCGGCCCGCAGGGCACGCTGTACGGGAAGAACACCACCGCCGGCGCGGTGAACATCCTGTCCAACAAGCCGGTGTTCGAGAACGGCGGCTATCTGACGCTGGGCGCCGGCACCAAGAAGCTGCGCACGATCGAAGGCGCGGTGAATGGCGTGGTGAGCGACACGCTGGCCATCCGCGCCTCCTTCTACGACGAACAGCGCGACGGCTTCACCCGCAATCCACTGCTCGGCGAGACCGTGGGCGACGTGGACAAGCGCGCTTACCGGCTTCAGTTCCTGTTCAGGCCGAACAGCGACTTCGACGCACTGGTGAAGCTGCATTCGCGCACCTACGACGGCGACGGCAACACCGGCTCGCTGCCGGTCGGCACCTATGCCGCCGGCTATGTGCGCCCGTCCGGCCGCATCCTGGAAGCGAACTTCCCGAGCACCAGCGAGCTCGAGCACGACGGCGCATCGGCCACGCTGAACTACCGCTTCGGCGGCTATCAGTTCACCTCAATCACCGCCTTCGACAACATCAAGAACAAGACCTTCAGCGACGCCGACAACCTGCCCTCGACCGCCGGCCAGACCGACCAGCGCAGCTATGGCAACACGCGCTACGACCAGGTGTCGCAGGAGTTCCGGCTCGCGTCGCCGAAGGAAGAACTGCTGCGCTGGATCGTCGGCGCCCACTACTTCCAGGAAGACATCGATTCGGTCGCGGTCACCGCCAACCTCACCACCGGCACGCCGCGCTTCCAGCAGACCAGCATCGAGCACGACACCCGCAGCTTCGCGCTGTTCGGCAACGTCACCTACGACTTCACCGAAAAGTTCTCCACCACCGCCGGCCTGCGCTGGACGCATGAAAAGAAGAAGCTGGACATCGGCCTGCTGACCTACCAGACCGCCGCCGGCTTCAATTCGAACCCGTGGTGGCGCGCCAACGCGCTGATCACGCCCGTGCTTTCGGGCGCGGCGACCGCCAATGGCTCGCGCCATCCGGAAGACAGCTGGAGCGAGTGGACCTTCGACATCACGCCGGAGTACCGCGTGACCGACAAGATCCTCACCTTCTTCCGCTACGCCCGCGGCTTCCGCTCCGGTGGCTTCAACACCGGCATCGGCGGCAACCTGAACACCGCCACCACGGTGAAGCCGGAATACCTCGACGCCTACGAGATCGGCGTCAAGACCGAATGGCTGAACGGCCGCCTGTTCGCCAACGCCAATGTGTTCCGCTACGACTACTCGGACATCCAGGTAAACCTGCTGACGCAGAACCCGTTCGGGCCGGGTGTGGTGACCGCGCTCACCAACGGCGCAAAGGGCAAGGTCGAAGGCGCGGAACTCGAACTGCTGGCCCGCCCGGTCGACGCGCTGGTGCTGCGCGGCAGCCTGGGCCTGCTCGAAACCGAGTACACCGACTTCGGCGTGAACACCGGCAACGCCTTCGTGCGTTCGCCCAAGCTCACGGCAGCGGTCGGTGCCGAATACACCTTCGGCCTCGGTGACGGCAGCCAGATCGTGGCCGCCGCCGATGCCAACTACCGCAGCCGCGAGTTCTTCCTGGTCGATCGCCAGAGCATCAACCAGTACCCGGACCTCACCCAGGAGGGCTTCAGCCTGTTCAACGCGCGCCTGAGCTATATCACGCCGAACAAGAAGCTGCGCGTCACCGGCTATGTCGACAACATCACCGACGAGCTGTACCAGAACCACGGCCGACCGAACGGCCCGAACGGTTCCGGTCGTTTCATCCACACCTACGGCTCGCCGCGCACCGTCGGCCTGACCGTGACCACGGTGTTCTGAGCGGACAGTCCATCCCCGCTGACGCGGACAGCCCTGCGGCTGTCCGCATTTTTCCTTCCCCCATACGACAGGACATGCGATGAGCCACGTTTCCGAAATCAGGGCACCGGCCGCTGCCGATCCCGCACGCGCCGTCACCATCATCCGCAGCGAAGAGGAGGCCATACGCGCCGCCCACGCCGCTGCTGCCATCATCGCCGAACTGGCGCGCGACCCGGCCAGCGAGAAGCAGCTGCCGGTACGCCAGGCCGAGCTGCTGTCCACCTCCGGCCTCACCGGCATATCGGTGCGCCCGGAATATGGCGGCCTGGGTGCATCGGTCAAGACCATTGTCGACACCGTGCGCATCATTTCCGCCGCCGATGGCGGCGTGGGCCAGATCCTGCAGATCCATCACGTGATGGCGCGCGGACTGGTCAATGCCGAATCCGAAGACGTGCGCGCCTTCTTCTCGCGCGAACTGCTGGCCGGCAAGCGGCTGGGCAATGCGCTGGCGGAGGTGGGCGGCAAGAACAAGTTCGACCAGAAGACCCGCCTCGAGACCGACGCCGACGGCACGCTGCGCCTCAATGGCGCAAAGTTCTACGCCACCGGTTCCTACCTCGCAGACTGGATTTCGGTTTCGGCCCGCGGCGCCGACGGCACGCCGGGTGGCGCGCTGGTGTCGCGTCACGCGCCGGGCGTCACCGCGCTCGACGACTGGCACGCCTACGGCCAGCGCCACTCGGTCAGCGGCACGGTGCTGTTCGACAACGTCGAGGTCGACCCGTCCATCCAGACGCCGCGCGGCAAGGGTCCCTTCCCGCGCACCGGCCTCACCTTCCCGCAGATCCTGCACGCGGCCATCGACACCGGCATCGCGTCAGGCGCACTGGCCGCCGCCATCGACTATCTGAACACGCACGCCCGCGCCTGGGTGGAAAGCGGTGTCGAGCGTCCGACCGACGAACCGCTCATCATCAATCGCATCGGTCAGTACGCGGTCGCGGTGCGCGCCGCCGAAGCCACGCTGCGCTATGCGGCCGACGTGTTCGACCAGCACCGCGCCGCACCGGACGATCATGACCTCGCGACCGAACTCATCCTCGCGGTGGCTACCGCGCGCGCGAAATCGGACGAGGCGTCGCTTGCGATCGGCAGTGACCTGTTCTCGCTGCTCGGCGCCAGCAGCTCGCTGGAAAAGTGGAACCTCGACCGCTTCTGGCGCAACGCACGCGTGCACACCACGCACGACCCGATACGCTGGCGCCTGCAGCACGTCGGCAATTTCTATCTGAACGGTGTCGATCCGGGCGAATACAACCAGATCACCCAGGCTCGCCAGGGCGTCTGATCCGGCTGGCTGCAGCCATGAAGGCCGGGGCCCTGCCCCGGCCTTCTGTCGTTCACAACGGCCTCAGCAGGTGGATGCAGAACGAGCACCGTCCGCGAGCGCGAACGCCCTGTTCAGGCGGCGTCCCGCCGCAGCCCCATGGGCAGGCACGCAGCACGGCGACTTGCGACCGGTACGCCGTGTGCATCCGGATCACTTTACGCCGCATGGAGGGCGGTGTCCGCCGACACCCGCGCCGCAAGCGCCGGGAGCCGCCCGGTGGTGGGCAGACGGCGCGGAAAGGGCCTCGCTGCCTGCCCTGACGGCTCAGCCCACCGCGCGCAGGCCGGCGCGCTCGATGCGCCCCTTGCCGGTGACCAGCGGCAGCACTTCCTCGCCGATCCGGTAGGCCTCTTCCAGATGCGGCGTGCCGGCGAGGATGAAGCCGTCGGCGCCCAGTGCGATCAGTTCGTCCAGTTTCTGTGCCGCCTGTTCGTAGGACCCGACGATGCCGATGGCCGGGCCGCCGCGCAGCAGGCTGAAGCCGGCCCACAGATTGGGGGCGATGATGAGGTCCTCGTAGCGCTGCGCGTCAGCCGGGCGGTAGCCCGCCTGACGGCTGACGCCCACCGAGTCGCCACCGCTCTGGCGGAAGGCATCTCGGCGTTCCGGGCCGAGCGATTCGAAGCCGGCCTTCACGTCGGCCCACGCTTCCTCTTCGGTCGGCCGCGCGATGATGTCGACGCGGATCGCGCACCGGATGCGCCGGCCCAGCGCCGCAGTGCGCGCCTTCACCCGGGCGAACTTCTCGGCCACCTGATCGAAAGGTTCCAGCCAGGACAGATAGAAATCGGCGTGCTTCGACGCCGAAGCCAGCGCGGCATCCGAAGAGCCGGAGAAATAGATTTCCGGCAACCCGGTGGACGCCAGCGCCTGCGGCAGCCTGCCCTGCTCCACCTGGTAGAAGCGGCCGTCGTAATCGAAGGGGCCGTCACCCTTCCAGACCCCCTTGAAGATGTCGAGGAACTCGGTGGTGCGGCCGTAGCGGTCGTCGTGCGAAAAGCGGTCACCCCACCACAGCTGGGCCGGGCCGCCACCGCCGGTGATGATGTTGAACAGCATGCGGTCGCCGCTCACGCGCTGCAGCGTGGCGGACATGCGCGCCGCCTCGACCGGATTCAGGAAGCCCGGCTGGAAAGCCAGCATGAAGCGGAAGGTTTTCGTTTCGCGCGCGAGGTGGGCGGCGATCACCCAGGGGTCATCAGTCATCGGGAAGGACGGAATGAGGCCGCCCTGGAAGCCGGAAATTTCGGCCGCCTTTGCGATCTGTGCCAGGTGGTCGATGTAGCTGCTGCCATCCGGTTCGCCGTACAGCAGGCCCGGCGCCTGATTGCCGTCGCGCAGCGGCCACCAGTCGCCGCGGGTCGACTGCGGCCTGCGCACGGTGCTGATGTCGCCATGCGTGGGCAGGCGCCAGAAGAAATCGATGGTCTGTGCGGTGGATGAAGCGTGGGTCATGATCAGGCGGCCTTCCTGCCGAGCAGTTGCCGCACGCGCGGCAGAAGGTGTTCGCCGACGCGATACACCTCGTCGAGCGAACGCGGTGAGGACAGTTCGAAACGATCGACGCCCTGCCGGTGCAGCGCGACGATGCGCGCGGCCAGTTCGTCGTAGCTGCCGACCAGCAGGTCCGGCGCATGGGCCAGACCTGCGCGCTCGGCTTCCAGCCGGGCACGCGCGCCGTCGTCGTGCGACACGATGCGGGCGCGCAGCGCCACCTGCGGCGAGCGGCCCGCGCGAAGCGCGGCCTCGCGCAGCAGCGCGATGCGCTCGCTCAGCGCCTCGCCCAGCGTGAAGGCGTGCACGTCGGCCAGCCGCGCCGAACGCTCGATGGCTTCGGCGCCATCGCCGGCCAGCGTCAGTTCGGGAAAGGGACGGCCGGACAGCGGCCCCTGGAAGCCGCCCTCCAGCACCGAGAAGAAAGGACCGTCGTGACTGAAGTGCGCGGACTCGATCACGCCACGCGCCACGGTGACGAAATCCTCGAGCCGTGCGCCGAGGTCGCCGCTGCCGACGAAATCGCCGAGCCGGCGCCGGCGCGCCGCATCGTCCGACGATTCGAGCGCCCAGCCGAAGCGGTTGCCGCTGTAGCGCTGGAAGCTCACCGCCTTCTTCGCCGCATACACCGCAGAGCCGGCACCGGGGCTGAAGGTGGCGACCAGTTTCAGCCTGCGCACCTCGCGCGCCAGCGCACCGAGCACGATGAGGGCGGCGTCGCCTTCCGGGTCGTCACTGGCGACCAGACCGTCAAAGGCCACCAGTTCGGCGGCGCGCGCCACCTGAACCACGTGATCGAAACTGCCGTAGCGGCCATGCCGCAGGTCGTTGGCCGCAGGCAGGCGCGGCGCGTTGCCGGCCGCCAGCGCGTCGAAGGCGCGGTTGCGCGCATCGTCCGCGCCGGGCAGGCGCCAGTAGAAAGTAGGCGACATCGGAAACTCCTCGGGTACGACGGGATGATGGGAATGCGATCAGCCTGGCCGGCGCCGGGTCAGCGGCACCACCGCCTCGCCGCGCGGCGCGTCGGTGGCGGTCAGTTCGGCCAGGATGTCGTCCTTGAGCCGATGCAGCAGCGGTGCGGCGCGGTCGCGCGGATGCGGCAGATCGACATCGACGATGTGCGCAATGCGGCCCGGATGCGCCTGCATCACCGCCACCCGGTCACCGAGGTAGAGCGCCTCGTCGACGTCGTGGGTGATCATGATCATGGTCGAGCCCTGGCTCATCCAGATGCGCTGCAGCTCGGTCTGCAGATGCACCCGGGTCAGCGCGTCGAGCGCGCCGAAGGGCTCGTCCAGCAGCAGCACCTTGGGTTCGTTCACCAGCGCCCGGGCGATGGCGGCGCGCTGGCTCATGCCGCCCGACAGCTGGTGCGGATAGGCCTGCTCGAAGCCGCTCAGGCCGACCAGCGCGATGTGCTCGCGCACCAGGCGGTCGCGCGCCGCGGCCGACATGTCGCGCCGGATCAGCGCGAACGCCACGTTCTGTTCCAGCGTCATCCACGGGAACAGCCGATGGTCCTGGAACACCAGGCCGCGTTCGAGCGAGGTGCCGGCGACGCGACGACCGTCGAGCGCGATATGGCCTTCATAGTCATCGTCCAGGCTGGCGATCAGTCGCAGCAGCGTCGACTTTCCGCAACCGGAGGGGCCGACGATGCTGAGGAATTCGCCCGGACGCACGTCGAGGTTCAGGCCGGTCAGCACAGTCAGTTCGCGCTGATCGAACAGGAAGCGCTTGCGCACCTCCTTCAGCTGCAGCGCGCCGGAGCGGAGCGCCGGCTGTTCAGGGGTGCGCACCGCGGCGCGCGAATCGATGTTCATGTCGAGGTTCCGGAATTCAGGGGGCGAAGCGGGCCAGCTCAGGTGCGCACCGGTCGCCAGCGCAGGGCGTGCCGGCTCAGGCGGGCCACCAGCAGATTGATCGCGAAGCCGGTCAGGCCGACCACCGCGATACACACCACCACGATGTCCAGCCGCGCCTGCAGCTGACCGTGCTGCATCACGGTGCCCAGCCCGAAGCCGGTCGGGAACAGCAGTTCGACGCCTATCGTCGCGATCCAGGCGAAGGCCACCGACTGCAGCAGGCCGGTGAAGATGGACGGCAGCGCCGACGGCCAGCGGATGCGCCAGAAGGTCTGCCACGGCGTGAGCCGGTACAGCCGGCCGACCTCGAGCATGCGTGCCTCGACGCCCTTGAGCCCCTCGTAGGTGTAGAGCACCGCCGGATAGAAGGCGGACAGCGACACCACGATCACCTTGGACAGATCGCCACTGCCGAACCACAGCCCGATCAGCGGCAGCCAGCCGAGCAGCGGCACCTGGCGCAGGCCGTGGTACAGCGGCGTGAGCACCCAGTCAACCGGCCGCAGCAGCGCCATCGCCGAACCCACCGCGAGCCCGGTCACGCTGCCCCAGAACAGCCCGCCGAAGGCATTGCGCAGACTGTTGCCGTAGGCGGTGAGCAGATCGCCGGATTGCCACAGTTCGCGCAGTGCGCCGGCCACCTGGGCCGCGGACACGAAGGCGAACGCATGCTCGCCACCGTGGCGCGCCTGGTGATCCCACAGCAGGATCAGCGCCAGCGGCACCAGCAGGCCGAGTGCGATGCGGGCCGGCAGACCGCCGCCGTACCTGCGCAGCGCCGCACTCATGCCTCCGCTCCTGCCGGCTGGGCACGCCAGCGCAGAAGACGTGCCTGCAGCAGCACGAAACCGCGGTCGAGCGCGAAACCGATGACGCCGCACACGACCACGCCCACCATGACCACGTCGAGCCGGAACATCTGGCGGCCCATTTCCATCATCTGCCCGATGCCGCTGTCGGCCACGATCAGTTCGGCCGCCACCAGCACCAGCCAGGCACGGGTCAGGCTGAGCCGCACGCCGGACAGCACGGACGGTACCGTGGCCGGTATCAGTACCCGCCACACCAGCGAGGGCAGCGGCGTACGGTAGATGCGCGCCACCTCGAACCAGGCCCTGGGCACACCGCGCACGCCGTCCAGCGTGGACAGTGCGGTCGGGAAGAAGGCCGCCTTGGCGATGATGACGATCTTGAACACCTCGTCGATGCCGAACAGCAGAATGAGCAGCGGAATGAAGGCCAGCACCGGCACCTGGCGCAGCGCCTGGAACAGCGGGTCGAACAGCCGCGCGAAGGTCGGCGACAGTGCGGCCGCCAGACCGAACAGCAGCCCGGCGCCGCTGCCGATCGAGAAGCCCCACAGCAGACGCTGCAGGCTTTCGCCCAGATGACGGGCCAGTTCGCCGGAGGCAGTGAGCTGGCCAAAGGCCGCGAGCACCGCCTGTGGCGACACCAGCACCTCGGGCGGAAACACCCGCGCTGCGCTCAGCACCTGCCAGGCCAGCAGCACCGCCAGCGGCGACGCCACCATGACGATACGGCGCAGCGTGGCTTCTTCGATGCGCGCAGCACTCACCGGGCCGCCACCTTCTGTTCGGCCTGCGGCGTCCAGTAGCCGTCGAGCGACAGACCGCCGGCGGACAGTTCGCGCAGCGCCGCAGCCAGGAAACGGTCGTCGATGATGTCCTCGACCGGCACCCGCTTCTGCACCAGGCCGTTGGCATGGATGTATTCGGCCACGTCGCTGAAGTGCTGGCGGTAGAAGCCGTCGAGCAGCGGCGAGAAACGGTCCTTCCAGCCCAGGCGCGGGTCATCGTAGTCGCGCGCGATCAGGTCCACCGGCAGGTTGCCGCGCGACGCCATCTGCAGCACCTTGTCGCGGTTCTCCTCCTGCGCCTGCCAGTGCGCCGCCTTCACGTAGGCCGCCACCACCAGCGTCGTGATGTCCGGATGCGCTTCGGTGAAATCGTGACGCGCCCACAGGCCGGTGCGCATCTTCCAGTGCAGCGGCGCGTCCTTGGTCGACCAGATGATGCGGCCGGCCCCCTGCTGTTCGGTCACCAGCGCCTCGCTCAGCGTGAAGGTGGCGTCCACCTTGCCGGCCGCCAGCGCCGCGTGGCCGGCCTGCGGGTTCAGGTTGTAGATCTTGAAATCGCTCAGCGTGAGTCCGTTCGCGTCGAGCAGCTTGGCGAAGGTGAGTTCCCAGGGCCGGCCACGGTGAATGGCGATGGACTTGCCCTTGAGGTCGCGTATCGACTGCGCCGCCAGCCCCTTGCGCACCACCAGATAGGCGTTGTTGCCCTGCCCCGGCGACAGCACGGTGCGGATGTCCACGCCGCCGGCCTTCGCGATCAGCGCCGGAAAATCGCCATAGGCCGCGAAATCGATGCGCTTGGCCGCGAAGCCCTCGTTGATCTGCGGCCCGCCGACCGCCGGCGACACCGGCTCAATCTTCAGCGCCACACCGCGGCGCGCCAGTTCCGCCTCCAGCCAGCCCTGCTCCAGGATGATCTGGGTTGCACCGCTGAACACCTGCTGGCCCTGATGCGGTGACGAAATCGCGGCAATGGTGAGCGTGGTCAGCGGTGCGGCGGCCGCAACGGGCCGGGCGGCTTCGCCGCGCTGCACATCGACTGGCGCCACTGGCTGTTCGGGTGACGGACGCAGCACCAGATAGGCGCCGAACGAAAAGGCGGCGGCGACGGCCCAGGCGAAGCGCCGGGTTGAGAGCGACATGATGAGCTTCCTGCTGCGAGCAACCGGACAGGACGGGATGTCCGTACCGGATATATCCGCTGCAGTGCAAGAAGGATGCCGAAGCTCGGGAAATCGACCGAAATCGTTGCCACATCGAGGTTTCATGGGCACGACGACGATTCACTGAGGGTCGTACCGCCGTCCTCCGCTGCCGATCTCCGCGCAGCGCTGCGCGAATCCGCGCACCGCTGTCCGCCGTGAGCAGACCCACCGTGTTTCTGTCGGGGTGACCACCGGCCGGAATCCCGCCGACAGCGTTACAGGCAATGGCAACGTTCGCGGTCCCATCGCGACCGGTGATCTCACCCACACCATCGATTCCCCGCAGGAGAGAACACCGTTCGCGATGAGGCCTTGATCCAGCGGCAGGTGGGTAATTCAGCCGCAGAACGCGATCGGTGATCGCGCCTATGCCCGGGTCAGGGTGCTCAGCAAGGTGAGCCAGGACGGCGCATCGAGGGCGGGCAGATCGCCGGCGGCCGCGGTGCGGCACAGACGCTGCAGCGTATCGGCAAAGGGCGTGATCGGGCCGGCGAAATGCAGGGTGCCCCCCTCACCGGAGGCGATCAGTACCGTGGGGAAATTCTCGATCTCTAGATCCAGATCGTCGAGCAGGTTCTCGTGAGTTTCCACGTCGGCCCAGACGAAACCGGCGTCGGGCCACTGGGTGGCGACGCCGTCGAAAAGGACGCGGAAATCACGACAGGTTCCGCACCATTCGGCACAGAGGCAGACGACGGCAAGGCTCATGGCGGAGGCACGACTCGGACGGGAACGACACCGCGTAACGATACCGCCTTTCGGCCACCGGGCGCCCTCATCGTCGCTCATGCCCTCATGCCGCAGTGGCCGCCACGGAGGACTGGCCGGCAGCGCGTCCGGCCCCTTGCGGGCACCGGACACTGTCCTTAAGCGGCAGCAGACTGCCGGCGCCCAGCCGCCTGCTCGCGACGGGCCACCTCCTCGCGCACCGCCGGGATGATCCAGCGGCCGTAGTCGATGGCGTCGTACAGCGGGTCGTAGCCACGGTTCAGGAAGGTGGTGACACCGAGGTCATAGTAGGCGAGCAGCGATTCGACGATGGTGTCCGGCGTGCCGACCAGCGAGGTCGAGTCCGTGCCGAAACCGATGGCGCTCGACGTACCGTAGTACAGCGCCTTGTCGTGCACCTCGCCGCGTTCGGCCACATCGACCTGACGCTGCGCGCCTCCGCTGTGGCCGCGGTCGATGCGCGCCACGTTGGCGTCGTGGTTGCGCTTGAGCGTGGCCGCGATGTCCTTCGCCTTGGCCCAGGCCAGGTCTTCGGTCTCGCCGATGATGAGGCGCACCGACAGGCTGACCCGCGGTGCCTCGACGCCGACTTCGGCGGCAATCGCCTTCAGCTTGTCGATGCGCGCCCTGATGTCGACGAGCGGCTCGGCCCACAGCGCGTACAGGTCGGTGTGCTTCACGGCGACGCGGTAGGCGGCGTCGCTCGACCCGCCGAGCGAGATCGGCACGTGCGGCTTCTGCAGCGGCTTGAGCGCCGAGTACGCCCCTTTCACGTTGAAGTACTTGCCCTCGTAGTCGAAGGGCGCGTCTTCGGTCCAGCTGCGGCGCACGATGTCGAGGTACTCGTCGGCCTGCGCGTAGCGCTCGTTCTTGTCGGTGAGGGTGTCGCCGTGCTCCGGTTCGGCGGCGTGGCCAGTGATGGCGTGCAGCCGGATGCGGCCACCGGTGACGTGGTCCAGCGTGGCGAAGGCGCGCGCCGCCACGGTGGGCGCCACCAGCCCCGGACGGTGCGCGATCATGAAGCCCAGGCGCTCGGTCTGCGACGCGGCATAGGCGGCCAGCACAGCCGGGTCCGGTCCGCCGTTGGCGATGAGCACGCGGTCGAAGCCGGCGTGTTCGTGGGCGCGCGCCAGATCGCGCAGGTAGTTCAGGTCGGGCTTCTGTCCGTAGGCGCCACGCGGCGCCAGCTGGTTGCGGGGGAACAGCCCCCCGACGAATTCGACGGCCATGGTCGTGTCCTTTCGATAATGGGTCGTGCGGTTTCAGGCGGCGCTGCGGCGCGCCTGTTCGGCTTTCTGCTGCGCACGACGGCGCGCTTCTTCGCGCACCACCGGAATGATCCAGCGGCCGTAGTCCAGCGTGTCGTGCAGCGGGTCGTAGCCGCGGTTCAGGAAGGTGGTGACGCCGATGTCGTGGTAGTCGAGCAGCGCCTGAACGACGGTGTCCGGCGTACCAACCAGCGCAGTCGAATCGTGCGTGCCGCCGACCGCGCTGGCGGTGGGCATCCACAGCGCGCGGTCATGGCGCTCGCCGCGCTCGGCGGCCGCCAGCAGGCGCTGGGTGCCGGTGCCCTGCACCCGGCCGGGCACCGCTTGATAGTTCTTCTTCAGCGCACCGACGATGTCGTGCGCGCGCTGCCACGCGATCTCTTCGGTCGGGCCGACGATGAGCCGCACCGACAGGCTGATGCGCGGCGAAGCGACGCCGGCAGCCGCGGCCGCCGCGTGCAGCTTGGCCACCTGTTCCTTCGCGTCGACCAGCGGCTCACCCCAGAAGGCGTAGAGGTCGGCGTGGCGCACCGCGATGTGATAGGCCGCGTCCGACGAGCCGCCGAAGGAAATCGGAATGTGCGGCGCCTGCAGCGGCTTGACCGGCGAGAAGCCGCCCTTGATGGTGAAGTACTTGCCTTCGTAGTCGAAGGGCTGGTCCGAGGTCCAGGTGCGGCGGACGATGTCGAGGTATTCGCCGGTGCGCGCGTAGCGCGCGTCCTTATCGACCAGGTAGTCGCCGTACTGCGGCTCGGCGGTGATGCCGGTGATGGCGTGCAGCCGGATGCGGCCGCCGGTGACGTGGTCCAGCGTGGCAAAGCTGCGTGCCGCCTGCGTCGGTGCCTGCAGCGCCGGGCGGTGGGCGATCATGAAACCCAGACGCTCGGTCTGCGATGCGGCGTAGGCGGCGATCCACTGCGCGTCGATGCCGTTGGCGATGAGCACGCGGTCGAAGCCTGCATGTTCGTGCGCACGCGCCAGGTCGCGCAGCCAGGCGAGGTCGAAGCCGGTCTGCTGGCCGCCGCCGGGGCCGGCCAGCTGGTTGCGGGGAAACAGCCCGCCGACGAACTCGACTTCGCCGGCGTCGTGGGCAACGGTGCCCGATTCGGATGTACTCATATGCGGCTCCTGTGGTGTTCTGCGCAGCCGCGCGATGCGGCCGGCCGGTGGGCAGCGGTTCAGCAACCGCCGTGCCATCAGCATGAGGGAAAGTGCCGCCACGCCGCAGACCAGCCACCGGCAAGGTTGGGCGGCCGCGGCGGGGGTCAGGGCCGAAGCAGCCCGGCGGCACGCTGCGTAAATGAACGCAGCGTGCCGCCGAAAACGCAGCAGCGCCCTGCCCGCGATAGCTCAGCGTGGCGGAATGGAAACCGCCGGCGCCTGATCCGCCCCCTGATCGCGACCGGTGGTGGCCGCCGGAGAACCGGCGCCTTCCGCTCGGAGCTGTCGCGCCGGATCCGGCATCAGCCGTTGGCGCCGCTGTGCCGCTGTTTCGTGTCGAGGCCGCTGGCAAAGGCGAGCGGGCGTTCGAAGCCGTCGCCTGCCGCCGCATCGTCATTGGCCGGCACGCGGGCGCCCACGCGCTCGCTGCGGAAGTGCGGCAGGATGTGCTCGCCGATGCGGTAGGCCTCTTCCAGATGCGGGTAGCCGGCGATGAAGAACAGCGAAATGCCCAGCGCCTGGAATTCGCGGATGCGCTCGACAATGGCAGCGTAATCGCCGACCAGCGCAAAGCCCGGTGGAATGCCGATGTAGCCGTAACCGGCCCACAGATTGGGCGCGATGAACAGGTCGTCGTAGTCGCGCACTTCCTTGTCGTGGTAGAGCTTGCGGCGCTTCTGGAAGGTGGGCGACAGCTGTTCGGTGATGGACGCGACCACATCGACCACGCCGGCCGCCACGCCTTCGTCAAAAATGCGCTTCGCCTCGGCACGCGCCTCGGCATCGGTGGCACGCGCGATCACGTCCACCGACAGGCCGAACTGGATGTCGCTGCGGCCGTACTTCAGCGCGCGTTCGCGCACGTCGCGGATGTGCTCGGCGACGATGGCCGGGTCTTCCGCCAGCAGCAGATAGTAGTCGGCGTGCTGCGCCGCGAATTCCTTGGCCGCGTCCGACGCCCCTGCGGTGCAGATGCGCGGGATCGGCGCCTTGCGCAGCGGACCGCGCAGACCACCGCCGCTGGCGCTGTAGTACTTGCCCCGGTAGGTGAAGGATTCCGAGCCGAAATAACCGCGCACCGCATGGACAAATTCACCGGCCCGCTCGTAGCGCTCGTCGTGCGGCAGCTCGTCGCCGATGGCGCGCTGCGCCGCTTCCGAACTGCCCTGGATGATGTTCCACACCAGCCGTCCGCCGGTCGCGCGCTGGTAGGTGGCGGCCGCCTGGGCCGCGTTCCACGGGCTGGTCGAACTCGGGTGAAAGGCGGCGACGAACTTCAGGCGCTTCGTTTCGCGCGCCAGCAGCGAGGACACGATCCATGGCTCTTCGCCGAACTGGGTATTCACCATCAGCACGCCGTCGAAGCCGGCGATCTCGGCGCCACGCGCGATCTGCGACAGGTAGTCGATATAGGTGAAGTCGTCGCCGACGACGAAGTTCGATACCGCGCCGGTACCCGGGCGCGACGGGTTGTTCCAGTCGCCGCGGTTGCGCGGGTCGCCTGGCAGGTGGAAGGTTTCGCCGTGCAGCGGCAGGCGGGTGAAGAATTCGATGCTCATGTCCGGGTCCGTCCATTCAGTGGATGCTGCGCCGCATCGGCGACGCACCCGGCTTCAGCACCATCCATGCCATGCGCAAACGCGCTCGGCCTGCGCCCGCCCGCCCCACCGGCTGCGCAGATCGGCGCAGGCACCCGCTCGGGTGCGGCGCGGGATCGGCAGCGCCACCGGCCAGTGCAGCAAAAGCGACAGCGACCTCCCAGCACAACGGCATTCCGGTGACGAAGATCACGGACGGGCACTGGCACGCAACGTGCTGACGGCCACCGCCCTGCCTGCATACTGCACGCGCACCGGAACCCGCCCTCCTTCAAAGACTCACAGCCGGCCTACGCCCGTACGACACCGTTCATGAACGCGCCCCAGCACCGCAGCCCTGCCCCCGAAACCCTCTGGTATGCCCGCGGCCCGGTACCGACGCCGCTGGGCATCGCCGCCCAGCAGGGCTGGCTGAACCAGGCCTTTTCCCAGTTCGGCACCGAAGCGCACGCGCTGTCGGAATCCGGCGATCCGGCCGTGCGCCAGTCCTTCTACGACCACACCCAGCCGAATTCGGTCCGCCAGAGCGGCAGCATCGCCGCGCTGTGGGCGCGCGCCCGTGGCAGCGACACCCGGCTGATCGGCCTGACCTGGACCGACGAATACCAGGCGCTGATCGCGCTGCCCGAATCCGGTATCCGCACGGTGAGCGACCTGCGCGGGCGGCGCATCGGCCTGCCGCGGCATGTCGACCGCACCGTGGACATCTTCCGCATCTCGGCGCTGCGTGGCTGTCTGAACGCGCTCGCCACCGAAGCGATCAGCGAACACGAAGTCGAATGGGCCGACATCGACGTGGTCGCACCCGACATCACGGCGCTGCACGAGCCCCATCCCTACAGCGCCGAAGCGCGTGCGCTGCTGCGCGGCGAAGTCGATGCCATTTTCGTGAAAGGTTCGCAGGGCGCCGAAGCGAGCCACTGGCTGGCGGCGCATACCGTGATCGACATCGGCCGCCACCCGGACCCGGCACTCCGCTGTAACAACGGCACACCGCGCACGCTGACGGTGGACGCCGCGCTGCTGGACAACTACCCGCAGCTGGTCGAAAGGGTGCTGCGTGAAGTGCAGCGCGCCGCGCAGTGGGCCGAGAACAATCCACTGCTCACCCGCCAGTTCATCGCGCGCGAAACCCGCAGCAGCGAATACTGGGCCGCGCACGCCTACGGCGAAGACGTGCATCGCCACATGCACACCACGCTGGAGCCGGTGTATGTCGATGCGCTGCAGCGCTACGCCGACTTCCTGTCGGCGCGCGGCTTCATCGCGCATCCGGTCGACGTGCGTGGCTGGATCAGCGACGCGCCGCTGGCCGCGCTGCGCGCATCCGCACCGCAGGGCGCCAGCTACGCGCGCTGAGGCCAGCAGCGCCGGCATTTCAGTCAGGCGAATAATCTCAGCAGGGATTCTTCGTTCGCATCTGCTGCACCGCAAACTAGCATCCGGTGCATGAACGACATTACCCGCCCCCCGCAGTCGCCGGATGCACCGACCCTGATCGCGTTCGAAAATCCGCAGGAACTGAGCCTGCTGATCCGCGCGACCGCGGTCGTGTTCGCCGACCCGAAGTCGAAGGCCCTGCTGTCGCGCATCGAGCGCATCGCGCCCAGCGACGCCACCGTGCTCATCACCGGTGAAACCGGTACCGGCAAGGAACTGGTCGCCCGCCACGTGCACGCACTGAGCCACCGGCGCAGCGCGCCCTTCGTCGCCATCAACTGCGGCGCGTTCTCGGAAACGCTGATCGAGAGCGAACTGTTCGGCTACGAGCGCGGCGCCTTCACCGGCGCCATGCAGAGTCGCGCCGGCTGGTTCGAGACGGCGCACGGCGGCACCCTCTTCCTGGACGAGATCGGCGACCTGCCGCTGCCGATGCAGGTGAAGCTGCTGCGCGTGCTGCAGGAACGCGAAGTGGTGCGGGTCGGTTCGCGCAAGCCGATCCCGATCGACGTTCGGCTGATCGCGGCAACCAACGTGAAGCTGCAGCAGGCGGTGGAAGCCGGACATTTCCGTGAGGACCTGTACTACCGGCTGCAGGTGATCTCCCTGCCTCTGGTGCCGCTGCGCGACCGGCCGCTGGACATCCTGCCGCTGACCGAACACTTCATGAAGCTGTACAGCCGGCAGCTCAGGCTGCACAACGTGAAGCTGTCGGACGGCGCACTGCAGGCGCTGCAGTCCTACCCGTGGCCGGGCAATATCCGCGAACTGGAAAACGTGGTCCATCGCGCGCTGCTGGTGTGCCACAACGGCGAAGTGCTGGAGGCCGACCTGCAGCTGCCTCAGCTGGGCCAGATGGTGCAGTTGCGCCGGAACGAAAGCCGCGTCGACGCACCGCCCGCTCCGGTCGTGGCGGCACCGCCCGCACCGGTGCCTGCCGCCGGCGAGGCCACCGACAGTCCGCCCGACGCGGGCGTCGATCCGCTGGAGCAGGACTTCCGCGCGGCGCTCGCCGCCCTGCTGGAAGCCGGCCGCCCTGACCTGCTGGCCACGCTGATGGACTGGATCGTGCGCGACGCCTACACCGTCGGCGCCGGCAACCAGATCCGCACCGCGCAGCTGCTCGGCATCAGCCGCCATGTGCTGCGCACCCACCTGCGCCGCAGCGGCCTGCTTGCCTCGCAGACCGACGGCAGTGACGAGGACGAAGGCGCCGAAGCGGGCGACGCGCTGGCGGAATCGCTCTGACGGCGCGCCTCGGAGGACGCGGCACTCGCGCCGCGATCGATCCGCTCCCCCGCCCCGCATGTCTGCTGGCTACTGAAATGAAAAGGGCACCCCTCGGGGTGCCCTTTTCATTTCAGCCTCGCTTCATGCTGTCCAGCCGGCTCACGCCGCCTTGCGTTCTCCGCGCAGCAGTTCGAGCGCTGCTTCCAGCGGGCGGCGATCGATCCACGCGTCGAAGTCGAAGTCGCGGTCGAGGAAGCCGTAGGCCAGCAGGAAGTCGCGCTGGCGGCGGAACAGCTCGACCTTCTCGTCCGACAGGTCCGGATGCAGCGACAGGTGGAAGTCATTGCGGTAGGCCGCGGCCACGCCATCGTCACCGGAGCGGGTTTCGGCCTTCAGGATTTCGCGCACTTCCGGCAGATGGGTGGTGGCCCAGTCGGCCGCACGCAGGGTCTGTGCGAGGAAGCGCACGACGATGTCGAAGTGCCTGTCCAGCGTGTCCTGATGCACCGTGATCGGACGCGGCGTACCGTTGTTCACGCGGTGGCGGCGGTCCTCGAAGGCATCGAGATCGATGCCGACCACGACACCGGCTGCACGCGCGGCATCCACTGCCGACGCGCCCTTCACATACACCGCGTCGACCTTGCCCTCGACCAGATCGGCAATGCCTTCCCACAGCCGGCTCAGGCCACGCGACGGATCGCCGGTGGCGGTTTCGCGTGCCGGCGAGCCACCGGAACCGACCTCGACCAGCTTCACGTCGTCAAACGTGAGGCCGGCGACCGCCAGTGCGCCCTTGTAGCCGGCCAGCGACATCGCGCGGGCAATGCTGCGGCCACGGGTGGTCGGCGTGATCGGGAATTCGGTCAGGCGCGGCAGCGCGAGACGCTTGCCCTTCAGATCGGCCGGCGACGTGATGCCGGCATCCGGACGCACCAGGATGGCCTGGGCTTCGTCTATCCAGGTCAGGCCGATCAGACGGGTCGGCGCGCCCTGGGCGCGGGCGGCGATGGCCAGCAGATTGCCGCCCTCGCGGATCAGGCCCGGCAGTTCATGGTCGTAGTGGTGGCGTGCCAGTTCGCGGCCGGCGTTTTCCTGCAGCGTGGACACCGGCAGTTTGTCGCGCGCGAACTCCTCCTCCAGCCAGCCCAGCTTGTAGGCCAGGCCGGTGGCGGTGGGCACCGGGCAGCGGGTAAACCAGACGCGCTCGAGCGCGCTGCCCGCCTGGGCGGTTTCGGTCTGTACGGTCATCGGTCGTGCTCCTCGATATTGTTGCGTTGGGTGCAGTCAGGCGCCGGCCGGCAGACCGGCGCCTTGCATTGCGGAATGCGGATCAGAGATCGCTCGGGCGCAGCAGGCCCAGCGAACCCGCCTTTTCGTACAGACCGGCCATCTTCCACTGCTGCTTCAGCACGCCCGGGCCGTAGTCGCGCGAACCACCGATGGCTTCGGCTTCGAGCTGGATGCGCGCGCCCTCTTCCAGCAGCAGGATGAATTCCGCGGTCTTGCGCAGGCCTTCGCGGCCCCACACGGTGGAGCCGCCGTTGGCTTCGAGGATGGCGGTGTGGTGGATGTCCTGCTTCAGCACGTCGAGGATGAAATCCACCTCCTGCTGACGGCGGTCGATATAGACCGGCAGTTCGCGGATCAGGTTGTAGCGCTGCACCGGCACGTAGCGGATGGGCAGCGTGCGGTGGGTCTGCGCCCACGCACCGAGCGCCGGCGAATGCACGTGCGAAATGGTGGTGACGTCCGGGTGCTGCTCGAACAGCTTCTGGTAGCGCTTGGCGCCGGCGCCGCTCTTGCCCAGATAGACCGTGCCGTCGAAACCCACCACGGTGGCGCGCACCGGCTGGCCGCGGTTGAACGGGCCCGGATAGTTCACCGTCACCAGCTTGTCGCCGTCCGGCGTGCGCTCGACGAAACCCACGGTGCCATTGGCGGTGAGGGTGCCGGTTTCACGGAACACCTCGAAGGCCAGCGTCGCCTCCTCCTTCACCTTCTGCACGAATTCTTCCAGCTCGCTGCTCAGGCCCACGCCTGCGTCTGCTTCTGCGACTGCCATGTGAATCTCCTGTCTGTCCTCTGCACGGTGGTCGCGCCGGCCGCTGCCGGGCGCGAAGCCGTTCATGCAATGCATGCACGGCGCATGGACGGTTTGGCAATTTCGGTGCCAGTCGCCGCGCCGCGCTCGGCATCGGGCGCGCAAACCCATGAGCGGAAAGGAAAAGCGCGCCGCCGGCGGCGGCCGGAATCATGCCGAAGACATGAAACAACCACCCTGAGCCGCTGCGCCGATCCGCACCGCGCGCCCGCCGTCGTGCGCAAACCCGCATGGCCTGCCGCATTCCGCGCAGCAGGCCGCAGCGGGCCGGCACGCTGTTCGCGATTCGGCAGCGCTGCGGCCGGTGCCGCGCACGCTGCGCCGATTCGCGCAGCAGAAACAGTCATATCGATTTCACGGCTGCGTGAAAGCAAGGCGGATCAAGGGTTTGCGCACGCATGACCGGACAGGCACGGACATTGCACAGAGGGCGCATGGCGACCGCGGTCGCACTGATTCACGCATCGAAATTCACGCATTGAAGGAGAACCGCCATGAACGCATGCCAAAGGCAAGGGAGCACCGCATGAGCGCCGTCATACAGGCCATCGATCTCGGTCTGCCGGTTCAGGCCCGCCTGCCTGAAGCGGTACGGCGCGTCCGTCCGCCACAGGCATCGGCCTCCACCACGCAGGTCGCGCCGCTGGTGCCGGCCGCGCCCACTGGGCGCTCGCCGGTCCCGACCTGGCTTCTGGTCGCGTTGCTGGTGGTGGGGGCACACGCGGTGGTGGTCGGTGCGAAGCTCGGCACCTCGCAGCCGGTGCCGGTACGCAATGAGGTGCTGGTCGAACTGGTGAAACCGGTGGTGGTGCCGCCGCAGCAGAAGCCGGAACCGCCCAAGCCGAAGCCCGAGCCGCCCAAGGTGGTGAAGAAGCAGGCTTCGCCGCCACCGCCCCAGCCGGCACCGGCGCTGCGCACGCCGGTAGCGAGCGAGGTGATTCCGGCCGACGCGGTGGTGATCCAGGAGAACACCACCGCCGCGCACACCACCGGCCCGGTGGTCGCCGCGCCGCCGGCACCGCCAGCCCCCGAGCCGGTGAAGGAAGAGCCGGTGACCGAGCCGAATGCCTATGCGTCCTACCTGAGCAATCCGCCGCCGGAATACCCGTCGTTCGCGCTGCGCCAGGGCTGGGAAGGCAAGGTGATCCTGCGGGTGCGGGTGCTGGCCAGCGGCAAGCCGTCGGCGGTCGAGGTGAAGACCAGCAGCGGTCGCAAGTCGCTGGACGAAGCCGCGGTCGCCGCGGTGCGCGGCTGGACCTTCGTGCCCTCCAAGCGCGGCAGCACGCCGATCGACGGCTGGGCCACGGTGCCCATCGAATTCAAGCTTTCAAACTGAACACGCTTTCAACACGAGGAATACGGCATGTCACTCTTCAACTCCGATATCGAAATCCCGACCACGCTGCTGGTCGAAGCCACGCTGTGGGTGCTGGTCGCCTTCTCGGTCGCGACCTGGACCCTCATCCTGATCAAGGGCATCCAGAACTGGCGCGTGAGCCGCCAGAACCGCCAGTTCCGTACCGACTTCTGGCATGCGCCAAATCTGCAGGCGGCGTCCGAACTGGATGGCCACGACGGCCCGATCGCCCGCCTTGCCCGCGCCGGTTTCGCCTCGCTGGGCGACGCTGACCGCCACAGCGATCTGGAGCACAGCGGCGACCGTCAGGACCAGCTGGAGCGCGCGCTGCGCCAGCAGTACCAGAAGGAACGCCGCGGTCTGGAAGCCGGCCTGGCGGTACTCGCCAGCATCGGCAGCACCGCGCCTTTCGTCGGTCTGTTCGGCACCGTGTGGGGCATCATGCAGGCGCTGGTGGACATCGGCAAGAACGGCTCGGCCAGCCTGGAAGTGGTGGCCGGCCCGATCGGCGAGGCGCTGATCGCCACCGGCGTCGGCATCGCGGTCGCGGTGCCGGCGGTGCTCGCCTACAACGTGTTCCTGCGCCGGGTGAAGGCGGTGTCCGCCGACATCGACGACTTCTCGGCCGACCTCATCAATCTGTCGCGCCGTGCCGGCTTCCGTGTCGGCCGCGGCACTTCGGACAGCCCCTCCCCTGCCCGCCCGGCCGATCCGCGTGCCGCCCACGGCGCCGACACGCCGGCCCTGCGCGAGGTGTTCGCATAATGGCCATCTCGTCCGCTGCCGATCAGGACGAGGTCCTGAGCGAAATCAACATCACCCCGCTGGTCGATGTGATGCTGGTGCTGCTGGTCGCCTTCATCGTGACCGCGCCGCTGCTGAACAACGCGGTCAAGGTGAATCTGCCCAAGACCGCCGCCACCCAGCCGCCGGAACAGAAGGCGCCGCCGGTCACGGTCAGCGTCGATGCCGCCGGCAAGGTGTACATCGACCGCGACGAGGTGGCGCAGTCTGCGCTGGAAGGCGCGCTGCGCAGCCGCGTGGCCGCCAATCCGGATCTCACGCTGCACCTCAGTTCGGACGAGGCGGTGGCCTACGGTAATGTCGCGAAGGTGATGGCGTCGATCGAACGCGCCGGCGTCACCAAGCTGGCCGTGCTCACATCGACCGGCGAGTGAACATGCACGACACGCGTCCCCCGGGCGCGGCCCGGGCGGACGCCCCGGCGCCGCAGCCGGGCAGGCCTCCGGTCAGCGACCGGTTCCTGCCCGGCTTTCTGTTTCTGACCGTGCTCGGCGGCATGACCATAGGCCTGGGCAAGGTGGCGACCACGCTGTTCGCGCTGGAACTAGGCGCCACCGGCGGCGAGATCGGCTTCATTTCGGCCGCCGAATCGCTGGGCATGATGCTGGTCACCGTGCCGGCCGGCTTCATCATCGCGCGCTACGGCGCGCGCCGCGTCTACTTCACCGCCAGCATGGGGCCGGCGGTGCTGTCGCTGCTGCTGCCGTGCGCACCGCTGTGGTGGCTGCTGGCCGCCGGGCGCGGGCTGATCGGCCTGTGCATTCCGTTCCGCATCGTGTCGATGAACAGCAGCTTTCTCGAAAAGCTGCGCACGCTGGGCCCGTCCAGAACCGGCTGGTACCGCGCCACCAACTCGATCGGCATCGCCATGATCGGTCCGGCCGTGGCGCACGCGCTGATCAGCCGGCACGGCCCGGCCGTGGCCTTCGCCACCTGTGCCCTCGCCTTCCTGCTGCTGGCGCTGCTCGGGCGCGTGCTGCTGCCGGCGGCGGAAACGCGGCCGCCGGCCGCGACCGTCGACACCGACGCCGGCGTACTGCGGCAGATCCGTGCTCTGCTGGCCGACCGCGTGGTGCTGGAAAGCTGCCTGATCGAATACCTGAGCAGTTCGACCTCGTCGCTGCACGGCACCTTCATCCTGGTGGTGGCCATCGCCGGCCTCGGCCTGCCGCAGGGCGAGGCGGTGCAGCTGGTGATGACCCACGGCGTGGCGTCGGTCAGCGCGCTCTTCCTGCTCGGCGTGCTGCTGCACCGGCTGCCGCGTCCACTCGCCTATGGCGCGAGCTTCGCGCTCGCATGCAGCGGCCTGCTGCTGCTCGGCACCGGCCGCGACTTCGTCACGCTGGCCGCAGGCGGCATTGCGCTGGCCAGCGGCTCGGCGCTCATCCATCTGGTGAACATGGACCAGATGAGCCGCCACCCGATCTCGAAAAGCAAGATTTCCGGGCTCTACAGCCTGGCCCAGATGAGCGGCAGTTTCTCCGGCGCGCTGATCGGCGGGCTGCTCGCCCACATCGTGTCGGCGCAGCAGGTGTTCATCGCCTGGCTGCCGGCGGTGTGCGCCGGCGCGCTGCTGCTGTGGCGGCGCGCCCGCCGCCCGGCCCTGCCGGACACGCTGTCCACCTCGCATCCCTGATTTCCACCGGACTCCACCATGCCCCGCATAGACGACGCCTCGATCGCCCGGCTGTTCACCGACGCCCGCTCCATTCACCGCTTCGATGGCCGCGCAGTCGATGACGCTACGCTGCACGCGCTGTACGACCTGCTCAAGCTCGGGCCGACCGGCTTCAACGCCCAGCCCGGCCGCTACCTGTTCATCCGCAGCGCCGAAGCGAAGGCGCAGCTGGCCGACGGCATGTCCTCGGCCAACCGCGACAAGACGCTGGCCGCGCCGCTGAATGTGGTGGTCGCTTACGACACCCGCTTCCACGAACATCTGCCGACCCAGTTCCCGGCCTACGACGCCAAGGCCTTCTTCGACCAGTCGCCGGACTGGATAGAACCGACCGCGCGCACCAACGCGACGCTGCAGGCCGCCTATCTCATCTTCGCGGCGCGCGCGCTCGGGCTGGATGTGGGCCCGATGTCCGGCTTCAAGGCGGACAGGGTCGATGCCGCCTTTTTCCCGGACGGCCGCTACCGCTCTCTGCTGCTCGCGAACATCGGTTACGGCGTGCGCGACGGCCTGCCGCCGCGCGGCCCGCGCCTTGCCTTCGACGATGCGGTGAGCGTGCTGTGAGCGGGGGCAAGACAGGGCTGCGCCCGCTGTTCCGGAATTCGCCGATGCTGCGCTGCCTGGCGCTGTACCGGCTGATGCCCGGCCGTTTTGCGCTGACCGCCGGGCTGTTCGTGCTGGTGAACATCGGCGTCGCCTTCCAGCAGTGGATGGTGGGCCGCGCGGTCAATGACGTCGAGGCCGGACGCGCGGTCAGCCGCGCCGCCGACGGCAGCCTGGACTGGACCGTGGCGCTGCACTGGCTGCTGGCCATCGCCGGCATCGCGGCGCTGCGCTCGGTGCTGCAGTACTTCGGCGGCATCATGTCGCTGGTGATTGGGCAGGACCTGCTCACCGTGCTGCGCGAACGCATCCTGGCCCAGGTGCAGCGGCTGGATCTGGCCTACCACTGGCAGCACGGCGTGGGCGAACTGGTCACCCGCACCACGCGCGACGCCGACAAGGTGCGCGATGCGCTGATCAATTTCTGGCGCCAGGTATTCGAAACATCGCTGGTGCTGATCGCCACCGTCGGCCTGCTCAGCTGGTACCACCCCTGGCTGGGCGTGGTGCCGCTCGCGATGACGCTGGCCGGACTGGCGCTGTTCGTGGCGCAGACCGACCGTCTGGTGTGGCTGGACCGCGCGGTCGGCGAAGCCTACGACCAGGTGAACCAGGAACTGAGCGAAGGCGTGAATGGCGTGCGCGTGATCAAGTCCTTCGGGCTGGAAGCGCAGCGCATCGACATTTTCGCCGGCCATGTCGGCCTGTTCATGACTCAGGCGCGCGCAGCGCTCGCCTACGCCGCCTCACGCATCCCGCTGCCGCAGACCGTGGTCGCGCTGAGCCATGTGTGGATACTGGCCTTCGGCGCGCATCTGGTGCAGCAGGGCCGCATCGGCATCGGCGAACTGGTGGCCTCGCTGCTGGTGGCGAATATGCTGGTGTTCCGCATTGAGGGCATCGGCCGGGTGATGCAGGTGTTCGCCGATGCCCGCTCGTCCGCCGCCCGCATCTGGGAACTGCTGGATGCCGAACCCGGCATCACCGGCGGCCCGGCCCCGCTGCCGGCCGGGCCGCTGGGCCTGCGTCTGCAGCAGGTCGGCGTGCGCGCCCCCGGTGGCAGCACCCACATTCTGGACGACTGCTCGTTCGACATCGCGCCGGGCGAAATCGTCGCGGTGGTCGGCAGCACCGGCGCCGGCAAGAGCACGCTGGCCAGCCTGCTGCCCCGTCTGCTCGACGCGGAAGAAGGCCGCGTGCTGGTCGGTTCGCCCGAGGCGGGCTGGCAGGACGTGCGCACGCTGCGGCTGGACGAACTGCGGCACCGGGTGCACGTGGTGCCGCAGGAGAGCTTCCTGTTCTCGGACACGCTGGAAGCGAATCTGCAGGTGTCCCGTCCGCAGGCCAGCCATGTCGAACTGCTGGACGCGCTGGAACAGGCCGGCGCCGGCGAAGTGCTGGAGCGGCTGGAGCATGGCCTGCAGACCCGGCTGGGCGACCGCGGCGTCACGCTCTCCGGCGGCCAGCGCCAGCGCATCAGCCTGGCGCGCGCGCTGGTCGCGCAGCCAGACATTCTGGTGCTGGACGACGCCACCAGCGCGCTCGACGCGCTGACCGAACGGCGCGTGCTCGACAACATCCGGCGCCTCGGTCATTCAGGAAACGGTCGCCACGGCCGGCCGATCACCGTGCTGCTGATCGCCAGCAAGCTGTCGACGCTGCTGCTGGCGGACCGGGTCGCGCTGCTCGCGCGTGGCCGCATCGTCGCCGAAGGCACCCACCGTGCCCTGACCGAAACGAGCGCGGAATACCGCGATCTGCTCGGCCTCAATCCGAACTGAAGCCATGGCCAACAACGCTTTCCGCGGACACACCGCGCTCAACGACATCGAACTGGAACAGGCGCTGGCGAAGAAGGCGCTGGACCGCAGCATGTTCTGGCGGCTGCTGCCGCTGCTCGCGCCGGTGCGCGGCCGCATCGCCGCCGTGGTGCTGCTGGAACTGCTGCTGGTGGGCGCCATCTTCGTGCGCCCCTGGTTCCTGCGCGAGGTGATCGACCACGGCTTCGTGAAGACCGCCACCGGCCTGGTGCTCGATGGCGACGTGATCACCTGGATGGCTATCGGCATCGCGGCGAGCTGGGTGGTGCGCTTCGTGCTGTCCGGCCTGTCGCAGTACCTGGCCGGCTCGGCCGCCATCGCCATCCTGAACGAACTGCGCATACGGGTGTTCCGCCATGTGCAGGCGCTGTCGGTGCGCTATTTCGACCAGACCAAGGCCGGCCGCATCATTTCGCGCGCCGACCGCGACGTCGATGCGCTCGAGCCGCTGCTGATCCAGGGACCGCCGGAACTGCTGTCGGCGCTGTTGCGCTTCGTGGTCGCCGCGGTCGCGCTGTGGTGGCTGTCGCCGCTGCTGCTGGCTGCGCTCGCCAGCGTGGTGCCGGCACTGCTGTTCGGCACCTGGCTGTTCAAGCGGGTGTCGCAGCGCAATTTCGCGAAGGTGGCCGAAGCGCGCGCGCGCTTCACCGCCCATCTGGTCGAAACCGTGTCCGGCGTGCGCATCATCAAGCAGACGGTGAACGAAGACGCGAATGCACGCACCTACCGCGGTCTGCTGGATGACTTCAACGGCACGCTGGTGCGCGGCTCGATACGCTCGAACTGGTTCCTGCCGCTGACCCAGGTACTCAGCGCCATCGGCATGGGCGGCCTGCTGCTGGCCGGCGGCATCGGCATCGCCGAAGGTTCGCTCACGATCGGCCAGATGGCGCAGAGCCTGTTCTACGTCTTTCTTTTCCTCGGCCCGCTGCAGGAACTGAACGACCTGTTCGAGCGCTACGCGACCGGTGCCTCCTCGGCGCAGCGCATTTTCCTGATGCTGGACACCGAGCCGGAAATCGCCGATCCGCGCCACCCGCGCACGCCGCTGGTGCGCGCCGGCGAAGTGGAGTTCGACCGCGTCACCTTCAGCTATCTGCCCCGGGCCGCGCGACCGGTCATCCGCAATCTCAGCCTGCACATTCCGGCCGGCCAGGTGCTGGCCATCGTCGGCCCGACCGGCCACGGCAAGAGCACGCTGGTGCAGCTGCTCACCCGCTTCTACGAGGTGAACGACGGCGCGGTGCGCATCGACGGGCAGGACGTGCGCGACTACGCGCAGCACACGCTGCGCCGCACGGTGGGCGTGGTGCTGCAGGACAACGTGCTGTTCTCCGGCAGCGTGCTCGACAACCTGCGGCTGGCCGCACCCGGTGCCCGTGACGAGACGCTGATCGCCGCCGCGCGCGAACTGGGCGCGGACGAGGTGCTGGAGCGACTGAAGGACGGCTACCACACCCAGGTCGGCCCGCTGGGCGCCCATCTGAGCCACGGTCAGCGCCAGCTGGTATGCCTGGTGCGCGCCTATCTCGCCAACCCGTCGGTGCTGGTGCTGGACGAGGCGACCTCGGCGGTGGACATCCAGACCGAGCGGCGCATCCAGTCCGCCTTCCGCCGGCTGTGCGAAGGCCGCACCGCCATCGTGATCGCCCACCGGCTGGCCACCATACGCGACGCCGACCGGATCGCGGTGATCTGGAACGGCGAGGTGGCCGAACTGGGCGCCCACGCCGACCTGATGCAGCGCGGTGGCGCCTATTCGCGGCTGTATGCCGCGTACGAGGAGGCCTCGGTCGAGGACGCCGCAGTCCGCGATGAAGCGGTCCCGGCGCCAGCAACGGTGTAAGGACTGCCGCGGTTTTCGCGTGCGGCACCGAACCGGTGGCGGAACGTGGATGAAGGCCGCATCGCGACCGGTGTTCGCTCCCAGGGTATCGGCCCCTTTCGCAGGAGCGACCACCGGTTGCGATCCAGCGTCACACCCCGCCCTGCAGTGCCGTGTTTTCCACATTCCCACGGCATGCGATGCCGAATTTGCGGCAGGCAGGCGCGTCCGATCCGCGCGAACCGTTGGCAGGGTGGAACGAAACGCTGTCATTTCAATCACTTGCACCCGTCATCAGCCGCTGGCACGAAAGCTGCGAACCGGTTGCTGCATCCGTGCCGGAACAGCGGACACGATCACGCCGACAACATGGACGAGGACGGGAAGATGAGCGAAACGAACACGATAGACAGCCTGTGGTACACCCGCTGCCCGGTGCCGACACCGCTGGGTCTGGCCGCACGCCAGGGCTGGTTCGACGACGAGTTCCGCGGCGACGGGCTGACGCTGCGCACGCTGCAGGACACCGCGGACCCGGCACTGCGCGAATCGCATTACGACCACAGGCTGCCGGCCTCCTTCCGCCAGGGCGGCAACGTGCCGGCGATCTGGGCGCGCGCGCGCGGTGCCGATACCCGGGTGATCGGCCTCAACTGGGTCGATGAGGCCCAGCTCATTCTGGCGCGGCCCGACAGCGGCCTGCGCGGCCCGGCCGATCTGGCAGGCAAGCGCATCGGCGTGCCGGTGCATGGCAACAGCATCGATCACCAGCGTGCCAGCGCGCTGCGCGGCATCACGGTCGCGCTGGAAGTGGGCGGCCTGCAGGTGAAGGACGTCACGCTGATCGACCTCGCGGTGCCGGCACGCCCCGCCACCACAGGCTGGAATGCCGCCGGCGGCAGTTACGCCACTGAGTTCGAGGCGCTGGAAACTGGCAAGGTCGACGTCATCTTCACCAAGGGCGCCCGCGGCCTGCAGGCGGCGGTCGAGCGCGGCGCCCATATCCTGTACGACCTGCGCAGCCATCCCGACCCGCGCAAGCGCGCCAACAACGGCGCACCGCGCCCGATCACGGTCGATGCGGCGCTGATCGCCGCGCGTCCCGATCTGGTGGTGCGCTTCCTGCGCCGCATCGTCGACATCGGCGCATGGGCGAAGGCGCACGCGGAGGAAACCGTCGCCTACATCGCGCGCGAATCCGGCTCCACCGACGACTGGGTGCGCCGCGCCTACGGTGCCGATATCCACCTGCAGCAGGGTACGGACCTCGCGCCGGCCTGGGTGGAGGCACTCAGCGGCTACAAGGATTTCCTGCTCGAGTGGGGCTTCATCACCGCCGACTTCGACGTGCAGGCCTGGATAGACCCGGCACCGCTGGCCGAAGTGCGCCGCCAGCTCGAGCGCGCAGCCGCCTGAAGCGCGACGGCCCCGCACCGGCCCGCCACGCGGGCCGGCTTCCATTCACCCGAATCAAGGTTTACAGCATGAGCCGTCTCAAAGTCGTCGTCGTCAATGGCAGCCCCACCCGCCCGTCACGCACCCGTGCGCTGGCCGAGTCCGTGCTGGCCGAAATCCAGCGCGAGGTCGCGGTCGATAGCGACATCGTCGATCTGGCCGACATCGGCACCGCACTCGGTGCCCACCTGTTCCGCAACGCGCTGCCCGCATCGCTTGAAGAGGCGCTGCGCAGCATCGAAGGCGCGGACCTGCTGCTGGTCGCATCGCCGGTCTACAAGGGCAGCTATCCCGGCCTGTTCAAGCATGTATTCGATCTGGTGGCGCCGGAAGCGCTGACCGGCAAGCCGGTGCTGCTTGTCGCCACCGGTGGCGGCGACAAGCATGCGCTGGTGATCGAGCACCAGCTGCGCCCGCTGTTCGGCTTCTTCCGCGCGCAGACGCTGCCGACCGGTGTCTATGGCGCGGAAGCCGACCTGAAGGACTACACGGTGAGCAGCGAGGCGCTGGCGTCGCGCGTGGTCGATGCCGCGCTCGAAGCGGCGCGGGCACTGCGCCAGCTCGGCGCGGAATCGGCCTCCGCCGCCACCGCCCGTTCCGCGCGCACCAGCGTGGCCGCCTGAGCGCGATGCACAAGCGCGCCGACCGCGACACGCGGTGGTGCTCGGCCGGCCGTGCCATGACGCATGCCCGCACGCAGCCACCGCGCAACGAAGCCGGCCCGGCGACCAGCAACGGTCGCGTCGGGCCGCCCCTGAAAACGCCTCCGAACGGAATCCCGACATGAACGCACCCGACAGGGCTGACACCCAGCAGGACATCGACCTCGTCTCCTTCGTCGAAGAGGCCCGGCGCGACGCCCAGCACGCCTTCAACTTCCTGCGCGAAACCGGCACGCTGTCCGCCAGCCTCACCTTTCACGTGAGCCACCGCATTCCGGGTCACGACCGGCTGCTGACGATACGTTTTCCGTCGCCGTGGGACACCGACCGCTCACCGCGGATTTCGGTGTCCGCTTTCTCCGATCATCCGGAATCGGTGCTGAACGAGGAGCGGCTGGATGCCGACACCGTCATCCACGCGCACACGCCGTATCTGGCCGCGTGGTCGCTCGCGCACAAACCCTTCCCGATTCTCTACGTCGCGGCCCAGCGCCATCTGCTGGCGCGGGAAATCCCGAATCATCTGGAGCGCACCCGCAGCGTGCTCGAGGTGGTGCGCGAACGGCTGGACACGCAGCCGGAACTGGCGCCGCCACCGGCGCTGCTGGAATCGAATGGCGGTGCCAATTTCTGGGGCCGCGGCATCGTGAAGACCGCCCAGCTCATCCTGCTGATCGAGGAGGCGGCGCGCTTCCAGGCCATCGCCGCGCAGATCGGCGGCGCCCAGCCCTACACGCCGGGAGCGATCGAACTGCAATGGCGACGCACCGGCCTGCTGGACAGGGCACTCGCCTACAAGGGCTGAACCGCTCACTCCTCCTCGTGCGCATTGCGGGCGTTCGCGCTCCGTATCGCATCAGGTTCGCCGGGCCGCAGGGCCCGGCTTTTTTCTTCCCGCGCGCGTCCCCTTATCCATCTCACGCCACCCGAACCGCCATGACCGACACCGCCCGCATCGCCGATCACGACATCCATCCGCTGTTCATCAATCGCTGGTCACCGCGCGCCTTCACCGGCGAAACCATTCCCGAAAACGAACTGTTCCGGCTGTTCGAGGCGGCGCGCTGGGCACCTTCGGCCAACAACAGCCAGCCCTGGCGCTTCATCTATGCCCGGAGGAACGAAGGCCGCTGGACCTATCTGCTGTCGCTGCTGAATCCGGGCAATCAGGTGTGGGCAGAAAACGCGTCCGCACTGGTGGTGCTGGTAAGCCGCACCCATCACCAGCGGCCGGGCGAAAGCGAAACCAGCCCGCTGCGCACCCACGCGCTCGACGCCGGTGCCGCCTGGGCCAGCCTCGCCTTCCAGGCTGAACTGTCCGGCTGGCGTACGCACGCCATCGGCGGCTTCAACCGCACTGCCGCACCGGGCGTACTGGGCATCCCCGACGGCTACTCGGTGGACATCGTGATCGCCATCGGCCGCCAGACCGACGCGACAACGCTGTCGCCGGAACTGCAGGCACGGGAAAAACCCAATGCCCGCAAGCCGCTGACCGAATTGGTGGCCGAAGGGCGCTTCGCGTTCGACTGAACGCGGGCCGGCCCTGCAGAAAAAACGGCGAAGCGCATGTCTGCGCTTCGCCGTTTTCCTTGCTGCATCACCGTCTGCCGGCCGGACCTACACCTTGCGCTGCCCCGCCAGCCGCCGGATGACGGTGGCGAAGCGATCAACCTCTTCGCAGGTGTTGTAGAAGGCCAGCGACGGACGCACCGTGGTTTCGACGCCGAAGCGGCGCAGGATGGGCTGCGCGCAATGGTGGCCGGTGCGCACCGCAATGCCTTCCTGGTTCAGCGCACGGCCGACTTCGTCAGTCGAGTAGCCCTTCAGCACGAAGGACAGCACGCTGGCCTTGTCGGCCGCGGTGCCGATCAGCCGCACACCCGGGATGTCGCGGATCGCGTGCGTGGCATAGACCAGCAGGTCATGCTCGTAACGCGCGATGTTCTCGATGCCCACCCGGTCGACGTAATCCAGCGCCGCGCCCAGCCCCACCGCATCGGCGATGTTGCCGGTCCCGGCTTCGAAACGCGCCGGCGGCGGATGGAAGATCGTGCGCTCGAAGGTGACGTCCTGGATCATGTTGCCGCCGCCCTGCCAGGGCGGCATGTCTTCCAGCACGTCGCGCTTTCCGTACACCACGCCGATGCCGGTCGGGCCGAAAATCTTGTGGCCCGAGAAGACGAAGAAATCGGTATCGAGCGCGCGCACGTTCACCCGCATGTGCGACACCGACTGCGCGCCATCGACCAGCGTTCTGGCGCCGGCCCGATTCGCCAGATCGACGATCTCCTGCACCGGCACCACGGTGCCCAGTGCGTTCGACACCTGGGTGACCGCCACCAGCTTCGTCTTCTCGTTCAGCAGGCGCTTGTACTCCTCCAGCAGCACCTGACCGCTGTCGTCGACCGGAATCACGCGGATCTTCGCGCCCTTCTCGGCCGCCAGCTGCTGCCACGGCACGATGTTGGCGTGGTGTTCCAGATTGGACACGATGATTTCGTCGCCGGCGCCGATGTGCTTCGCACCCCAGCTCTTGGCCACCAGATTGATGGCTTCGGTGGCACCGCGCACGAAAATGATTTCCTCGACCGAACCGGCGCCGATGAAGCGCGCCACCTTCTGCCGCGCCGCCTCGTAGGCATCGGTCGCCCGGGCGGCCAGTTCGTGCGCCGCGCGGTGGATGTTGGAATTCTCGTGCGCGTAGAAGTAGGCCAGCCGGTCGATCACCGCCTGCGGCTTCTGCGTGGTCGCCGCATTGTCGAACCACACCAGCGGCTTGCCATTCACGCGCTCGGCGAGGATGGGGAAATCGCGCCGCACCGCATTGACGTCGAACGGCGGGTGACGGCCGGCGTCGGCGTTCGGCACCCGGCCGGCGTGGCCGACGGTGGGCACTGACTGCGGCTGCACGAAGTAGTAGTCCGACGCTGCCGGCGCCGCCGAGACCGGCAGTGCGGGTTCGCGCGACGGTGCAGCCAGCAGTGCACGCAGGGCGTCGCCACCGGGCAGGCCGAAGGACTGCGCGCTCACGCGGTCGTCGTCCGGCACGCTGACAGCGCCCTGGGATGCACCGCCGGGCGCCGACTGCAGCGCACTCGCCTCGCCCAGGAAGTAATAGGGCGAAGACGGTACCGAAGCGCCCCCCGCCTGCGGCGAAGCGTGCCCCACCACCGGCAGCGCCGCCGCATAGGCTTCGGGCACGCCCTGCACCCCGCCGGCACGCGGTGCGCCGACCGGTACCGCGTCGACTGCCGCATCCGGCAGTCCGTTGCCCGCACTCGAATGCGGCACCAGTGCCGGCGACGAGGCGCCGAGCGACAGCGCGTGCTGCGGCGCCACCGGTGCCGCGGCGAAAGCCGGGCTGGACGGCGCATCGGCCGGCAGCGGCAGCGCGGGCGCCTGCGGCGACGGCGTGGGTGCCGCACTCAGCGGTGCGTCGAACGACGGCGGCGTCTGGCCGGGCAGCGCAGCGAACAGTTCGCTGGCCAGCCGCGACAGGATGGATTCGTCCGGCGCCCCGGGCGGCAGCGGTGAGCTCAGGCCGCTCACGTTACTGCTTGTAGGTGTCGGGATACTCATGGTACTTGCCGATCTCCACGTCATCGAGCACAGCCAGCGCGTCTTCGGTCAGCACGGCCAGGGAGCAGTACAGCGAAATCAGGTAGGACGCGATCGCGTTGCGGTTGATGCCCATGAAGCGCACCGACAGCCCCGGGCTCTGTTCGCCGGCAATGCCCGGCTGGAACAGGCCGACCACGCCCTGGCGCTTTTCGCCGGTGCGCAGCAGGATGATCTTGGTCTTGCCGTCCTCGACCGGCACCTTGTCCGACGGAATCAGCGGCAGGCCGCGCCAGGTCAGGAACTGCGAACCGAACAGGCTCACGGTGGGCGGCGGCACGCCGCGACGGGTGCACTCGCGGCCGAAGGCGGCGATCGCCAGCGGGTGGGTCAGGAAGAAGCCCGGCTCCTTCCACACCTTGCCGATCAGGTCGTCCAGATCGTCCGGCGTCGGCGCGCCGGTCAGCGTGGAAATGCGCTGGTCGTCATGCACATTGGCCAGCAGGCCGTATTCCGGGTTGTTGATCAGTTCGCTTTCCTGACGCTCCTTGATCGTTTCGATGGTCAGGCGCAGCTGCTCCTTGATCTGGTCGTGCGGGCTGCTGTACAGGTCGGACACGCGGGTGTGCACGTCGAGCACCGTGGTGACCGCGTTCAGGAAGTACTCGCGCGGCTGTTCGTCGTAGTCGACGAAGATCTGCGGCAGTTCGGCTTCGTCACGCTGCGAGCACGCAACGCGCACGTCCTGCGGGTTCTTCACCCGGTTCACGCGGTAGATGCCGGCCTCGACCGGCAGCCACTGCAGCAGGTGCACCAGCCAGCGCGGCGTGATGGTGGACAGCTGCGGGACGGTCTTGGTGGCATTGGCAAGCTGGCGGGCGGCGTTGTCGCCAAGTGCCAGCTGTTCGGGCGTATCGGCCATGTGAGGCTCCTTCAGGGGATGAATTCCGTTTATGCGAAATGCTGCTAAGCAAATATCTGTTTCTTCTAAGCACCGATCAACCGGCTATAGCCATCAATGCCGGCTGTGCGCGCTTCATGCGGAGGCCTGCTCCGACGCCGGCCAGCCGGCGGCACGGCCGGGGTCGGCCAGCAGTGCGCTGCCCGCTTCGCAGCGGGCCAGCAGATGAGAGGTGGGCAGATCGAGCGCGAAAGCGAGCTTGGCCACGGTGGCCAGCGAGGGCATCGCGCCGCCGCGCTCGACTTCACCGAGATAGGAGCGGTTCAGTTCGGCGCGCTCGGCCAGCACCTCCTGCGACCAGCCGCGGGCTTCGCGCACCTCGCGCACCGCGCGGCCGAAGCGGCGGGTGAGCGCATCCGCCACCGCCGGCGGCAGTACGACCGGACGCGGGCTCATGACGCCGCCAGCTCCGTTGGGAGCACGCTGGTGTGCTGGGAGCTGGCCTGGGTGATGTGGCTGCCGGCCGGTACGCTGCGGGTGAGCCACACATTGCCGCCTATGGTCGAACCACGCCCTATCGTGACCCGGCCCAGAATGGTGGCACCGGCGTAGATGACCACATCGTCCTCGACCACCGGATGCCGCGGCAGGCCCTTCTGCAGCGTGCCTTCCTCGTCGGTCGGGAAACGTTTGGCGCCCAGCGTGACCGCCTGGTAGAGCCGCACCCGTTCGCCAATCACCGCGGTTTCGCCGATCACTACACCGGTGCCGTGGTCGATGAAGAAGCCGGCGCCGATCTGCGCCCCCGGATGAATGTCGATGCCGGTGGCCGAATGCGCGGCTTCGGCGATGATGCGGGCCACCAGCGGCGCGCCCAGCGCATACAGCCGGTGCGCGATGCGGTGATGGATGACCGCGATCACGCCCGGATAGCACAGCAGCACTTCGTCCACGCTGCGCGCGGCCGGGTCGCCCTGGTAGGCCGCCAGCACGTCGGTGTCGAGCAGCGCGCGCAGCTCGGGCAGCGCCAGCGCGAATTCGGCGACGATGGCGCGCGCCAGCGCGTCGACCTCGGTCTGCGGCGTGTTCGCGCGGCGGGCGTCGTAGCGCAGTTCCAGCCTGACCTGATGCAGCAGGCCATTGAGCGCGGCGTCCAGCGTGTAGCCGATGAAGAAATCCTCACTTTCCTGATGCAGGTCGGACGGACCGAGCCGCATCGGGAACAGGGCCGCGCACAGCGCTTCGGCAATGTCGCGCAGCGCGTCGCGCGAAGGAAACTCGCGCGCGCCACATTCGGTCTGGCGCTGCTGCGCGCCACGCCAGCGCGCTCGGATGTCGCGCAGCTCGGTCACGATGCGATCGAGCTGCCAGGAACCTTCGGACTCGACCGCCCTCGTGAGGCCGCCTTTCTTGAGCGTCATGCGGGATCTCCGTTGCCGGGTGATTGAAGGCAGCCGCCCGGCGGCCGCCGGTGAATCTTCAGTCCTGCTGCCAGGGCAGGCTGCGCACCACCCAGCCACCGCTGTTGCGGCGCTGGCCGTCGCCATTCAGTTCGCCCTCGAAACCTTCGAGCACATTGAACACGTGGCGGAAACCGGCCTTGGCGGCCGCTTCGGCCGCAGCCGCCGAACGCTTGCCGCTGCGGCACAGCAGCAGGATGACCACGTCCTTGCCGACGCGGGTTTCCAGCTCCTTCACGAAACGCGGATTGCGGGTCATCGAGGTGCCCGTGGCCCAGGCCACATGCACGCTGCCCGGCACATGACCGACGAACTTGCGTTCTTCCGCGGTGCGCACGTCGACCAGCACCGCCTCACCGGCGCTCACCAGCGCCCAGGCCTGTTCCGGCGTGACGCCGCCGGCATAGAGCAGCGCATCGTGTTCGGCCCGTTCGCGGGCGATGGACAGCGGCGGCGCGTCGAGCACCGCCGGACGGGTTGCGGACGCAGTCGCGCCCTGGATTGCTGCAGTCATGGTTCATTCCTCCTCGGCAGGACATCGCCGTCCCGGGGCCTGCGGAGGAAGGACACCTCATCGCGCCACGCCGGGCCGGCACCGCGTCGCTGCGTCGGCAGCCGCTGCGGTGACGCCAATCTATCGGCCGCCACCGCGCACTCAAACCAATTGAATTTCAGATCCAATCCATGGAAAGCAGCGCAGGATTTCCGCTAAGCGCCGCTGCATAAGCTCAGCAGAATTGATTGGTTGGGCGCGGCCCGGGGGCGCACTACAGTGGTCCCATGAACAGCCCGGACTTTTCTCGCCCCGTGCGCGCCGAAGGCCATGACACGCCGCAGCGCACCGAACCGCCGCCGGAGCCCGCCCTGCACGCCCAGCCCATTCCGCTGGTCGACAAGGTGCTGGCCGCGGTCGTGTTCAGCCTGGGCATCGCGCTGCTGTACAGCACCTTCATCCTGATCGAATGACGGCGGACGCCGTCGGCACCCCGCGGAGGACATCATGAGCACGGTTGCCACCGCCCGCTCCGCTCTCGAACGCTATCTGCACGACCTGCCGCGCAGCGCCGACGGCGGGCACGCGGTATGGTCCACGCCGGAAGGCCGGGTCGCCGGCCGCTTCCTGCGCAGCAGCCTGTCGTCGGTGTTCCAGCCGCTGATCCATCTCGACCGCGGGCGCGAAATCGGCCACGAGGCCTTCATCCGATCCTTCGACGAGACCGGCGGCGACCTGTCGCCCTGGAACCTGTTCGCCAACGCGGCCAGCGACGAGGCGCTGATCGAACTGGACCGGCTGTGCCGCACGCTGCACGTGCTGAACTACTTCGGCCGCGCCGGCGACGACGCCAGCCTGTTCCTGAACGTGCATGGCCGGCTCATGCTGGCGGTGGGCGAAGACCATGGCAGTGCCTTCGGCCGGGTGCTGTCGGCGCTGGACATCGAACGCCGCCGCATCGTGATCGAGTCGCCGGAGGCGATGAGCAGCGACCTTTCGCTGCTTGCCTACGTGCTGCTGAACTACCGCTACAACGGTTACCGGGTCGGCGTGAATCTGGCGCGTGGCGAACAGATCGGCGAACTGGTACGTCATGTGCGGCCGGATTTCGTGAAACTGGACGGCGGCCGTGACGACACGCTGCGTGACATCAGCCGGCATGCCGACCTGTGCGCCCGTCACGGCATTCAGCTCATCGTGAAGCGGGTCGGGCAGGACGGACTGGCGCCACGGCTGCGCGAGGCCGGCGTCGCGCTGGCCCAGGGCCACGCACTGGGCCGGCCGCGGCCTGCCACACCCGCCGCCCGCCGGCTTGCTTATTCCGAAGAGTGATAAGTACATCGTTTCTTGTTACTTCACGCGCTCATCACTCGCGCCTAAGCTGCAGCGCTTACCCCTTTCCGGAGTCGTCATGCTCATCCGTCGCAGAACCCTGATCTCGGCCGCTCTTCTGTCGCTGCTGGCCGCCGCCCTGCCGGCGCACGCCGACGCCACGCTGCTCAACGTGAGCTACGACGTGGCGCGCGAGCTGTACAAGGACATCAACCCGGCGTTCATCGCGCAGTGGAAGGGCAAGACCGGCGAAACGCTGACGCTGAACCAGTCGCACGGCGGTTCGAGCAAGCAGGCCGGCGCGGTGATCGGCGGACTGGAAGCCGACGTGATCACGATGAACCAGTCGCCGGACATCGACATCCTGGTGAAGAACAATCTGGTGTCGCCGGACTGGCGCAAGCGCCTGCCGAACGACGCCGCGCCCTACACCACGACCACGGTTTTCCTGGTGCGCAAGGGCAACCCGAAGGCGATCAAGGACTGGTCCGACCTGGTGCGGCCGGGCCTGCAGGTCATCGTGCCCAACCCGAAAACCTCGGGCAACGGCCGCTACACCTATGTCGCGGCCTGGGGCTATGCGCTGTCCAAGCACAATGACGACGCGGCCGCTGCGAAGGATTTCGTGAGCAAGCTGTTCGCCAACGTGCCGGTGCTGGACGGCGGCGGCCGCGGCGCCACCACCACCTTCACCCAGCGCGGCATCGGCGACGTGCTCATCACCTTCGAGAACGAGGCGGTGCTGCTGGACAAGGAAGTCGGCGGCGACCAGTTCGACATCGTGTATCCGTCGCTGTCGGTGGAAGCCGCCGCGCCGGTCGCGGTGGTGGACAAGGTGGTGGACAAGCGCGGCACCCGCAAGCAGGCGGAAGCCTATCTGCAGTACCTGTTCTCGCCGGAAGGCCAGGACATCATTGCGAAGCACCACTTCCGCCCGCGCAACGAGACGGTGCTTAAGAAGTATGCAGCGCAGTTCCCGGCCATCCGCACCTTCACGGTCGAAGGCCGGCTGGGCGGCTGGGAGGCGGTGCAGAAAACCCATTTCGCCGACGGCGCGCTGTACGACCAGATCGTCACCCGCCGCTGACCGGACGAAGCCGGACGCCGCGCGTCCGGCTGCAGCCATGACCCAGAATCTCGCCACCCTGCCCGGCCGCCGCCTCACCTTTCCCCGTCCGGGCGAGCGCTCGCTGACCACCCGCGCTTCGGCGCTGGTGTTCGAAGACCCCTCATCGGTCTCGCTGCTGGGCGACATCGAGCGCATCGCCGCGCGCGACGTGACCGCGATGGTGATCGGCGAAACCGGCACCGGCAAGGAGCTGGTCGCCCGCCACATCCACGCGGTGAGCGGCCGCAGTGGCCCCTTCGTCGCGGTGAACTGCGGTGCGCTGAGCGAATCGCTGATCGACGCCGAACTGTTCGGCCACGAGGCCGGTGCCTACACCGGCGCCACCCACGCGCGCGCCGGCTGGTTCGAGGCCGCCGACGGCGGCACGCTGTTCCTCGACGAGATCGGCGACATGCCGCAGGCGCTGCAGGTGAAACTGCTGCGGGTGCTGCAGGAGCGGCAGGTGGTGCGCCTCGGCGCACGGTCACCGCAGCCGGTCGACGTGCGGCTGGTGGCCGCCACCAACGTCGATCTGTGGCGCGCGGTGCAGGCCGGCCGCTTCCGCTCCGACCTCTACTACCGGCTCAATGTGGCGCCGATCGCGCTGCCGCCGCTGCGCGAGCGGCGCGGCGACATTCCGCCGCTGCTCGACTACTTCATCGAACTGTACGGCCTGCGCCTGGGCATCGAGGGCGTGGGCATCACGCCGCAGGCACGCGAGGCGCTGGTGGAGTACGACTGGCCGGGCAATATCCGCGAACTCGAGAACGTGGTGCATTACGCGCTCATCGTGAGCCGCAACGGCCGCATCGACATCGAAGACCTCAGGCTGGCCGGCGCCAGTTGCGCGCCCTCCGGCCCGGCCGTCGAAGAAACGCCGGAACAGCTGCTGGCGCGCATCGAGCGCGACCTGCGCGGCCTGATGGCACGCGGCGCGCCCGCGCTGTATGACACGCTGGAACGGCTGGTGGTCACCACCGCCTTCGACGCCTGCCAGCGCAACCAGGTGCACGCCGCCGACGCGCTGTCGATCTCGCGCTACGTGCTGCGCACGCTGCTCAAGCGCCACGGCCTGATCGACACCCCGGCGGCCGGGCGCTGACGCGTCCGCGTTCCGCCGGCGCTGTGCGGCCCTGCACAGCGCCTTCCGCCGCGCTCTCGCCCATGCTCTTCCGCTTTCGCCTCCCGCACCGGACACCCACCGGCGCCAGACACGGTTCAGCGCCGAGCTGCCGCTGCGTGCTTCGCCACGGCGCACCGGCGATGCAGAGTCCGTGTCCGGCGTTCGCACCGGCCGCCACCTCCACCCACCTCTTCCATGCATTCGGAATGATCCGCAAGACATCCGGCGGTGTGCGGATTCACGCATTCCCGCTCACAGCGCTGTAGAGACCGGCACAGGCTTTCCGTGCATCGGTCACGACCGTGCGTGGAAAGTGACGACTGCGTCACGAAATCTTCATGTCCAGCGCGTGGCACACCTCTTGCGATAACCCCCTGCAATGGCGCGCCTGCCCGATGCAACCGAACCTCCGGGCGACATTCATCCGGCATCCGTAGCGCACCGACCGATCACGACAGGACACGACACCATGACCGCACCCGACAAGGAAATCCTCTGCACCCTCGGCCCCGCATCGCTGAATGACCGCGTGCTCGCGCGGCTGGAGGAGCTGGGCGTCAATCTTTTCCGCATCAACCTCTCGCACACCAAGCTGCAGGACCTGCCCAGGGTGATCGACTTCATCCGCAGCCGCAGCGCGGTGCCGATCTGCCTCGACACCGAAGGCGCGCAGATCCGTACCGGCGACATGCTGAATGGCGAGATCGCGGTGCGCGAGAACAGCATCGTGCATGCGCACAAGCTGCGCGTGCCGGGCGACGCGTTCAACTTCAATCTCTATCCGGACGACGTGATCGACAAGCTGGAGGTCGGTGACTTCATCAGCATCGATTTCAATTCGGTGCTGGTGCAGGTGATTTCGCGCGACGACGCCAAGGTGGCGATGCGGGTGCTGCACGGTGGCGTGATCGGCCAGAACAAGGCGGTCACCGTGGAGCGCGACATCGCGCTCGACACGCTGACCGCCAAGGACATCGCCGCGCTGGAATACGGCCGCTCGGTCGGCATCCGTCACGTGGCGCTGTCCTTCGCCAACCGCGGTTCGGACGTCGACCAGGTGCGGGCGCTGGTCGGTGACGACACCTTCCTCATTTCCAAGATCGAGTGCCGCAACGGCCTGATCAATCTGGACGAGATTTCCGAAAGGTCGGACGCGCTGCTGATTGACCGCGGCGACCTGTCGCGGCAGGAGCCGATCGAACGCATCCCGGCGCTGCAGAAACTCATCATCGCGCGCGGACAGGCGCACCGGCGCAAGGTGTATGTCGCCACCAATCTGCTGGAATCGATGATCACCGCGCCGCGACCGACCCGGGCCGAAGTGAATGACGTGATCAACACCCTGCTCGACGGCGCCGACGGTCTGGTGCTGGCAGCCGAAACCGCGATCGGCAAGGACCCGGTGGGCTGCGTCGCCATGATCGTGAAGCTCATCCGCGAATTCCGCGTGCTCAATGCGCGTACGCCGGCGCCGCATCACGAGGGGCTGGCCTATGTGCCGACCGACCCGACCTCCCTGCTGATCGAGCCGCACGGCGGCACGCTGGTGAACCGGGTGAGCCCGGCGGCGGCCATCGCCGATCTCGACACGCTGCCGCGACTGACCGTGCGCGACACCGACCTGCTGGACGCGCACCAGATCGGCGTCGGCACTTTTTCGCCGCTGACCGGTTTCATGGACCGCGAAACGCTGATCAGCGTGCTGCACCGCAAGCGGCTGCCGGACGGTGCGGCCTGGACCGTGCCGGTGCTGCTGCAGGTGGACGCCGAGCGCGCCCGCACGCTGGCCGCCGGACAGCGCCAGGTGCTGACCGACGACGCCGGACGTGCCCATGCGGTGATCGACGTGAGCGAGGTATACCGCCACGATCTGGACGAGATCGGCCACCTGGCTTTCGGCACCGCCTCCACCGAGCACCCGGGCGTGGCCCGGCTGCTCCGCAACGGCGACCACTTCGTCGCCGGCGCCATCACGCTGATCGAGGAGCGGCCCTCGCCCTGGCGCGAATTCGAACTGACGCCGCGGCAGAGCCGCTTCATCTTCGCGCACAAGGGCTGGAGCAAGGTGGTGGCTTTCCATGGTCGCAACATCAGCCATCGCGTGCACGAGCACCTGCAGCTGCAGGCGCTGGAGCGCACCAATGCCGACGGCCTGTTCATCAATCCGGTGATCGGCCCGAAGAAGCCGGGCGACTTCCTGCCGCGCCCCATCCTGCGCAGCTACCAGATGCTGATCGACTTCGGCCTGTACCCGAACGGCAAGGTGCTGCTCGGCGCACTGGCCACCTACCCGCGCTACGCCGGTCCGCGCGAGGCGGTGTTCAACGCGATCTGCCGCAAGAACATCGGCTGCAGCCACTTCATCGTCGGCCGCAACCACGCCGGCGTCGGCGATTTCTACGACGACCGCAGCTACCGCGCCCTGTTCGACGAACTGGGCGACACCGGCATCACGCCGGTGTTCTTCGACGCCATCGGCTACAACCCGGCCACCGGCGCCTACGAAAGCGGCCTGCACGACGACGCGCAGGCGATCAGCGGCACCCGGGTGCGCGATTCGCTGCTGCGCGGCGAGCCACTGCCCGACTGGTATGTGCGCGGCATCGTGCAGGACATGATCAGCGCCGAACTGAAGGCGGGCCAGCCGCTGTTCCACGCATGAGCACCGGAGACACCGCAATGGAACAGAACGCCGTGGCCCGGTTCTGGCTCAAGGTGGACAAGACCGTCCGCCACCACGCGAAGAAAACGCTCACCGACCTGCGCGGCGCCTGGTGGGACCGCACCCGGCTGCGCGCGGAACGGCCGGTATTCGTGGTGAGCGGCAGCCGCTCCGGCACCCAGATGCTTTACAAGACGCTGACCGAATCGTCGGCCATCGGCTCGCTGAACCGGGAAATCTACGCGGTGTGGGACCGCCTGCACCACCCGGCACACAAGGACTGGGACAGCCATGTGCTGGACGCCTCCGACGCGCGTGACAGCGACCGCGACCTGATCACCCGCTACTTCTACGCGCATACCGGCCGTACCCGCTTCGTCGACAAGAACAACCAGCACGGTCTGGCGGTGCCCTATCTGCACGCGCTGTTTCCGGATGCCACCTTCGTCTACATCAAGCGCAATCCGGGCGACACGCTCAATTCGATGATCGAGGGCTGGCACAGGCCCGAGCGCTTCGGCACCTGGGCGCGCGACCTGCCGGCGCAGGTGGCGGTGGACGGCGGCCGGCTCACCCGCTGGTGCCACTACCTGCCGCGCGGCTGGCGCGACTACCTGAACGCGCCGGTCGAAGAGGTATGCGCCTTCCAGTACGAAGCCATCCACCGCGACATCCTGAACGCAAAGGCCGCGATTCCGTCCGGACAGTGGATAGAGGTGTTCTACGAGGACATCGTGCGCAACCCGACCGACGGGCTGTTCGACATTTTCGACCGGCTGGATCTGCCCTTCGACGAGGGCATACGCGCCCACGCCGCCTCGCTGCTCGACAAGCCCTATGACCCGCTGTTCGAGATCAGGCTGGAGAAGTGGCGGCAGCACGCGCACGCCGGGAAGATCGAACGGGTGCTGCCTTCGCTGCAGCGGATCGCGGCCGACATGGGCTACGCCACCGACACGCGCGGAGCAGCCGCATGACCGCGTCTTTCGCATCCGCGGCGCTGCTGGAAGCGCTGACCTTCGCCGCGCTGAAGCATCAGGGTCAGACCCGCAAGAGCGCGGACCGGGCGCCCTACATCCATCACCCGATCGCGGTCGCCACCATCCTGGCCCGCGAAGGCGGCGTGCAGGACACCGACACGCTGATCGCCGCGCTGCTGCACGACACGCTGGAGGACACCGATACCAGCGAAGCGGAGCTGCAGCGGCATTTCGGTGCCCGGGTCGCCGCCATCGTCGCCGAACTGAGCGACGACATGACGCTGCCGAAGCCGGAACGCAAGGCGATACAGGTGCTGCGGGCGCACGACTACAGCCCGCCGGCCCGACTGGTCAGGCTGGCCGACAAGATCGCCAACGTGCGTGACGTGATCGACAACCCGCCGCAGGACTGGCCGCTGGAGCGGCGCGTCCGCTATCTGTCCTGGTCGGGCGAAGTGGTGGCCGCGCTGCGCGGCACGCACGCCGAACTGGAGGCGCGCTTCCACGCCGCGGTGCGCCGCGGCTTCGCGGCGCTGACAGAAGTACCCGGGGCTGCGGCGCGCACCGCATATTCATCGGCGGAATAAGCTCTGCAAAGAGAATGATCTAAGCAACGCATTTCTTCTTGGTTCGCACCGCCCGGGCGGCTCCCTACAGTGCAATCCATCGCATTGATTGACCGCACACGGAGCCCCACCATGAAAACCGCCCTGCGTACCCTCGCCGCCAGCCTGCTGCTCGGCACCGCTCTCGCCGGCAGCGCCCTGGCCGCCGACATCACCCTGCTCAACGTGTCCTACGACCCGACCCGCGAGCTCTATCAGGACTTCAACGCCGCCTTCGCCAAGCACTGGAAGGCGAAATCCGGCGACAACGTCACCATCAAGCAGTCCCACGGCGGCTCCGGCAAGCAGGCCCGCTCGGTCATCGACGGCCTCGAAGCCGACGTGGTCACCCTCGCCCTGGCCTACGACGTCGATGCCCTGCACGACAACGGCAAGCTCATCCCCGCCGACTGGCAGAAGCGCCTGCCCCACAACGCCTCGCCCTACACCTCCACCATCGTGTTCCTGGTGCGCAAGGGCAACCCCAAGGGCCTGAAGGACTGGAACGATCTGGTCCGGCCCGGCGTCGAGGTCATCACCCCCAACCCCAAGACCTCGGGCGGCGCGCGCTGGAACTACCTCGCCGCCTGGGCCTACGCGGCCAAGCAGCCGGGCGGCTCGGACGCCAC
>NZ_AFHG01000032.1 GCF_000214035.2 Methyloversatilis universalis FAM5 | reverse complement strand
CGAGTAGCCGTCGATCAGATACACCTGATGGCCGGCGCCGATGAGCAACCGGACGAGCAGACGGTGGTAGGTGCCAGTCGACTCGCAGGCGAAGCGCACAGCGCCCGGGGGCAAGGTGCGCAGCCAGCCGCGGATGGCCGCGGCGGTGTTGTCAATGCGCAGTACCGGCGAGCGGCCGTGCTCGGCGATGTCCAGCCAGCGCTTGGAGACGTCGATGCCAAAGCAAGTGGATTCGGTCTGACTTGTCACGATGAGCACCTCCGGACTAAGGTTGAAGGGCTTGTCGGGATCACCGGGGCACAGGCTTGCAGGATATGGTCGGTACCGTGACGGACGCGGTCCGAAGGATTCCTCATCGGTGCTTGGGGTGAAGGCGGGACATCTCTCCCACTGTCTGTACGTGCTTGCCGTCAGATGCGGCGCTCGTCCCTCCGCCCGACAAGCGTCCACTACTACGCTTGCCGAAGGTGAACATACAAGCGGCGTCTCGCCGCGATCTGGCGGACGCTTCAGGGGTCGGCTCCGTATTCAAGGTCTCATCGCGGCGAGACGCCGCGCCCACAGAGGCAGGATCAGGCCGCCGGCATGTCGTCAGCCCGGATGAGCAGAATGTGTAGGTGGTGCCCGGAGCGGGGATCGAACCCGCACGACTTGCGTCGAGGGATTTTAAGTCCCTTGTGTCTACCAGTTTCACCATCCGGGCGGAGGCAGGAACGGCGGCGAGTATGCCACCAATGCCGGCAAGCGATGCGAGCGCACCGTCGGGCCGTAGCGACGCCGACGGCGATGCATCCGGAATCAGCTTACCCGCAGCACCGGCCGCTCGCTGCGATCGCCGACGCGGCCGACCACGGCCGCCGCATCGAAACCGTGGCGCCTGAATGCGGCGAGCACCGCGTCGAGCGACGACGGCGCGCACGACACCAGCAGGCCGCCGCTGGTCTGCGGGTCGGTCAGCAATGCACGATCTTCCGCTGCGAAGTCCTGCGGCAGCAGCACGCGCTCGCCGTAGCCGGCCCAGTTTCGGCCGGACGCGCCGGTCACGAAACTCTGCGTGGCCAGCGCCCGCACGCCCGCGTGCAGCGGCACCGACGCCCAGTCGATCAGCACGTCGCAGCCGGAACCGCGGGCAATCTCCAGACCGTGCCCGGCCAGGCCGAAGCCGGTCACGTCAGTCATCGCATGTACGCCGTCGAGGGCGGCGAGATCGGGACCGGCGACGTTGAGCTTCGTGGTGCTGGCAATCATCCGCGCATAGCCTGCGTCGTCCAGCGCGCCTTTCTTCAGCGCGGCGGACATGACGCCTACGCCGAGCGGCTTGCCCAGCACCAGCACATCACCCGGCTGAGCGTCGGCATTGCGGCGGATGCGATCCGGATGGGCGATACCGAGCGCCACCAGACCGTAGATGGCTTCGACCGAGTCGATGGTGTGGCCGCCTGCCACAACGATGCCGGCATCGCGGCACACCGCGGCCCCGCCTTCGAGGATGCGGCCTATGGTGGCGGTCGACAGCACGTTGATCGGCATGCCCACCAGGGCCAGCGCGAGGATGGGTCTGCCACCCATCGCGTAGACGTCGCTGATCGCATTGGTGGCCGCGATGCGCCCGAAATCGAAGGCGTCATCGACGATGGGCATGAAGAAATCGGTGGTGGCGATCAGCGCCTGTTCGTCGTTCAGACGATAGACCGCGGCGTCATCCGAGGTTTCGATGCCGACCATCAGTTCCGGCGGCATCGGCATGGCCGCCGTGTGCTTCAGGATGTCGGACAGCACACCGGGCGCGATCTTGCAGCCACAGCCACCGCCGTGCGACAGCGAGGTAAGCCGGGGTTCCTGCTTGGGTGCGGCTGAATCGGTCATCTTCAGAGCGGGCGTGAAAAGTGGTGCGGCGCCCGCAGGCGCCGCTTGAGGGTGCGACAGCTGCAGGCGTCGCGTGAGATCAGCCTACGCGGCCTGCGCGGCGCAGGACTTCGACCACCTGCTCCACGGTTTCATCGGCCGCTGCGGACGGCAGCGACAGCCGTTCGCCGGTCAGCGAGGCCTGGGGGGCGGCGGCATCCACCGCCAGTTCGATGCGCTCGGCCGCCGGCAGCGCGGACGCCAGTGCAGCAGGCTGGGCGGACTCGGCGTCGATCACGACGATGAGGCCGGCATCGAGCAGCAGACCGGCGACGCGCGGCAGATCCGCGGTGGCCGCGGGCAGCGTGATCGTGTGGCGGCCGATCGACATGAGCTTCTGTTCCAGCTTGTTCGCATCGATGCCGGCACCGGCCCACAGCAGCAGCGGCGACTGCTGCTTCAGCGCGGCGCGGGCTGCGCGGCTGGTGTCGGTGCGGGTCCAGCTCAGGTCGCGCGGACGGCTGCGCGCGGCGTGCAGCAGGCCGGCGCCGACCGTGTTGTTGGTCAGCCGGTCGATCAGGATGAAGCTGCCGGTATCGCGCACCGACTCATACGGATCGAAGGCGATCAGGCGATCAGTCAGCAGCGACACGCGGCCGATCTCGTTCAGCGCCAGCGCCTGCGCGGCGGTGCGCTCCAGCGTATTCACGTTCACCCGGTACTCGATCGCGTTCACCGTGGTGCCGACGGTGCGGGTGCCGCACTTCATCAGATAACTGCGGCCGGTGGCCATCGCCTCGTCGCTCATCCACACCAGCGTGGCGTCGAAGCTGTCGCCGGTCAGCGCGGGTGCGTCGGCGGCCACGATCACGTCGCCGCGCGAACAGTCGATCTCGTCGGCGAAGGTGACGGTGACCGACTGACCGGCCACCGCTTCCTGCATGTCCTGCGTCGACAGCACGATGCGCTCGACCGTGGTGTCACGGCCGGACGGCTGTACCCGCACGCGGTCGCCCGGACGCACGGTGCCGGAGGCGATCTGGCCGGAGAAGCCGCGGAAATCAAGATTGGGGCGATTCACCCACTGCACCGGCAGACGGAAAGGACGCGCCTGCAGGTCGTCCTCGATCTGCACCGTTTCCAGGTGCTCCATCAGCGTCGGACCGGCATACCACGCGGTGTTGTCGCTCTTGTCGGTGATGTTGTCGCCACGCAGTGCCGACATCGGGATGCACAGGATGTCGGTCAGACCGATCTGGGCCGCAAACGCGCGGTATTCCTTCTCGATGCGGTCGTACACGTCCTTCGAGAAACCGACCAGATCCATCTTGTTGATGGCGACCACGACGCGCTTGATGCCGATCAGCGACACCAGATAGCTGTGGCGACGGGTCTGGGTCTGCACGCCGTGACGCGCATCGACCAGGATGATGGCCAGATCGGCGGTCGAGGCGCCGGTGACCATGTTACGAGTGTACTGCTCGTGACCCGGCGTGTCGGCGACGATGAACTTGCGCCGGTCAGTCGAGAAGAAGCGGTAGGCGACGTCAATGGTGATGCCCTGTTCGCGCTCGGCGGCCAGGCCATCGACCAGCAGCGCGAAGTCGAGGTCACCGCCCTGGGTGCCCACCTTCTTCGAATCGGCTTCGAGCGCGGCCAGCTGGTCCTCGAACAGCATTTTCGATTCGTACAGCAGGCGGCCGATCAGCGTGCTCTTGCCGTCGTCGACGCTGCCACAGGTGATGAAGCGCAGCAGGCTCTTGTGCTCGTGCTGCTTCAGATAGGCCTCGATGTCCTGCGCGATGAGGTCCGAAATGTGTGCCATCAGAAATACCCTTCCTGCTTCTTCTTTTCCATCGAGCCGGCGGAATCGTGGTCGATCACGCGGCCCTGACGCTCCGACGTCGTGGTCAGCAGCATTTCCTGGATGATGTCGGTCAGCGTGGCGGCGGTCGACTCGACCGCGCCGGTCAGCGGGTAGCAGCCGAGCGTACGGAAGCGCACGCTCTTCATTTCAGGCGTTTCACCCGGACGCAGCGGCATGCGCTCGTCGTCCACCATGATGAGGGTGCCGTCGCGCCTGACCACCGGCCGCTCGGCCGCGAAGTACAGCGGCACGATAGGGATGTTCTCGAGATGGATGTACTGCCAGATGTCCAGTTCGGTCCAGTTCGAGATCGGGAACACGCGGATCGATTCGCCCGGGTGCTTGCGCGCGTTGTACAGCTTCCACAGTTCCGGACGCTGGCTCTTCGGGTCCCAGCGGTGCTGCGCGGTGCGGAAGGAAAAGATGCGCTCCTTGGCGCGCGACTTTTCCTCGTCGCGACGGGCACCGCCGAAGGCGGCATCAAACTTGTACTTGTCCAGCGCCTGCTTCAGCCCTTCGGTCTTCCACATATCGGTGTGCAGCGCCGAACCGTGGTCGAACGGATTGATGTTGCGCGCCTTGGCGTCCGGATTGATGTGCACCAGCAGGTCCATGCCGAGCTTGCGCGCCATCGCGTCGCGGAACTCGTACATCGCCTTGAACTTCCAGGTGGTGTCGACATGCAGCAGCGGGAAAGGCGGGACCGACGGATAGAAAGCCTTGGCGGCGAGGTGCAGCATGACCGCGCTGTCCTTGCCGACCGAATACAGCATGACCGGATTTTCGGCCTCGGCCACCACCTCGCGCATGATGTGGATGCTCTCGGCTTCCAGCCGTTGCAGGTGCGTCAATGTACTCATGAGTTTTTCGGGAAAGCGGAAAAAGCGGATGGCGAATGAAACCGTGCGTCAGGTCGACGGCACGTCGCCCTGCGCGAAAGGGACGAGATTTTAACGCGCGTATGCTGAGGCGGGCTCAAACTGTGTGCAATCACACAGTTTGAAGGCCCTTGCTGTGCATATCAGCACAGCAAGTACGCGGCGGAGCCTCAGGACACCCGCCAGGCCCGCAGATGACGGCGTTCCGGAAAGTTGATCACCACCGAGCGATGGCGACGATCGGCGAACAGCGCGTTGCCGGTGGACATCGCCTCGGCAACCGCCGGCGCGCTGTGCGCCAGCGACGCGCAAGCCAGATCCACCAGCTCGTTCTGCATGTCGGAGACGATGTGGAAGGAGCGGCGGGCGTTGTCCGCCATTTCCTCGAACAGCGCACCGTACAGCGCCGGCAGCTGCCACAGCGTACTCAGTGCGGCGCCTGCGCTGGTGGGCGCATCCACCCTGCCGAACGAGCCTGACAGCGCCGATGACACGGTTTCCGCCTGCAGCTTGAGCAGGCGCTCGCTGCCGTCGATCAGGATGTCCATCATGCGCGCCGGCAAGTCCCGCGTGTCTGCTACGTCGTCAGTACTCACCGCAATTCCCCTGTCCGTGGAAGGCCGTACCGTCGGGCACGACCGTATGGCGTCCATCATAGGGCCGAAGGACAGATAGCGCGAGCCCGCCGGCGCCGCATGACGTCATTACCGGAACAGGCTGATCAGATGCAGGCGCGACCGCGCATCCAGCTTGAGCATGATGGAGGACACCGCATTCTTGACCGTACCCAGCGCCAGACCGAGCTCATCGGCGATCTGCTGGTTGCTCATGCCGGCCAGTACCCGTTCGAGCACGCGGATCTGCGTGGGACTGAGCAGTTCGGTGCCTGGCCGGCAGGCCGCCATGGCGGGAGAAGGTCCGGCCACGGGCGACGCCTGCTGCAGCCAGCCGCGCACCATGTCGAGGATGCAGGCGGAGGAGGCACTTTTCGGCACGAAACCCAGCGCGCCGAGCGCCGTCGCCTGTTCCACCACCAGTGCGCCCTCGGCGGCGGAAAAGACCGCCACGCGTGCGTCCGGGAAATGGGCCAGAAAGCGACGCAGGCCCTGCAGCCCCAGGCTGTCAGGCAGCTTCAGGTCAAGCAGCACCAGATCCGGCCGGCGTGATTCGTACAGCGCCATGGCGCCGGCCAGCGTGCCGGCCTCCAGCCATTCGACGCTGGCCAGCCCCATTGCCTGCGCGCACGCGCGCAGGCCGAGACGGGTCATTTCGTGGTCGTCCACGACGAGCACGGTCGCCATCAGCGAGGGCTTCCGGATGGAAAGGACATGGGAGCGGGATGCACGGCAGACAGGACGAGCGGAGTGGCGACCGGACCCGCAGTCTGAGAGCGCCGTCTGCCCAGGTCAAGAATCCGGGCGGCACAAAAGCGGAAGCCCCTGCCGCCCCGGCTTGACCGGGACGACAGGGGCTTGGAATGAGTTGGTGGAGAGGAGGAGGATCGAACTCCCGACCTTCGCATTGCGAACGCGACGCTCTCCCAGCTGAGCTACCCCCCCAACGGCTGCGGATTATAGTGGGTCAGACCTGAGTTGTGAAGGATGACGGGAAAGGAATTCCGTTGCATCCCGGCCGGAACATCGCCCACCGATATGCGGTCGCAGTGCAGAATCCGGAGATTGATCAGGCAGCAAAATCATGCTGCGCCCCGGACAACACAGGCAACAGGACAGAGAACGTGAACAGCTCCGAACCCACCCCCGATTACACAGCAGCGAACGGACGCCGTCGTTTCATGCAGGCCGGCCTGGTGGCGCTGGCGCCGGCCTGGCTGGCCGGCTGCGTCAATACGCGCCAGTTCGAGCGCGCGGAAAGCGTTGCATCGGATGCGGTCGCCAGGCCGCAGGTCGGGGACAGCTGGTCCTACCGCGAACTGAACGGCTACAACCGCAACATCGAAGGCGAACTGCGCTACACGGTTGAACAGGCCGACGCGCTGTGGCTGTCGGTGGAACTGGAAGGCACCTCGGCCAGCGCGCTGCGCGGCGGCCAGAAGGAACTCTATGCGGCACCGTGGGCCGTCATGCGCGACACGGTCTATGACCGACAGAACACCTATAACCCGCCGCTGCCGGTGCTGCCGTCCGACCTGACGCCGGGTACGCGCGAATTCTGGCAGTCCATGGTGACCTCCGACCCGAAGGAGCGCGCGCGCCGCTGGCATGTGCAACTCGACGTGCTGGGCGAAGAGCGCATCGCGGTACCGGCGGGCGAATTCGATGCCATCCATGTGCGCCGCATCGTGCGTTTCGAACACCCGAGCTTTTTCCGGACCGATTCGGTGCGCACCGAACACCTGTGGTTCGTGCCCGAGGTGAAGCACTGGGTGAAGCGAGAATGGCGTGGCACCTACCGGCAGACGCTGCGCACCCGCCAGCCCGAATTCCGGGAAGACTGGATCGTGTGGGAGCTCACCCGCTTCAACGTCGCCTGAAGCCAGCGCCGGGGCGCCCTGCTTCGCTCAGGGCGTGATGCCGGCTCCGGCAAGAGCTCGCCCCAGCCTGTCGTTTACGGCGCCCCACTCCGCTGATTCCGGCACCGCCTCGATCACGATCATGGCGCCACCGGCGGCATCGGCCTCGCGCATCGCCGCATACAGCCCGCGCGCGTAGCCAGCCGGATCGGCCGGCAGCATGACCCAACGGTGCGGGCAGTCGGACAGCGGCGGCTGGCTGTGCGCGATCACCGCGCAGAAGCGCCCGCTGTGGCGGAAAGCATTCAGGAAGTCGCGCAGCCGGGCCGGAACGATGCGGCGCATCGCGGTCCGCGGCGCGTAGTGGGCCGCCAGCGCTCCGGATACGCGCGGAGAGCTGGCATCACCCTTCGCAACCGGCATGCGGCCGATCACCGCGGCGATCTGCTCGGCGGAGATCGCGCCCGGACGCAGGATGCGCGGCTGCTCGCCGGACAGGTCGAGAATGGTGGATTCGATCCCCACTTCGCACGGCCCTCCATCGAGCACGGTCAGCGCGTCGCCCAGCGTGTCTCGGAACTCGTCGCGCACGTGCTGTGCGGTGGTGGGGCTGATGCGGCCGAAGCGGTTGGCCGACGGCGCGGCCACACCGCCGCCGAAGGCGCGCAGCAGTTTGAGCGCAAGCGGATGTCCGGGCACCCGCAGTCCCACGGTGTCCTGACCGCCGGTCACCTCCAGCGGCACGTCGTCCTCGCGCTTCAGGATGAGGGTGAGCGGCCCGGGCCAGAAGGTCTTCGCCAGAGCGATCGCCTCGCGCGGAATGTCGCGCGCCCACTGCGTCATCTGCTCGGCATCCGGCAGATGCACGATGAGCGGATGGTCCGCCGGACGGCCCTTGGCTTCGAAGATGCGGCGCACCGCCGCCGGATTCATCGCGTCCGCGCCCAGCCCGTACACGGTTTCGGTCGGCAGCGCGACCAGCTCGCCGGCCCGCAGACGGGCTGCGGCAGCGGCGATGTCGGCGTCGGTCACGGAAGGCGCCGGTGCATCCATGCGCTTCAGTCGTCGCGGATGCCGATGGCCAGACGGGCGTCCATCGCGGTATCGATCACCGGATCGCCGCTTTCGCCCAGTACCGTGAAGTGGCCCATCTTGCGGCCTGGCCGCGCATGGTGCTTCTGGTACAGGTGCAGCTTCAGCCCCGGATGACGGAACAGCCTTGACCAGTCGGGTTCGTGTGCGTGATGCGCGTCCTGCGAATACCACAGGTCGCCCAGCAGATTCACCATCACCGCGCGCGAATGCTGCCGCGCATCCCCCAGCGGCAGGCCGCACAGGATGCGCACCTGCTGCTCGAACTGATCGGTGACACAGGCATCGATGGTGTAGTGGCCGCTGTTGTGCGGCCGCGGCGCCATTTCATTCACCATCAGACGGCCGCCGGAAATGAAGAACTCGACGCCAAGCACGCCGACATAGCCCAGTTCGGCCGCGATGCCGGACGCCATTTCGGTCGCCTCGGCGGCCAGTGCACCACTGATGCGGGCCGGCGCGATGGTCACGTCCAGAATGCCGTTGCGGTGGCTGTTCTCGGCCACCGGGAAAGGCGCGATGCGGCCGGCCGCGTCACGCGCCAGCACCACCGACACCTCGATGTCCAGCGTGAGCATCTTTTCCAGCACGCAGGCTTCGCGCTTGAAGCTCTCGAACGCCGCTTTCGCCTCGGCCACGTTGGCCACGCGCGCCTGGCCTTTGCCGTCGTAACCGAAGCGCGCCACCTTGAGTACCGCCGGGAACAGCGACGGATCGGCCGCTTCGATATCGGCCGCGCTGCGGATGGCGGCGAACGGCCCGACCGAAAAACCGCGGTCGGACAGGAAGGTCTTTTCCGCGATGCGGTTCTGGGCGATCGACACGCAGGCCGCATTGGGCCGGGTCGGGATGAACTTGGACAGATGATCCAGCGTGTCCGCCGGCACGTTCTCGAATTCGGTGGTCACCGCGGCACAGGTCTGCGCCAGGCGCTCCAGCGCCTGCATGTCGTCGTAGGCCGCACACAGGTGCTCGTCAGCGGCCTTGCCGGCCGGGCTGTTGCGGTCCGGGTCGAGCACGACCACCTTGTAGCCCATTTCATGGGCAGCGAGCACGAAGAAGCGGCCGAGCTGACCGCCGCCGAGCATGCCCAGGGTTGCGGGAGGAAGAATCATCTGCGATGGCTCCGAGAACGCCGGCTCATCTCATTGTGGCCGCGGATGAACGCGGATGGGGCGGATGAACGCGGATCAAAACCTGAAAAGCGGACCGTAGGCCCGGGGACGCCGGACAGCGTTCACCCCTCGAGCTTCATGTCCAAGACGGTCTGGGTCTGCCTGCAGCGGAAAGCTTCGAGCGCCTCTGCCAGCGCTGCATCTTCACCTGCCAGCAGCGCGACTGCAAACAGGCCGGCATTGGCCGCGCCGGCCTCGCCGATGGCAAAGGTGGCGACCGGAATGCCCTTGGGCATCTGCACGATGGACAGCAGCGAATCCATGCCGTTGAGCGCACGCGACTGCACCGGCACGCCCAGCACCGGTACCGTGGTCTTGGCTGCCAGCATGCCCGGCAGGTGGGCCGCACCGCCGGCACCGGCGATGATGGCCTTGAGACCGCGGCCACGCGCATTTTCCGCGTACGAGAACAGCAGATCCGGCGTGCGATGGGCCGACACGACGCGCGCTTCGAAGGGCACGCCGAACTGTTCCAGCATGGCGCAGGCGCCGCGCATGGTGTCCCAGTCGGAATTCGATCCCATCACGACGCCGACCAGCGGTGCACGTGCAGTGTCTTGAGCGCTCATTGCAGGTTTCCTTCGCCAGCCGTTACGGCCCGGAAAAAGGCGCGGATTCTACACCGCTGCGCAAGTGATTTGATCGATATGGGAAAAATGGCGCGTAAAAGGCCGGCGCATCCGCTTTTCCTGCAACAGCGAGGCGGCCGCCCCGAGCGGCACCCCCCTGCGCCCGGGCGACCGGGCGCAGGGTCCATATCCAGACAGCCCGCGCGATGCCTTAACGCGCCTTTCGGCGTCCGATGGTCGCCACTCCGGACGGGCGCGACACCTGCGCTTCATCTTTTCCAGACCGTTCGCGTCTTTCCAAGGCGCCCGATGTGGCAGCGCGGAGCAGTTTCTGGAACGAAGGACACTCACTGTGCCGCGGCGCAGGACAGACGGCCGCGTGGCGCAGCCCTTCGATCATCGATTCCAGCCGTTTCACCAGCCGTTCAAGTTCGTCAGCCTTGGCCGCGATCATGTTCCGGTCAAGAGCGACGCTGCCGTCCGGCGTGAACATGAGGCGGATCTCGTCCAGCGAAAAGCCGGCCGCCTGCCCCAGCGCGATCAAGGCCAGATGATCCAGCACCGTCGGCGCGAAACGCCTGCGGGTGCCGGTGTCCGTCAGAGAGCGGATCAGTCCGCGACGCTCGTAGTAGCGCAGCGCCGAAGCCGATACGCCGGAACGTTTCACGACTTCGGAAATATCCATGGCCGGGCTTGACTTGAAGTTGACTTCAACTTTTATCGTGCCATCCAGGCTCTTTCGCCGTCAATCCTGGAGGGTTAGAAATGTTCAATCCCGAAGACCTTGGGCGGGTCGTGGCCATCGGCCTCGGTGCCACCGCCGTCATGGACATCTGGCTGATCCGGCCAGGTCAGCCCTTTGCCGGATTCGGCCTGATCGGCCGCTGGGTGGGTCACATGAGGCGCGGCCGCTTCGTGCATGCATCCATCGCGCAGGCTGAACCGGTACGCGGCGAATCCGCGCTGGGCTGGCTTACCCACTACGCGGTCGGCGTGGGCTACGCGGCACTTCTGGTGCTGCTCCTCGGCCCGCACTGGCTGCATCAGCCGACGCTGCTGCCGGCGCTGATGTTCGGCCTGCTCACGGTCACCGCACCGTTCTGTCTGATGCAACCTGCGATGGGGGCGGGATTCGCCGCATCGAAAACCTCGGCACCGAAGCTCAACCGCCTGCGCAGCCTGAGCAATCACGCCGCATTCGGCGTCGGCCTTCACATCAGTGCGCTCATAGTCAGAGGAATCACATCATGAAAAGAATCGCCATCGTCCATCACAGTGCCCACGGTCACACCGAACACATCGCCCGCCATATCCGCACCGGCTGCAACGGCGTAAGTGGCGTGGTCGCGGATCTTCTCCGGGCGGAAGAACTTGTCGCCGTCCCGGAGCAGCTGGGCGACTACGAAGGCATCGTGCTCGGATCGCCGACCTACCTCGGCGGCGTATCCGGGCCGTTCAAGAGTTTCATGGACTCAACCGGCGGCATGTGGCCCAGGCAGTCGCTCAAGGGAAAGCTGGCTGCGGCCTTTACCGTGTCCTCGCTGCACGCCGGCGACAAGCAGTCCACGCTGCTGTCACTGTTCATCTTTTCGATGCAGCACGGCATGCTGTGGATGGGCAACCCGATACTGCCGGAGCAGCATGTCGGCGTGCCCTACGACGAGGCGGCCAATCGCCTCGGCTCCTGGTCAGGTCTGATGGCACAGGCGGGTCACGCTTCGCCTCCGGACGCCTTTGTGCCGGGCGACGTGAAAACCGCGCGACTGTTCGGCAGCAATTTTGCGCACACCCTGCTGCGGCTGTCGGCGGAGGAAGAGGCTTATCCGGCCGTCGCGGAGGTGGCGCCATGAAACTGCCACGGCAATGGGCCCCACCTCTTTTCGGCTTCATCCTCTCCGGACTGATGTCGCTGCTGGTTTCGGGCATCGCCACCGTACGCGCGGTCGGCTTTGTGCCGGCCTTGCCCGGCGCGTGGGCCGGCGCCTGGCTGTCATCGTGGCCGGTGGCCTTTCCGGTGGTGCTGATCGTGGCGCCGCTGACGCGCCGGCTGGTGGCGAGCGTCACGGCCCCCTGACCGTCCGCCATGCGCGATGCCCGATGAAATGAAAAAAGGCGCCGGGTAACCGGCGCCTTTTTCGTTGTGCTGCTCAGCGGGGTGGATCAGTCAGCGCGACGGCTGCGGTCGCTGCGACCGTTGCTGTTGCCACGCCAGCCGCCTTCGCTGCGCGGCGCACCGCCGCCCGGACGACGCGGGCCGTTGCCCGGCTTGTTGCCCCAGCTGCCCGGACGGCCGGTGCCGGTGCGCGGACCGCGCGGTGCGGACGTACGCGGCTGCACGCGCGGCTCCAGACCCGGAATGGTGTGCACCGGGATGGTGTGACGGATGAAGCGCTCGATCGTCTTGACACGGCGCACGTCGTCGCCGGAGGCCAGACTGACCGCGATGCCGCTGCGGCCGGCACGACCGGTGCGGCCGATGCGGTGCACATAGTCTTCGGCCGACTTCGGCAGATCGAAGTTGATCACGTGGCTGATGCCGGCCACGTCAATGCCACGGGCAGCCACGTCGGTGGCGACCAGCACGCGCAGCGCGCCGCGGCGCAGATGGCCCAGCGTACGGTTGCGTTCGCCCTGGTGCATGTCGCCATGCAGCGCGGCAGCCAGGAAGCCGTTTTCGCCGAGCTGTTCCGCAATCTGGTCAGCGTCGCGCTTGGTGGCGGTGAATACGATGGCCTGTTCGACGCCCTCGTCACGCAGCAGGTGGTCGAGCAGACGCTGCTTGTGGCCCATGCCGTCCGCGAACAGCAGACGCTGTTCGATGTTCTCGTGCTGGGCGGCCGTCGCCTGGATTTCGATGCGCTGTGCGTCCTTGGTCAGGCGCTCGGCCAGACGCATGACGCGCGGCTCGAAGGTGGCCGAGAACAGCAGGGTCTGGCGCTTTTCCGGCAGACGATCGACGATGGCTTCGATGTCTTCGATGAAGCCCATGTCCAGCATGCGGTCGGCTTCGTCCAGCACCAGCATTTCGAGACGGCCGAAATCGATGCGGCCGCTGTCCATCTGGTCGATCAGGCGACCCGGCGTGGCAACCAGCACTTCATAGGGCTGGGCCAGCAGCTTGTTCTGCATCACGTAGGAGGTACCGCCGACCACGCTGACCGCCTTGGCGTAGCGCAGGCCACGGCCGTACTTGCGGCAGGCGTCGGTGACCTGGATGGCCAGTTCGCGGGTCGGCGTCAGCACCAGAATGCGCGGGCCGCGGGCCTTGACGGCCGAGTCCTGCGTCAGACGGTTCAGCGCCGGCCACATGAAGGCGGCGGTCTTGCCCGAGCCGGTCTGCGACGACACCATCAGGTCACGACCAGCCAGCGCAGCCGGCACAGCCTTTTCCTGCACGGCGGTCGGATTGGGGTAACCGGCCTCGACGATCGCGCCAAGAAGGGATTCGTTAAGACCGAGTTCTGAGAATTCCATGTATTTTTTTCCACACAATGGCTACCCGCCGCGCTGCGACAAGCAGTACGGAAGGAGCGGGTTGGTCGGGCGAAATCCCGACGTTCTATCGGCACTAACCGATCAACCACGCTTGACCAAACAGGCGGGAGAAAAAGACAGGCCAGGGACGATAACTTTATCGTGCCAGCGCCGGACCTAACCGGGAATGCATCGGCGGGAGCCAACGCGGAAAGCACGAAGCGGCGAACTTTACAGACACGCGTGTATGTTTGCAAGTCTTTTTCGCAGCGCAACACGACCGGCCATGGACCGCTCTGAAAATTTGTGTGGAGACTGCATCCACACCGCTGTTCCGCGGGTAGAGGCGTGAGAAGCTCGGATCAGCTCTGCCCCAAACCCGCTCAAGGCATCACGATGACACGCAGCATGGACGAATTCGACTACGAAGCCGCGCTCAGCGCCTGCGCGGCCGGAGAGCGCGCTGCGCTGCACCGCATCTATCAGCTGGAAGGCGCCCGTCTGCTCGCGGTCGCGCTGCGCATCGTGCGCCGCCGCGACATCGCCGAGGACGTGGTGCACGACGCCTTCGTGCGCGTCTGGGAGAAGGCGGCCAGCTTCGACGCCACGCGCGGCAGCGGGCGGGGATGGATCTACAGCATCGTGCGCCACGGCGCGCTGAATCACATCCGGGACCACGCGCGCGAAACCCCGGCCGACGAGTCGCTGATCGACCAGGCCGGGCAGGACGGCGCCGCATCGGTACCCGACCCCTACGAGCAGGTGCTGCTGGCGTCCGAATCCGGCCTGCTTTACGACTGCCTCGGCCGCCTGGACGGTCCGAAGCGCTCCAGCATCCTGCTCGCCTATCTGGAAGGCTGCACGCACAGTGAAATCGCCGAACGTCTGGCCACGCCGCTGGGCACCGTGAAGGCGTGGATACGCCGCGGCCTGCAATCGCTGAAGGAGTGCATGGCGTGAGCGATCTGCAGCCCAAAGACGATGTCGCCGGCCTCTATGTGCTCGGCCTGCTCGACGCCCCGCAGCGCGCTGCGGTGGAACGGAATCTCGAACACGACGCCGGCCTGCGCGCCCGCGTCGCCTACTGGGAGGAGCGGCTGCTGCCGCTGACCAAGATGGTGGAGCCGGAACCGCTGCCCCCCGCGCTGTGGGCGCGGATCGAACGCTCGCTGTGGCCGGCTGCCCGTACCGCCGGTGCAGGCGTCAGCGACGTTTCACTGGCAGGCCGTCTGTGGGACAGCCTCGCCTTCTGGCGCACCCTGGCCGCCACCGGATTCGCCGCCGCCATGCTGCTGGCCGTAGTCGGCCTGCCGGGCGCCCAGAAAGCGGCCGAACCGAAATTCATGGTGGTGCTGGTGGCGCCGGAAGACAAGGCGCCGGGCTGGGTGGTGCAGGCCAGCACGACCCAGTCGCTCAAGCTCATACCTCTGGGCGTGACAGAAATCCCGCAGGCCAAGGCGCTGCAGTTCTGGACCAAGGGCAAAGACTGGAAGGGGCCAGTGTCTCTGGGGCTGGTGCAGCCGGGACGACCGCTCGACGTTCAGCTCAAGGAACTGCCGCCGCTGGAACACAACCAGCTGTTCGAAATCACGCTGGAACCGGAATACGGCTCGCCCATCGGCAAGCCGACCGGCCCCATCCTGTACATCGGGCGTGCGGTGAAGGTGATGTAAGGCGGCTACTGCCTGCGGCATTCGGGGCGTCGGGCCGGACGCGGACGCATCGGACCGGCTTGCAGGTCTTTCCCTACCGCTGCGCCCTGCGCCCTGCCCCTGCGCCCGCCCCTGACATCCTGACCGCCCGCAGGCCCTGCCACGTGCCAGAGGAAACCGCGATCAGACCTCTCCGAAAGTACGCGCCAGCAGGGTCCGGCCCGGATGATCGGACGGCAGCAGTTCGCTCAGGCGCTGCAAGGCATCGACCGCCTCCGGTGCCTGGCCGAGGTGGTTGAGCAGCACGTCCGGATTGTCCACCCGGAAAATGGCTTCGGACAGACGGGATTCGAGGCAGTCCCGCCATGCGCGCAGCAGCGGGCTTTCGGTGCGGGGCAGGAAAGCGCCCCGGTAGATGCCGAGCGCGTTCTCGATGCGGCCCGCGTCCAGTGCCTGTTCCAGATCGCGGAAATCGGCCTGCCAGTTCACCAGCAGCCGGTAAGGCCGCGAGCCGATTGCGCCGCCCAGCCGCTCGCGCAGCTGTGACACCTCGGTCTTCAGCGTGGCGACACCGACCGGCCGATCGCCGTACAGCGCGGCGTGCATGCGCTCCAGATCCAGACCTTCCGGGTGCAGTGCCAGCAGACAGAGGATTTCGAGCTGCCGGGGCGACAGCGGCACCACCCTGCCCTGCAGCACCGCCTGCGGGGTGCCCAGCGTGCGCAGGCGCAGCACCGGCATGTGGCTCAGCGACTGCAGTGCCTGCGACACCCGCTGCGCGAAACGCTCCACCGCATGCAGCGCCAGCGGGGAATGCTTGTTCCAGGTGGTCGACAGGTCGACCACGCCCATCACCTCTCCGCTGGTCGCGTCGCGCACCGGCGCGGCGTAGCACACCCAGTCCTGTACCGCCGGAATGAAATGTTCGGCCGAGAACACGCTGGCCGGCCGCCGGTAGCGCAGCGCCAGCGCCAGTGCATTGGTACCGACCGAACGCTCGTCCCAGCGGCCGCCGGGCACGAAGTGCACCCGCTCGGCCCGGTTGCGCATGCTGCGGCTGCAGCCGGTCCACAGCAGACAGCCTTCGGCATCGCTGACCGCCGCCACCATGCCGCTCTCGCGCGCCACGGTTTCCAGTTCATCGACGCAGGAGGTGACCGCCTGTCCGTACGGCGTCTGGGTCCAGTCCGATACCGTGTCCTCTATAGGCGCGGCAGAACATGTTTCAGACACCGCCTCGCGCGATCGCTGCCATGAGCCGGCGATGTCCATACCCACCACGACGATGTGTTCGCCCGGCGTGCGCTCACCCCGCCGTATCGACTCGATACGGCGGCGGCGTGCCGCAAGATGTGCCACAGAACCCGTCATTCGTCTCGCTCCACCACTACCTACCGGATACCTACCTGCGACGCAGTAGCGTGCGCGGTGACCCTGTGTTGTTCTGTCGTGCATTGTTGCCGACCGCAGGGGCAATCGACAACTCGAGGAGGAAATACATGCGTTACGCCGATCCCGGTCAACCCGGCTCGAAAATCACCTTCAAGCCCCGTTACGACAACTTCATCGGTGGCAAGTGGGTGGCGCCTGTCGAAGGACAATACTTCGACAACATCTCCCCGGTCACCGGCAAAGTCTTCTGCCAGGCAGCCCGCTCGCAGGCCGCCGATATCGATCTCGCTCTCGACGCCGCCCACAAGGCCCGCGACGCCTGGGGCCGTACCTCGCCGGCCGCCCGCGCAGCCGTCCTGCTGAAGATCGCCGACCGCCTCGAAGCCAACCTCGAAATGCTGGCTGTCGCCGAAACCTGGGACAACGGCAAGCCCATCCGTGAAACGCTGGCCGCCGACATCCCGCTCGCCATCGACCACTTCCGCTACTACGCCGGCTGCATCCGCGCCCAGGAAGGTTCGCTGTCCGAAATCGACGACGACACCGTCGCCTACCACTTCCACGAGCCGCTGGGCGTTGTCGGCCAGATCATCCCGTGGAACTTCCCGATCCTGATGGCCGCATGGAAGCTGGCACCGGCACTCGCCGCAGGCAACTGCATCGTGCTGAAGCCCGCCGAGCAGACCCCGGTGTCCATCATGGTCGTGGCCGAACTGATCGCCGACCTGCTGCCCCCGGGCGTGCTGAACATCGTCAACGGTTTCGGCATTGAAGCCGGCAAGCCGCTGGCCACCAGCCCGCGCATCGCCAAGATCGCCTTCACCGGTGAAACTACGACCGGCCGCCTCATCCTGCAATATGCTTCCCAGAACATAATCCCGTCGACCGTGGAGCTGGGCGGCAAGTCGCCGAACATCTTCTTCGACGACATCATGGACCAGGACGACGACTTCTTCGACAAGACGCTCGAAGGCTTCGCGATGTTCTCGCTGAACCAGGGTGAAGTCTGCACCTGCCCGAGCCGTGCGCTGGTGCAGGAATCGATCGCCGACAAGTTCATCGAGCGCGCCATCGCCCGCGTCGCCAAGGTGCGCGGCGGCCACCCGCTGGACACCGACACCATGATCGGCGCCCAGGCCAGTTCGGATCAGGCCGAGAAGATCCTGTCCTACATCGACATCGGCCGCAAGGAAGGCGCCGAGGTGCTGATCGGCGGCGCCAAGCGTGCCGAATCGGAAGCCAGCGGCTACTACATTCAGCCGACCGTGCTGAAGGGCCACAACAAGATGCGCATCTTCCAGGAAGAGATCTTCGGCCCCGTGCTCGCACTGACCACCTTCAAGGACGAAGCCGACGCCCTGGCGATCGCCAACGACACCATGTTCGGCCTCGGCGCCGGCGTGTGGTCGCGTTCGGTGCATCGCACCTACCGCTTCGGCCGCAACATCCAGGCCGGCCGCGTGTGGACCAACTGCTACCACCTGTACCCGGCCCACGCCGCGTTCGGTGGCTACAAGCAGTCGGGCATCGGTCGTGAAACCCACAAGATGATGCTGGACCACTATCAGCAGACCAAGAACATGCTGGTGAGCTACTCGCCGAAGGCGCTGGGCTTCTTCTGATGCAGTGGTAAGAGAAAGGGGCGCTCCGGCGCCCCTTTTTTGTTTGGATGCTGCACGCGGTCTGAGCGCCGCACGGCAATTCATACCAGCAGAATAAGCACGAAACCGCACGGACCGGCCGAACGTCGGCCACCCTGCGCGGTCACTCGGCAGAGATCACCCGGACACAGGCAGGAGGAGAACCATGGTCACCCGCGTCACCGCCACCCCCGAAGCACTTGAATGGATCGCCCGGCTCGCCCGGAAGCACGGCCCGCTGCTGTTCCATCAATCCGGTGGCTGCTGCGATGGCAGCGCTCCGATGTGCTACCCGCGCAATGAATTCAAGCTCGGCAGCTCCGACTACATACTCGGCGAGATCGGCGGCATGCCCTTCTGCATGAGCGTCGCTCAGTTCGAGTACTGGCAGCACACCCACCTCATCATCGACGTCGTGCCGGGTCGCGGATCCGGCTTTTCGATCGAATCGCCGGAAGGCGTCCGCTTCCTGACCCGCTCGCGGCTGTACGAGCCGGACGAGGAAGCAGAGCTGGAAAAGCTCGGTCTGCCGCCGCGCGGCGATACGCTGGATTGACCTGAGGCACGCCCGGGCGACCTGCGACGGCTGCACCGGGCGCCGGACCACCTGAGCGGCGGGAAGCCGGGCTGCGCCGGCTCAGGCCGTGACGCTCAGTGCCCTTTGGCGTGCACCTCGCGTGCGCGCTCGACCAGGGCGTCGAGCCCGAACTTCTTCAGTTTGAGGTAGAGCGTGCTCTTCGCGATGCCCAGCGAACGCGCGGCCAGCGCCATATTGCCGTGGCTGTCGTCGATCGCGTTCAGGATGGCGTCGCGCTCCGCCTCTTCCAGCCGCCGGCTTTCGCGGTGCTCCACCGCGGAAGAGATGATCTGTTCCATCCCGCCAACCGACTCGAACGGGCGTATGCCGCGCACTGCCTCCGGCGCCATCAGCGCGCGCGGGCGCTCGCCGGTAAGCAGCATGGATTCGAGCACATTGCGCAGTTCACGCACGTTGCCCGGCCAGGAATAGCTGGACAGTTCGTTCAGTTCGACGCCGGTCAGCACCGGTACCGGCACGCCATGCTGGGCGGCGAGCTTCTCCATCAGCGCGCGCGACAGTGCAGGAATATCGCCCAGGCGCTCGCGCAGCGGCGGAATGCGCACGCTGGTCACGGCGACCCGGTAATACAGATCCATACGGAAGCGGCCGTCGGTCACTTCCTTGCGCAGATCGCGGTTGGTGGCGCAGATCAGGCGGAATTTCACCTTGCGCGGCGCGTTCTCGCCGAGGCGGTAGATTTCGCCCTCTTCCAGCACGCGCAGCAGGTGAGGCTGCATGTCGAGCGGCATTTCGCCCAGTTCGTCCAGGAACAGCGTGCCGCCGTTGGCGGCCTCGATCTTGCCCATCATGCCGCCACGGCGGGCTCCGGTGAAGGAGCCTTCGGCATAGCCGAACAGTTCGGTCGCCAGCAGCTCACGCGACAGACCGCCGCAGTTCACCGCGACGAAGGGCGCGGACTTGGCGCTGCCGCAGTCATGGATGCCGCGCGCGAACACTTCCTTGCCGACACCGGTCTCGCCCAGCAGCAGTACCGGCACATTCGAGCGGGACAGGTGGCGCGCCCGCTCGACCGCCTCCATCAGCGCGGTGTCCTTGCCCACCACGCAGTCCAGCTTGCTCGGTTCGTGCGGCGCGCTGCTCGCTTCGGCCGCCGGCGCAGCCACGCCATGCGGCGCGCGCGGCTTGAAGATGGGGATGGTGAGCAGCGTGCCGATGCGCTGGCCATTCTCGATCACCGGCTCCAGCCACTCGGGCGCGATCCAGCCCTGCAGTCCGGCCGGCAGGCCATCGTCGGTGGCGTGGCCCAGCGTGAGCGAGGCCAGATCCAGCCGGCGCGATCCGATGCGCCCCTCAGCCAGCTGGTTCAGCGCCTGTTCGGCGCGTTCGTTGGCCTTGACCGGATTGCCGCGCCGGTCGAACACGATGACGCCGTCCGAAGTCGAGTGGGTCAGCCGGTGCATGCAGCGTTCGAGCAGCCGGAAGCGGATGCCCATCTCGTGCTTGGCCAGCCGGCCCTCGATCTTGCTCGCGGTCGCCACCACCAGCGCCAGGCTGTGCTTGTTGTAGGTCTGCTGCAGCCCGGACACGTCGATCGCGCCGAGCACGCTGTTGTCGTAGGGGTCGAGGATGACGGTGGATGAACAGGTCCAGCGCTTGATGCCGGCGCAGTAGTGTTCGGCGGAATGGATCTGTACCGGGTGGCGCACCGCGATCGCGGTGCCGATGGCGTTGGTGCCGCAGGCAGTTTCACTCCAGCTGGCGCCCGGCATCATGTTCATGACGCCCGCTTCATCGCGGGTGCCCGGATCGCCTTCCAGGCTCAGGATGGTGCCGCTGTGGTCGGTCAGCACCATGATGGTTCCGGTTTCAGCCAGGAAATCGCGTGCCATCGCCATCACCGGCGTACTGGCGGTGAGCAGGTCACCGTGCTTCTGCTGCAGCGAATACAGCGAGTTCTCGCTCAGCGGCGGTGGCGCCTGGAACTTGCCGGGATCGACGTGGGCATTCAGGCAGCGGCGCCAGGAATCGTCGATCAGCCTGCGCAGCGCGTCCGAGCTGCACTCTTCGCCACTCAGCAGGCGTTCCCAGTGGGTCATCACGTCGCGGTCGCGTTCCGGACGTGAAAACATCTGGCTCTGATCGTCGTCCCTCAACTCCATGGCTACCTCCTGTTTGTGGTGGAGGTAGACGGCGTCCCGCCTACATCGCCCGGGCGGGACGATGCACGCGTGCTCCGACTCCTCCTGACCTGTGTAGCAGCATGCTTCGAGGCATGCCGTCTCACGGGCTTGTTTGAAAACCATGTGCTCCCGCGCACTCGGAACGGTCCGCCCGGCGTGCGCGTCCGGGGGCGGCTGCGCGCCGCCAATCTCATCAGGTTAGTTCAATTATTAAGCAACTCCAGTGCAATTGCAGTCGCTTCACCTCCGCCAATGCACAGACTGGCCACACCGCGCCGGCCACCGGTGCGACGCAGCGCGCCGATCAGCGTCACCAGCAGGCGGGCGCCGGTGGCGCCGATCGGGTGCCCCAGCGCGCAGGCGCCGCCATGAACATTCACGGTATCCGGGTCGAGCGCCAGTTCGCGGATGGCGGCCAGCGTCACCACGGCAAAGGCTTCGTTGATTTCGTACAGATCGACTTCGCTCCGACGCCAGCCCGCGCGGTCCAGCACCTTGCGGATGGCGTCTACCGGGGCCACCGGAAAATCCGCGGGCGGGCCGGCGTGACCGGCCTGGGCAACCAGCGTGGCCAGCGGCTTCAGGCCGGCGGCGTGCGCGGTCGAGGCGCGCATCAGCACCAAGGCGGCCGCGCCGTCCGAGATCGAGCTCGAATTGGCGGCGGTCACGGTACCGTCGGCGCGGAACACCGGCTTCAGCGCGGGAATCTTTTCCGGCCGCGCGCTCTGCGGCTGTTCGTCGCGCACCACCTCGGTGGCGCCACCACGGCCGGCCACTTTCAGCGGACAGATTTCCCAGTCGAAGGCGCCGCGACGGTCGGCCTCCAGTGCCCGCTCGAGCGAACGCAGCGCCCAGTCGTCCTGCGCCTGGCGGCCGAAGCCGAAGCGCCCGGCACAGCGCTCGGCGAACACGCCCATCAGCGTGCCGCGCTCGCCGTAGGCGTCTTCCAGACCGTCTAGGAACATGTGATCGATCACCCGTTCGTGACCGAGACGATAGCCGGCGCGGGCGCGCGCCAGCAGATACGGCGCATTGCTCATCGACTCCATGCCGCCCGCGACCACGATGTCGGCCGATCCGGCGCGCAGCGCATCATGGGCCAGCATCACCGCCTTCATGCCGGAGCCGCACACCTTGCTCACCGTGGTACAGGCGCTGGATTCGGGCAGACCGCCACCCAGGGCGGCCTGTCGGGCCGGGGCCTGCCCCACGCCGGCGGGCAGCACGCAGCCCATGTAGACCTCATCGACGCGGCCGGCGTCGATGCCGGACCGGCTGACGGCCGATTCAATCGCCCGGGCACCCAGCTCGGGAGCGGTCAGCGACGCCAGGCCGCCGAGAAAGCCGCCCAGCGGCGTACGGCTGGCGGAAACGATCACTACCGGATCGGATGTCTGATTCACGAACAGCGTCCTCCGCAACGGCCGACCCGGGACTGCAGGGGTCGGCAGGTGGTCATATCCCTGCAAGGAGTGGGCCATTGGAGATGGCGCCGCAAAACGCAGGAAAAATCTTTCTTTTCAATGAACTGAAACATTCGACGCGCAGGCGTCCACCCGGACGCCCGGCAAGCGTCCGAAAACCGTACGAAGTCCGTACGGCTATCGTCCGGTTATCGGACGTCCGGGCGTCGGACTCAGACGCGGGCGGTGCGCAGGCTGATCACCTCTTCGATCGAACGCGGGTTCTCCATCGATGACAGATCGCCCATCGGCCGGCCGATGTAGGCGTTCCGGACCACGCGGCGCAGGATCTTGCCGTTGCGCGTCTTCGGGATCTGGGCCAGCGCGTGGATGCGTGCCGGTCGCAGCGGCTTGCCGAGCAGGCGCGCCACGTGGTCAGACAGTTCGGTTTCCCACACGCTCCAGCCCTCCGGCCCGCTGCGCGGGTCGTGCAGCGTGACGAAGCACACCACCGCCTCGCCCTTGATCGCATCCGGTACCCCCACCGCCACCGCCTCGGCGACGAGCGGGTGCGACACCAGCGCCGATTCGAACTCGGTCGGCCCGAGACGCTTGCCCGCCACCTTGATGGTGTCGTCGCTGCGGCCGTGTACGAACCAGTAGCCGTCGCTGTCGATGCTGGCCCAGTCGCCATGCACCCACAGGCCGGGCAGCGTGGCCCAGTAGGTGTCCTCGTAGCGGTCCGGGTCGTTCCAGAAGCCGCGGGTCATGCCCGGCCACGGCGCGCGCAGCACCAGTTCGCCGACGCTGCCACGCACCGGTCGCCCTTCCGCATCAACCACGTCCGCCGCCATGCCCGGTATCGGGCCGTTGAAGCCGCACGCTGTCTGCGGCAGGCCCGGGAAGCAGGCAAGGATGCCGCCGCCGATCTCGGTGCCGCCGGAGTAATTGACGATGGGCCGCCGGCTCTGCCCCACCGTTTCGAACAGCCACAGCCAGGGCGTCTCGTTCCACGCCTCGCCGGTGGAGCCGAACACGCGAAGCGTGTCCAGCGTGCCCGGGGCCGGCACCGCGTCACGACTGCCCATCAGCAGGCGCACCAGGGTGGGCGACAGGCCGAGGTGGGTGACGCCGTGGCGCTGCACGATACGCCACATACGGCCGGCGTCGGGGTAATCGGGCGTGCCTTCGCACAGCACGATGGTGGCGCCCAGCAGCAGCGCGCCGAACACCATCCAGGGCCCCATCAGCCAGCCCATGTCGGTCACCCACATCAGGCTGTCGTCCTCGCGCAGGTCGAAGGCCATGGCCATGTCCTGCGCCGCCTTCAGCGGAAAGCCGCCGTGGGTATGCACCACGCCCTTGGGTTTGCCGGTGGTGCCGGAGGTGTAGACCAGCATGAGCGGCGCCGACGCGCCGAAGCTGTCGTCGCCCGACGCTTCGGGCGTCGTGGCGGCCAGCGTGGCGTAATCGCGCAGCGCGTAATGACCGCCCGGCTCCTCGCCCTCGTACGAGCCGTTGCCCAGCCGGTCGACCACCACCACGTTCTGCACCGATTCACAGGCATCGGCCGCGGCCAGCGCGTCGGCCAGCATGCGCACCGGCTTGCCGCGGCGGAAGTAGCCGTTGGCGCACACCAGCACGCTGGCGGCGGCGTCCTGCACCCGCTGCACCACCGAATCGGCGGAATAGCCGGAGAACATCGGCACCGAAATGGCACCGATGCGCGCAGCCGCCAGCAGAATGACCGCCGCCTCCGGCACCATGGGCAGGTAGAGCGCGATGCGGCTGCCCTGCGCCAGACCGAGCGCGCGCAGGCCGGTGGCCACCGCCGCCACCTCGCGCTCCAGTTCGCCGTAGCTCAGGCTGCGCTGTTCGCCGGCATCGCCTTCCCAGCGGATCGCGATCTTGTCCGGATGACGGCGGGCATGCTTGCCGATCAGGTTGTCGAACAGGTCGAGCCGACCGCCGACGAACCATTCAGGCCACATCGGGCCGTTCTGCAGATCCAGCGTCTGAACATAGGGTACGGCCCAGTCGAGACCGACCTCCTCGACCACGCGGTCCCAGAAGCGCGGCGCATCGCGCTCGGCCTCTTCCTGCAGCTGGTCGAGCGAGCCATAGCCGTGACGTTCGATGAAACGGGCAAGCCGCGTGCCCTTCCACTCGCAACCCGATGGGGTGAACACTTTCATGATGGAATCCTGTTCTGGTCCGGCCAGCCCCTGCCCCCGGATTCCGCGGCGAAAAAAGCCCGACCCCGCGCTGCACGGGATCGGGCGAACATGCCGGGAGGAGGTACCAGCACGGTATTCAACTGCGCTTACTTGCCCGTACCCGTGGCCACTTCTTCAAGAACGTTCAGCGACACATCGGTCTCCTTCACGCCCTTCGGGTTGGACTTCATGTTCGACGACCAGTTGGTGGCGTGACCGCGCTTCACGTCGATGATGTGGCCGATCACCGGCATCACCGCCTTGTAGCCGTCGTCGCCCACGTCAGGCCGGTTCTGGAAGATGAACATCTTCCAGAACTCGCCCTTGCGGTCGAGCGCGTAGCCCAGGTAGGGACGCGGGAAGTCCACTTCCATGTAGACCACCTTCTTGCTGTACGGGTGCTCGTCCGGCGGCACGCCCTCGACCACATACACCTCGCGCGGCTCCCAGCCGATATCCTTGGCCGGGTTGAAGTACGGCGCCTCGCTCATGTTGATGCGCGGGAAGCGCTTCTGCGGCTCGGTGTAGGGCTGCGAGGTATCCACGCTCATTTCCGGGCTGTGCGCGATGGCCAGCACCCAGCGCTTCTCGATCAGCTTGTTCGACTTGTACTTGGTGGGCGCGGCGTCCCAGATGTCCCAGTCGTCGTACAGCTGGTCGGTACCGCCGATCGGATCCATCCAGGCACCGCCGGACAGGCGGCGCACGCGGCGCACCGACTTCAGGTAGGCGTAGGAGTCGTCCGGCTTCTTGGAATCCGCCTGGTTGTAGCGGACCGAGAAGGTGCCCAGGCCGCGGATGTCCTGCGGGTAGTGCGCCACGAAGTAGGTCTTCTGCGCGATCGTGCCGTCGCCCACCGTGATCGGGCCGCCGTCGAGACGGCCTTCCATGTAGTAGCGGCGGGACTGGAAGGCCTGCACGCGCTCATAGCCCTTCTTCGCGTCGAGGAAGGCCCAGGCGATGTCGCGCAGGTCCATGGTGGCGCCGTAGGTGGCGGCACGCAGGTTCCAGATCACCTTGTCGCCGGCGTGCGGGTCGTCCATCTTGATCGTTTCCGGCGGGAACATCATGCCGGCCTGCCAGCCGGACACGGTGCGGTCGGCCGGATTGAATTTGACGGTACCGACGTTCTTCTTCGACCACTCGACGTACTTCGGGTCCATCTCGATCTTCTTCGAGTGGGCGAGCTTGATGGTCAGGTTGTAGTTCTTGATCATCCACTCGAGCTTCTCCGGCACCATGGAGGCGATGGTCTTCTTCTCGAAGGTGTCCTCCTTGACGCTGTCGTAGTTCTCCTTGGTGATCACGAAGCCGGCTTCCAGCTCCTTGGCGAAGGTCTGACCGGCGGCCAGTCCGAGCACCAGCGCGAGCGCGCCGGCCACACCGGTGCGGCGTGCGCGGCCGGCCGGGATGAGGGTGTTGAGCGTATACATCTGTCTTCCTCCTTTGATCAGAACTGCCGGGTCAGACGAAACACCAGCTGGCTGGCACGGTTGAAGTAACCGAACAGCTGCGATTCGCCATTGCTGAACTGGGTCTTGTTGCTCTTGCCGCCGTCCCAGAAAATGTCGGCCTCCACCTTGGCCACCCACTTGTCCGAGAACGTGAGTGCCACGCTCGGAATGGCGAAGCCGCCACCGTTGGACAGGTCGAAGCCCACGGCCAGGCCGGGGTTGATCGTGTCGTTGCGGTAGTTGAGCGTGGTGAAGGCGGTCAGGATGGTGCTGTGCTCGTTCAGCGGCGTGCCGTAGGCGAACAGACGCACCAGGTCGTCGCCGCCGTCGAAGCCCAGTACCTGGGTGTTGAACAGCTGGATCGACGAGAACGAGGGCCGCGACGTGCCAAACACGTTTTCCAGGCTCAGGTCCTTGTCGATGCGGATCATGGTCCGCAGCGTGTCCTTCTTCTTGATGCCGTTCAGACCGATGCCCGGATTGGCGGCATTGCCCGGATTGAAGGCACCGCTGCCGACGTTGTAGGGCTGGTCCTTGGTGTAGGCCACCTCCGCGCTGATCACCGCGTCCAGCGTTTCGCTGTAGCCGCTGACCGTGGCGCCGAGCACGTCGATCTTCGGATGGATGAGATCGAACACCGCGCCCGCGACCGGCACGCCCTGATGCGGCTTGAACACCGAACTGGCGACCGGATCCGCCGAGAAGGTGGTCAGGTAGGCGATCGAGTAGTTCAGACCGAACGCCTCGCCGGACCAGCGGATGCCGCCGGTCACGTCGTCCATGTCACCGTCCTTGTGCTCGCAGTTCTTGGTGGTGACGCGGGTCAGGTCGAAGCCACGGTAGGGCTGGAAGAACCAGCGGCCACCCCGGATATCGTAGGTGTTGCCGATGTCCTCGCAGCGGTCCCAGCCCGGACGCACGAAGGCGGCGATCATGCCCTTGGCTTCGGGCACCCGGATCTTGGTCGACAGCATGATGAGCGGCTTGCGCCATTCCTCGTTCTCGCCCTCGAAGAACAGGCGCCAGCTGTAGTCGTAGCCGTGCACCAGGTCCATCGCCTGGAAGAAGTCGGATTCGCCCCACACCAGCTGCTGCTTGCCGAACTTCACCGTGGTGCGCTCACCCAGCGGCGCCTCGACCCACAGTTCGCGGATGTCGCCGTTGTTGTAGTTCTTGGTGATGCTCGGGCCACCGGCGGTGCCGTTGGTGGCGCGCAGGTCCTCGAGGTCCTCGAGGTAGCCGGTCTTGTACTCGCGGTCCAGCCGGCCGATCGCCTTCCACTTGACCGAACCGGTGGTCAGGTCGGCATCGAGCAGCACCGAACCGCGCAGCATGGACAGCTTGCCCTTGCTGTCCTTGCCCACCGCATCGAGTTCAGGCTGGTTCTGCAGGTTGAACGAGGCCCAGGCACGGGCATAGCCGGACACCTGGAACTTCACGTCGTCGCTCAGCCAGTTGCTGGCCGGTGCGTCGTTCTTGGCCTCCTCGGCACCGTGAGCGACGGGCATGCCCATCATCGCCAGCGCCGTCGCCACGGCCAGACCGGTTGCGGTCCGCCTGAAGGTTCTGCTTCTTCTCATGTCTCCACTCCCTCCTGTTTGGGACTACCCATGAGCCGTCCGCGCACGCCCGTCGCCGTCGGCAGACACCGACGGGCGCGACGGGCTGCCCTCACACAACGACTGCAGGTTCTTCGGCGCGCTCGATCGGGCGCTGCTTGCTGCCCACGATGAAGGCGGGGCGGAACACATAGACGATGGCCGGCATGATGAAGAGCGCGCTGAAGGCCGAGATGAACAGCCAGAGCGCGATCAGCAGGCCCATGTCGGCCTGCAGCCGCAGCGAGGAGAAGCTCCACAGGCCGACACTGGTGATCAGTGTCATCGCCGTCACCAGCACGCCGCGGCCGGCGCTGGACAGCGCCTTCACGATGGCGCGCTCCACGTTCGGGTTGTGGTGCAGTTCCTCGCGGATGCCATCGACGATGTAGAAGGTGTAATCCACCCCAAGGCCGATACCGAGCGCGACCACCGGCAGCGTGTTGATGTTCATGCCGATGCCATGCCAGGCCATGTAGCTGAAGGTGATGGTGTTGGACAGCATCACCGGGATCATGAAGAACACCCCGGCCACGGTGGAGCGGTAGGTCACCGTGCAGCACACCACCAGCACCAGCAGCGCCAGCGCGATCGCCTCGATCTGGCCGGCCAGGATCACCTCATTGACCGCCGCCAGTACGCCGACCAGACCGCCGGCCAGCAGGTAGTCGGCCTTGTCCATCGGGTTCTGCGCCACGTAGTCCTGCACCCGGGCCACCGCGGTGCGGATGGTTTCGCCCTGGTGATCGCGGAAGAACAGCGTGACCGCACCGTTCTTGGCATCGGCGTCGGCGTAGCGGTCCATGTCACCCGGGTCGGAGCCGGACACGAACATGTAGGTGAGCTCGGAGTTCTCGCCCGCGTCATTGCCCAGTTCGGCGTACATCGGGTTGCCTTCACGCAGCACGCGGCGCACCTGCGGCAGGATGTCGGCCAGCGAAATGCTGCCGCCGACCTCGGGCTGTGCCTCCATGTAGCGCTGGAAGTTGGCCATGCTCTGCAGCACTTCCGGCTCGCGCATCGCGCCCTTCTCCTTGCCGGCCACCACGACGAACATGCGGTCCGAACCCTGGAACTGGCGGTTGATGTCGGTCGCGTCGCGGTTGTACGACGAGTCCGGCCACAGAATCGGGGACCCCGGATTGGCATCGCCCACCTTCAGGTTGAAGGCGTACCAGCCGGACACCAGGAAGGTGATGCCCGCCAGGCCCAGCACGATGTAGCGGGTACGGGTGGTGACCACCGCCGCACAGCCGCGCAGGATGGCTTCCAGCACCGGACGGATGTTGAGCGGATGCACGAAGCCGCCACGGCCGCTGAAGAAGGACAGCATGACCGGCGTCATCACCAGCGCGCTGATGAAGATGGAGAAGATCCACACCGTGCCGATGTAGGAAATCTTCTCCAGCATCGGGATGGGCGTCAGCGCCACCACCAGCACGCAGCCGGCATCGGCCACGATGGCCAGCATCGACGGCTTGAACAGGTTCTTCGCGCTGGCCACCGCCGCCGCGGCCGAACTGCTGGCGCCGTGCGCGATCTCGTCGTCGTAGCGCGAAATGAGCTGCACCGAGTTTGAAATCGCCTGCGCGGTGATCAGGAAGGCCACCACGATGACCAGCGGGTCCAGGTGGAAGCCCATCAGCTTGGCCGCGCCGAGCGCCCAGATCGCGCTGATCACGCCCGCCAGCAGCGGCAGCACGGTGCCGTGCCAGGTGCGTGTAATCAGCAGCAGGATGATCACCAGCGAGGCGATGGCGGCGAAGAAGATCTGGATGGTTTCGTCGAGGTAGTAATTGACCCAGCCGTACAGCACCGGCTCACCGACCACGCGCACCATCACGCCATCACCGTCGGCCTCCTTCACCAGCGACATGATCTGTTCGAAGGCCTTGCTGTAGTTGATGTCACCGTCGAGGAAGTCGGCGGTGATCAGCGTGGCCTTCAGATCCATCGACACATAGGGGCCGTAGATCAGCGGATTGTTCAGCACCGCCTCCTTCAGCACCGCCATCTCGGCCGGCCCCTTGGGCAGTTCCGGCCACATGATGGGCCGCGACTCCACGCCCTCGGTCGATGCGCGCACCTCCTTGATCTTCTTCGATGCGATCGAAATGATCTGGTAGGTATCGACGCTGTCGACCTGCTGCAGGCCCACGGTGATCTTCTGTACCTTGGCCAGCACCGAGGGCTTGAAGATGTCGCCCTCCTTCACCTCGATCATGATGCTGACCATGTTCGAGCCGCCGAAGGTGGATTTGAACTGCTGGTTCACCGCCACGTAGGGGTGATTCTTGGGCAGCAGATCGCTGAACACCGTCTTCACCTCGACATGACTCGCGAGATACCCCATGACCGCGGTGAGCACCGCCACGGCCATCACCACCCAGGTGCGATGGCGTATCAGTGCGGAAAAGATGTGTTCGACCTTGCTGAAGGTTTCGTTCTTCACGGCTTTCTCCCCCTGCGCTTTCTTATCGACCGACGATGGTCAGCTTGCCGTCCTCGAGCACGCCCAGATTGGCGCCCGACACGTAGTAGCGATTGCCGGCACGCGTGATCTGGGTGCGCCAGGACACGTCACCTTCCGCGATGCGGCCGAGCTTCCATTCCGTGGCGGCGGCATCCGACGTCACCATGACGCCCTTGTCGCCCACCGCGACCCAGCGGTTCTCGTCCCAGGCGATGTCGAGCAGGTGTTCGCGGGTGAGCGGCGGCACATCGCGCCAGCTGGCACCGCCGTCCTCGGTCACCAGCAGCGTGCCGGTGAGGCCCACGGCCACGCCGTGCCGGTCGTCGCGGAAATCGACGCCCATCAGGCTCACCTTGTTGTCCAGCTCGTTCTGGGTCCAGGTCGCCCCGCCGTCGGTGGTGCGCATGACGGTGCCGAACTCGCCCACCAGCCAGCCGTTCTGGCCGTGGAAGAACACGTCGTTCCAGGCGCGGTCCTTCTCTTCCATCGCCCGCGTCCAGGTCACGCCCTTGTCGTCCGAGCGCAGCAGCGAGCCGAACTCGCCGACCGCCCAGGCCACGCCGTCGAAGATGCGCACGCGGAACAGCTTGTTCGGGTTGTCCGACTTGGGCACCTGGGCCGCCTTCCAGCTGCTGCCGCCGTCGGTGGTGTAGAGGATGACGCCGTGATTGCCGGCCACCACCGCGTGCTGGGTATCCCAGGCGGCAATGCCCTGCAGGTTTTCGTAGGTGTTGCTGCTCTGGCGGTGCCAGCTGCGCCCCCCGTCATCACTGCGCACGATCTTGCCGCCGCTGCCCGCGGCCCACGCGATCTGCTCGGTGGGGGCCACCACGCTGAAGAAGTTGTCGCGCCGTTCGACCGCCTTCGGCTCGACCTTGTTGATGACCGCTTCCGCCTTCACGAAGAAGCCGGCGTACAGCAGGCCGCCGATGATGGCGATGGGAAGCGTGGAGGTAACGACATTGACCGCGGCACGTGCGCCGCTGCCGAAACGCTTGAGCGAGTGAAGCATCTACAGTCTCCTTGTGGCGCCGTTCCGTGCCGGGCACGCGCGACGCTTTTCGTGACCTGAAAGGAACGCGGGCGTGAGCTGCCCCCTGCAGCCGCCAGGGCCGCATTGCGCAGTGCCGTTTCCGGGTTCAGGGTGGGGAGAGCGAGGCGGCCGGAGGGTGCCGGCCGCGACCGCTGCGACCGGCCTCCTCCGGCCGGTCGCACCGGGGCGCCTCGTGAGCGCCCCGGCCGTGCATCACGACGCCCGTTCGGGCACCGGAAGGCCGACCCACTCCTTGTAGAAGGCTTCGATGTCCGGCTCGAAGTCGTGGATCACCGGGTACCACGGGGTCGGCGCCTCGACGTCGTGCAGCGTGCCGCAGGTCGGGCAGTAGTACTCGCGGTACACCTGCCACTGGGTATCCGGCGCCATCAGCTTCGGATAGACCTCGGTCATCGCCTCTTCGGTGTCACGCACGTAGATGTGCGCGTGCATCTTCCAGTTGTCGGTGTAGTCGCAGAACTCGTGACCGCAATCGCACTTGATGACCCACTGCTTCTTCGCGGTCTGCACGATGTACATGTGCGGCGCCAGCGGCAGCACGATCTTGTCCTTGAAGCTCACCTTCTTCTGCAGCGCCTCGACGTACTGCTTGAAGCGGCTGTTGTCCTTCGGCATCGACAGCATGCGGAAGGTGGTTTCCCAGTCCAGCGTGCCCTCGGCCAGGTGAGCGACCTGCTCGTTGGTGTAAGTCGACATTTATTGCTCCTTGATTCGCGTGATCGGTCTGTTGGAGGTCACTCTTCGACCTGGACGACGGTGGTGACGTCAGGCATCAGCGACAGGTCCATGCGGTGCTTGGAGCCGTAGGACGGAACGCCCAGTTCGGTCTCCAGCAGTTGCCAGTCGGCCGGCAGGCTCCAGAAGTCCTTGAAGTGCTTGGTGAACTTCTCGGACAGCGCGAAGCTGGTGGCGAACATGTGCTGGACGGCCTGAGACGCGTGCTTGTTGATGATGCGTTCGCGCTCTTCCTTCATCCATTCGCGCACCGGCACTGCACGGGCCAGACGTTCCTTGCGCATTTCGGCGCGACGGGCCTGAGTCTTGGCCACATCGACGACATACGCGCCCTTGGCGTCCTGGGTGAAGACGGCGCCGTACACCTTCTGGGCGTACTCGGGCAGCAGGAACTTCTCGTTCAGGTCCTTCTCGATCGCCTTCGGCTCGCGGTCGATCGGGTCGCCGAAGCCGGGGCCGCCACGCAGGTAGTTCAGGTACAGATCGTGGTTGTCGTAGCAGTCCTCGGTGGTCATGCACTGCTTGTCGCGCTTGATCCGGGCCGTGGCATCGATGTTGTGCTCGTAGGTCGGCGCGCTCGGATCGATGTCACCACCCAGCGGCAGGCTTTCGCCGTTGGCGATGCGACGCTCCAGACCGGTCTTGTGCGCTTCGAAGCGGTAGCCGGTGGCAGCCGGGTAACCACCCATCATGCCCCAGTCGCTGTTCATGAAGCCGTTGCCCATGAAGAACATGGTCCAGTCCTGGGCGTTCCACACCATGCGCAGCGTTTCGAAGCCGCAGCCGCCACGGTACTTGCCGTAGCCGCCGGAGTTGGCCTTCACGTTGCGGCCCATGTAGAGCAGCGGTTCGGCCATTTCCCAGATTTCGATGTCGCCCATGTCGCCTTCCGGATTCCAGATGGCGGCGGCGTGGTTCAGGCCGTCCTTGACCGCGCAGGCACCGGTGCCGCAGCTCGACGCTTCGAAGCTGTTCACCGCGTGGATCTCGCCGTCCTGGTTGATGCCGCCACCCTGCAGCCAGTTCGAGGTGTTGGCATTGCCGGCGTTCACCTCTTCGAGGTAGCCGCGGCTGAAGTAGGACTGCGACAGACCGCGCCACAGCGCCGCCCAGCCGGACACCAGGAAGTGCCATGCGTAGGCGTGACCGGTGCGGCGGTCATCCGGGTTGCACCAGGTGCCCTTGGGCAGGTGGAACTCGGTGGCGAAGTAGGCACCGTCGTTGATGCGCTGCGTCGGCACCAGCGTCTGGCACATCATCACCCAGATACCCGAGGTGAACGCCACCTGGTGGGCGTTGAAGGTGTGCCAGCCCCAGCGGCTCGCGCCTTCGAAGTCGAGGCGCCACTTGCCGTCCGGCTTGATCGTCATTTCGCACGGCGAGTGCATGATCGAATCGAGCTTGGCGAAGGCGGAGGAAACCTGCACGTCCTCGTGCTTGTACGGCACATCGACGAAGGACACCTTGCGGTACTTGCCCGGCAGCGTCATCGCCTTGATGCGGCTCATCAGGCCGCGACGGCCTTCCTCGATGACCTCGTAGGCGAACTTCTCGTAGGCCTCGATGCCGTCGGCACGGATCACTTCCTCGACCAGTTCGCGGATCATGTGGCAGCCGGCGATACGGGTCTTCTCGTCGAGAATCCAGTACTTCGGCGTACGCACCGAGCGCTGCGACTCGTGCAGCCAGTCGCGCAGCGGCGTGTCATTCACGCCGGTCTTGCGGCAGGTGATCATGTAGCCGTCGCCGAAGCGCTGCACCTGACCGGTCGACATCGAACCCGGGGTCACCGCGCCGGTATCGATCACGTGGGTCACGCCGCCCACCCAGCCGATCAGACGGCCTTCCCAGAAGATCGGGACGATGGTGGCGATGTCGCACGGGTGCACGTTGCCGATCGAGCAGTCGTTGTTCGTGAACATGTCACCGGGATTGATGCCGGGGTTGGCTTCCCAGTTGTTCTCGATCATGTACTTGATCGCCGCGCCCATCGTGCCGACGTGGATGATGATGCCGGTCGAGGTGAGCACGCAGTCGCCGACCGCGTTGTACAGCGTGAAGCACAGTTCGCCTTCCTGCTCCACGATCGGGCTGGCGGCAATCTTCTTCGCGGTTTCGCGGGCATGCACCAGACCGCCACGCAGCTTGGAGAACAGCTTTTCGTAGCCGATCGGGTCGGCGTCACGCAGTTCCAGCTTTTCCAGGCCGTTGTAGTGGCCGGTCTTCTGGGTGCGCTCGATGATACCGTCGCGGAACTGCTTCAGCGTCTGGCCGTTCTTGAGGAGATCGGCAAAGCCGGTCTCGTTGTTGCTCAACATGTTCATTCAGTCTCTCCTTTGGAGTTTTTTCCGGATCACTGCGCTGCCGGCCCCGGATGGGCGCCGACAGCCCTCAAGGACACCGGCGCTTACTTGACTTCCTTCAGGTGGAACAGGCGGTGCTTGTCGACGAAGGTTTCGAAGCCGTCCGGCACCACGAAGGTGGTGGCATCCGATTCGATGATGGCGGGGCCGACGATGTGGTTGCCCGACTTCAGCGCTTCCATCTTCCAGATCACCGCATCGACCCACTTCTTGTGGCGATAGAACGGGCGGGTACCGATGCGCGCTTCCGGCGGCGGCGTCGGGCCGCAGTCCGGGTCTTCCGGCAGCACCGGCTTCTGGGTGACCACGGTGCCGCGCATGATGGCGCCGGTGGCCGAGAAGCCCAGTTCCGGCGAACGTGCGGAGCTCGCGTAGACGCGGCCGTAGGTGTTTTCGAAGGCTTCGACGATCTTGTCCCAGTCGGACGCGGTCGCCGCGGTCGACACCGGCGAGATGATTTCCAGGTCGTTCAGCTGACCCATGTACTGCATCTTGTAGCCGGGGATGAGCATCACGTCTTCCGGCTTGAAGCCGTTGATGACGAACTCCTCGATCACCTTGCCCGCCAGCTCGGACCATGCTGCCTGCAGGGTCTGGCATGCAGCGGCCTTCTCTTCGTCGCTGGCGAGCTGGGCGACACCGAGGTCGACCGACTTGTCATAGCGGTATTCGAAGTCGGCGCAGGCGCAGCCGAAGGCCGAGAAGCCGGCCGCCCAGGCGGGCACGACGACGTCCTTGAAGCCGACGCCTTCGGTGTAGCCGTAGGTGTGAACCGGGCCGGCACCGCCGTAGGAGAAGCAGGTGAACTCGGCCGGGTTGTAGCCCTTGGCGCTGATGTTGGCGCGCAGGTACTCGGACAGCGTCAGGTCGAGCAGTTCGATCACGCCGGCGGCGGCGTCTTCAACCGACAGGCCCAGCGGATCGGCGATCTGCGCCTTGATGTGGTCACGGGCACGCTGCACGTCGAGCTTGATCGCGCCGCCGAGGAAGTTGTTCGGGTTCAGGTAACCCAGAACGACGTGGCAGTCCGACACCGACACCGTATCCAGACCGGATTCCGGCCAGCAGGTGCCGACGCGGTAGCCGGCGCTGTCCGGGCCCAGCTTCAGCGACTTCGAGTACGGATCCAGGCGCACGAAGGAACCGGCACCGGCACCGACCGAGTCCATCGCGACCAGCGGCAGCGACAGCACCAGGCGGGCCATGTCCGGATCGGACTTGATGGCGAACGAACCCTTGGTGATCAGCGCCACGTCGAACGAGGTGCCGCCGATGTCCGAGCAGGCGATGTTCTCGTCACCGAGCGCTTCGCCCAGCAGCTTGGAACCGATCACGCCGCCGATCGGGCCGGACACGATGGTGCGGGCCAGTTCCTTGGCCTTCCAGCTGATGGTGCCGCCGTGCGTGGCCATCACGCGCAGGTCGAACTTGCCGCCATGCTTCTTGAAGCGGTCGCTCACCTTCTTCAGCGTCTGGCGCGACGGTTCCGCGCCGTAGGCTTCGAGAATGGTGGTGTTCATGCGGTGGCTTTCCTTGCGCTGCGGGTAGTAGTCCACCGAGGCAAAGACCGGGATATCGACGCCGAGCTTCTTCAGCTCTTCCTTCACGATGTCGCGGGCGCGCTGTTCGCTCGTGCCGTTCTTGTGCGACTGCAGGAAGCAGATGACGATGGCCTGGGAACCGGCATCGACCAGTTCCTTCACCGCGCTGCGCACTTCGGCTTCGCGCAGCGGAATGACGACCTTGCCTTGCACGTCGGTACGCTCGGTCACGCCACGGGTACGCGACACCGGCACCAGCGGCTCGTCATAGCGGTGGGTGTTCAGGTGGATGCGGTCTTCCAGCGCATAGCCGAGGTAGCTCTGCAGCGCACGGCCCATCGAGTGCACCTGTTCAAAACCGCGGTTGCAGATCAGGCCCACGTCCAGGCCCTTGCGCATCAGCACGCGGTTCAGCATCGCGGTGCCGGAGTACACGCAGGTCACCAGCTCCGGGTACACGTCATCGACCTCGCGGCCCCAGTGCGCCAGCGCATCGACCGACGAGTTGTAGATCGCCAGGGATTCGTCCCCGGGATTGCTCTGCGCCTTGCCGACCACGAAGCGGCCGTCCGCACGGACAAAGAAGGTGTCAGTCATGGTGCCGCCTGCATCAATCCCCAGCACCTGAACCGACGAATTATCGATCGTCATCTCCACGTCTCCATTTGAATAGTCCACCTGCTCATCGCCCCGGCCCGATAGCGCCGGTGTTTCCTGATCGATCTGGCCGCGATCGAACACAGCCACTTGTGCAAGGACGGTGCCAATCCGCGCGCCACGCGTCCGGCATCTTTCAAGTCGCTGATTAGATGGAGAAATAAATTCAAGCGCCGCGGGCGACTTCTTCCCTGCGGGCATCGGACGGATGGAATTCGGACGGCATCGGAAAGTCCGACCGTAGTGCGATCGGACTGTCCGGAAACCCGCGTCGGACGGTCGTTTCAGAGGAATTTGAATGGTGCGGCGCAACAGAATCCGCTGCAGGCGAAAGGAGATCCTCGGAAGCACGGGCGCGCTTCGCCGGGAGCACCACTTCGAATCGGAAACCGCATGTCATCGGAGGCCTGATCGTGGCAGGTCGCCGTGGCCACTCGCCCTGGCCAAGGACTGCGCATATCCGTGGGAGCGGCACCTTCGCCGCGACAGGGTCTCGAATCTGGGACTGCGCGTGGTCAATGGCCGGATCGCGGCGGGGCGCCGCTTGTATGTTCACCTTCGGCAAGCGTAGTAGTGGACGCTTGTCGGGCGGAGGGACGAGCGCCGCATCTGACGGCAAGCACGTACAGACAGTGGGAGAGATGTCCCGCCTTCACCCCAAGCACCGATGAGGAATCCTTCGGACCGCGTCCGTCACGGTACCGACCATATCCTGCAAGCCTGTGCCCCGGTGATCCCGACAAGCCCTTCAACCTTAGTCCGGAGGTGCTCATCGTGACAAGTCAGACCGAATCCACTTGCTTTGGCATCGACGTCTCCAAGCGCTGGCTGGACATCGCCGAGCACGGCCGCTCGCCGGTACTGCGCATTGACAACACCGCCGCGGCCATCCGCGGCTGGCTGCGCACCTTGCCCCCGGCGCTGTGCGCTTCGCCTGCGAGTCGACTGGCACCTACCACCGTCTG